>NZ_JAQIJT010000002.1:1590000-2190000 GCF_036946125.1 Sphingomonas adhaesiva
GCGTCCGCGCCTATACCAGCGGTCGCGACACCCGCGCCCCCGCCCCGATCAAGGCGTGCCCGTGGTGCGGCACCGCCTTCACCCCGCAGAGCTTCCGCTGCGTGCCGAATGCCGATGCCCCCACCAACCTGGAGTTGCGCTGCACCAGCCTCGCCTGCCCCTTCACCGGCGACCGCGCCCTGCCGGTGGTGACCGTCGACCAGGCGATCTACCGCCGCCTCCCCGCGTTCCTGATCGCCACGGTCGACAAGTTCGCCGCGCTGCCGTGGAACGGCGAGGCGGGTGCCTTCTTCGCGCATGTCGACCGCGCCGACGACGCCGGCTTCTACGGCGCGGCGGAGCCGGGACGCGGGCGCGCGCTCCACGGCGGCCACCGGCTCGCACCGCCCGACCTGGTCGTGCAGGACGAGCTCCACCTGATCTCGGGTCCGCTCGGCACCGTCGCCGGCCTGTACGAAGCCGCGATCGACCGCCTCGCCACCCGCATGCTCGACGGCCACCGCGTCCGGCCGAAGATCGTCGCCTCCACCGCCACCGTCCGTCGCGCCCGCGACCAGATCCGCGCGCTCTTCGACCGGCACGAGACGCGCATCTTTCCGCCCCCCGGCCTCGACCGCCGCGACAGCTTCTTCGCGCTGACGCGGCCCGAAAGCGCCGCCGACCCGGCACGCTGGTACGTCGGCATCGCCGCAGCCGGGCGCGGGCCCAAGCTCGTCTTCCTCCAGGCGCTGGTGACGCTGCTCGGCGCGGCGCAGGGACTGGCCGACGAAGGCGCCGGTGACGCCGCGGACGCCTATCTGACCGCGCTGTGCTACTTCAACGCGCTGCGCGAGCTGGGCGGCGCCCGCCGCATCGTCGAGGACGAGGTCGCCGCCCGCCTCTCCCGCTACGGCGAGCGGCGCCGGCGCCTCGAACCCGTCGACCGCCCGTTCGGCGACCGTCACTTGCGCGAGCCGGTCGAGCTGACCTCGCGCGTCTCCACCGATCAGGTCGCCGCGGCCAAGCGGCGGCTGGAAACGCATTTCGGTGCGCAGGACGCGGTCGACGTCGCGCTGGCGACCAACATGATCTCGGTCGGACTCGATATCGAGCGGCTCGGACTCATGCTGGTGCAGGGCCAGCCCAAGACCGCGGCCGAATATATCCAGGCGACCAGCCGCGTCGGCCGCAACCCCGCGCGCCCCGGCCTCGTCGTCGCGATCCTGAACGTCCACCGTGCGCGCGACCGGATGCATTTCGAGCAGTTCGGCCACTTCCACGACACCTTCTACCGCGCGGTGGAGGCGACCAGCGTCACCCCCTGGTCGCCGCGCGCGCTCGACCGCTCGCTCGCGGCGGTGGTGGTGGCGATCGCACGCCATCTCGATCCCGCGCTGACCCCGTCCGCCGCCGTCACCGCGCTGGCCACGGTGCCGGAGACGCGCGCCGCGGTGATCCGTCACCTCGTCGAGCGCGCGCCCGCGGACGTGGAGGGCGGCCGCGACCGCTTCGCCGCCACGATCGGGGCGCTGCTCGACGACTGGATCGCGATCGCCGCCGATCAGACCGCGGCCGGCGCGCGCTTCAGCTACGCCGATCGTCCGCAGCGGCTGCTCCACCCCCCGCTCGACCCCGCGCTCGACAATCTGCCCGCCGCGCACCGCCGTTTTCAGGCGGCGTGGAGCATGCGCGACGTCGAACCCGGCGTCCTGGTGAGGCCGCGCGGCCCCGATGGCGAACGCGTCGCCGGTGCAGGAGACATGCTGTGACGAAGCGCATCACGCTACGCCAATCGCAACTCGTCATCGGCTTCGGCCCCGGCGCGATGGTCGACCTGCCGACGCGCTCGGTGGTGATCGGCGGGCTCGACCTGTGGAACATGCGTGAGCGCGACACGTGGCGCATCGTGCCCGAGCCGCGCGCTGTCGCGGTGCTGGAGGCGCTGCTGCGCGCCAACGGCCGCCTGGCGGAGGACAAGCGCCTGACGCTGCGCACCCCGCCCGCGCACGACGAGGCGCGCACCGGGACCGGAGAGCCGGCGGGCGTGGAGGCGCGCATCTTCCCCGCCTGGTTCGTCGCGCGCGAGGCGGATGAGCTGGGCGAGGTCCGTCGCCGCCGGCTGGTGCGCTGGCGCGATCTCGACCCGCGCGGCCGCACCGACCTGATCGACGACGACGGTCGCCGCATCGCGGTGACGCCGATCCGCTTCGTCGCGGGCTGCCGCAAGGGGCACCTGCAGGACATCGACTGGAGTTATGCCGTCCATGTCGGCAGCGGCACCACCGAACGCTGCACCCAGCCGCTGTGGATGGAGGAACGCGGCACCTCCGGCGACCCGTCCGCCACGCGGATCGTGTGCGGGTGCGGCGCGGCGCTGTCTTTGCGCGACGCGCAGGCCGACGGGCGGTTCGGCAAGTGCGGCGGTCGCCGCCCCTGGCTGCGCACGCCCGAGCCTACCGAATGCGGCGAGAACCTCCGCTTCCTCAACCGCACCGCCACCAACGCCTATTTCCCGCAGGTGCTGACCGTCATCTCGCTCCCCGCGGCGGAGGACGATCTGACCCGCCTGATCGAGGCGCATTGGGACGCGATCGACTGGGTCGCGACCGCAGCGGAGATGACGATCGCCCGCCGCGCCAATCCCGGCCTGCGCGCCGCGCTCGACGGCTGGAGCGATGCCGATGTCGTCGCACGCATCGCGCAGGTCCGCGCCGCCGGGCAACAGACGCTGGCCAGGGCGCCCAAGGTGGCGGAGTTCGACCTGCTCGCCTCCGGGCTGGCGGAGATCGGCGTGGACGCCCCCGACGCGCGCCTCCACGCCCGCACCCTTGCGCGCGCGGCCTGGGACGGCGACCGCCCCCGCCTCGCCCCCGTCGCGTCGGCCGTCGCGGTGCATCGCCTGTGCGAGGTCGCGTGCCTCTACGGCTTCACCCGGTTCGAGGCGGCGCCCACCGCGATCGACGGCGATCTGGAGGACCTGCACATCGCGGTGGAGGGCGCCGCGCTCGCGTCCGATCTTGAATGGCTCCCCGCGGTCGAACAGCGCGGCGAGGGCATCTTCCTGCGCTTCGACCCTGCCGCGATCCGCGCCTGGCTCGCCCGCCCGGCGGTGGCGGCGCGCGGGGAGCTTCTCTATCGCGGCTGGGAGCGGTGGCGCGGCAATCAGGCCTATGCCGACCGGCTCCACTTTCCCCGCCTCGCCTATTACGCCATCCACGGCTTCGCCCACGCGCTGATGACGGAGATCGCGCTCGACTGCGGCTATCCCGCCACCGCATTAAAGGAGCGGCTGTACGCGATCGTCGACGAGGAGGGAGAGCGCTACGGCCTGCTTCTCTACACCGCCTCGACAGGATCGCAGGGGACGCTGGGCGGGCTGGTCGCGGTGCTGCCCCGGCTGGGCGCGATCGCCGAACGCGCGCTCGACCGCCTCGCACTCTGCTCGGGCGACCCGATCTGCGCCGAACACGACCCCGACACCCACGCCGACGAGCGCGCCCTCAGCGGCGCCGCCTGCCACAGCTGCCTGCTGGTGGCCGAAACCTCCTGCGAGGCCCGCAACCTCTACCTCGACCGCGCGCTCACCGTACCGACGATCGCGGTCGCGGGCACGGCGCTGTTCGCGGAATGATCCGAAACGGATGACGCGGTCGCTTGACCCGCCGCGGCAAGGCGGCTTCCTTGCGGATCGAGGGGGAAGGGCATGATCGGCTGGCGTGACGCTGATGACCGTGCGCATCGCGGTTCGCTGTTCGCGGCCTTCGCCGCGCTGGCGCGGGGCGAGGCGTGGAGCTTCCCCGCGCTGCGCCCGCACCAGCGCGAGCCATGGCACGCCTTCACCGTACAGGTCGCCGCGCTCGCGATGATCCATGCGGGGGAGACCGGGCTACCGACGGGCGAAGAGGCGTGGCGCGACCTGCTGCACGGCCTGACCCCGGACCAGCCGGAGGCGTGGGAACTGGTCGTCGAGGACTGGAGCAAACCGGCGCTGCTCCAGCCGCCGCTGGTTCCCGGGAATGATCCTGCCGCATACAAGAAGATATTTTCGACGCCAGACTTGCTTGACATGCTTGTCACCTCCAGAAATCACGATGTAAAACAGCAACAAGTTTCCTCCGCAACAGATGAGGATTGGCTATTTTCTCTTGTGACGTTGCAGACGACGGAAGGCTTTCTTGGAGCTGGAAATTACGGAATCTCGAGGATGAATGGCGGTTTCGCCAGCCGCATGACGCTGGGCATCAGACCCACCGGCGGAGCTGGAAGTGCGTTTCACCGCGACGTCGATCGGCTCGTCGCTCACGCTAACCTTCGCCTCAACCGCCGTATAGGCACCCAATTGTTGTGGACCGTCCCGTGGGACGGGATGACATCTCTCAATTATGAAGAACTTGACGAACTCTATGTCGAAGTTTGCCGCCGTATTCGCCTACGCCGTAACGGCATTGGCAATCTTGTTGCAGTCGGCGCTGGATCAAAAACTGCCCGCGTCGCTTCTGGTCAGAGAAAGGGTCTGACCGACGATCCATGGGCGCCTGTCAAAGCGGACGGCACGGCTAGCCACTCCCCAACCGCAGCGGGCTTCGGCTACCGTGAAATGGCGAGGTTGCTCGATAGCAAACGTATCAAAAGACCGTTGTTGGCCGAACGGTTCGAGCAAGACGACGTAAGCGGATTGTCGATCGTTGCCGCTGCGCTTGTTCGCGGCGAAGGCAAGACCGAGGGCCTCCACCGTCGCGCTGTCCGCATCAGCCGCATATCGGAGCTCCCTACCGGCGACAAGGGCGCGCTCGACCGTATCGGCGAGGTCGCGAACACCCGCGCGAACGAGGCTGGCGAGGCTGGCGCGAACCTCCGCCGTGCGCTCATATCGCTCGTTCAAGGTGGCACCGAGAAGATGCGGCTCGATGACGACGCTGCAAAGAAGAAGGTCAAGTCGTGGATCGATCAATTCGACCAAACGGTCGATGCCGAGTTTTTCGATCGGCCCTTTTGGGATGAAATATCGATGGCGACCGCTGGTCAAAACCATCGGCTGCTATGGCGACACAGACTCCGCGCGATTGCGACAGACATATTCGAACGCGCAGCGCGTTGGGCACCGGGAACGGAAGTGACGCGGGTCAGGGCGTACGCACAAGCGCGCTCCTATCTCGCCGGCCAGATGCGCAAATGGGTAGAGAAGGCAGAGCATGGAGATTGACGATGATGCCCCGGCACCCTCGCCGCAGGATACAGAATCGCCTGTCGAGGTCTTTACCAGAGCCATTTCACGCCTGACGAACGGCAGACGGGCACAGTTGCGGCGCGCCTATCTGACGAACAGCCTTGAGGCAGATGGGATCGTGATCGGTCTGCTCCATCAGGCCGCGGTCAACGTTCGCCCGGACGCCGAAGCGCAACGCCCATGGAAACTGATCGCCCATTGCGCGGCTCTGCTCGCGGGTACCGGAAACGTCGGTGCGCCGGCGCACGTACGAGGCAAGTCGCTCGGCCGCGCCCTACAGGCCGCGAACGTCTCTGAACACCGGATGCTGCGCCTCACCTCGGCCCGCGGTCGCGTGCAGGAATCGCTGATCGTTCAGGCGATGCGGCGGATCGAACGCGAGGGAAAGGGACCGATCGACATGCGGGTTCTCTTCCATCTCATACGATATGCCGACGACGGTCGCGGTCGCGACGCCCGCCTGCGCATCGCCCAGGACTATTACGCCGCGCAGGCGCGGTCGCAGAAGGACAATTCGAATGACGACTGACCCGGCTTCCGCCGTCCTGCCCAAATTCCTCCAGATCCACTTCCTCGCCGCCTATCCCGGCGCGCTGCTCAACCGCGACGACGCCGGGCTGGCGAAGCGCCTGCCCTTCGGCAGCGCGGTGCGCACGCGCGTGTCGTCGCAATGCCTCAAGCGACATTGGCGCGTCACCGACGACCGCCACGGCCTGCGCGAGCTGGCGAAGAAGGAAGGCGTCGAGGGCGTCCGCTCGAAAATCGCGATCGAGCGCGAGGTGACCGGCCCGCTGCGCGACCGCACCTTCGCCAAGGAAGCGGTCGACGCGGTCGAGCACGCCTTCCTCACCAAATTCTACGGCAAGAATGCCAAGGACAAGCAGCAGCGCCAGGCCCTGCTCTTCGGCCGCCCCGAGCTGACGTGGATGCGCCAACAGGCCGAGCGCCTGCTGAGCGAGAACCCGGATGCCAAGGCCGCCGGCGCCGCGGCAGAGGCGTGGTTGAAGGAGGAGAAAGCCAACCTGAACCAGCTGCGCGACCAGAACGTCCTCGCCGCCTCGCTGGAAGCGGCATTGTTCGGCCGCATGGTCACCAGCGACACCCGCGCCAATCGCGACGCCGCGATCCACGTCGCGCACGCCTTCACCGTCCATGCCGAACAGGCCGAACTCGACTATTTCACCGTCGTCGACGATCTGCGCGATCGCGAGCAGGGCGACGACGCGGGCGCCGCGGGCGTCTTCGATACCGAGCTCACCTCGGGCCTCTATTATGGCTATGTCGTCGTCGACGTCCCCCTGCTCGTCTCCAACCTCACCGGGTGCGACCGCCGCGACTGGCGCGGCGAGCACGACCGCGCGCTCGCCGCACAGGTGGTCGAGCATCTGATCCACCTCGTCGCAGAGGTCTCTCCCGGCGCGAAGCTGGGCTCCACCGCCCCCTATGGCCGTGCCGAGCTGATGCTGGTGGAGGCGGGCGACCGCCAGCCGCGCACCCTCGCCAATGCCTTCCGCGAGGCGGTGCCGACGCTGGACCGCGATTCGAACCGCTCGCTCGCGCAGCGCACCGCCCGCGCGCTCACCGACCATCTGGCCGAGATGGACCGGGTGTACGATACCGGCGAGGCGCGCTTCCAGGCCGCCGTCGCCGAGCTGAGGATCGACGGTATTCCCGACGGTAGCCTGCGCGAGCTGGCGGCATGGGCGGGCGATCTGGTGCGCCATCCGTGAGGCACCTGATCCTGGACCTCGACGCCCCGCTGATGAGCTTCGGCGGCGATCTGGTCGATGCTTACGGCGTGGTGCGCGACTTCCCGGCGAAGTCGATGTTGGCGGGTCTGTTCGCCAACGCGCTCGGTTGGGAGCGGTATGACGCGCCCGCGCACGCGGCGTTGCAGGACCGGCTCGTCATGGGGTCGGCCCGCGTCGCGGAGGGGCAGCGCCAGCGCGAGTTTCAGACCGCGAAGCTGGAGGCGAACGATCGCGGCTGGACCACGCGCGGCCGCGTCAAGGGGCGCGCGGGCGGCGCCGATACCTACAAATCCCCGCATATCCGCTACCGCGACATGGACGCCGACGCGCGCGTTCTGATCGCCTGCCGCCTCGACCCCGCCGGGGAGGCCCCCACGCTCGACGCGCTGGCCGCCGCGCTCAACCGCCCGGAGCGGCCGCTGTTCCTGGGTCGCAAGCCCTTCATTCCCTCCCGCAGGCTGGTCCTGGGCGTCGTGGAGGCGGCCTCCATCCCCGAGGCGCTGGTCGCTGCCTTGGCTGGCATCGACGCGCCGCACCGCGCGCAGGTCCGCGCGCAATGGCCGCTGCGCGAGGCGATCGGCACCGCCATCGCGACCGGCGCGCAGGAGGAGGAACTGACCGACGAACGCCATTGGCCCGCCGGTGTCCATGCCGGGCTGCGCCGCGTGATGGTCGGTCGCCTCGCCTGGCCGGAGGCGGCGGCGTGACGCTTCACCTCGTCCGTATCGGCGTGAACCCGCTCGCCCTCGCGCAATATGCGGTCGGGCGTCGCATCGGCGACGACGACGACGGTTATGCCCTCCACTGCGCGCTCGTCGCCCGCTTCGGCGATGCCGCGCCGCGCCCGTTCCGCTACTGGCGCGACCACGCCCGCGGCCCGCACCTGCTCGGCTATGTGGCGGACTGGCCCGCGATGCAGGATGCCGGCGCCCTTCCCCCTGCCGACGACCGGCTGGCGGCGCTGTTCGATACCCCGCAGGCACAGCCCATGCCCGCCGCATGGCGTGCCGCGGCGCGCTACGCGTTCGAGGTCCGCGTCCGCCCGACCGTCCGCTTCGGCAAGCAGGTCCGTGCCGCCCGCGGCGACCGTGCCGGCGCCTGGCAACCCGGGGCGGGCGAAATCGACGCCTATGTCGCGGCCTGCGAGCGCGCCGTCCTCGCCGGGGAGAGCACCGACACCGTCGACCGCGCCGCCGTCTACGTCCGCTGGCTCGCCCGCCGGCTGGACGGCGTCGCCACGCTGGAGGACGCCACGCTGCGCCTCTTCCAGCGCGCCCGGTCGCGCCGCAGCACGCATCGCAGCGGCGGCAGCGGCGCGCGCACCCACGCGGTCGAAGGTCCCGACGCGGTGGTCGCCGGCACGCTGACGATCACCGATCCCGCCGCCTTCGCCGACATCCTCGCGCGCGGCGTCGGGCGCCACGCCGCCTTCGGCCATGGCATGCTGCTGCTCTCCCCCGCAGGCCGGGCGGCATAGATGCTGTCCGGCCGCCTCGGACTGGAACGCGCGCGCATTCCGCACGCCGATCGTCAGGGGCTGGTCTGGCTCGACCGCGGCCGGCTGGAGGTGGAGGACGGCTGCCTGCGCTTCGTCACCGCGGGCGGCGGCGGGCTGGCCGCGGGCGATTACCAGATCCCCTATCACGCCATCTCCATCGTGCTGCTGGGGCCGGGCAGCAGCGTCACGCACGACGCGCTGCGGCTGCTAGCCCGCCACGGCTGCGCGCTGGCCGCGATCGGCGACGGCGCAGTGCGCTTCTACACCGCGCCCCCGCTGATGCCGGACACGTCGGCGCTGGCGCGCGCGCAGGTGCGTCGCTGGGCCGATCCGAAGCTGCGGATGGAAACCGCGCGGGCGATGTACGCGATGCGCTTCGGCGAGATCGTCCGCACCCGCGACATCGCCGTCCTGCGCGGGCAGGAAGGCGCCCGCATCAAGCGTGCCTATGTCCTCGCCGCGGAACGCCACGGCATCGTCTGGAACGGCCGCCGCTACGACCGCGAGAACCCCGAGGCCGGCGACCTCGCCAACCAGGCGATCAACCACGCCGGCTCCGCCATGACCGCCGCGGCATGCGTGGCGGTGGCGGCGACCGGCGCGATTCCGCAACTGGGCTTCGTCCACGAGGATTCGGGGCAGAGCTTCGTCCTCGACATCGCCGATCTCTACCGCCACGACGTGCTGCTCGACATCGCCTTCGGCGCGGTACGAGAGGCGCGCGCCCGCGGCGCCGCCCCGATCGAGCGGCTGGTGCGCCGGCGCGCCGCGCTCCTCTTCCGCCAGCGCGCCGTCATCCCCGGCATGATCGACCGCATCAAGACGCTGCTGCTTCCGGGCGAACCCGCCCCGGCGGATGCGCCGTCGGCGGCGGGTGCCGACTGATGCCGCTGACCGTCGTCATCACCCGCGACGTCGAGGACCGCTACCGCGGCTTCCTCGGCTCCGCGATGCTCGAACTGGCGCCGGGCGTCTATGCGCAACCGCGGATGAGCGCGGGCGTGCGCGGCCGCATCTGGGCCGTGGTGGAGGAATGGCACACCCGCCTGCGCCGCGGCAGCATCGTGATGTGCTGGGCCGAACCCGCCTCCGCCGGCGGCCTGGGCCTCTGCGTCCTCGGCGAGCCGCCCAAGGACGTCGTCACCCACGAAAGCATCCTCCTCGTCCGCCGCGCCTTGTCCTCGCGACAGGCGTCCACGCAGCCGCCATGAGAGAGCCGCTGCAAGCCGCTCTTTGACATCGTGGACGAAATCAAGCACTTCCCCCCAAGAGGCTCCCCCGCACCCGCGGGGATCGACCCGATCTTGCCACCGCCGACCTGCTGTCGCGCACGGCTCCCCCGCACCCGCGGGGATCGACCCCGGACAGGAACGTCACGATGCCGGGGGTGAATGGCTCCCCCGCACCCGCGGGGATCGACCCATCTACACGCAGATGACGGGGCAGCAGCTGACGGCTCCCCCGCACCCGCGGGGATCGACCCGGCGTCTACGAATACGTGGGAGGCGCCGCCCGGGCTCCCCCGCACCCGCGGGGATCGACCCCAGTATTCAACCAGCCGCGAATTTGCTCCACGGGCTCCCCCGCACCCGCGGGGATCGACCCGACCCGAATTAGAGTCAGTTTCGATCATGTTTGCACGTAGCCTGAGTGTCGGAGGTAGTTTGCGCATTCGGCGGGTCTGAAGCGTTTGAGGATGTGCTTGAGGGCTGTGACGATGGCGTCGAAGGAGCGCGGGGCGGCCTTTCGGAGCAGCGCCTTGATCTTGGCGAAGGCCTGCTCGATCGGGTTGAAGTCGGGGCTGTAGGCTGGAAGGTAGAGCAGGCCCATGCCTGCATCCTCGAGACACTGCCGGACGCCGTCGACCTTGTGGGCCGCCAGGTTGTCGCAGACCACGATGCTGCCGGGCGGCAGTTCGGGGATGAGGTGATCGGTCAGCCATTGCTGGAAGATGCGGCCGGTCATCGGCGTGTCGATCAGCATCGGCGCGGCGATGCCGTCGTGGCGCAGGCCGGCGACGAAGGTCGAGGTCATCCAGTGCCCGTGGGGTGCCTTGCCGAGCAGCGGCTTGCCCTTCCGGCCCCAGCCGCGCAGCCGGGTCATGCTGGTGGTCGTCCCTGTCTCGTCGACGAAGACCAGCGACGTGAAGTCCAGTCCGGCCTGTGCGGCACGCCAGACCTCGCGCGCGACCGCGACGTCCGGCCGGTCCTGCTCAGCCGCGAAGATGGTCCTTTTTTTTGTGCCGCAGCCCCAGCCTGCGCACCGTCCGCCAGACGCTCGCATAACTGACCTCGATCCCGCGCCCGGCCAGCTCGCTCCTGACTTCGCCCAGCGTCAACTCCGGCACCTCGGCCAGCCGCTCGCCGATCCAGCCCGCCTGATCCAGCAGCTTCGAGCGCCGATCGCCGCCCATCGGCCGCGCCGCGTGGCTGCTCTCGCGCCGGTAGCGCCGCCACCAGTTCCCCGCCGTGCTCGGCGCCACGTCGAACGCCGCACCCACCTCCCGACAGCTCCGCCCCGTCGCCATCGCCGCTACCACCCGCTTGCGAAGGTCATCCGAATACGCCTTGCCCATCCACGCCAGCCTCCCATCCGGCCAGCACCTTGAATCACCAAATCACCCCTACGTGAATCCCCCTTGATTCAACTCGGTCGCAGACGACTCTAGCAATCGACCAACGCCGCACAGGCTCCCCCGCACCCGCGGGGATCGACCCCGACAATCCCGATGCTGCGGTTGTGACAGGCGGGCTCCCCCGCACCCGCGGGGATCGACCCACGCGACGATAATCGAGCGCGCGCCATTCGTCGGCTCCCCCGCACCCGCGGGGATCGACCCCCAAGCGGCACGACGCCCTGACCATCGAGCGAGGCTCCCCCGCACCCGCGGGGATCGACCCCGCGTTGAAGGTTTCTCCCCCCGTCAGCGCAAGGCTCCCCCGCACCCGCGGGGATCGACCCCCAAGCGGCACGACGCCCTGACCATCGAGCGAGGCTCCCCCGCACCCGCGGGGATCGACCCCGCGTTGAAGGTTTCTCCCCCCGTCAGCGCAAGGCTCCCCCGCACCCGCGGGGATCGACCCTCGTACTGCTCGACCGTGCTGCGGAGGAAGGAGGCTCCCCCGCACCCGCGGGGATCGACCCGGCCGCTACGAGGTCGACCCGGCGAAGTTCAGGGCTCCCCCGCACCCGCGGGGATCGACCCATGACGGCGATCATCGCCGCGCTGCGCGCCGCGGCTCCCCCGCACCCGCGGGGATCGACCCTACGTCGACCGCCGGTTGGTTTACACCTTCCCGGCTCCCCCGCACCCGCGGGGATCGACCCGATCGACGGACAGCGATGCCGGACCAACGCAGGGCTCCCCCGCACCCGCGGGGATCGACCCGCGATCTTCGCGAAGGCCAGTACCGGCACCGCGGCTCCCCCGCACCCGCGGGGATCGACCCTTGAACGGGCCGCGGGGATCGACCCCTCGCGGTGACCGCGATCGGTCAGAACGCCGAGGTCCCCCGCACCCGCGGGGATCGACCCCGCCACCTTAACCCGGACGGCCGGTCAGGACCGGCCGTCCGGGCGACACCAAGGGAGCGCCGACGCAAGCAATCAGCGCCACACGCGCCGCACGCCCATTCAATATCGCCGGCCAACGATGGACAGCGCCCGTCATTCCGGCTCATCGACACGCCACCGACGCGCGCCAGCATCCTGCAACCAGCAGCCCTACAGCACCGCCGACTCGGGGGCAGCAACGACCTCGTCCCTACCCGCCCACCCCCGCGTCCCCGCACCCCTCGCATCGCAAGCAAAAAGGGGCGCGGCAGTCGCCTGCCACGCCCCTTGTCACATCGCATCGCGGCAAAGGCTTACTCCGCGGCGGTCGCCGTCTGGCGGTTGTCGCGGCGCTCGGCGATACGCGCCGACTTGCCGGTGCGGCCGCGCAGGTAATACAGCTTGGCGCGGCGCACCGCACCCTTGCGCACGACGTCGATCGAATCGATGTTCGGCGAATACAGCGGGAAGACGCGCTCCACGCCCTCGCCGAAGCTGATCTTGCGCACGGTGAACGACGAGCCCATGCCCTTGTTCGAACGCGCGATGCACACGCCCTCGTAATTCTGGACGCGGGTGCGCTCGCCCTCGACCACCTTTACGCCGACCTTCAGCGTGTCGCCGGGGCGGAATTCGGGAATCTTCTTCGTCTCGTTGAACTTGGCGATCTGCTCGGCTTCGAGCGTCTGGATCAGGTTCATACCGTATCGTCCTCAGTCCGTTGCCGCGCGCCAGAGGGCGAGCCGACCCGAGCACCGATATGGCGCTCCCACAGGTCCGGCCGCCGTAGCCGTGTGTCGATCTCCGAGCGTGACTGGCGCCACGCCGCGATCCTCGCATGATCCCCCGATCGCAGCACTTCGGGAATCGTGCGCCCTTCCCATTCAACAGGTCGGGTATAATGCGGATATTCGAGCAGGCCGCTTTCGAAGCTTTCCTCGACTCCACTGGAAGGCGCGCCCATTACGCCGGGAAGCAGCCGGACGCAAGCGTCCAGCAGCACCAGCGCCGCCATTTCGCCGCCCGACAGGATATAGTCGCCGATCGACACCTCCTCGATCGTGCGCGCCTCGAACAGGCGTTCGTCGAACCCTTCGAACCGGCCGCACAGCACCACGGCGCCGGGGCCGTCCGCCAGGTCGCGCACCCGCGCCTGCGTCAGCGGACGACCGCGCGGCGTCATCGCCAGCACCGGGCGGGCGTCGAGATGCGGGTCGAGCGCGCGGGCGACGATGTCCGCGCGCAGCACCATCCCCGCGCCCCCGCCCGCGGGCGTGTCATCGACGGTGCGATGCCGGTCGGTCGCCGCGTCGCGGATATTCACCGCATCGAGCGACCAGCGCTCCTCGCGCAGCGCCCTGCCCGCCAGCGCGCTGCCGAGCGGACCGGGGAACATCTCCGGATAGAGGGTCAGGACGGTGGCACGGAAGGTCATGACACGGACCACCCGTCATGCCGGGCCCGTCCCGGCATCCAGGGTCCAGCGCGCCTCACCGGGGCTTGACGAGCGGAACCCCGGACCCCGGAACAAGTCCGCGGTGACGAAGGGGTATCGCGAGCGGCGCATCCGAACGCGACGCCCGTCTCACTCCACAAACGCCGCATCCACCACCAGCCGCTCGCGATCCCATTCCGGCACCGCATGGATCGGCACCATGAAGGTCCGTCCGGTGTCGCGGCGGATCTCCACCACGTCGCCGGCGCCGAAATTCTCGACCGCCACCACCGTGCCGACCGCCTCGCCGTCGGTCGACACCGCCGCGAGCCCCAGAAGGTCGGCGTGATAATATTCGCCGTCCTCCAGCGGCGGCAGCGCGTCGCGCGGCACCGTCAGATAGGTACCGCGCAGCGCCTCGGCCGCGTTGCGATCGGTCACTTCGGCGAAACGCGCGATCGTGCCGTCGCGCAGCTTCGCAAGCGTCAGCGCGCCGCCGTTGAACGCACGGTGCGCGCCCACGTCCTCGCCGAAGACCTTCAGCCGCACCTCCCCCGCGATGCCGTGCGCGCCGGTGACGACCGCCAGCACGATCGTGTCGCGGTCGGGCGTATCGCGATCCACCGGCAGCGCCTCAGTCGGGGGAGCCGTCGTCCCCTGCGGGGGTGTCGTCGGCGCCTTCGGCCGGCGCCTCGCTCGAGACACCGGCGTTGGTGGCGTCTTCGTCATCGTCGGGGGCGGTCCGCGGATCGGGATCCTGGGTCATCGTGGCGCTCCTGTCCTCGTGAAGAGGTCAGCCAACGCACGATGACCGGGATCGGCTGCTTACTCGGCGGTCGCGTCGGCCGTCTCGGCCTCGGCTGCTGCCGGCTTGTTCGCCTCGGCGGCGGCTTCCTCGGCGGCCTTGGCCTTCTCGGCGCGCTCCTCGGCGCGCTCCTTGGCCTTCTCGCCCGGCTCGGCCTTCTTGGGGTTGTTGCGCGCGGGGCGCTCCTTCACGCCGGCCACGTCGAGGAAGCGGGCGACGCGGTCGGTCGGCTGCGCGCCGACGCCCAGCCAGTGCTTCGCCCGCTCGGCGTCCAGCACCACGCGCTTCTCGTCGTCCTTGGCGAGCAGCGGGTTGTAGTTGCCGATCTTCTCGATGAACTTGCCGTCGCGGGGCGAACGCGCGTCGGCCACCACGATGCGGTAATACGGACGCTTCTTCGAGCCACCACGCGACAGGCGAATGCTCAGTGCCATTGTACTTCTCTTCCTTCTTCCGATTTTCGATCCGGCCGACGCCGGACACCGTTACTTCTTGAACCTGAAACCGCCGGGCAGGCCGCCGCCCGGCAGACCGCCGGGAAGCCCCGGCAGCCCGGGACCGCCGCCCGGACCGCCATTGGGTCCGCCCAGCTTGCCCATCATGTCGCCCATCTCGGCGCCGCCGATGGCATTGCCCAGGCCGCCCAGGCCGCCCTTGCCCAGCATCGCCATCATGCCCTTGATCCCGCCCATCTTCTTGATCTTCTTCATGGCGGTGGACATTTCCTGATGCATCTTCAGGAGCTTGTTGACTTCCTGCACCGTGGTGCCGGAGCCCTTGGCGATACGGATCTTGCGCTTGGCGTTGATGAGCTCGGGCCTGGCGCGCTCCTTGACGGTCATCGATCCGATGATCGCGTCCAGATGCACCAGCATCTTGTCGCTGCCCGGCGTCGCGTCCATCGCGGCCTGCGCCTTCTTCATCCCCGGCAGCATGCCGGCGAGCGCGCCCAGACCACCCATGCGACGCATCTGCCCCAGTTGCGCCCGCAGGTCGTTGAGGTCGAACTGGCCCTTGGCCAGCCGCGACGCCATCCGCTCGGCGTCCTCCTGCTGGATCGATTCCGCGGCGCGCTCGACCAGGCTGACGACGTCGCCCATGCCCAGGATGCGCCCCGCGACGCGACCGGGATGGAACGCCTCCAGCGCATCCATCTTCTCGCCGGTGCCCGCGAACTTGATCGGCTTGCCGGTGACCGCGCGCATCGACAGCGCCGCGCCGCCGCGCGCATCGCCGTCCATCCGGGTCAGCACGACGCCGGTCAGCGGCACCTGTTCGGAAAAGTTCTGCGCGACGTTGACCGCGTCCTGCCCGGTCAGGCTGTCGACGACGAGCAGGATCTCCTGCGGGCGGGCGACCTCGGCCACCGCCTTCATCTCGTCCATCAGCGCCTGATCGACGTGCAGGCGGCCCGCGGTGTCGAGCATCAGCACGTCGAAGCCCTGCAGCTTCGCGGCCTGCACCGCGCGCCGCGCGATGTCGACCGGCTGCTGCCCCGGCACGATCGGCAGCGTCGCCACCTCGACCTGCGCACCCAGCGTCGCCAGCTGCTCCTGCGCCGCCGGGCGATTGACGTCGAGCGACGCCATCAGCACCTTCTTGCGCTCGCGGTTCTGCGACAGCGCGCCACCCAGCGTGCCGTTGGCCAGCTTCTTCGCAATCTTCGCGGTCGTCGTCGTCTTGCCCGAGCCCTGCAGGCCGACCATCATGACGATCGCCGGCGGGGCGACGTTCAACTCGAGCGCAGCGCCCTCGGCATCCTCGCCGCCCAGCATCCGGACGAGCGCGTCGTTGACGATCTTGACGACCTGCTGCCCCGGCGTGACCGAGCGCAGGACGTTCTGCCCGATCGCCTCCTCGGTCGCCTCGTCGACGAACCGGCGCGCAACGGGCAGCGCCACGTCCGCCTCCAGCAGCGCGACGCGCACCTCGCGCATCGCCTGACGCACGTCCGCCTCGGTCAGCGCGCCACGGCCGCGCAGCCGGTCGAACACTCCACCCAGACGATCGCTCAGGCTATCGAACATGCAAATTCCTCATGGTTCCCGCCAAACGCAAAAGCGCCGGCGGGCGAAACCTCGCCGGCCAGCGTGCGCCACGTGGGGCGCGTGTCTTCGGCGTTCGCGATGGAACGTGGGTGGCCGTGTAGCGGGGTGTGGGGCGAAAGGCAACCCTCGCCCCATCGGTAGCGTGTTCCGGCGAACGCCGGAACCCAGGGCCAAGCGACACGACAGATGCGCGTGGACCGCAACCCCGGGCCCCTGCGTACGCAGGAGCACGACGTTCATTTCGACCCCAGAGCCTCAACCACCCCACCCGTCACCCCGGACCTGTTCCGGGGTCCAGGGTTGCGCGCACCAAAGCCACGTGGCGCCCGCGAAACCCTGGATGCCGGAACAAGTCCGGCATGACGGAGTGGATGAGGCCGACCTCACTTCAACCCCAGCGCCTTCACCACCGCACCCCACGACACCAGCTTGAAGTTCTGCGTTGCCGGCGCATTGTCGCCGTCCTGCGCCACCATCACGCCGTCCGGGAATGCCGGACCAAAGTCGCCCACCGCCACCTCGATCCCGTCCGTCTCGCTGGTGCCGTCGATCGCACCCCCCGCGATACGGAACCGCCCCATCAGCCGGTCGTCGCCCAGCCGATAGACGTTGTAGGTGCTGTCCCCCTGGCTCGACGCGATCAGATAGCCGCCGCGCGCGCCCTGCGGCGCCAGCGCCAGACCCTCGGCATCCGCGACCAGGTTCACCCCGTCGACCTTCGCGATCGCGGTCGGCGCGCTGCTCCCCGCGGCGTCGGCATCGAACCGCCAGATGCCGACATCCTCCTCCGCGACATAGAGGACGCCGGTACGGTCATCGACCACGCATCCCTCGGACTGCGTACCCAGCTTCAGGCTGCGCACCAGCGACACCTTCGGCGCCGCCCCCGATACGTCGATCGCCACCTGGTCGATCCGCCCGTCCTTCAGCACCACGAAGCCGAACAGCGCGCGATCGCGGGCGCGCTGCCACAGGCACATGCCGTAGGCCTCGCCCGCGCCCACCGGATAGCGCCCCAGCGGCACCAGCCGCGCCGCCGCGGTATCGAGCCGGAAGAGCGAGACATGCGCCTGCGCCACATCGGCGCGGTCGCTCGCCGCGGCGACGACGTTGCCGCCGCCCAGATCGCGCAGGTCGACGTTGTTCAGCCGCGCCGCGGGCGTGAAGCTCAGCCGCTTGCCCGACAGGTCGTGGACGTGGATGCCCGCCTTCTTGTCGGTCCCGATCACCAGGCTCTTCGCCGGATCGGCCGCGTTGCGCCAGATGGCGGGATCGTCCGCGGCATCGTCGGCGGTGTCGACCGGATCGGTTTCCGCCACCGCCGGCACGCTCGCGACCGCGACCGGCCCGTCGGCGGCGGGCGGTGCCACCGGCGCGCACGCCGCCACCGCCAGCGCGGCCGGGAGGAGCGCGCGCCTCACAGCTTCACCCTCACGCCGCCGAACAGCGTGAAGCCGAACTTCTCATACTCATAGACCCGCTGCCGATCGCCGAAATAGCGCACGCCCGCGGAGTTGGTCAGGTTCTTGCCCTCGACGAACAGATTGACCTCCTTCGTCAGTTGCAGGCTGCCGGTCGCGTCCAGCTGCCCGCGGCCCTCCCAATACAGGTCCAGCGTGCGGTCGCCGGTGTTGATCTCGTCCAGATAGTCGCTGCGCTTCGTATAGGCGACGCGCAGGTTCACCGGCCCCCGTTCGTAGAACAGCGACGCATTCCACATATGCTTCGACTGCCCCGGCAGCCTGAACACGCTGCGCCCGGTCAGGTCCGCCTGCGCCAGCCGCGCATCGCCCTGCGTATAGGTGTAGTTGGCGAACACGCCGAACCCGCCGAGCATCCCCGGCAGGAAGCCGAACTGCTGCTGCCAGTTGAGCTCGACGCCGTACAGCTTGCCGTCGGGCGCGTTGATCGGCTGCGTCAGCCGCGCGATCCGCCCGTCGAACGTGCCGTTGCGCGTCACGGTGTAGCGATAGTCGGTCAGGTCCTTGTAGAAGGCGTTGACCGCGATGATGCCCAGCGGCCGGATGTAATATTCCAGCCCCGCATCGACGTTGTTCGACAGCGTCGGGCGCAGGTCGGCATTGCCCTGTCGCACGATCAGCACGCCGTCGTCCTCGACCAACGTACGGGGTACGAGATCGACGAAATTGGGCCGGTTGATCCCGCGCGTCAGGGCGAAGCGGCCGATCAGGTCAGGGGAGAATTCCTGCCGCAGCGTCAGGTTGGGGAAGAATTCCAGATACCCGGTCTTCGACGTGCGCGCGCCGTACACGTTGGTCGCGGCGTTGAAGGTCGCGGTGTCGCCGCGGAAGTCGGTGCTCTCGACGCGCAGGCCCGCGATCAGCGTCGTCGCGCCGAACTCGAACTTGCCCATGCCGAAGATGCCGAGCACCTTCTCCTTCACCCGGTAATCCGCGATCCGCGAGTCCGACACGCGGCGCGGGGAATCGGGCCGCGCGGCGGCGAAATACGCGTCCGCCTTCGCCGGATCGATCCGCTCGCCCAGATCATAGTCGAAGTTGCGCGATTCCTGATCGCTCAGCACCCCCGCCAGCGTCCGCCCCAGCGCGGCCGAGGCGTCGCGATTGCGGAACCGCTCCTCGTCGGCATCGACGGTGCGCTCGCGGTAGCGCCCGCCGACGCTCAGCGTCGCGTCGCCGCTGCCCAGCTCCGCGGGCACGTCGCCGCGGATCTGCGCGCTGAACGTATCGTTCTTCGTCGTGTTCGACCGGAACGTGTTCTCGTAGAAGCCGTAATTGGCGACCTGCAGATGCTCGCCGGTGGCGAACAGCGAATAGGTCGGCAGGTCGGCGTTGTTCGCGAAATCGTAGCTCAGCGTCGGGCGCAGCGTCGATCGGAACAGCAGCTCGTTGCGGTTGGGATAGGTCTGCTGCGAGCGCGTGTACGACACGTCGTAGCTCAGCTTGCCCTCGCCCAGCCGGTTCTCGCCGCCGCCGACCACCGACCAGATCTCGTTGCGCTGGGTGCGGTGGCGCACCTGCTTGTTGATGCGCGTCCGGTCATAGGTCGCCGCGGTATCGGTCGCGCCCGCGCGGACCGTGCCGTCGCTCCACACGATGCCCAGCCGGTCGCGATATTCGTCATCCTCGAACTGCGCATAGGAACCGCGCAGGTACAGCCGGTGGCCGTCCGCCGGGCGCCATTCCAGCGCGCCGGTGCCCGCGATCCGCTCGCGCTTGGTGTCGTAATCCTTGAAGAAGGTCTCCGCGACCAGATACCGGCCCGCGGCGTTGCGGACCCAGCCGTTCTCGACATTGTCGGGGCGGCGGTGGGTCATCGAATAGCTGCCCGACAGCAGCACGCCGAACTGCCGGTCCGGGCCGAAGCGGTCGCTGATCGCCCCCGATGCGCGATAGTCGCTGGTCTTGCCGAACTGGTTGTAGCTGGCACCCGCCATGCCGGTCAGCGCGAAGCCGCGGCGGTCGAAGGGCGAGCGCGTGCTGATGTCGATCGCGCCGGAGATCGAATCCGCGTCCTGGCTCGGCACCAGCGTCTTCGTCACCGCGATATTGGCGACGATGTCGGACGGCAGCGTGTCCAGATCGACCGCCCGGGTGCTAGGGTCGACCGATGCGATCTGCACGCCGTCGACCGACACCGCCGACCATTCGCTCGGCGCGCCGCGCACGTTGATGTAGCGGCCCTCGCCCTGGTCGCGCTCGATGCCGACGCCGGGCACGCGCTGCAACGCCTCGGCGATGTTGGGATCGGGGAAGCGCCCGATCGCGTCCGCCGACAGGATCGTCACGGTATTGTCCGCCTGCCGCTGCTGGTTGAGCGCCCGCGCGGTATTGTCGAGCAGCGACGCGCCGGTCACGACGATATCGCCCGGCTGCCCCGCGGCGGGCAGGGTGATGTCGACCGGCGCGTCGCGGTCCGCCACGTCGACCGTGCGCGTGGTGTGCGGTCGGCCCAGATAGTCGATCGCCAGCGTCACCGGGCGCCCGGCCTCCGGCACCGCGACGGTGAAGCCGCCCTGCGCGTCGGTGCTCGCCTCGAACGGCGTGCCCTCGACGGCGATCCGCGCACCGGGGAGCGCCGCCCCGGTTTCGTCATAGACGTGGCCCGAGATCGTCGGACGCGCCGACACCTGCCCGGCCGCCCCCGCCGGCGCGTCGGCCGGCCCGGTATCCGCCGCATGCGCGGGCGCGCCCAGCGCGAGCGCCAGACCGAGGATGGACGCGCCGGCACCGGCGCGCGCACGTAGAGTGAGCACGATCGTTTCCCCCGAGAGATGTTCCTCGCCCCGCCCCGGCGATCCGCCGCGCCGCGATGACGTTGTGGCGTCCGTATGAAACGATGATTTCAGTAGCGCGTCGTCACGATGGCAGTTTCGTTGCAGCCGGCACCCGCCGTCCCCCCGGTATCTCTTCCCCGGCGCAGGCGGGGCGTTTGCATAAGGCGATATCGTGCTCCCGCGCAGGCAGGAGCCCAGGGTTTGCACGCCCCATCAGGCGTTGTTGTGCCTGGCCCCGGCTCCTGCCTGCGCAGGAGCACGGTAGAAATTTTGCAGAGGCCCCGGCTACTTCCGCGGCGACGCCGCACCCTGCCGATGCGCCACCACCTCCCCCGCCCGGATCACCCGCCCCTCGCGCAAGTCCGGATCCAGTCGCACCCCGGCGGGCAGGAACATCAGGATCGTCGAGCCGTGCTCGAACCACCCCATCTCCGCGCCGCGCGCCACCGCCGCGTCGCACGCCACGCGGTCGCTGCCCTGCTCGCGCAGCGACCGCTCGGTATCCAGGAACGCCAGCCGGATGCTCGCCACCAGGATCGCGGCGACCGGCACCAGCAGCATCGGGGTGCCGTCCGCCAGCCGCGCCTCGATCACCGCGCGCTCGTTGCGGCAGAACAGCCGCTCCACCCGCCGCAACGCGATGGGGTTCACGTTCCAGCAGTCGCCCGACAGATACGTCACCCCCTCCACCGTCAGGTCGGCGGGCGCGTGGAAGCGGTGATACATCGCCGCGGTCAGCCGCAGCGTCACGAAACGGCCGTCGCGGAATCGCTCGACCAGCGCGGCGTCGGGCACCAGCTCCTCCAGCCGATACGGAAACCCCTTCACCTGCCACACCGCGGTGCCGTCGATCCGCCCATGTGCCCCGACGATGGCGTCGCACGGCGCGCAGATCGCGCCCGCACCCCCCTCGAACCGCCGCGCCCCCGCGCGCAACCGCCGCACGAACCCCTCGCGCAGCGAGCGGAAGTGCGTCGTCTCCGCCTCCGACAGGTCGACGTCGCCGAAGAATCGCCACGCCGCCAGCGCCGGGCGCGCCACCAGCGGGTGCTCGCTCGCCGCGATCCGCCCCACCATCTGCGTCGCCCAGCGCCGCGGCAGGCGGTTGGTCAGCAGGAAATTCAGGTCCTCCTGCATCAGCAGGCGTAGGAAAGCACCGCGCATGTCACACCTGCGTCATCGGGAGGGAGTGTGGAAGGCCATGGTCAACCGCACGAAGCTCGCCGTCCTCGCCGCCGCCGGGGCCATCGCTGCCACGAAACTGCGCACCCGCCTGCGCCTGTCGGCGGCGAAACACCCCTCGCTCGGCGGTCATGTCCGCCTGGCGAAGCGGATCGCCGGGCAGATCGCGGGCTATACCCATCCGGAGGCGCGCTTCTTCACCGCCGATGGCGCGGACGCGACGGTGGCGCAGCGCCGCCGCGACGGCCTGCGCGCGCTGTCCGAACTCTACGCCGCGCGCTTTCCGAAGACGCTCGCGCTCACCGCGCAGACCCGCCGGGGCCTCTCCGACCTGCAATTCACCGGCCGCTACCGCGTCCCCTTCGCGTTCAGCGCGGTGGTGCGCGAGAAGCTGCCCGTCGGCGCCTTCCTGCAATCCTCCGACGGCGCGTGGCTGACCGACCTCGACGGCAACCGCCTGATCGACCTGACCGGCTCCTACGGCGTCAATCTGTTCGGCAACGATCTCTACAGGGCGACGATGCGCGAGGCGCTGGAGACCGCCGAGCCGCTGGGCGGCGTGCTCGGCAGCTACCACCCCGTCGTCGCGTCGAACGTCGAGCGGCTGCGCGCACTGTCCGGGCTCGACGAAATCTCCTTCCACATGTCGGGGACGGAGGCGGTGATGCAGGCGGTTCGCCTCGCGCGCTACCACACCGGCCGCCGCCGGCTGGTGCGCTTCGCCGGCGCCTATCACGGCTGGTGGGGCGACGTGCAGCCCGGCATCGGCAACCCCGTCCCCGCCGACCACACGCTGACGCTGGCCGATATGTCGGAAAGGACGCTCGCGGTGCTCGCCACGCGCACGGACATCGCCTGCGTGCTGGTCAATCCGCTCCAGGCGCTCCACCCCAACCGCGGCGCGCCGTCGGACGGCCAGCTGGTCGACAGCGCGCGCACCGCGGGCGCCGACTGGGACGCCTATGCCGCGTGGCTGCGCCGTCTGGCACAGGTATGCCGCGACGCCGGCATCGTCCTCATCATGGACGAGGTGTTCATGGGCTTCCGCCTGTCGCCCGGCAGCGTCGCCCGGACGATCGGTGTCGATGCCGACATGATCGTCTGGGGCAAGACGCTGGGCGGCGGCTTGCCGATCGGCGTGCTGGCGGGCCGCGCCGCGCTGATGAAGCGCTTTCGCGAGGAACGCCCGGTCGACATCTGCTTCGCGCGCGGCACGTTCAACGCGCACCCCTATGTCATGGCCGCGACCGACGCCTTCCTGCGCCGGCTGGAGACGCCCGCGATACGCGCGCTGTACGATGGCCTCGACGATCGCTGGAACGCGCGCGCGGCGCGGCTCAACGCCCGGCTGGCGGCGGCACGACTGCCGGTGCAGGCGGCGCACCTGTCGACCGTCTGGACCGTCCTCTACACGCGCCCGTCGCGCTACAACTGGATGCTGCAATATTATCTCCGTGCGGAGGGACTCGCGCTCAGCTGGGTGGGCACCGGGCGGCTGATCTTCAGCCTCGACATCGACGACGCGCTGTTCGACGCGATCGTCGACCGCTTCGTGGCGGCGGCCGCGGCGATGCAGCGCGACGGCTGGTGGGACGGCCCCGCGGTCAGCGACAAGGCGCTGCGGCGGCAGGCGCTGAAGGAAACGGTGCGGGCGCGGTTCTTCTGACGGTGAATTGCCTTACGCCCGCACCCCGTCCATCCGCTCGCCCTTCAGCAGCCGCGCCGGCGCGCTGCGGTACAGGCGGAAGTCGCTGAACGGATCGGTCACGATCTTCGTCGCCCACACGATCCCCGTCTCCAGGCCGCGCTGCACCCACAATTGCAGCACGCGCACCGTGATCGCCCCCACGCCCAGGATCAGCCAGCCCCAGCCGACGTGCCGCAGCCACCCGGCCACCCCGGCGGGGGCCTCCAGCACGCCGAACAGCGTCGGCTCGACCGCCAGTACCACCGGGATCGCCAGCCACGTCCCCATCAGCACATATTTGCGCATCAGGTTGTAGCCGACCTTCACCTCCTCCTTGTGCTCGTGCGTCACACCATTCTCATGGTCGTAGCCCTTGGGCTCGAAGAAGAAATGCCCCGCCTGCCGGCTGGTCATCGCCACGCCCCACGCCAGCAGGCTGGCCAGCGCGACATCGACGAACAGCAGCAGGTACGCGCTCAGGAAGGTGCATGCGCTCACGAAGTGCAGGCTCTGGTTGACCAGGCTGTGATGATAGAAGCGGTGGTCGTCCCAGCGCTGTTCGGCCAGTTGCGCCCGAAAGCCGGGATTGCCCTGCTCGTCCTCGAAGCGCAGCTTGCGGATCGCGTTCATTGCATCCCTCCCAGCTTGGCGATGCGCACCAGCGAGAAATGCCCCAGCGGCGGCAGGACGCGCTGCTCGACCAGCTCCACGTCGCCGCGCGTCGCGATCCAGTCGGTATAGAGCGCGAACGGGAAGTCGGTGCGGAAACCCAGCCGGCTGGTCACCGGCATCAGCGTCTTCTCGATCGCGCCGCGCAGCCCCTGCTCGGCGCCGACGCGCGTGGTGATGACGATCTCGCCACCCGGGCGGCACACCCGCGCGAACTCGTCCAGCGCCCGCGCCGGATCGGCCACCGCGCTGACCACATATTGCGCCACCACCACGTCGAAACTGTCGTCCGCGAAGTCGAGCGCCTCGGCATCGCCGATGCGGATCGCCTCGACGTTGGACAGGCCGTGCCGGCGCACCCGCGCGCGCGCCTTGTCGAGCATGTCGTCGGAGATGTCGACGCCCGTCACCCGGCTGGTCGCGGCGTAGCCCGGCAGCGAGATGCCGGTCCCCACCCCCACCTCCAGGATGCGTCCGCCGATGCGATCGGCGGCGCGGATCGCGCTGGCGCGCCCCTGCCGGAATACGGGGCCGAAGACGAGATCGTAGATCGGCGCCCATCGGTCATACGCCTGCGCAACGCCCGCGGTGGTCATCGTCGCTGTCATGGAAGGCTCACCTGCCGTCTGCTGGTGCGACAGGATGTGTCGCGCTTTCGTGTCATGCGTGCGACGTCGCGGTGACAGGCGCTGTCACGGTGGCGCCACGGGAGTGACACATCGACCGCCACCGTCACCCCGGCCCTGAGCGGGACCTTTGCAAAGGGCTACACCGTGGGCTTCGATGCCGTTGCACCTGTTTTGCAAAGCCCCCGCCCTGAGCCGGGGTCCCGCTTTCTCCCGACGGTTCGGCGGGACCCGGGTCAAGCCCGGGGGACGGTCGACGGAAGGTCATTAACCCCCATCCGATATATCGCCGCCATGCAGCTTGCGGCATGGCTCCTCCTCCTGATCCCGGTGGCGACCTTTCTCGCCTATCCGCTGGTCGTCCTGTTCGCCGCCGCGCTCGCCCCGCGCCGGCGCGTGCCGGTGCCGGCAGCCACCCCATCGATCACGATCCTGATCGGCGCGCACAACGAGGAAACGACCATCGGCCTCAAGCTCGCCTCGGTCGCGCAGGCGCTCGCCGCCTGGCCCGGCACCGCGCAGGTGCTGGTGGCGGACGACGGCTCCACCGACGCCACCGCCGCGATCGCGCGCGGCGCCGGCGCGGCCGTCATCGCCTGCCCGCGCGGCGGCAAGGCGGCGGCGCTCAACCGCGCCGTCCCGCAGGCGACCGGCGAGGTGATCGTCATGACCGACGCCGATCCCCTGTTCGACGCGCGGACGCTCCCCGCGCTCCTCGCCCCCTTCGCCGACCCGCGCGTCGGCGCGGTCGCGGGGCGGGTCGATACGATCCGCACCCCCGGCCGCACCCGCTTCGCCGCCGCCGATCGCGCGTTCCGCCGCTATGAATCCGCGCTGCGCTCGGCGGAGGATCGCCTGTTCGGCTGCGTGTCCGCCGATGGCGGCCTCTACGCCATCCGCCGCGCGCTGGTGCCGACCGTCGTCGCCGACGTGACCGACGATTTCTACGTCAGCACCGCCGCCGTCGCCGCGGGCCACCGCATCGCCTATGCCGATGCCGCGCGGGTGTGGGAGCACAGCATCACCGGCGCGCGGCGGCAATGGCGCCGCCGCGTGCGCATCACCGTGCGCGGGCTGACCGGGCTGTGGCGCCGCCGCGCGCTGATGAACCCCGTTCGCACCGGCTGGTATGCGGTCGCGCTGGTACTTCACAAGGTCGCGCGCCGCCTCGCCCCGCTGGCGATCCTGCCGCTGTGGCTGGTATCGGCGCTCGCCGGCGGCGCATGGTGGATCGTCTTCGCCGCGATCACCGCCGCCGCGCTCGTCGCGCTCGCGGGCACGCTCGGCGCGCGGCTGCCGGGGCCGCTGCGGATCGTCCACGGCATCGTGCTCCACCTCGCGGGGCTGGCGGCCGGAACATTGCTGTTCGTCGCAGGTCGCCGCTACGCGCAATGGACCCCGCAAAAGGCATGATCGCGCTCCTCGCCCTGCAAGCCGCGCTCGCCGACGACTTCGAGCACGGCCTGTACCGCTGGTCGCTGACGCAGCAGATCGGCGGCACCGTTACCACCGCCGCCGCACCCGATCGCCGCGGCCATGCCCTGCGCGCCGACGCCGGCGCGAAAGCCGGCGATGTCGTCGCCAAGGCGGACGTCGTCGCGCGCATCGCCCCCGTCACCCGCGGCGGGACGATCCGCGTCGCGTTCGACCTGCGCATCCCCGCCGGCTTTCCGCGCGATTCGATTCAGCTCGTCGATCTGGAATGCGCCACCTGCGGCGAGGGCGGCAACCCCGGCATCCGCCTCTACCTGCGCCGCGGCCGGCTGCGGATCGATCGCTCCAAGCTGGGGATCCGGCACGCCTGGACGCGCGACGACGCCCCCGTCCTCGCCCCCGATCGCTGGTACCGCGTCGCGTGGGACCTGACCGTCTCCGACCGCGACACCGGCCGCACGCGCGTCACGCTCGACGGTCGCGCGGTGCTCGCCGCGCGCGGCGTCACCGCCCGCGCGCATGTCGATCGCGTCCAGATCGGCATCACCGCCAATTCGAACGCCTTCCCCGCGCGCGTCTTCGTCGACGACGTCGCCGTCCGGGTCAGCAGGCCCCGTCCCCCTTCGTAACCGCACCGATGGTGCGCACGATCAGGTCCAGGTCCTGCCGCGCCGACAGCGTGCGAATGTAGCGCATGTCCATCTCCGAGCGTTCGTCGAAATCCACGTTGGCGCGCCCCGATACCTGCCACAGCCCGGTCAGCCCGGGCCGTACCGCCAGCCGCGGCAGATGCGCCATGCGATAGGTGCTGGCGTCGAACGACGTCGGGCGCGGCCCCACCAGCGCCATGTCGCCCAGCACCACGTTCCACAGGTTGGGCAGCTCGTCGACACTGCTCTTGCGCAGCCACCGCCCGACGCGCGTGATCCGCGGATCGTCCGCCAGCTTGAAATCGGGCGAATCGGCGGCATGGATGTTGTGGACGCGCAGCGCCTCCTTCAGCGCCTCGGCATCGACCACCATCGTGCGGAACTTGAACAGCCGGAACCGCCGCCCGAGGTAGCCGGTGCGCGGCTGGACGAACATCACCGGCCCGCCGTCGTCCAGCTTGATCGCGATCGCCACCGCGACGAACACCGGCAGCAGCATGATCGCCGCGGCCAGCGCCAGCGCGCCGTCGAGCAGCGGCTTCACGCGCCGCGCATAGATGCCGCGATGCACCTCCAGCGGCAGCGGCACGCCGCGCATGTCGGCCTCGAACCGCACCCGCCGCGGCAGGTCGCGGCGGCGCTCGGGCGGTGGGGGTGCTGGCGGCGGCGTCATGCGAACGGATCCCGCCGCAGCGCGAAGACGACGCGGCGCAGCGCGTTCATCGGCGCCAGCACCAGATACCAGTAATGATTGCCCTGCATCAGCCGCACCTGCGCCCGGAACGCCAGCGCCTCCGCCGCCTGCCACCGCACGCCGATCGCCCGGTCGCCGACATGCACGCGGGAGATCACGTCCGCAGGCTCGTCGGCGGTGTTGCGCCCGCGCCCCGCGGTGGTGCCCCGGTAGCCCAGCCGCCGCGCGATCGCGCGCCCCTCCACCCCCACCACATTCTCGGGCCAGCAGAAGATCTGCGGCATCCGCTTCAGCCGCGCCGCGAACGCCATCTGGCAGGCCGCCAGATCCTCCTCGATCCGCCGCGACAGCACCTCCGCCGTCTCGTGCGCGCCGTCGCGCCACGCCCGCGCCGCCAGCGCCAGCCCCGACCGCGGCACCGGCGCGCCCAGCGGCACCGCGACGGGCACGTCGCGCGCGTACCAGTCGTGCTTGGGGCCGGGCGTCGCGTCCCATTGCAGCCAGGCATGGCGGCGCCAGTTGGTCGCGGTCAGCACGTCCTCCGCCGCGTCCGACACGGGCACGCGCGCATGTGCGACGCCGTGCGGCTCCACCTCGATGCCCTGCGCCTCCAGATCGGCCAGTTCGTCCCACGTCATATAGCCGTGGTCGACACCGTCCGAGCGCACGCCGCCGGCCGGATCGACGAAGTCGAGTGAGGCGAACACCGTCGCCGTCATCCCGGCGGCGCGCAGCAGCGGCGCGGCATGGACGTGATTGTCGCGGTAGCCGTCGTCGAAATGCAGCACGACCGCGCGCTCCGGCATCGCCTCGCCGTTCGCGCGCCGCCGCACCCATTCGCGCGTACCGATCACCGTCGCGCCGATCCGCGCCAGCACCCCCAGATGCGTCGCCAGCGTGTCGGGATGCACCGTGATCTCGCGCGACCATGGCAGCCAGCGTGCATCGGTGCTGACCGAATGATAGGTCAGCACCGCCACCCCCGGCGCCGCGATCATCGCGCGGTGCCCGATCGCCAGCCCCAGTACGGCGGGCACCAGCCCCCACCAGCCGCCCGTCAGCACGCCCGCAGCGCCCCCCGCGGCCACGCACCCCGCCCAGCGCAGCAGCCGCGCGCGCCGTTCCTGCCGCCGCGTCATGCCGCCGCCTTGCGGGCGTCGCGCCACGCCTTGGCGCGCGCGCGCAGGTGGTCCGCCGTCGCCCACGCCGCCCCGACCGGGCCGCGCGGGTACAGCGTGACGCGGTACAGCGTGTCGCATCCGTCCGCGAAGCGCAGCTTGTACGGCGCCGGGGTCAGCCCGTTGCCCAGTTTGTCGTACCAGTCGATCGCCGGATCCGCGCACGCCGCCGCGATATGCAGCCCCGCCAGTACGTAGCCGGGCGAGAAATCGGCCAGCGCCTCGTCGTAGCCGACCTTCATCAGCGCCAGCCGCCGCCCGCACAGGATGCCGAATTCGAACGCCACCAGCCGCACGCCGTCCCACAGCAGCGCCACCCGCAGCGCGCCCGCCGCCGCGGCCCGCGTCGCCAGCAGCGTGTAGAAGGTCGCGGTCGCCGTATCGTCCGCGATGGCCGTGCCCGCCCGCCCCTTCCACCCCGATCGCTCGACCGCGAACAGCTGCGTCAGCAACTCGGGCCCGACATCGCGCCGCACCTCGAACCGCATCCCCCGCGCCTCCACCAGCGCGGCATGTCCGATCCGCAGTCGCTGCCGGATGCGCTTGCTGCGCGCCGCCAGCCACGCCGAATAGCCCGCGCGACAGTCGGTCACCGGCGACAGCGCATGCGCCCGGATCGCGACGCGGTGCCGCGGGCTCCAGCCGCGCGCCGCCGCCAGCAGCCGCGCCTCTTCCTCCAGATAGTCGATCTGCACCGCCCCGCCGCGCGCCGCGCGCAACAACCGGCGGGGCAGGTCGTCGTCCACCGCCACGTCGGGCGAGATATCGAAGCGGATGCTGTGCGGGTTCGTCGCGCTGCGCAGCCGCGGCCAGCGCACCGGGCCGATCGCCAGCGCATCGCGCACCACCATCACGCCGCCGACATCCTCAATGGCGCCGAACGCCGCCGACCAGCTGTCGAACCAGCCGTGCTGGAGGTGGAAGGGTGCGCCCGGCGCGACGGTCAGCATTTAACCACTCTGCAAGTCGTCCCCGATTACCAGCCGGCTTCCGGTCACCCGCGGACTAGGCGCATGCTTCCCAAGAATTCGTGAATGGACCTCTCCTCCTCCCCCCTCGACGGCGCCGTATCCGGCAGTGCCCTGACCACCCTCGCCACGCCCGAGGAGGCGGCGGCGTTCGACGCGTTCCTGCGCGACGCCCCCTTTGCCGCCTATCAGCAGACGCGCGCCTGGGCCGCGGCGGCGCCGGCGTCGGCCAGGCGCGGATGGCGCTGGTTCTTCCATCATGACGCGCACGGACCGATCGGCGCGGCGGTGATCCGCACCACCCGGCTCGGCTTCGGCCGGTGGCTGGCCACGATCCAGCGCGGGCCGGTCGTCCACGATCCCGCGCGCTTCGCGGAAACGCTGTCCGCGCTGCTCGACGCGCTGCGCGATGCCGGCTGCTGCACCGTGCAGCTGGCCCCGCGCGTCCGCGGTCGCGCGCTGCCCGTCATGACCGAGGCGCTGCGCGGCTACGGCTTCGCCCCGCTTCCGCACGACCAGCAATCGCTGCATCAGGCGACCGGCATCGTCTGGCTCGACAAGCCCGAGGAGGATGTGCTCGCCGGCTTCCGCCAGCGCGCGCGCCGTGCACTGCGCAGCGCGCAGAGGGCCGGCATCACGGTGCGCACCGCCACAGGCGCGCGCGATCTCGCCGCCTACCAGCGCGTCCTCGACGACTTCGCCGCCGCGCGCCCCGGCTACGACATCAGCGGGCAACCCGACGCGCACGGACAGGCGGCGCTGGTCGCGGCATGCGGCGGCGACCTGCTGCTCGCCGAGCGCGACGGGGTGGCGATCGGGGCGCACGGCTTCGTGCGACAGGCGGACGAGGCGATCTGGCTGTCGCTCGCCACCAGCGATCGCGACGGCGTATCGCCCGGCTATCCGCTGTTGTGGGAGGCGATGCGCCGCGCCCGCGCGCAGGGGTGCGCCGGCTACGACCTCGCGGGACTGCCGCTCGACGAACCGCAGGACGCGGGCGAGGCCGGGCGCGCGCAGTTCAAATCGGCCTTCGCTCCCCATCGCCGCGTGATGCCCCCGATGCAGATGGCGGTGCTCGATCCGCTCGCGCACCATCTGCTGTTCGGCGCGCGACAGGCGTATCGCGCCTGGCGCCGCCGTGGCTGACGCCGCGGTCGCCCCGCCGCGCACGCGCAGCTCGCTCGCCACGCTGGCGCGCTCCGCCGGGCTGGTGGCGGCGATCCGCGGGGTCGACACATTGCTGTCGTTTCTCGTCTCGGTGCTGCTCGCCAACCGCTTCGGCGCGTCGGGGCAGCTCGACGCCTTCTTCCTCGCGCGGCGCACCACGGTCGGGTTCGCGGATACGATCCGCAAGCTGGTGGGCCAGGTGGCGCTCCCCCCGGTCATCGCCGCCGCCGATCGGGGCGCGCCGCTGACGCTCGCCATCCTGCCACGCCGGCTGACGTGGTTCTTCGCCGCGTTCGGCATGGTGATGCTCGCGGGCATCCTGATCCCCGGCGTCCTGGTCCACCTGTTCGCGCCGGGCTTCCGCGGCGCGCAGCATGCGCTGACCGCACGGATGATGGCGATCATGATGCCGCTTCTCCCGCTCGCGGTCATCGCCTCGCTGCTCGCCGCGGTGCTTCAGGCACGCCGCCGCTACGGCCTCAGCGAGGGCACGAACCTGCTCCAGCGCGCGCTGCTGGTGCTGGTGCTCGCGCTGCTGGTCCCGCCGCTCGGCATCGTCGCGGGTGCCTGGACGATGCTGGCGAGCGGTGTCGTCGGCTTCGCGATCCTGCTCGCGGGCGCCTGGTCGATCGTGTGCCCTGCGCGGTCGGCGCCGGATGCCCCCGCCGCCGCCCTGCCGACCCCGGCCGTCGGCGGCGGGCTGCTCGCCGCGGTCGTCCTCAACGGCTATTTCCAGGCGTCGTCGCTCATCGACTTCGCCTTCGCCTCCACGACCGCGGATGGCGGCGTCGCCGCGCTCGAATATGGCGCGCGGCTCGTGTCGCTGATCCCTGGCCTCGTCATGTCGAGCCTCGCGACCGTGCTCGCGCCCGAGCTGATCCACGCCGTGCAGCAGCGTGACCGCGCCGCCGCCGCCGCGGGGATCGAGCGGTTCCAGCGCCTCGTCCTCTTCGCGCAGGCGCCGGTATCGGTCGGCATGATCCTGGGCGCGCCGCTGATGGTGGCGGCGCTGTTCGGCCACGGCAAGTTCGACGCCGCCGCCATCGCCTCCGCCGCCGCCTGCACCGCCGGCTATGCCGCCGCCGCGGTGTTCCTGGCGCCGATGAGCGCGATCACCTCCGCCATCTACGCCGATCCGCACCGTCCGTGCCTGCGCGACCTGACCGTCATCGCGGTGCTGGGCCTTGCGCTCCGCGCCGGTCTGGTCGGCATCGCCGCGCCGGTCTGGGGCGCGGGCGGCATCGCCTGGGCCGCGGCGGGTGCGACCGCGCTCACCTTCGTCGTCGCGGAAGCGGTCGCGGTGCGCCGCTTCCACCATTTCCACCTCGCGCGCCAGTTGCTCGAACTCGCCCGCTGCCTCCTCTGTGCCGCGGTCGCCGCGCTGGCAGGGTCTGCGCTGCTGGCGCTGCTCCCCGCACCACGCAGCACGGTCGCCGAACTGGCGCTGCTCGGCCTCCTCGGCGCCATCGTCGTCGCCGGCTACGCCGCCGCGGCCCTCGCGCTGCGCGTACCGGAGGTCGCCCAGCTGCGCGCGCTCGCCCCCGCGCTGCTCGCCCGCCACAAGCGCCGCCGCGCATGATCCGCCCATGATCCGTATCGCCTTCCTGCTGCCGCACCTGCGCGCGGGCGGCGCGGAGCGGGTCGTCGTCAACTGGGCCAACGCGCTCGACCGCGCCGACTTCGCCCCCGTCGTCATGCTGGGCCGGGTCGAGGGCGACTTCCTCCCGCTGCTCGCTCCCGACGTGCCGGTGATCGCATTGGGCGGGCGGCGCGCGCTGACCCGCCCGTGGCGCATCGCGCGCGCGCTCGCCGCGCACCGCATCGACCTCGCCTATTCCGCCACCAGCGCGATGAACCTCGCTTCGCTCGCCGCGCCGACGCGCGTGCCGCGGATCGTCTCCGAACACACGCCCCCCGACGCCTTCGCGCGCGAGGCGAAGTGGCCGCTCGCGCGCCGCATCGCCACCGCCGCGCTCCATCGCCACGCCGTCGCGATCGCCGTGCCCACCCCTGCCATCGCGCAGGCGATCCGCCACGCCCGCGTCGCGGTCATTCCCAACCCCGTCCTCGCCGACGCCCCCGCCCCGCTCCCCCCCGCGACACACGGCCGGCGCCTCGTCGCCGCCGGCCGCCTCGTCCCCGCCAAAGGGTTCGACACCCTCATCGACGCCATGGCGCTGGTCCCGGGCGCCACGCTGACGATCCACGGCGACGGCCCGCTGCGACGCGACCTCGCCCGCCGCATCGCCGACCGGCAGTCCCCCGTGACCCTCGCCGGCCACACCGCGCACCTCGCCCCCGCGCTCGCCGACGCCGACCTGTTCGTCTCATCCTCCCGTCGCGAGGGCTTCGGCAACGTCCTGATCGAGGCGATGGCGCAGGGTACCCCCGTCCTCGCCACCCGCGCCGGCGGGCCCGAGACGTTCATCGATGACGGCGTGAACGGCTTCCTCGCCGACCCCGATGACGCAGCCGCACTCGCCGCGCGCATCGCCGCGCTCCTGGCCGACGCCCCGCGCCGCCACGCGGTGCGCGCGGCCGCGCGCGTCACCGCCGCGCGCTACACTATCGGCACCTCGACCGCACAGTTCGCCGCGCTGGCACGGGCCATCGCGGGTTAAGGGTAAAGTTACGCGCGGCTGCGATAGCCGGCGCATGCGTCGCCTCCTTCCCTGCTCTCTCCTTCTGGCGCCGGCCCTCGCTCTTGCCGCCTGCGCCGGCCCGGTCCGCTACGCCCCCGCGCCGCAGGTCGCGTTGACGGCCCCCTCGCTCGATCTCGCCCGCGCCGCCTCGCGCATGGTGGAGGCACGGCTCGATCAGGACGGCGATTTCCACGCCGGCGACCTCGTCCGCCTCACCTTCCCCTACACGCCCGCGCTCAACACCGATCAGCGCGTGGCGCTGTCGGGTGCGATCAGCCCGCCGCTGCTCGATCCCCTGCCGATCCGCGGGCTGACCACCGCCATGCTCCAGACCCGCCTGCGCGCCGCCTATGCCGCGAAGCTCGCACGGCCGGAGGTCTCGGTCGCGCTCCTCGAATACAATCGCCCCCCGCCCCCGCAGGAGATCTTCGTGCTGGGCGAGGTCGCGAAGCCCGGCAATTTCCCCTACCGCGACGGCACCACCCCGTTCGAGGGGATCGCGCGGGCTGGCGGCGGCAACCGCGACGCCGACCTGTCGCGCGTCGTCGCGCTCACCCCGATCGGCGACCGGCTGGAGGCGCGGATGCTCGACCTGTCCGCCACGCTTCACGGCGCGACCACGCCGGTCGACTTCCTGCCGCCCTATACCGTCCTGATCGTGCCTCCCACCGCGATCGCGCGCGACGTCGACCGCGCGCGCCAGATCCGCCAGATCATCGGCTTCAACGGCGTCAACATCGGCTCCGCGATCCAGATCGTGCAGCCCTGATGGGGATCGGCGCGACCTATCTGCGCATCGTGCTCTCGCGCTGGCGGCTGCTGAGCGCGATCGTCGTCGCCTGCACGCTCGCCGCCTGGGGCGTCAGCACCTTCTACCTCGCGGCCAGGCCGAAGTTCCAGGCCGCGGCGCGGCTCAACATCACCCCCACCGCGGAGGAGCTGGGCTATGCGACGCACTTCGTGCGCGGCAGCACCTTCGACGGCGGCGGCGTGCTGCTCGGCACCTACGGCGAATTCGCGCACACCCGCCCGGTCGTGGCGCCGCTGGTCGACCACTGGATGGCGGATCAGGCACGCGCCGCGAGCAAGGACCTGCCCACCTGGATCGCCGCCAATTCACAGCCCAATCCCCTCTCCCCGTCGCGCATCTGGGCGATCCTCAACTACGGCGAGGCGCCGATCGTACCATTGCGCGAACAGCTGATCGCCGCGCTGGTGAAGGGCACCACGATCGAGACGGTCGAGGGCACGTACCTGCTGCGCCTGTCGGTCGAATGGGACGACGCCGCCTCCGCCGCCTGGTTCGCCAACGCGCTGTCGGACGCGATCATCGCGCGCGCGGTCCGCGAATCGCGCAGCAGCGGGCAGCAGCTCGCCGGCTCGCTCGAACAGCGCCTCGATGCGAAGCGCGCCGCGCTCGCCGCTACCTTGCGCCAGTCGCGCGATCTCAAATCCTCGATCGGCGTCGTCGATGTCGATCGCCAGAAACAGTCGCTGTTGGAGGCGCGGCTGACCGAACAGGCGCAGCTCACCACCGACCGCGCCACGCTCGACTCGGCGAAGAGCCAGGTCGCCGCACTGCGCCGCCAGGCCGGCGGCAAGCTGTCCTCCGCGCAATCGGTGCTGGAACAGACGCTGGCGGTCGAGGCGCCCCGCGCCGCCGGGCTCGAACGCTCGGTCGCGATCCGTCAGGCGCGCATCGGCCAGCTCGACCGCCAGATCGCATCGCTCGGCGGCTACGAGGATCGCATCAAGGCGCTCGACGATCAGGCCGCGGCCCTCCAGCAGGAGGTGACCGCGCTCACCGAACGCGTCAGCTTCAGCCAGACCGACAATCTGTCCAACGGCCCGCGTATCCAGCTGATCGAGCGCGCCGTCCCGCCGCTGACGCGCAGCAGCCCGAAGGTCTTCCTCAACACCGCGCTCGGCTTCGTCGCGGGCTGCGCGCTGGCGGCCTGTGCGCTCTTGCTGCTCGGCCCCGCCATTCCCCGTGAAGCCACGGTGGAGGTGGAGGTGGAGGCGGAGGTGGAGCCGGAGACGCGCGCTTCCGCCGACGTCCACCCGATCAGGCCGCCCGCGCCCGCCATGGGTCGCCCCATCGTCGCGGGCAACACCGCGCTCGCCCGCGCCCCCGCGACCGTCCACCACCTCTTCCCGCACCCGCTTCCCGCGCCCGTCGACGGCGCCACCTATGCCGCCGCGGAACTCGCCGCGGTCATCGCGCTCGTCGAACCCTGGCTCGGCGCGCTGCCGACGCAGGGGACGATCGCGGTCGGCGCGCTGGACGACGCGCAGGCGGCACAGTGGCTGGCGCAAATCGCCTATGCGATGGTCCGCGACCGCGCACCGAACCTGCGCGTCGTCGATGCCACCCGTCCCGACGCGGACCGCCCCGGCGGCGGTCCCGCCTTCCTGTATCTGGGCGCGACCGACCGCGACGCGCTGGATCGGCTACCGCGCGACACGTATCTGCTGCTCGCCGCAGACGGGCCGGTATCCGACGAACTGCCGATCGCGGCCCATGTCGTCCGCTTCCACGGTTGACGCGCACGGCGGCGTGACGGGCAGCGCGACCGCGCAGGTCCGTGCGCTCGCACTCGTGCCGCTGCTGGTCTATGCCGTCCTCACCCAGCTCGATGCGCTCGGCAACCGCCTCTCCGCCTATTCGCCGATCGGCACCACCCCGCTGCTGCTCGGCGCTTTGGTCGCGGCGACCGGCGCGATGCTGCTGCTGCCCGGCGCATCGCGTCGCCTGGGCGAGACGATGGGCGCGCGGCTGGTCGCCGCCCTGTTCTGCTGGGCCGTGTTCTGCTGGGCGCTGTCGCGCCACCAGTCGGAGGGGCTGACCTATCTCGGCAAGCTCGCCGCCGCGCTGCTGCCGGCTTTCTGCCTCTTCATCATCGCCGACACGCCCGTACGCCTGCGCGCCGTGCTCTGCGCGATCGTCGCCGCGGGTGCCGTCTCCGCCGCGATCGTGCTGGTCGAGCATCACACCCACGCGCGCCTCCTTTCCACCTCGGTCGCCGCCACCACCGCGGGGTTCGAGGGCGTGGCCCGCTCCGCCGGCGGTTCGGACGAGAATCCCACCACCGCGGCGCAGATGCTGCTGGTGTCGATCCTGATCGCCGCCGCCTGGCTTTTCTCCGGCGAGCGGCGCTGGCGCTGGCCCCTCGCCGCGCTCGTCGCGGCCGGTGCGCTGGCGCTCGTCTTCATGTCCGCCCGCAGCGCGCTGATCGGACTCGCCGCGGGCGCCGCGCTGATCGCGCTGGGTTTCCGCCGCCGCGGCTTCTTCCCGCTGCTGGTCGTCGGCGGCATCGTCGCGCTGCTCGGCGCCGTCCCCTTCCTGCCCCCCACGCTCGTCGACCGCTTCACCGCGATCGGCGACTTCGGACAGGATCCGACGCTCTACCGCCGCATCAGCTACCTGCGCATCGGCTGGGACCTGTTCCAGCAATCGCCCGTATGGGGGGTCGGCCCCGGCAACTTCCCGCTCTATTACGTCACCGACGCCTATCGCTGGATGCCCGGGCGCGAGCCGTTCCCGCGCGAGCTTCACAACACCTATCTCGACGCCGCGACGGAGCTGGGCGCGATCGGCTTCCTGCTGTTCGCCGCGACGCTCGGCCATGCGCTGCGCGCCGCCTGGCGCGGCGCGGGCAGCATCGACCCCGTCCTGCGCCGCACCGCGCGCGCCGCCGGCATCGCGCTCGCCGGGCTGATGGTCGCGTGCTTCTTCATGCCGCACAAGGACCTGCGCTATCTGTGGCTGATCGCCGGAATCGCGATCCAGTCCGGGCGGCTCTCATCCCGTCCAGGAGAAGCCGCGTGAAGCTGGCCGTCATCGTCACCGAATTTCCGAAGTCGACCGAAACCTTCATCTACCGCGATCTCACCGCCTTCCTCGCCGCCGGGGTGGAGGTGCGGCTGTACCACATCGCCCCCTGGCGCCATGGTCAGCCGCTCCACGGCTTCGCCGCGCCGCTCAGGGAACGCGTGCGCGACATCGGCTTCTGGCAACCGGGCGCGATGCTGCGCGCGCTGCGCCCCGCGGTCCTGGCGGGGGTCGCGCAGATGCTGTGGGCCTATCGCCGCCACCCGAAGATCGCCGCCAAGTCGCTCGCGATGCTCCCCAAGGCGCTGGCGATCGCCGCCGATGCGCGCGCCTGGGGTGCGACGCATGTCCATGCCGAGTTCGCGGGCCATCCCGCCACCGCCGCCTGGCTCGGCCGCCGCGCGGGCGGGCTGCCCTATTCGGTCAGCTGCCGCGCGCACGACATCTTCCGCACCCAGGCGCTGTTGCCGCAGAAGCTGGGCGAGGCCGCCGCGGTCCGCACCGTCAGCGACTTCGGCCGCGATTTCCTGCGCCGCACCGTCCCGGTCCTCGCCGACCGCGCGGTCCACGTCATCCATTCCAGCGTCGACGTCGCCCGCATCGCGCCCGTGGAGACACCCCCGTCGCGCGATCCCTTCCGCATCCTCTACGTCGGCGCGCTGGAGCCAAAGAAGGGCGTCGCGCACCTGCTCGACGCGCTCGCGCTCGTCGGCCCCGCGCTCGGCGACTGGCGCTGCGAATTGATCGGCCACGGCCCCGATGCCGACGCGCTACAGCGCCGCGCCGCCGCCCTGGGCCTGTCCGAGCGCGTCCGTTTCCGCGACGCACAGCCGTTCGAGGTGGTGGCACAGGCCTATGCCGACGCCAGCGTCTGCGTCGCCCCCAGCGTGATCGGCCCGAACGGTCGGCAGGAGGGCATCCCGAACGTCATGATCGAGGCGCTGGCCTATCAGCGCCCCGCGATCACCACCGCGATTTCCGGCATCCCCGAGCTGATTCGCGACGGCGACACCGGCCTGCTGATCCCCCCCGGCGATCCGCGCGCGCTCGCCGACGCCCTCCTGCGGGTCCACCGCGATCCGCACGCCGCGCTCGCCATGGCCCGCCGCGGCCGCGCGCATGTCGAGCGGGAATTCGACCTGGCGAAGAACGCCCGCCGCCAGCTCGACCTGTTCTTCGGCTGACGTGCTCCTGCGAACGCAGGAGCCCAGGGTTGGGGAGTGCCCTCGGGCGTTGATCCGCAAATCTAGTAGGCGCTCCGCTCACGCTCCCGCCCCAGCAGCCGCCGCGCGGTCGCGGTCGCGCTCTTGGCCACGCGGTGCGCGGTCACCTTCGCCGCATCCGCGGCGCGATTCTCGCCCGGCGCTGCCGGCGTCCAGCCCACCCGGCGCAGTCGCTGGTTGACGCGGTGTAGCCGCGCCTCGCCGTCGCTCTCGTCCGATCGCCACGTGATGCTGAACGATACCGACCGCGTCGGCCCGTTCTGCACCCAGTGCGGCGCCTTCACCGGCACGTACACCGCGTCGCCCGGCGCCAGCCGGTGATCCTGCGCCTTCGCGTCGAACGCGGGGTCGTGCCGCATGTTGCGATGCCGCCCGCCGCGGTGGAACGCCTCGTGCACCTCCGCGGGCACGATCGACAGGTCGCCGGCGGGATAGACGCGCATCGTCTTCGTACCCGCGATCTGGAGCAGGATATTATGCTCCGGGTCCATGTGGAACGGCGTCACCGAGTTCGGCGACGACAGGAAGATGAACGCCTCGCGCCGGCGACAGGCGCCCGTCCGCGGCTCCGTCACCGGCGCCAATTCTCCCAGGCACGCATCGATGAGCGCGGCATAGGCCGGATCGACGTCGACCTTCTTCAGCACCATCCAGCAGCCGTTGTCGTCGATCGTCCGCACGATCTCCCCCACCGGCATCGCCGCGCGGCGGACCCCGGCCGGGTCCTGATCGACCGCCAGATTGCCGAAGCTGTGCTCGACATGGCTCTCGGGCAGCCGCTCCGCCAGCTGTGCGAGCGCCTCCTGCGCGAACAGCGGATGGTCGTGGAGGCGGTGCCGCACGGCAGCCGGCCCGCCGGGATACGCGGCCGCGAACGCCTCCAGCCCGCGCGGCGCGAAGCAGCGGTGATCGGTCATGCCTGTTCCCTCCTGTTCGCGCGACGCCGCCGCCACGCCTCGATCCCGCGGCACATCAGCCGCGACCGCACGTTGTCGAACGGGACCGCGAGCGAGACGATCGTGCGCCGCGCCGGCCACAGCCGGTCGATCATCGGATGGCCCGCGCGCGCGCAGCTATCGGCCCGCGCCAGCCCCCGCACGTCCAGCGCGTGCTCCAGATACGCCATCTCGATCAGCACGCCGGGCGAGAAGGCCGCCCATTCCTCGTCATAGGCGATCTTGAGCTGGAACGACTCGTCCCCGCTTTCCACATTGGCCAGCATCGCGATCGTCGCATCGCCCACCGTCATCCGGTGGAAATCGAGCGCACCGCGCGCGTGCGCGTCCGTCAGGATCGCGCGGAAGCATCGCTCCGTCGCCGGATCGGCTGCCGCCGCCACCCCTTCGCGCCCCTTCCAGCCAGAGGTTTCGAGCGCGAACAGGGTGTCGATCCACGCGCCCGCGGCCTCTTCCGGCGCCAGTCGCTCGAACCGGAGCGCGCCCCGCTCCGCCAGTCGCGCGCGCAGGCGGCGATGTTCCTTCAACACCTTGCCGCGAACGTGTCGCGCCGCGTGTTCCGCACTCGACAAACCACGCTCCAGCACCGCGCGTTCATAGCGCCGCGTCACGGTGCAGCGCGTCATCGCCATCAGTGCTCGCGTCGACGCGCTGTCCGCATCCAGCGCCGACAGCCGCAGGAAATGCCCCGGCCCCCGCGCCAGCACCGGCAGCGCGGCGCCCCAGAACGCCTGCTCCCGTCCGCCACGTACCAGCGGCTCGCCCAGCGCCCGGACGCGCTGGTCCCAATTCTCGACGCTGAGCGCGATACCGCCCTTCCGCCGCGTCGCGATCGGCAGGACACCCAGCAGCGCATCGCCGTCACGCACCGCCAGCAGACGGGGCGTCCCGGCCTCGCGAAGGCCGCGACATGCCGCCACCACGTCGCGGCGATAGAAGGGATTGGCCACCACCGCCTCGTCGGCCAGCGAATCCCACGCCCCTGCGATCGTGTCCCACCCGCCTTCATCGATGATCGCAGCCGTCACCATGCTGGCCGCACTAGGCGCGAAAGCTCACCAATCGGTTCACGCGCCCTTGGTTGCCCGGCGAAGGCGAGACCCTTGCAAGAGTGTCAACCGTGCTCCTGCGCAGGCAGGAGCCCAGGGTTGCAGATCTCACAAGGCGTTGCTCTGCGTGGCCCCGGGCTCCTGCCTCCGCAGGAGCACGGCGTGGCTCGGCGCCGCTGCACTCCTATCGCCAACGTTCCGCGAAGGCCGGGGTACAGGCCGCGGCCCATCCCCAGACCGCCCCGTACCTTGAGCCTCTCGCCAGCCACCCGACACCCCCCCTTCACCCCGGACCTGTTCCGGGGCCCCGCTTCGTCCGCGCCATCGCCCGGAATAGCCCCTCACCAGCGACATCAACGAAAAGGGCGGCCCGTCGCCGGACCGCCCCTTCGTACCATCGGCCGGACCGACACGCCGTCGGACATCGTCGGCCATGCCGACGCTGCCGCCCGCCGTGGCGACCTCGTGGATTGGGTGGGCAATCCACGAGCGCCCACACCTTAGCGCTTCGAGAACTGGAAGCTGCGACGTGCCTTCGCGCGGCCGTACTTCTTGCGCTCGACGACGCGCGGATCGCGGGTCAGGAAGCCCGCGGCCTTCACCGGCGCGCGCAACGTCGGCTCGTACTTGGTGATCGCCTGGCTGATGCCGTGCTTCACCGCGCCGGCCTGACCCGACAGACCGCCACCCTTGACGGTGCAGATCACGTCATACTGACCCTCGCGCTCGGTGATGCCGAACACCTGGTTGATGACCAGACGCAGCGTCGGACGCGCGAAATAGATCTCCTGATCGCGACCGTTGATCGTGATCTTGCCCGAGCCCGGCTTCAGCCAGACGCGCGCGACCGCATCCTTGCGGCGGCCGGTGGCATAGGCGCGACCGTATTTGTCGAGCTCCTGCGCGCGCAGCGGTGCGCGCTGCACCGGCTCGTCGGTCTGGCCCGACAGATACGCCTCGGCGGAGGTGTCGGCCTGCTCGACCGCGGTCTCGCGCTGCTGCTGGAGCGCCGCGCCCAGATCGGAGAGGGACTGGCGGTTGTCGGACATTATGCGCCCACCTTGTTCTTGCGGCTCATGGCCGCGATGTCGAGGACTTCGGGGTTCTGCGCCTCGTGCGGATGCTCCGCACCGGCGAAGATGCGCAGGTTGCGCATCTGCTGGCGGCCCAGCGGACCGCGCGGGATCATGCGCTCGACGGCCTTCTCGAGCACGCGCTCGGGGAAGCGGCCCTCCAGCACCTTGGCAGCGGTGATGCCCTTGATGCCGCCGGCATAGCCGGTGTGCTTGTAATAGACCTTCTGGCCCAGCTTGTTGCCGGTGAAGCGCACCTTGTCCGCGTTGATGACGATGACGTTGTCACCGCAATCGACGTGCGGGGTGAAGCTGGGCTTGTGCTTGCCGCGCAGCACGTTGGCGATCACGACCGCCGCACGCCCGACCACCAGGTCGGTCGCGTCGACGATGTGCCACTTCTTCTCCACCTCGTGCGGCTTGGCCGCCTTGGTGGTCTTCATCAGCGCCTTCATGGGGCCAGTGACCTTATATCCGCGTTCAAAACGAAAAGACGCGCCATCCCGCCGGACGTGCGCGCCGCTGCGGCTGCCAATGCCGATGGACGGCTGCGAAGTCAAGATTCCCGGCGCATTCCTGACGGGTATTATGATACCGCAGGCTTGATCGTCACCGTCACCTCGTTGCGCAGCACCCCGCCGTCCGACGCCGTGGAGGTGCGCTTCTCGACCGTCTCCAGCGACAATCCGGTACCGCGGTCGATCGTGCGACGGCGGAACAGCGTCACCTCGGAGGCGCCCTGCGCGGTGTCGATCGTGCCGCTGGCATCGATCTCCAGCACGGTACGCGCGCCCTGCCGCGCAGTCCGCTCGGTGCCCGCAAGCGTCCCCGTGCCCGTCGCCCCGGCCGGCAGCGCCACCGCGCGCACGCCCGGCGCGCGATCGGCATCGCCTGCCCCCAGCACCGCCAGCAGCGGACCCGCCAGCGCGGCGTCCCGCTCCGCCGCGCCGGTCGCGTCATGCACCCGCAGCGCCGCCGCCCGTGCCGCATCCGGCGACGGCCCCGCGATCACGCCGCGCAGCCGCGCCCAGGCCGCGTCCGCTTCGCGTACGCGCACCATCTGCCCCGCCGCATCCAGCTCGACCGCGATCGGCGCGGCCAGCGTTCGCACCAGCGCGACATAGGGGGAATGATCGCCGCGGCTGTCCTCCACCCGCGCCGGGTCGACCGCCATCACCGCCACATAGCCCTTGCCCGCGCGCTCGAACCGCACGCGCCGCGCCGCGCGCAACGTGCGCACGCCGCGGCCGTCGTCCCGCACCTCGACACGGTCGAGCCACAGGTCGCGCCCCACCGGCGGCGCGAAATGCGCGGCGGCGGGCGCGGCGACCAGCAGCGTCGCCGGCAACAGCCATACCGCCGCCCGCCTCACCGCCCCCGGCCTCACCGCCCCCGGCCTCACCGCCCCCCGCCTCACCGACGCGGTGCACCCACCGCATGCGCCGCCGTCACCGCCGCGATCAGCAGCAGCGCGGCATTCGCCTGATGCGCGACCGCGATGACGATCTGCACGCCGCTGAGCAGCGTCGCGATCCCCAGCAGGATCTGCACGCCCACCAGCGCCACCAGTACCCCGGCCACCCCGCCGGCTCGCGCCGCGCGCGCGCGCAGCGCCAGCCACACCAGCGCGCCCGCCGCGACGAAGGCGAGCCAGCGGTGGATGAACTGCACCACGATCGGATTGTCGACCGCGTTGCTCCACGCCGGCGACAGCATCGGCACGCCCGCGGGGAAGAGCGCGTCGCCCATCAGCGGCCAGCTGGAAAAGGCATAGCCCGCGTCCAGCCCCGCGGTGAACGCGCCGAAGACGATCTGCACCGCCAGCGCCGCCAGCGCGAGCGCCGGTCCGCCGCGCAACGCCGCGGGCCGCGCCAGCGGATTGACCGCCAGCAGCCGCAGGTCGCGCGCGGTCCACACGATCCCGCCCAGGATGAACAGCGCGGTCGACAGATGCACCGCCAGCCGGATGTGGCTGACGTCGGTGCGCACCGACAGGCCCGATGCGACCATCCACCAGCCGATCGCGCCCTGCAGCCCGCCCAGCGCCAGCAGCGCGCTCAACCGCCAGCCATAGCCGCGCGGGATACGCCGCGTGACCGCGAACCCGATCAGCGGGATCGCGAACGCCAGCCCGATCACGCGGCCCAGCAGGCGGTGGACATATTCCCAGAAGAAGATCGCCTTGAACCCGGCCAGCGTCATGCCGCGGTTCAGCTCCTGATACTCCGGGATGCGCTGGTAGTTGGCAAACTCGGCCTGCCACTGCGCCTCGTTCAGCGGGGGGACGATCCCGCTGATCGGCTTCCACTGCGTGATCGACAGCCCCGATTCGGTCAGCCGCGTGATGCCCCCGACCACCACCATCGCGACGATCAGCGCCGCGACGAGGTGCAGCCAGCGCGCGATCGCGGCGGGGCGGGTGGACACAGAAAATCCGGGGCTGGCCTGAAGCATGGCCCCCCTTACGCCTCCCGCAACCGATTGCCTACCGCGACGTCGTCAGACGAGGCGGCTCTGCTTGACCGCGGCGGCGATGAAGCTGGCGAACAGCGGATGCGGCTCGAACGGCTTGCTCTTCAGCTCCGGGTGGAACTGGACGCCCACGAACCACGGATGATCCGGCCGCTCGACGATCTCGGGCAGCGTGCCGTCGGGCGACATGCCGGAGAAGACGAGCCCGCCCTCCTCCAGCGCGTCGCGATACTTCGTATTCACCTCGTAGCGGTGGCGATGCCGCTCGCTGATCGTGTCGCTGCCGTAGATCGAGGAGACGACGCTGTTGCCGGTCAGCTTCGCCTCATAGGCGCCCAGCCGCATCGTGCCGCCCAGGTCGCCGTTCTCCGCGCGCTGCTCCAGCCCGCGCTCGGTCATCCATTCGGTGATGAGGCCGACGACCGGCTCCTCGGTCGGCCCGAATTCGGTCGACGACGCCGCCGCGATCCCCGCCAGATCGCGCGCGCCCTCGACGCAGGCCATCTGCATCCCGAAGCAGATGCCGAAATACGGCACCCGCCGCTCGCGCGCGAAGCGGACCGAGGCGATCTTGCCCTCCGCGCCGCGCGATCCGAAGGCGCCGGGGACCAGGATCGCGTGGAGCGGCTCCAGATGCGCCGCGATCTCCGCGTCGTCGCCCTCGAACAGCTCGGCGTCGATCCAGCGGATGTTGACCTTCACCCGATTGGCGATGCCGCCGTGGACCAGCGCCTCGTTCAGCGACTTGTACGCGTCCTGCAGGCCCACATACTTGCCGACGACGCCGACCGTCACCTCGCCCTCGGGATGCATCAGCCGCTCGACGATCTCGTCCCAGCGGGTCAGGTCCGGTGCGGACGAGGGCGTGATTCCGAACGCGCGCAGCACCTCCGAATCGAGGCCCTCGCCATGATATTGCAGCGGCACCGCATAGATGCTCTTGGCATCCAGCGCGGGGATGACCGCGCTCTCGGGCACGTTGCAGAACAGCGCGATCTTCGCGCGCTCCGACTCGGGCAGCGGCTGTTCGCAGCGGCAGACGATCACGTCCGGCTGCACGCCCAGCGCCGCGATCTCGCGCACCGAATGCTGCGTCGGCTTCGTCTTCAGCTCGCCGGCCGCGGCGATGTACGGCACCAGCGTGACGTGGACGCTGATCGCATTGCCGCGCCCGACCTCGTTCTTCAGCTGGCGGATCGCCTCGATGAAGGGCAGCGACTCGATGTCGCCGACCGTCCCGCCGATCTCGCACAGCACGAAGTCGAGGTCGTCGGTCTCCGCCCGGGCGAACGCCTTGATCGCGTCCGTCACGTGCGGGATCACCTGCACCGTCGCGCCCAGATAGTCGCCGCGCCGCTCGCGCTCGATGATCGTCTTGTAGATCCGGCCCGAGGTGACGTTGTCCGACTGGCGCGCTGACACGCCGGTGAAGCGCTCGTAATGGCCCAGGTCCAGGTCGGTCTCCGCGCCGTCGTCGGTCACGTACACCTCGCCGTGCTGATACGGGCTCATCGTGCCCGGATCGACGTTCAGATACGGATCGAACTTGCGGATACGAACGCGATAGCCGCGCGCCTGGAGCAGCGCCGCGAGGCTCGCCGCCATGAGACCCTTGCCGAGCGAGGAAACCACGCCGCCGGTGATGAAGATATACCGCGCCATGGGACGCAACCCCTAACCGTTGAACACGAACAAGCGCAAGCGCGCGCGGTGCACCGCGCGCGACGAAGCGCCGATAAAACGAGGATCAGTTGGCGAGCGGGACGCCGTTGTCCGCCGGCGAGGGCGCCGGTGCGGCCGGTGCGCCCGGCTGCGGCTGGGCCTGCACCGGCTGCGTCTGCGCGGCGGGCGCGCGGCGCTGGAGCGAGGTGTCGACCGTGGTCCCGCTGCGGCTGGCGGCGATGAAGGCGAGCAGCACGCTCATCGCGATGAACAGCCCGGCCAGCACGCCGGTCGCGCGCGTCAGGAAGTCCGCCGCGCCGCGCGCCGACATCAGCCCCGACGGGCTGCCCGACGAGGTCAGCCCGCCGCCCTCCGACCGCTGCATCAGGATCACGGTGACGAGGGCAGCCGCGATGATGGCCTGAACGACGAGCAGGAAGGTGAACATGACGCGCGCGGAATCCCACAGGTGAAGAAGCGGCGCACGCGATGACGGCCATGCCCCGGACCGGCGCCACATAGGCGGACCCGGCAGAAGGATCAACCGCGCGCACCGCCGGGCACCCGTCGTAAAATCATGACAGGGCTGAAACCACTGGTTCGACACGGCGTTATCCATCGCGTCGAGCCGGAACGGACCGGCAACCCTTTCAGCACAAGGCGGGACGAGGACGTGTCAGCTTTCGCTCAGCCGGAATTGAATTCGTGGATGAAGGCGCTGGTGGACTACGTGCGGTCGGGCGAACCCGATCTCACGAACCGCCAGATGGCGCTTCTTCTGGTGGTCTATCTGCGCCCCGGCCCGCACACCGTGCGCGGTCTGGCGCGGATACTGAACGTCTCGAAACCCGTCGTGACGCGCGCCTTGAACAGGCTGGGCGCTCTCGGCTATCTGCGCCGCCAACGCGACGACAGCGACAAGCGCAACATCTTCGTCGCCCGCACATCCGAAGGGGCAGATTTTCTTGAGGAGTTCGGCCAGTTCATCGGCGACGGAGACGCGTCGCCACCGGCCCGCGCCGTCAACGCGTAACGGATACGCGCTGACCGGACGGTCGCGCGCGCTCGACCCCCGCATCCACGCCGTACGCCCCGACATCGCCGACGTGCGGCTGGCGGACCAGGTGTTCGCGCCGCATTATGCCGCCCCCGTCCGCCGCACGCTGCGCGCCGACGCGGCCTTGCGCGAGGGGCGCGACGCCGCCTCGCCGGTCGTCGCGCGGTTGCGCGCAGGCGACCCGTTCGAGCTGCTCGACATCACCGGCGGCGTGGCCTGGGGCATCGCCACCGGCGCCGGCCTGGTCGGCTATCTCGATGCGGAGGTGGTGGCGGTATGAGCATCCGGGTCTTCATCGACGGCGCCGTCGGCACTACCGGGCTCGAAATCCGCGAGCGGCTGTCCGACCGGCCCGAGATCGCGCTCGTCACGCTGGACGATGCGCAGCGCAAGGATGCCGCGGCGCGCGCGCAGGCGCTCAACGCCGCCGATATCGTCATCCTATGCCTGCCCGACGATGCCGCGCGCGACGCGGTGGCGATGATCGCCAACGACCGTACCCGCGTGATCGACGCCTCCACCGCGCACCGCGTCGCGGACGGCTGGACCTATGGTTTCGCCGAGCTCGACCCCGCGAACGCGAACCGCATCGCGACCGCGCGCTTCGTCAGCAATCCGGGCTGCTATCCGACCGGCTTCCTGGCGCTGGTCGCACCGCTGGTGCGCGACGCGCTGATCCCCGCCGACTGGCCGCTGACCGTCAACGCCGTCTCCGGCTATTCGGGCGGCGGCAAGGCGCTGATCGAGCGGTTCGAGCAGGATGCGGGGCTCGCCTTCCGCGACTATGGCTTCACCCTCGCGCACAAGCATATCCCGGAAATGCAGAAGCATGCCGGCCTCGCCTACGCGCCCGTCTTCGCGCCGATGGTGACGCGCGCCTATCGCGGCATGATCGTGGAGGTGCCGCTGCCCCTCGCCGCCATGCCGGGCCGCCCGTCGCGCGCGGCACTGCTCGATTCGCTTCACCGCGCCTATGCCGGCAGCGCGCTGGTGCGCGTCCACGACGATGCCCCGGACGAGCTGCTGATCGGCACCCACGATGCCGGCACCGACCGGCTCGACCTGCGCGTCTTCGCCGCGGCGGACGGGTCGCAGGCGCGCCTCGTCGCCACGCTGGACAATCTGGGCAAGGGCGCGGCGGGGGCTGCGGTGCAGAATCTGAACATCATGGCCGGGCTCGATCCCGTCGCCGGCCTGACCTGCTAATTCCGTCCCTTCTGATCCTCCCAGCTAGGAGATTCCGGTGAAGCGCGATCCTGTCGGCAAGCTGCTCTTATTCGGCGCCACGGGCGATCTCGCCCGGCGCATGCTGTTGCCGTCGCTGTTCGGGCTGCACGCCGATGGCCTGCTGCCCGAGGGGCTGACGATCACCGGCTCCGCGCGCGCCGACCTCGACGACGACGGCTTCCGCGCGGAAGCGTCGAAGGCGCTCGACGAATTCCTGCCGGACGATCGCAAGGATGCCGACAAGATCGCCTCCTTCCTCCAGCGGCTGCAGTTCCAGTCCGCGGACCTGTCGAACGAGGCCACCTTCGCCCCGCTCGCGGAAAAGATCGGCGACGTGTCCGGCGGCCTGTCGATCTTCCTCTCGACCGCACCGTCGCTGTTCGAGGCCGCGGTGAAGGGGTTGCAGAAGGTGGGCCTCGCCGGTCCCACCGTCCGCATCGGGCTGGAAAAGCCGCTCGGCTACGATCTGGCCTCCTCGAAGGAGATCAACGACACCGTCGCCGCGGCCTTTACCGAGGAGCGGATCTTCCGCATCGACCATTATCTCGGCAAGGAGACGGTGCAGAACATCCTCGCCCTGCGCTTCGGCAATTCCTTCTTCGAGCCGGTGTGGAACGCACAGGGCATCGACAACGTGCAGATCACCGTGTCGGAGACGGTCGGGCTGGAGGATCGCGCAGGCTATTACGACGGCGCCGGCGCGCTGCGCGACATGGTCACCAACCATATCCTCCAGCTCGTCGCGCTGATCGCGATGGAGCCGCCGGCGCGCTTCGACCCCACCGACATCCGCGACGAGAAGGCGAAGGTCTTCCGCTCGCTGCGCCGGATCGCGCCGGAGGAGGTGGCGCACAGCACCGTCACCGGCCAGTATGTCGGCGGCGCGTCGAAGGGGGAGATCGTCAAGGGTTACGACGAGGAGCTCGGCCGCGACAGCAACACCGAGACGTTCGTCGCGATCAAGGCGCATATCGACAACTGGCGCTGGCAGGGCGTCCCCTTCTACCTGCGCACGGGCAAGCGCATGCCGGTGCGCCGCAGCGAGATCGCGATCCAGTTCAAGCCGGTGCCGCACTCGATGTTCGCCGGGCGCGGCGGGCTGCTCCAGCCCAACATGCTCGTCATCCGCCTCCAGCCGGAGGAATATATCGAGCTGCTGGTGATGGCCAAGGAGCCCGGCCTCGACCGCGAGGGCGTGCGCCTGCGCGAGGTGCCGCTCAAGCTCAGCCTCGACGCCGAATTCGCCGGCACCCGCCGCCGCATCGCCTACGAACGCCTGCTGCTGGACCTGATCGAGGGCGACCAGACGCTGTTCGTCCGCCGCGACGAGGTGGAGGCGCAGTGGATCTGGACCGACGCGATCCGCGCCGGCTGGAAGGCGAACAACACCAAGCCGAAGCATTACCCCTCCGGCACCTGGGGCCCCTCCGCCGCGATCGCGCTGACCGAGCGCGACGGCGTCACCTGGGTCGACGATTGATAGCAACTCAATGACCTGACCCCCGTTCGGGCTGAGCGAAGTCGAAGCCCAAGCGCCGCGCGTGCCCTTCGACTTCGCTCAGGGCGAACGGGTGGCGTTCCACAGGAAGAAGACATGACCGAAATCGAATGGTGGGAATATGACGACGCCGCCGAGCTGGCGGACGCGGTCGCGGGCGACATCCAGTTCGTCATCGAAAGCGCGATCGACGCGCGCGGCTCGGCGGTGATCGCGCTGGCGGGCGGCAAGACCCCGCTGCCGGCCTATGAGAAGCTCGCCAAAGCGAAGCTCGACTGGAAGCGCGTGACGATCATCCCCGGCGACGAGCGGATCGTGCCGCTGGGCGATGCGCTGTCGAACGTCACCGCGCTCGGCAAGACCTTCATCCCCAAGGGCGCGCGCGTCATCCCGATCGTTCCCAAGGCGACCCCGGACTACAAGGCCGCGGGCCGATCCGCCGATGCATTGTTGCAGGACCTGCACTGGCCGCTCGACCTGTGCGTGCTGGGCGTCGGCGGCGACGGCCACACCGCGTCGATCTTCCCCGGCCCCGATTACGACGAAGCGCTGAACGGGCCCAAGGAGCGCCGCGCGCTGGGCGTCATGCCCGATCCGCTGCCGCCCGAGGCGCCGGTGGCGCGCGTCACGCTCAGCCGTCAGGGCATCGTCACCGCGCGCGCGCTGCTGCTCGCGGTCACGGGTGCGGCCAAGCGCAAGGTGATCGAGGATGCGATCAAGGAGGGCGCCGGCTCGCCCTATCCGATCGGTCGCGTGCTGGCCGACGTCGAGCTGCCGGTCGACATCCACTGGGCGCCCTGACGCGGCCGAATACGCATGTTGCCGCGGGCGGCACCTTCGCGCCCGCGTCGCTCCTCGCTAAAGGGCTCGCATGAACCCCGCCGTCAGCGCCGTCACCGACCGCATCATCGAACGCTCGCGTCCGTCCCGCCAGGCCTATCTCGCGCTGATCGAGCGCGAGCGGGAGACCTGGGTCGGGCGGCCCCGGCTGGGCTGCGCCAATCTGGCGCACGCCTATGCCGGTACGCCCGAGGATCGCGACACGCTGACGTCGCAGCATCAGGCGATGAACATCGGCATAGTCACCGCCTATAACGACATGCTGTCGGCGCATGCGGTCTATTACCGCTACCCGGAGCTGATGAAGGTCTGGGCGCGCGAGGTCGGTGCGACGGCGCAGGTCGCGGGCGGCGTGCCCGCGATGTGCGACGGCGTGACGCAGGGCTATCCCGGCATGGAGCTGTCGCTGTTCAGCCGCGACACGATCGCGCTGTCGACCGCGATCGCGCTCTCCCACGGCACGTTCGAGGGTGCGGCGCTGCTCGGCATCTGCGACAAGATCGTGCCGGGCCTGCTGATGGGCGCGCTGCGCTTCGGCCATCTGCCGATGGTGTTGATCCCCGGCGGCCCGATGCCCTCGGGCCTGCCCAACAAGGCGAAGGCCGCGGTGCGCGAGCGCTTCGCCGAGGGACAGGCGACGCGCGACGAACTGCTCGACGCGGAGATCCAGGCCTATCACTCGCAGGGCACCTGCACCTTCTACGGCACCGCCAACACCAATCAGATGATGATGGAGGTCATGGGCCTCCACATGCCCGGCGCCGCCTTCGTCAATCCGGGCACGAAGCTGCGGCAGGAGCTGACCCGCGCCGCGGTCCACCGGCTCGCCGCGATCGGCACGCACGGCGGGGATTATCGCCCGCTCGGCCACTGCGTCGATGAAAGGGCGATCGTCAACGCCGCGGTCGGGCTGCTCGCGACCGGCGGGTCGACCAACCACCTGCTCCACGTGCCCGCGATCGCGCGCGCGGCCGGGATCGTCATCGACTGGGAGGATTTCGACCGCCTGTCGGCCGCGGTGCCGCTGCTGGCGCGCGTCTATCCCAACGGCTCGGCCGACGTGAACGGGTTCGAGGCGGCGGGGGGCATGCCCTTCGTCATCCGCGAACTGCTGGATGCGGGCTATCTCCACCGCGACATCCTGACGGTCGCGGGCGGCGATCTGACCGACTATGGCCGCAAGCCCGCGATCGAAGGGGACACGCTCACGTGGGCCGATCCCGGCGCGAGCGGCGACGACACGATCCTGCGCCCCGCCGCGCAGCCCTTTTCGCCCGACGGCGGGATGCGCATCCTCCAGGGCAATATCGGCCGCGCCTGTATCAAGGTGTCGGCGGTCGAGCGCGAGCGCTGGGTGATCGAGGCGCCCGCGCGCGTCTTCTCCGACCAGCTCGACGTGCTGGAGGCCTTCCGGAACGGCGAGCTGGAGCGCGACGTCGTCGTGGTGGTCCGGTTCCAGGGCCCGCGCGCCAACGGCATGCCCGAACTCCACAAGCTGACCCCGCCGCTGGGCGTGCTCCAGAACCGCGGGTTCAGGGTCGCGCTGGTCACCGACGGTCGCATGTCGGGGGCGAGCGGCAAGGTGCCGTGTGCGATCCACTGCTCGCCGGAAGCGCTCGGGAACGGCGCCATCGCGTTGATCCGCGACGGCGACCTCATCCGCGTCGATGCGGAAACGGGCACGCTGACCGCGCTGGTCGACGCCGCCGAATGGCGCGCGCGCACGCCCGCGACGCCGCCCGCCGCGGCGACGGGCATGGGCCGCGAGCTGTTCGGCCTGTTCCGCGGCCTGGCCGACGAGGCGGAAAAGGGCGCCAGCGCGATCCTCGCGGGCGCGGGGCTTTAGCGAGGAGGGTCACCCCGGACTTGTTCCGGGGTCCACCCAATCGCACACCTAAACGGATCGGACTCGCGGCACGGTGGATGCCGGAACAAGTCCGGCATGACGGAGAATGCTGATGCAGGTCGTATCGGTTGACATCGGGGGCACCCACGCCCGCTTCGCCATTGCGGAGGTAGCGGACGGCCGCGTCGTGTCGCTGGGCGAGCCGACCACGCTCAAGGTCGCCGAGCATGCCAGCCTGCAAACCGCGTGGGAGGCGTATCGCGACCAGCAGGGCGGCACCCTGCCCTCCGCCGCCGCGCTGTCGGTCGCCTCGCCGATCACCGGCGACGTCATCCGCCTGACCAACAACCCCTGGGTCATCCGCCCCTCGCTCATCCCCGAGCGCCTCGGTGCCGACACCTATAGCATCGTCAACGATTTCGCCGCCGTCGGCCATGCCGTCGCGCAGCTGCCGGCGGCGGATTTCGAGCATCTGTGCGGCCCCGACGTCGCGCTGCCGGCGCGGGGCGTGACCACCGTCTGCGGCCCCGGCACCGGGCTGGGCGTGGCGCAGGTGTTCAAGCAGGACGGCCATTACTGGGTGCTCCCCACCGAGGGCGGGCATCAGGACTATGCCCCGCTCGACGGGATCGAGGATGCGATCCTGAAGCGCCTTCGCAAGACCTACACGCGCGTTTCCGCCGAGCGGATCGTCGCGGGCCCCGGCATCGTCGCCATCTACGAGACGCTGGCCGAGCTGGAAGGCCGCGCGGTGCGGCATCAGGACGACAAGGCGATCTGGACCGAGGCGCTCGACGGCTCCGATTCGCTCGCGCTCGCCGCGCTCGACCGCTTCTGCCTCGCGCTCGGCGCGGTGGCGGGCGACCTGGCGCTGGCGCACGGCGCGCAGGGCGTCGTCATCGCCGGCGGCCTGGGGCTGCGCATCAAGGACAAGCTGCTTCGCTCGGGCTTCGACCAGCGCTTCGTCGCGAAGGGGCGCTTCCAGCAGATGATGGCGAAGCTGCCGGTCAAGCTCATCACCCACCCCCAGCCCGGCCTCTTCGGCGCGGCTGCCGCCTTCGCACAGGAACACCGGAACGTGGAGCACGCACAGTGACCGACATCGCCACCATCATGCTGACCAGCCCGGTCATCCCGGTGCTGGTCATCAAGGACGCGGCCCAGGCGCGCCCGCTCGCCGAGGCGTTGGTCGCGGGCGGTCTGAAGGTGCTGGAGGTGACGCTGCGCACCCCCGCCGCGCTCGATGCCATCCGCGAGATGAAGCAGGTCCCCGGCGCGATCGTCGGCGCGGGCACCGTCGTGACGAAGGAGCAGGTCGCCGAGGTGAAGGCGGCGGGCGCGGAGTTCATCGTCTCCCCCGGGCTGTCGCAGCCGTTGGGCGAGACGATCGCCGCGACGGGCATCCCCTGGCTGCCCGGCGTCGCGACCGCCGGCGACATCATGCGCGGGCTCGACATGGGGCTCACCCACTTCAAGTTCTTTCCCGCCGAGACAAGCGGCGGGGTGAAGGCGCTCAAGGCGCTCGCCGCCCCCTTCTACCAGTGCCGCTTCTGCCCGACCGGCGGCATCACCGAGGCGACCGCGCGCGACTGGCTGTCGCTCGATCCGGTCCTGTGCGTCGGCGGCAGCTGGGTGACGGAGGGCACGCTGCCCGAAATCGAGGCGCGGGCACGCGCAGCGGTGGCGCTGAAGGGGTGAGCGCGCGCCCGCGTCACGCGCGGCGATGATCCGGCCTGTCCTGTTCCCCGGCGGGGGCGGGACCTTTGCAAAAGGCTGTACCGTGCTCCTGCCTGCGGAGGAGCACGGCATAGCGTCTTGCGAGAGTCTCGCCTTCGCCGGGGAACGGCAAAATTGTCGAGCGATCCACGACTTTCGCCGAGGTCTCGAAAAAGTCAGGGGTGACGGCAGGCTCTGCGCGAATGGATGACACACCGCCCCTTTCAGAAGGCGGGACGTATCGTCAGAAGCGATAGCCGATCGACATCTGCAGGATCGGATAGACCTTGTAGTCATCGATGTCGTCCTGCAACCGCCGGCGCTCCGTCTCCAGGCTGGCGCGGAAGTCCGGATCGTTGCGGGCTTCACCGCTTGCGGTGAACTCGCGCAGCCGCACGCTACCCTGGAACAGCACGCCGGCATCGAAGCTGTACATGAAGCCGCGACGGCGCGTGCCGCTCCAGCCGAGCGTCAGCGCCGGCGTCAGATTCTTCACGTCGGCTCGCCCGCTCAACGTGCCCACGTCCCGGAAATCGTAGCTTTCACCGCCGACGTCTACCGAGCCGCTGGTCGGCGTCGCCTCGACACGCGCGCGATTCTTGTTGATGCGTGCGCCTGCCGAAACGCGAAAATGGCCACCGAACGGATAGACATCGGCCATCAGACCATAGGACTCCAGGTTCAACCGACCCTTGTAGGTGATGTCGTCGGGATCGAAGTCGGCGCTGATCTTGAGGAAACTCGCACTGCCGCGCACGCCGAGATGGTCGCTGAAGCGCGCCCCGACCTCGGGTCCGACGCCCAGCGTTCCCCCCGTCAGCGCGGCGCTGAAAACCGTTCCCGCATCGTCCGCTGCCTGCGCCAAGGCAGGCGCGCTCGCCAGGGCCGCCGCCACGGCGACCAGTCCACCCAATACCTTCATGTTTCGTTTCCCGACGTTGATAGTGCTGCCGGTCCCCCCGGCGCCGCCCCTATCTCCGCGTTCGCGCGCGCCAGCGCCCTCCATTTGGCGTAAGCGCGCGAATAAAGTGCCGTCAGGCCTCGCTCACCAGCAGCTTGTCGATGCGCCGTCCGTCGAGGTCGACCACCTCGAACTTCCAGCCCTGCTCCTCGAAGCTCTCGCCCTCGCTCGGCAGCTTGCGGAACGCCGCCAGCGCCAGTCCGGCGACGGTCGCATAGTCGCGGTCCTCGGGCAGGTCGATGCCGAGCCGGTCCGCCAGCGCATCCGCCGACATCGTCCCCGCCACCAGCAGGCTGCCGTCGTCGCGCTCGACCACGTTGGGGCCCTCGTCCGGCCCGGCATCCGACGCGAACTCGCCCGCGATCGCCGCCAGCAGGTCGGCCGGGGTGACGATCCCCTCGAAATGCCCGTATTCGTCGTGGATCAGCGCCATCGGCACCTCCGCGCGGCGCAGCGCGTCGAGCGCGTCCATCGCATCGATCTGGTCCACCACCACCGGCGCCTTGCGCATCAGCCGCGCCAGATCCAGCGTCTCGCCGCGGAACAGCGCCATCGCCACGTCGCGCGCCTGCACCACGCCCACCACCGCGTCGATCGACCCCTGCGCCACCGGCAGCCGGCTGTGCCCGGTCTCCAGCAGCTTGGTACGGATCGCGGCATCGTCCAGCGCGACGTCCAGCCACTCCACCTCGGTGCGCGGCGTCATCACCTCGCGCACCGGACGATCAGCCAGCCGCACCACGCCCGAGATGATCGAGCGCTCATGCTCCTCGATCACGCCCGACTTGCTCGCCTCCGCGACGATCAGGTGCAGTTCCTCGGCGGTCACCTGATCCTCGTTCTCGCGGTTGAGGCCCAGCAGGCGGAACGCCAGCCCGCTGGTCGAATCGAGTACCCAGACCAGCGGCTTGGTGAACCGCGCCAGCCACGTCATCGGCACCGCGACCAGCGCCGCGACCGGCTCGGGCTTGCGCAGCGCGAACTGCTTGGGCACCAGCTCGCCCACCACGAGCGAGGCATAGGTCGTCAGCGCGATCACCAGCGCATAGCCCAGCGTCGCCGCCGTCGCCTGATCCAGCCCCAGCCGCTCCAGCCGCGCCGCGGTCGGCGTGCCCAGGCTCGCCCCCGAATAGGCGCCGCTGACGATCCCGATCAGCGTGATGCCGATCTGCACGGTGGACAGGAACTTGCCCGGATCCGCCGCCAGCCGCAGCGCCGCGGTCGCGCCGCGCTTGCCGGTGCGCGCCATCGCCTCCAGCCGCGCCTTGCGCGCCGATACGATGGCCAGTTCGCTCATCGCGAACACGCCGTTCAACGCGACGAGGGCGAGGATGATGAGGACGTCGATCCAGGGGAACGGCGGTAGCATGGTCGCCCGTGCTCTTGGCGGGAAAGCGGGCGTGGGACAATCCACAAATGTGACGATGGCTTGCCGGCGCGGACAGCATCCATTCAGTCCGCAGGTGGAACAATTCCGATCCGGTCCGGGTTTTTCCGGGCCTACGGGTCAGAAAAGGGCGTTCGAAGATGGTGTCATCCAAGTTGGTCGCGGCGGTCGCGTCGGTGTCGCTGCTGTCGGTATCGGCCTGCACCACCGATCCGGACACGGGTCAGCGGACCATCTCCAAGACCGCGATCGGCGGCATCGGCGGCGCGCTGGGCGGGTATCTGCTCGGCGATCTGGTCGGCGGGCGGCGCGACCGGACGGAGAAGATCGTCGGTGCGGGCATCGGCGGCATCGCGGGTGCGGCGATCGGCGCCTATATGGACAAGCAGGAGCGCGAGATGCGCGCGCGTACCGCGGGCACCGACGTGCAGGTGGTGCGCCAGGGCGACGACCTGCTGCTCAACATCCCCTCGGGGATCAACTTCGCGTACAATTCGGCGAATGTGGAGCCGCAGTTCCGCGCGACGCTGGACCGGGTGGCGAGCGTGCTGGCCGACTACAACCAGACCTATATCGACGTGTACGGCCACACCGATTCGACCGGCAGCGACAGCTACAACCAGGGCCTGTCGGAGCGCCGCGCAATATCCGTCGCGGATTATCTGTCCAGCCACGGGGTCGCCCCCGCCCGCATCGCCACCCGCGGCTTCGGCGAAACGCAGCCGATCGCCTCGAACGAGACCGAGGAAGGCCGCGCCGCCAACCGCCGGGTCGAGATCAAGATCGTGCCGGTGTCGCAGAACGACGTGCCGCCGCGCTATTGAGGAAACGTCATCCGGCGGGGGCCCCTCTTGGCTAGGCGCCCCCGCCACAAGGCCCGTCACCCCGGGCTTGACGAAGACCTCTGCGAAAGGCGTGGATCGCTAGACAATTTCGCCGTTCCCCGGCGAAGGCCGGGGCCCAGCTGGGGGACGGTGGTAACAGACCGAAAAGCCACACCAACTGGGCCCCGGCCTTCGCCGGGGAACAAGGAACTGAGGTTCGCAGAGGTCTCGACTGTTTCCGGGGTCCACCGCGCCGAGCAGCAAAGGGCCGGTGAATTCATGGTTCGGTGGATGCCGGAACGAGTCCGGCATGACGGCGAAGACGCGACCTTTGCGAACGCTTCCACGGCGCTGTGCCAGCCGTTCGCAAACGTCCCGCGAAAACCGGCTCCATCAATAGCAGCCCCCTATCGCCGCGCGGCAAAGAAATCGCGCAACAGCGCCGACCCCTCGCCCGCGCCGATGCCACCGAACACCTCGGGGCGATGATGGCAGGTCGGCTGCGCGAAGAACCGCGGCCCATGCTCCACCGCCCCGCCCTTCGGGTCATCCGCGCCGTAATAGACCCGCGCGATCCGCGCATGCGCGATCGCCCCCGCGCACATCGCGCACGGCTCCAGCGTCACCCACAAATCGCATTCGCCCAGCCGATCGCCGCCCAGCAGGCGCGCCGCCTCGCGGATCGCCAGCATCTCGGCATGCGCCGTGGGATCGCATAGCGTGCGCGGCGCGTTCGCCGCGACCGCGATCACCTCGCCACCGCGCACGATCACCGCGCCGACCGGCACCTCGCCCGCCTCCGCCGCGGCTCGCGCGGCATCCAGGGCGGCTCGCATCGGCGCAGGCAGCGGGAACATTGCCGCCGCCTAGCGCCGCGCCCTCACGCCGGCAACGTCACTTCGCCGGCTTGTCGACCGAGATCGCGGGCACCTCGACCGTCTTGTTCTGGGTGCCCACCGACACCTTGGCCACGTCGGCCTGGAACTTGGGCGCCTGCCCGCCCTCCAGCCGCGGCAGCTGGGCCGTCTGCGTCTGATCGAAACGAACGAAGCCCAGCATCATCGCCGCCAGCACCACCAGCGCCACGATCCCGATCAGAACGAGTAGAGTGCGCACGCTTCGGTCTCCCCAATGTCTCGATTCGCTGTCGCAACAACGCCGCGGTCCGCACGGAGGTTGCACGCCGCGCCCGATGGCGCGTCGCAGGGGGCCGCGGCGGGTTGACGATCGGGGCGATGCAGGCTATCCGCGCCACCTTTCCGGGCAACCGCATTCAGGAACGATCACATGTCGCGCATCTGCGAGCTGACCGGCAAGGGCCGGCAGGTGGGTAACAACGTCTCCCACGCCAACAACAAGACCAAGCGCACCTTTCTGCCGAACCTGCAGAACGTGACCCTGCTGTCCGACGCGCTGGAGCGTTCGATCAAGCTGCGCGTGTCGACCCACGGCCTGCGCTCGGTCGAGCACAACGGCGGGCTCGACAACTGGCTGGTCAAGACCACCGACGACAAGCTGTCGCTGAAGGCCCGCCGCCTGAAGCGCGACGTCGTGAAGAAGCGCGCGGCCACCACCACCGCCGCCGCCTGAGCCCCCGGCTCACGCGCGCCACATGCGGCCCGCCGTTCGACGTGACGGCGGGCCGCAGTGCGTTGTGCCTCAATCGATCAGCCGGAACTTGGCCAGGATCGTGCGGCGATAGAAGGCCAGGTCGTTGTCGGTCACCAGCCACACCATCGTGGCGCCGCGTTCGCGCGTGATCGCGATCCCCTCGACATTCTCGCCCCCCATCTGCCGCGTCGGGCGCGCCACGACCGGCCCTTCCATCACCGCGCCCGCACGGATCAGCGTCGCCGGCACCCGCACGATCGCGCAGTCGAAGCGAAACGGGAACCGCCAGCGCCGGTTGACCACCAGCAGGTCGCCGTCCGGCAGCATCGCGCCGTCGGTCGGGACGTAGCCGGGCGGCGGCCGATAGAAGAGCCGCGCCGCACGCGTCCCCGTCGCGACCGGATCGCCATCGAACAGTACCGCGGGGCGCGGCCGGCGCGCGTCCATCACGCCTTCGCGAAGGGTCAGGAAGCGCCCGTCGTCCATCCGCACCAGCGTCTCCGGTCCGCTGTTGCGGCCCCAATCGCGCATCAGTGGCGGCGCGACATGCCCGTCGCCGCGGGCCAGGTCGGGGGTGTAGCGCCAGATCGCGTTGGCGCGCTCGTAACCGATCCAGAGGCGCCCGCTCGCCGGGTCGATCGCCAGCGACTCGGTGTCGCGCGACCTCTTGTCCCACCCCGTTCCCGGCCCGTCCGCCAGATCGGCGCCCGCGGCGGCGATGCGACCCCGGCGGATCGTCAGCCGCACGACATTGCCCCCGTCGCTCAGCAGCACCGCAGCGCCGCGGTGGATCGCCAGCGAGGAGAAGCCGCCGAACGCCGGATCGCTCGACCGCAGCGACAGCGCACCCACCGGCACCAGCACGCCCGCCCGCCGCGCGCCGCCGGCCGGCACGAACCCGCGCGCCTCGACCGACAGGTCGCGCCGCACCACCGGCAGGCGCGCCTCCCCGGTCCAGTCGGGGACCAGCACCAGCACCAGCAACAGGACGACGAACCACCGCATCGCCCCCGCTCTAGCGGCGAACGCTCCGCGCGAAAGGTGAACCGCGGATAACGGGCACATTCAGCATCGGCTCAACGCGAATCACCCATAAGCCTCCCATCGACGGGAAGACCCGCCGACCGGACACAGCAAACGGGAGATAGAAGATGTTCAAGAATCTCGTCCTTGCCAGCGCCGCGCTCGCGATGGGCACCGCGGCCATGGCGCCGACCGCCGCACAGGCGCAGCGCTATTACGGCGACCGATACGAGCGCGGCTATTACGACCAGCGCGACTATCGCAACTACGATCGCCGCGGCTACGACCGCCGCTACAATTACAACCGTCGCTGCTCGAGCGGCACCACCGGCACCATCGTCGGCGCGATCGCGGGCGGCCTGCTGGGTCGCACGATCGACACCCGCGGCGACCGGACGCTCGGCACGGTGCTCGGCGGCGTGGGCGGCGCAGTGGCGGGCAACGCGATCGAGAAGTCGAACAACTCGCGCTTCTGCCGCTGATCTTCCGGGGGTCGGACGACCGGCCCCCTCCCCTCTTCAGGGTTCCCTCGCGTAGCGTATGAGGGCGCGAGCCCGGTGCCGAAAGGTGCCGGGCTCGTTGTTGTCCGCGCGTCAGCCGCTCGCGAGTCGGCGCAGCCGCTGCAGCGTCTCGTCCAGGCTGACCGGCGCCGGCTCGGGTGCGGCGACCCGCGCCTGACGCCGCGCGGCGCCGCGCTCCAGCCGCTCCAGCAGCGATGCGATCGTCGCCTCGCCCGCGGGCTGCGGCGGCAGGGCGATCGATTCGAACCGCTCGCCGGGGTCGATCAGCGTCGGTCGCGGCGGCGCCGGGGGCGGCGTCGGCACCGTCAACGAGGGCAGCGGACGCACCGGCTCCATCGGAGCGGCCGGCACGGCGCCCGGATCGAACACGCTCATCGGCAGATCCAGATCGCGCGGCAGGCGGCGCTCGGGCGGAGGCGACATCCACGGCAGCGGCGGCTCGGGCGCGTCGGCGACGGGGGCCTCGACGATCGGCAGCGGCTGGCCCAGATCCTCGCTCGCGCGGATCGGGCGGCGCGGGGGCGCATCGGGATGCGCATCGGCGCGCCGGATCATCGGGATGTCACGCGCCGCGCCCACCGGCATCCACCGCGTCCGCCAGTGCGCCGCGCATCCGATCGTCGCGACCAGCAGCCCCATCGCCAGCGCCAGCAGCGTGCGCCCCGTCGCCCCCACCGGCGGCGCGGCGGCGGGCACGACCGCGGCCAGGTCGAGCCGCGCGACGACGGCATCCAGCGTCTCCGCCGGAGCCGTGACGATCCCCGCGGCCACGCCGATGCCGGCCAGCACCGCCGCGGCGGGCAGCATCCAATCGCTCAGCGGTGAGGCAAGGTCCCCGACGAGCGGGCGGGAAAGAAGATTCGCGGCCATGAGCGATGGTGATACGCACCATCCGTAAGCCGTTGGTAAACGGCATCGTAGCGATGAACGTTCGTCGCCCAGTCACGCTCCGCCGCGACGAACGCCCGCGCTCGCGCCCGCCGCGCCGGCCAGCCGGATCGGTCCGCCAGCAGCCCCGCCAGCGCCGCGGCGACGCCGCGCGGATCGTCGGCGGGGAACAGCGTTCCCGTATCGCCGTCGCGGATCAGCTCGCGGTGCCCGCCCACGTCCGACGCCGCCACCAGCCGCCCCTGCGCCATCGCCTCCAGCGGCTTGAGCGGCGTGACCAGATCGGTCAGCCGCATCCGCTTGCGCGGATAGGCCAGCACATCGACCAGCCCGTAATATCGCTCCACCTCGTGATGGGCCACGCGCCCGACGAAGTGGATCCGCGACGCGACCGGCGACGCCGCCGCCTGTGCCGCCAGCGCCTGCGCCATCGGCCCGCCGCCGACCAGCAGCAGGCGCGCCGTCGGGCGCGCCGCCACCAGCATCGGCATCGCCGCGATCAGATCGTCCAGCCCCTCGTAATCGTAGAAGCTGCCGATGAATCCCACGACGTCGTCGCCCGGCTGCACGCCGAGCGCCGCGGCCAGCGCGTCGTCGCGCGGCGGCGGCGCACCGAACAGCGTCAGGTCGACTCCGTTGGGCGACACCATGATCTTTTCCGGCGCGACGCCCCGCGCGATCAGGTCGCCGCGCAGCCCGTCGCAGATGACCGCGAGCGCATCCGCGCGCGCCATCGCCCAGTTCTCCAGCGCGCGCGTCGCTTTGTAGCGCGCCGCGCCCTCGCGCGCGCTGCCGTTGCCGACCGCCGCATCCTCCCAAAAGGCGCGAATCTCGTACAATAGCGGGGCGCCGCGACGCCGCGCCGGCCACCAGGCCGCCACCGCATCCAGCGCGGGCGAGTGCGCGTGGATCACATCCGGCCGGAAACGATCCGCCACCGCCCCGATCCGGCGCGCGAATGCCGCCACTTCCCCCGCGACGCCGCCGCGACGGGCGGGCGCGGTGCGATGGAAATCGATCCCGTCGACCGTTTCACACCCCGCGACGGCGGCATTGTAGCGCGGCCCCGTCACCCCCGCGACGGCGTGCCCCGCCGCGATCTGCGCCTTCAGGATCGCGCGCGTGCGGAACGTATAGCCGCTCTGCACCGGCAAACCGTGGTCGAGGACATGCAGGATGCGCATCGCGCCCTCTTGCCGCACCGGGCTTAACGCCGCGTCAACCGCCCCCGCGCTAGGCGTTAGCCGGGATGATCGACAATTTCTCGCTGGGGCTGTGCCATGCGCTGATGCTGCTCGCGGCGTGGCGGATGCTGCGCGCGCCCTTGCTCGACCGCGAACCCTCCCCCCACGATGCCCCGCCAGCGCGGAAGCGCCGCCCGCGTGCGTGATCTCGCCTTCATCGCCTTCCTGCTCGCGCTGTGGGGCTTCGGCTTCCGGCGGCCGTTCGTGTTCATCTGCTCCTATGTCTATATCGACATCGTCTCGCCGCAGCGGCTGACCTATTACCTGCTCAACAGCGTGCCGATCTCGCTCATCGCGGTCGCGCTGGCGATCGGCGGGTGGATGATCGCCGACGACAAGCGCGACTCGCGCGTCACCGCGCGGCAGGGACTGATCCTGCTGCTGCTGCTCTATTGCTTCGCCACGACGCAGACGGCCGATTTCCCGATCGAGGCGGCGGACAAATGGCAGTGGGTGTGGAAGAATCTGGCCTTCGCCGCCTTCCTTCCGCTGACGTTGCGCACGCGCCTGCGCATCGAGTCGCTGCTGGTGTTCCTGACGCTGTCAGCCGCGACGATCATCATCGTCGGCGGGATCAAGACGCTCGCCTCCGGCGGCGGATACGGCGAGCTGAACCTGATGGTCGACAACAATTCGGGCCTGTACGAGGGGAGCATCATCTCGACGGTGGCGATCGCGCTCATCCCGATCGTCCTGTGGCTGATCCGCGACGGGACGCTGTTTCCGGCCGACTGGCGCGTGAAGGCGTTCGGCGATGCCTTGTGCTTCGCGTGCATCCTGATGCCGATCGGCACGTCGGCGCGCACCGGGCTGCTGTGCATCGCGCTGCTCGCCGTCCTGATGCTGCGCACGGTCAAGCGGCGGATGCTCTACATCGGCGCGATGGCGCTGGCGGGGGCGGCGGCGATCCCGCTGCTGCCCTCCTCGTTCAGCGAGCGGATGGGGACGATCAAGACCTATCAGGCCGACGAGAGCGCCTCGACCCGCATCGCGGTGTGGCAGTGGACGTGGGATTACGCGAAGACGCACCCCTTCGGCGGCGGGTTCGACGCCTATCGCCAGAACAGCATCCGCTACGACACGGTCGCGGTACAGGGGACCGGCGCGTCGACCACCGTCAAGCGCGAGCTGACCGTGGACAAGAGCCGCGCCTATCACAGCAGCTATTTCGAGATGCTGGGCGAGCAGGGCTATCCCGGCCTCGCGCTGTGGCTGCTGCTTCAGGCGATCGGACTGTGGCGGATGGAGGTGATCCGCCGCCGCCACCGCGCCCCCGACGACGAACTCGCCTGGGCCGGACGGCTGGCCGGCGCGCTCCAGCACGCGCACCTCATCTACCTGTTGGGGGGCGCCTTCGTCGGCATCGCCTTCCAGTCGTTCCTGTACCTGCTGATGGGCGCGCAGATCGGCGTCGATACCTATTCCACCCGCAGGCGCCGCGAGGAGATCGCCGCGGCCCGCCTCGTGCGGCGCAGCGCGAGGGTGGCGCTGGCGTAGCCGCCTGCCCACTACGTCATTGCTTCGCTACGCCCGCAATGACGGCTCCGCCGGAAACGTCACCACTTGCGCGCCGTCGCCTCGATCCCCTCGCCCAGCGCATTGTCGCGGATCGTCAGCGCCTCGCCCGACCAATTGCCGACGAACACCGGCTGCCACGTCACCCCCGGCGCCAGCGTCGCGCGGTTGCGCTCCACCACCAGCCCGGTCGAATCGTTGTTCGCCCCCTCCGGCGCGACCGAGATCATCACCGAATGATTGTCCTTGTCGCGTCCCATCACGAAGACATTCTCCGCGATCCGCCCGCGCGCGCCGTTCGACAGGTCGATCATGTAGTTGGTCATGTGCCCGCGCGTGTCGTCGAAGCTGTTGCCGACCACCTCGACACGGGGACTGCGCGTCTTCACGTAATGCCCACCCGCCCCGCGCTCGAAGCGACAGGCGGTGACGCGCAGCGCGCCATACGCACCGACATAGATCGAATGCGCCCCGTTCCCGGTTGGGTCGTTCCCCAGCCCGGCGAAGGTCGAATGGTCCACGGTGATCGTGCTCGCCGGATCCTCCGCCGACAGGATCCCCGACTGGCTATCGAGGAACATCGACCGGCCGACGCTCAGATCGCCCTTTTCGATGCGGATGCCCGCACCGTTGCCGTCCTCCACCTCGAGATGGGAGAAGACGATCCCCTCCACCCGCGCCGCGCGTCCGCGCAGCACCAGCGCCGCCTTGTCCTCGCACGCGACGCGCTGGAAGGTGACGCTGCCGGGGCGGTCCGCGACATAGGCGATCCGCCCCGCCTCCTGCACCGCACATTCGCGGTAGGTGCCCGGCGCGATATGGATCGTCCCTTCGCCATCGCCGATCGCGCTTACCGCGTCCTGGAGCGTCGCGAACCCCTGGTTTCCGATCACGAACCGCGCGGCCGGCGCCTGCGCGGTCGCGCCCCCCGCGGTCAGGGTGAGCAACAGGGCAGCGAAACGCATGGCAACCTCCGGCAGGACACGCGCCGGCTGTGCCATATCGCGGGTTACCGAATGGTGGCGACCGGGCTCAGCCGGCGTTCGCCGCCATCCATTCCTCGACCACCGGCGCGATCCGCGTGCGCCACTTGGACCCGTTGAAGATGCCGTAATGCCCGACGCCCTCGGCCATGTAATAGCGCTTCTTGTCCTCGGGCAGGCTGGTCGACAGCGTCAGCGCCGCCTTCGTCTGACCCAGACCGGAGATGTCGTCGCGCTCGCCCTCGATCGCCAGCAAGGCGACGTCGGTGATCGCACCCAGATCGACCTTGCGCCCGCGATGCGTCATCTCGCCGCGCGGCAGCTTGTGCTCCTGAAAGACCACGTCGATCGTCTGCAGGTAGAATTCCGCGGTCATGTCGCAGACCGAGCGATATTCGTCGTAGAAGCTCTTGGTCGCGTCCGCGCTCTCGCCATCGCCGGTGACGAGATGCTTGAACATCTCGTAATGGCTCATCATGTGATTGCCCAGGTTCATGGTCATGAACCCGGAGAGTTGCAGGAAGCCGGGATACACCTTGCGCCCCGCACCCGGATACAGCGCGGGGACGGTCGCGATCACATTCTGCTCGAACCACGCGAACGGCCGCTCGGTCGCCAGCGTGTTGACCGCGGTCGGCGCCTCGCGCGTGTCGACCGGCCCGCCCATCATCGTCAGCGTCCTGGGGCGGCACGGATGCCGGTCCGCGCTCATCACCGCGACCGCCGCCAGGCTCGGCACCGAGGGCTGGCAGACGGCGAGCATATGCGTGCCGCCCTCCCCTTCGTTCGGCCCGATCGCCTCCAGGAACGCGATCAGATAGTCGAGATAATCCTCCAGGTCGAAGCGCCCGTCGCTCAGCGGCACCAGCTTCGCATCGCGCCAGTCGGTGATATAGACGTCGGCGACCGGCAGCATCCGCTCCACCGTGCCACGAAGCAGCGTCGCGAAATGCCCCGACATCGGCGCCACGATCAGCAGCTTCGGCCCGCCCGTCACGCCCTCGCGCGCGAAGCGCTTCAGCTGGCCGAACGGCTTCTGCACGACGATCTCCTCGGTGATCGCCACCTCGCGCCCGTCGATGATCGTGCGATCCAGCCCGAACGCCGGCTTGCCGCGCGAGGCGGACGCGTGCGCGAACACCTCCAGCGCGGACGCCATCATCGGACCGCCGCCCAGATAGCCGAACGGGTTGGACGGGTTCTTCAGCCAGTTGGCGCCGAAGGTCGCCATCGCACTGGCAGAGGCCAGCCACGACCGCTGAAACTCATAGGCATCGTACAGCATCGCCATCCTTCCCGACCGACGGGCCGGTTGTAATCCAAAACGCTTACGCTGCAACGCAGCATCACCGCAAAGGTTACGATATATGTCTTAACGTGATCCATCCGCCACAGCGAGCGCCCCGGATCGGACGGCACCGGCCCCGTTTTCGGGCCATTGAGCCCCCCGCCCCCCGCCTGCTAGGGCGCCGCTTATGGCCAGCGCTCCCGACGTCGCCCCTTCCCGCCGCATCGGCAATCTCGCGATGGTGTGGCATCATGCGCGGCGCTACCCGGCGCAGGTCGCGGCCTCCGCGCTCGCCTTGCTGGTCACGTCGACCGCGACCCTGGGCATCCCCTACAGCTTCAACCGCATCATCGACCGCGGCTTCATCCGCGGCGGCGCGAGTCCCGAGGCGGTGGCGGCCACGTTCCATTACATGCTGATGATCGTCGTCGTGCTGGCGCTCGGCACCGCGGTGCGCTTCTACTTCGTGTCCTGGCTCGGCGAGCGCGTCGTGGCCGACATCCGCGCCAGCGTCCAGCGCCACCTGATGACGCTCGACCCCGCCTTCTACGAGGAAAACCGCCCCTCCGAGATCGCCTCGCGCCTGACCGCCGATACCGCGCAGATCGAGACGGTCGTCGGCAGCACGGTGTCGATCGCGCTGCGCAACACCGTCACCGGCGTGGGCGGGCTCATCTATCTGTTCGCGATCTCGCCCAAGCTCGCGGGATCGCTGCTGCTCGGGATCCCCCTCATCATCGCGCCGATCGCCTTGCTCGGAAAGCGCGTGCGCAGCCATTCGCGCGCCTCGCAGGACCGGATCGCGGACATCGGCTCGATCGCCACCGAGACGCTCGGCGCGATGAAGATCGTCCAGGCCTTCGGGCAGGAGCGGCGCGAGACGGCACGGTTCCGCGCGGCGGTGGAGGCCACCATGGCCGCGGCGCAGCGCCGTATCGCGCTGCGGGCGGTGATGACCGCGATCGCCATCGGGCTGATCTTCGGGTCGATCACGATGGTCTTGTGGGAAGGGGCGATCGACGTCGCGGCCGGGCGCCTGTCCGGCGGCGCGATCGCCGCCTTCGTCATCACCGGCGGGATCGTCGCGGGGGCGTTCGGCGCCCTGACGGAGGTCTATGGCGACCTGTTGCGCGGTGCGGGCGCGGCGGGAAGGCTGTCGGAGCTGTTGGCCGAGCGGCCGTCGATCGCGGTCCCCGCCCGCCCCGTCGCGCTGCCCCAGCCGCCGCAGGGCCGCGTCGCGTTCGAAGAGGTCGAGTTCCGCTATCCGACCCGCCCCGACGTCGCCGCGCTCCGCGACTTCTCGCTATCGGTCGCGCCGGGCGAGACGCTCGCGGTGGTCGGGCCGTCGGGCGCGGGCAAGTCGACGCTGTTCCAGCTGCTCCAGCATTTCTACCGGCCCGCCGCGGGCCGCGTGACCGTCGACGGCGTCGATCTGCGCGATGCCGATCCGACGGAGGTGCGTGCGCGGATCGCGATGGTGCCGCAGGAAACCGTGATCTTCGGCACCAGCGCACGCGACAATCTGCGCTACGGCCGCTGGGACGCCGACGATGCCGCGATCTGGGCAGCGGCGGAGGCCGCCAACGCCGCCGATTTCCTGCGCGCGCTGCCGGACGGGCTCGACACGTTCCTGGGCGAGGGCGGCGCACGGCTGTCGGGGGGCCAGCGTCAGCGCGTCGCGATCGCACGCGCGCTGCTGCGCGATGCGCCCATCCTGCTGCTCGACGAGGCGACCAGCGCGCTGGATGCCGAAAGCGAGCGGCTGGTGCAGGACGCGCTCGACCGGCTGATGACCGACCGCACCACCATCGTCATCGCGCACCGGCTGGCGACGGTCCGCGCCGCCGACCGCATCGTCGTGATGGATGCGGGTCAGGTGGTCGAGGAAGGCCGCCACGCCGATCTGATCGCGCGCGGCGGCCTCTACGCGCGGCTGGCGAGCCTCCAGTTCCACGACGCCTGAGCCGTCACCCCGGGCTTGACCCGGGGTGACGCGCGCTTGCCCGCCCGCTCCCGATCCCCCACACTCCTCCGCAAAACCACACAGGAGAGCGCCATGTCCCGCGAGTTCGACGTCATCGTCTATGGCGCATCCGGCTTCACCGGGCGGCTGGTCGCCGAATATCTCGCCCTCACCTACCCGCAGGGATTGCGGTGGGCGATGGCGGGCCGCTCGTTGACGAAGCTGCAGGAGGTGCGCGCGGAGATGGGCGTGCCCGGCGACGTCGCGCTCGTCACCGCCAATGCCGACGATCCCGCCTCCTTGCGCGCGATGTGCGAGCGCGCGACCGTCGTCATCACCACGGTCGGCCCGTACCAGCTCTACGGCAGCGATCTGGTCGCCGCCTGCGTCGCCACCGGCACCGCCTATGTCGACCTGTGCGGCGAGCCGGCGTGGATGCGTGAGATGATCGACCGCCATCATGCGGAGGCGCAGCGCAGCGGCGCGCGGATCGTCTTCTCCTGCGGCTTCGACTCGATCCCCTTCGACCTCGGCGTGCTCACCCTTCAGGAGGCGGCGCAGAAGCAGTTCGGCCAGCCCGCCCCGCGCGTGAAGTGTCGCGTGCGCCAGATGAAGGGCGGCTTCTCCGGTGGCACCGCCGCCAGCCTGAAGGCGACGCTCGCCGCCGCCGCGCGCAAGCCGTCGCTGGTGATGCTGCTCACCGATCCGTTCGCGCTGGCGCCCGGTCACGCGGGGCCGCACCAGCCCGCCGGACTGATCCCGGAGTTCGATCCCACGATCAACGCCTGGGTCGCGCCCTTCATCATGGCGCCGATCAATACCAAGAACGTCCACCGCACCAACTTCCTGCTGGGGCAGCCGTGGGGCGACATGGTCTATGACGAGATGGTCGTCGCCGGACTGGGCGACATGGGCAAGGCCGCGGCGGAGGCGCTCGCGAAGATGAACCCGCTGGCCAGCGACAAGGGCCCCAGGCCCGGCGAGGGCCCCTCTAAGGAAGAGCGCGAGTCGGGCCATTTCGACATCCTGTTCGCCGGGCTGATGCCCGACGGCACCCGCATCGACGCGGTCGTCACCGGCGACAAGGACCCCGGCTATGGCTGCACGTCGAAGATGCTGGCCGAGAGCGCGCTGTGCCTGCTGCGCGACGTGGAGGGCGCCGGCGGCGTCTGGACCCCCGGCGCGCTGATGGGCGCGAAGCTGCGCGACCGGCTGGTGGCGAAGGCGGGGATGACGTTCACCGCGGGGTGATCGACCACTTCCGTTCGTGCTGAGCGAAGTCGAAGCACAGCCACCAGTGCGTGGCCTTCGACTTCGCTCAGGCTGAACGGCAGCGGCGCGACTACCCCCCGATCACCATCGCGCCCGCCGCGGCGAACCCTGCGACCGCCAGCATCCCCAGCACCCGCGCCAGCGATTCCTTGCGGAAGTCGCCGACCCGCTTCTCCACCAGCCAGAATTTTCCCTCCGGCGTCTTCTCGACCACGCCGAACGCCAGCATCCGGTCGAACACACGCCGCTCGATCCGCCCCTCGGGCCGCGCGAACGCGATCGCCGCGTCCTTTCGCGTCGCCCCGGCGGAGACGAAATGCCACTCGATCCGCTTGCGCGCGCGCGCCGCCAGCGTCGCCATCACCGTTCCCGACATGCTCCAACCCCTACCGCTTGCGGCCCTGATGCCTGATGTTCGCCGGACGCCCGCGCCGCTTGAGCACGCGCGGCGCCTCGCGTCGGCTGGTATCGCGCGCCGCGCCGCCGTAGCGCCCCTCGGGCAGCTCGAAGCGGAGCGCGCCCGACACCGGGTTCGCCTCCGCCAGCCGCAGTTCCACCCGCTGTCCCTGCGCATAGACCTCGCCGCTGTGCTCGCCGACCAGTCGCCGCGCGCCCTCTTCGTAGCGGAAATACTCGCCGCCCAGGTCGCGCACCGGCATCAATCCGTCGCCTCCGATCCCGTCGACCGTCGCGAAGAAGCCGAAATTGGTCACGCCGGTGATCCGCGCCCCGACGATCTCGCCGACGCGCTCCGCCAGGAACGCCGCGACATAGCGGTCGATCGTCTCGCGCTCCGCCTCCATCGCGCGGCGCTCCAGCTGGCTGATGACCTGGCCTGCGCGCTCGAAATCCTCGTTCCCCGCCAGCCCGCCCGGCCCCAGCGCATAGGCGGAGACCAGCGCGCGGTGCACCACCAGGTCGGCATAGCGGCGGATCGGCGAGGTGAAATGCGCATAGCTGCCCAGCGCCAGCCCGAAATGGCCGTGGTTGAGCGGCGCATAATAGGCCTGCGTCTGCGTGCGCAGCACCTGTTCCATGATCTCCGGGCGGTACGGCACGTCGCCGACACGCTCGAGGATGTGGTTGAAGGTCGCCGGCTTGACGACCTGCCCCAGCGCGAAGGCCACCTCGAACGTCGCCAGATAGTCCTTGAGCGCCACCAGCTTCTCGCGCGCGGGCGGCTCGTGGACGCGGTACATCACCGGCGCCTTCTTCGCCTCCAGCGCCTTCGCCGCGGCGACGTTGGCCGCGATCATATAATCCTCGATCAGCCGGTGCGCATCCAGCCGCTCGCGTGGGCTCACCGACATGATCCGCCCCTTCTCGTCCAGCACCACCCGCCGCTCGGGCAGGTCGAGGTCGAGCGGCTCGCGCCTGTCGCGCGCCGTCGCCAGCGCGCGCCAGCAGTCCCACAGCGGCACCAGCACATCCTCCCCGAGCTTGTCTCGGGGAGGGGGACCGCCGGCGAAGCCGGCGGTGGAGGGGTCGCCCCGCACCTGCCCCTCCACCACGGCCTCCGGCCGCGGTCCCCCTCCCCGAGCAAGCTCGGGGAGGAGCGCATCGATCGCCGCCTGCGCATCCTCATAGGCGATGTTCGCCGCCAGCCGCACGACCGCGCGCGTGAAGCGCCACGACGTCAGCGCCCCCGCCTTCGTCACCTGCAGGTGGCACGCCAGCGCCGCACGATCCTCGCCCTGCTTGAGCGAGCACACGTCCGCCGACAGGATTTCCGGCAGCATCGGCACGACCCGATCGGGGAAATAGACCGAATTGCCGCGCGCGCGCGCCTCGCGGTCGAGCGCCGAGCCGGGGCGGACGTAGAAACTGACGTCCGCGATCGCGACGATCGCCTTCCACCCGCCCGCGTTCGCCGGGTCGTCATCGGGCGCGGCCCACACCGCATCGTCGTGATCGCGCGCATCCGCAGGGTCGATCGCGACGATCGGCAGGTGCGTCAGGTCCTCGCGCCCCTCCCCCAGCGGCTGGCGCGCCACCTGCGCGGCCTCGTCCAGCGTCTCCTGCGCGAAGGTGTCGGGGATCCCCAGCTTGTGGATCGCGATCAGCGAGAAGCTGCGCGGCGCGAACGGATCGCCCAGCCGCTGCACCACGCGCGCGGTCACGCGCGGCGGCCGTCCGGCCTTCTCGGCGAGCACCAGATCGCCCGCCTCCGCATCGCCGGCGTCCGATACGGGAAACTCACGCCGCTCCTTCTTGTCGACCGCCTGCAGCCACAGCCGCTCCCCCTCGCGCCGCAGCACGCCGATCATCTGCTCGGATGCGGGCGCCAGCACCTTCATCGGATGCGCGGTCCAGCCGTGGCCAGTCTCCTCGGTCCGCGCCAGCACACGCTCGCCGACACCCAGCGCGCCGCGCTTCCGCTCGCGCACGCGCAGGCGCGGCGCGGGCACGTCCGCCTCCCACCGCTCCGGCGTGGCCCAGACGTTGCCGCCCTCGTCCACGTCGACGATGCGCAGCACCGTCACCTTGGGCACACCCCCCGCCGCGTGGAAGGCGCGACCGGGCGCGCTGTCGATCAGCCCCTCGTCGCCCATGTCCTTCAGCAACGCCTTCAGCGCGATCTTCTCCTGTGCGCTCAGCCCGAAGGCGCGCGCGATCTCGCGCTTGCCCGCCGGTTTGTCGGACGAGGCGATGAAGTCCATGATCTGCTGGCGCGTGGGCAGGCCGGGCGTTGGTTTCTTGGGCACGGGGTGCAGATAGGATGTCCCGCCCCTCCCGTCACCCCGGCCTTGACCCGGGGTCCCGCTTCTTCACCACCGCTGCGCGAAAGCGGGGCCCCGGATCAGGTCCGGGGTGACGGCATGGCGGCCGTCGTCTCGCTGATCCGATGCTTCGGTTCGTCCGACAGCGTTCGCACCAGCGTCTCGAACGTGCGGTCGGGGTTCACCCGGATCTCGTTGAACGCCGGCGGCGAATGGCGCGTCCGCTTCGACAGCGTCCCCGCGCCGATCAGCCGGATCTGCCAGTCGTCGCGCGCCACCGGGATGTCGAAGGGATCGTGGACATGTCCCGACAGCACCGCATGCGCCCCCGCCCGCGCCAGCGCGGCGAGGGCCGTATCGCCGTTACGCGTCCGCGCGGTGCCCTTCACCGGCCCCTCGATCAGCGGATGGTGCCCCGCGACGAAGATCAGGTGATCCCTGGGCGCCGCGGCGATGATCGCCAGCGCGCGGCGCAGCGATCCGCTGCTCACCTTCCCCTTCGACCAGTTCCAGCGCCACTGCGCGCGCGCGGTCGTCTTCAGCGGGACGACGGTGATTCCCGCCACGTCCAGCGGCCGCTCGATCATCCGCTCTACCGCGGCATAGCGCGAATAGGGCGAGAACAGGCGCCGGATCGGGTCCCAGTAATAGGGAATGTCGTGGTTCCCGACTTCCAGCGTCACCGGCACGCCGAGCGCCGAAAGCCACGCGCCGCCGTCCTCGAACTCCGATTTGGTGGCCCGCATCGTCAGGTCGCCGGTCATGATGACCGCATCGGGCTTTTCCGCCGCCACCCGCTCGCTGAACCATGCGATCGCGGCCGGATCTTCCGCCCCGAAATGGACGTCGCTTACGTGGAACAGCTTGGTCATGCGCCCTCCAGAGCGCAGGATCGCGCACGGTTCAACCGCCAACGCGCGCGCGGCCGGTCGGCTGCATCCCTTGACGCACAGGTCGAGGTTGCGCTTCTTGGCGCGCATGACGCTCACCGGCCCCACTTCGCACGCCTTCATCTCGCAGCGGCTGCGGCTGCACTACGCCGACTGGGGCAATGCGGGCGCGCCGCCGCTGCTGCTGGTACACGGCGGGCGCGATCATTGCCGCAGCTGGGACTGGGTGGCGGAGCGGCTGCGCGACCGCTTCCACGTCATCGCCCCCGATCTGCGCGGTCACGGCGACAGCCAATGGTCGCCCGACGGCACCTACGACACGCACGGCTTCGTCTACGACCTCGCGCAGCTGGTACATCAGCTGGACGCCGGGCCGGTCACGATCGTCGCCCATTCGCTCGGCGGCAACGTGTCGCTGCGCTATACCGGCCTCTTTCCCGAAACGGTGGCGAAGCTGGTCGCGATCGAGGGGCTCGGCCCCAGCCCCAGGGTGCTGGCCGAGCGCGCGCAGACGCCGTTCGCCGACCGCTGGCGCAAGTGGATCGCGGACAAGCGCGCCGCCGCCGGCCGCCTGCCCCGGCGCTACGCCACGTTCGAGGATGCGCTGACGCGGATGCAGGCGGAGAACGCCTATCTGACCGACGAGCAGGCACGCCACCTGACCATCCACGGCATGAACCGCAACGAGGACGGAACGTGGAGCTGGAAGTTCGACAATCACCTCAACGTCTGGCCCTTCACCGACATCCCGCAGGCGGACATCGAGCAATTGTGGCAGGCGATCACCTGCCCCACGCTGCTGCTGTACGGCGCCGACAGCTGGGCCTCCAATCCGGAGAAGGACGGCCGCATCGTCCACTTCTCCCATGCGCGCGTGGTGGAGTTCGAGAATGCGGGCCACTGGCTCCATCACGATCAGTTCGATCGCTTCATGACCGAACTCGACGCGTTTCTCTGAACGCCCGTCCGCGGCGGGAATGCGAAGCCGCCCCTATTTCCCACGGAGGCCGGACCGTTGCGAAATGTGCACCGTGCTCCTGCGTAGGCAGGAGCCCAGGGTTGCGCGTCCCACACAGCGTTGTTTTGCCTGGCCCTGGGCTCCTGCCTGCGCAATAGCACGGCGTGGATGCGGGGCCTGTTGCAGCGGTCCGCCTTCGCCGGCGAACAGCTAAAGCCTCCCGGCGCGCTCACTCCACCAGCCGCGCCTCAACCTTGCCGCGCCACGCATCGTCCGCGCCCAGCACGTCGCGCGCATAATCGGCCACGCTGCCGTGGCGCGCGCGGATCGCCGCCATGGCGGTGTTCAGATAGGCCGCCTCGACCGACATCAGCGTCACGATCGCCTCGTCGCTCATCGCCGCACCGTAGCGGTCGCGGATTCCCGCCGCCGCCGATTCGATGCGCGCCTCGCGGTTGCCCGCCGTGTTGGTCAGCAGATAGTCGGCCATGATGTCGTCCGGGTGGACGCCCAGCAGGTCGTGGACCAGCGCGACCGCCAGCCCGGTGCGATCCTTCCCCGCCAGACAATGGACCAGGCTCGCCCCCTCCCCGTCGGCCAGCGCGGCAATATAGAGGCGCAGGCTCTTCACCAGCACGGGGCGGAACGGCATGTTCTCGTACAGCCGCGTCATCGCCGCGCGCGCCTCCTCCCCGGTCGCGATGCCCGCGCCCGCCTCCTCGTGCGGAGCCAGTTCGATCCCCGCGGTCTCGCCGGGCGCGAACAGTACCTCGGCGCCGAACTCCGGATGCCGCGCGCAGGGCATCGCCGCGCGCTCCGCATCGCCGCGCAGATCGACGATCGTGCGCAGATTCAGCGCATGGATCCGGTCGAGATCCTGCGCCCCGGCGCCCGCATGCTGCCCGGATCGGAACAACAGCCCGCGCTTCAGCGTCCCGGCCGCGACGCGATAGCCGCCATAGTCGCGAAAATTGTGCACGCCCTCCAGCGGTTGCACCCGGCCCTCGTCCGCGCGATCGAGTACGGTCATCGCCATCTCCCTGGTTTCGCGCCGCGCCGTGCCACGCAATACGCGCACGAACCATGACTTTTTGCGCATCGCGGCGTGGCAGGCCCCTTCCGCCGGACCCATATCGCGTGCCATCCATTCATCGCAGCGCAGGGTTCGATACGCCAAGCGCAGGATCGAGTGGCACCAGAGGGAGCATGATCGCGTGATCGTTTCGGGGGTTAGGGCACGGAATCGCGGATGGCGCGCGGCCATCGTGGCCGGACTGGCGGCGACGTCCGCCGCCGTGGTGGCACAAACCCCGCCCCAGGGCATGCCGCAACCCGTCCCCACCGTCACCCCGCCGCCGCCACCGCTGGCGGTCGCGCCCCCCGCCACGCCGCTACCCACGCTTTCCGATGCGCAGGCGCGCCAACTCGCGAAGCTGATCGCCGCGGACGAGGTGAAGCAGGGGTTGCGCGTCGGCACCCCGCCCGACCTGTCGACCCGCGATCACGCGGCATTGGTGCGTACCGCGCTCGACCATGCCCGCGCGGTGCGCACGGGACGGCTGATGCCGGAGGATTTCCAGAAGGACTGGGGCATCCGGCCGCGCGCCTACGACCCGCTTCCCGCCTTTGCCGATGCGGTCGCGCGCGACCGGCTCGACGCCTGGATCGCCTCGCTCCCGCCGCCTTATGTCGGCTATGACACGCTGGTGGAGGGGCTGGAGCGCTATCGCGTCATCGCCGCCGCGGGTGGCTGGCCGATGCTGACCGGCACCGTCAACTACGGCGAGCGCGGTGCGGCCGTCGCGCGCCTGCGCGAGCGGCTGGCGGTCGAGGACCCGCAGGTCGCGCGCACCGGCGACCGCTTCGACGATGGCCTGCTGGAGGCGGTGCGCCGCGCGCAGCGCCGCTATGGCCTCAACCCCGCCGGGCAGGTCGGCGCGCAGACGCTCGCCGCGCTCAACGTGCCCGTCGAGCGCCGCATCCGTCAGATCATGGCCAATATGGAGCGCTGGCGCTGGCTGCCGCCGGAGCTCGATCCGCGCCGCGTTCAGGTCAATATCGCCGCGGCGGTGCTGACCGTGTTCGACGGCGACACCCCCACCATGTCGATGAAGTCGGTGACCGGGCGCCCCGGCAACGAGACCCCGATGCTCATCAGCCGCATCAACAGCATCGTCATCAACCCGCCGTGGAACGTGCCGACGTCGATCGCGACCAAGGAACTGTGGCCCAAGGAACGCGCCAGCCCGGGCTATCTGAAGCGCAACGGCTTTCGCGTGATCGACAATGGCGACGGCAGCAAGCGGCTCCAGCAATCCTCGGAGAAGAGCGCGCTGGGGCGGTTCAAGTTCGACTTCCCCAACGATTTCGCTGTCTATCTGCACGACACGCCCGCGCAGTCCGGCTTCTCGCGCTTCGACCGCCTGTCGAGCCACGGCTGCGTCCGGCTGGAAAAGCCCGCCGAACTGGCCAAGCTGCTGATGCGCACCACCCCCGACTGGCAGCCGCCGCAGATCGACGCCGCGGTCGATGCCGGCAAGACCGTGCGCGCGAAGATGGCCGATCCGGTCAGCGTCTATCTGCTTTACTGGACCGCGTTCGCGAACCAGAAGGGCGAGGTCGGCTTCCGCGAGGATCCCTATACCTGGGACGCGAGGCTGGCATCGTTGGTCGAACGGCGCTCCGCGACGCAGGCGCTGGCGGCGAAGTGAAAGGACGCAAGATCGTGAAGACGTTTCCCGCCCGCGGGCTGCTGCTGGCCGCCGCCATCGCCACGGCCACGCTGGCCGCCTGCTCGCGCTCGCAACCCGACGAGGCGGTCGAGACCAATGTCGAGATGCCGGCGGAAGCCGCCAACGCCCTTCCCGCCGAGCCCGCGCCGCTGCCCGAACCCTCGCCGGTCGAAAATGTGACGCAGAACGTCGTCGACCTCCCGCCCGAGGAAGCCCCCGCCCCCGACGAGCAGGTGCTCGACGACGCCTCGATCACCGGCATGACCGCCCGCGCGCAGCGCGACGGCGTGGATGACGAGGCGCCCGCGAAGCAGAAGTGATCTTACCCGTTGACGGCCACGGCCCCGCCATGGCAGGGCCGTGCCGCACGCGAGATGCGGGTGTAGCTCAATGGTAGAGCAGAAGCTTCCCAAGCTTACGACGAGGGTTCGATTCCCTTCACCCGCTCCATGGTTTTCCGCCATTTTCTGACCATTGCGGAAAATGGCTGCGGTGCGATTGCGGTGAGACTGCATGTTTCACGCCCCCTCGCCCCGCACGCACCACCATCAGCCGACCGGCGTGGTGCGGCTGTCGATCAAGGCGCGTGCCTCGGCCGATCCGGCCGCAACGGTCGTCTTGCCCGCCTGGATGGCGTCGGCGATCGCGAGCAGCCGACCGCTGATGACGGTGCCGGTCTCCGCCTCCTCCGGGATCGCGATGCCGCCCCTGGTGTCGGCGATGCGGGTCCAGTCCGCACGAACCGCGGCCCAATAGCCCTTGGTCTTCGCCCAGTAATCCTCGGCGGCCTTCACGTCATAGCCGTCGAACCGCTCATAGGTGTTGAGCACCGACTCCTGAACGATCGGCTCCGGTTTGCCGTCCTTCAGCGCCATCTTGGTATTGTCCTGCCAGTGGATCCAGCCGGTCGGCGTCGGCTGGTGTCGGTTGATAGACAAATAGCGGTCATAGACCGGGTGGCGCACCGCATCGCGGCGTGCCAGCGGGCGCCACGTCCAGTTCGACCGCCAGCGGCGGACGCCCGCCTGCGTCTCGAACTGGCCCCAGCCGGCATAGCGCGGGCTGTCGTCGACCTGATACACGGTCTGCGACCAGCGCCCGGCGCGCATCCGCTCGGGCACCGCCTCCCACACCCACTTGCCCTGTCCCGCATAGACCAGCACGCGCGCGGGCTGATAATCCCAGTCCTGACGCCAATGCTTGATGACATGGGTTTTGCCGTCATGCTCGACGACGAGCAGGTGCTGGAGCGCGATGTGATCGGGCGTGTCCTCAATCACTCGCACCACCTCGTTCCCGCCAGAGATCTTGCGCTCCAGCGGCGTATAGCCGGCCACCCAGGGCGTCGTCTCCTGCATGTCGAAGTGCACCTTATAGTTGCCTGCCATCGCCAGGATCTCGGCACGGTCAGCGGCTTTGGCCGCCAGCGCCTCGGCGGCGGTCTGCTTGACCGGACCGTCGGCCAGCGCGGGCACGGGCAGCAGCGCGAGCGCCGCGACGATCAGTATCGAAGAGTTCTTCATGATGTCTGTCCTGTCAGAAGCGAAAGGTGAGCGAGGCGCTGGCGTTGCGCCCCGGCTGGGTGAAGGCGACCGGGGGCACATCGGCCGCGCCGGCCGGCAAGGGTCGCGGCACCGACAGGCCGCGCACGTCGGACCACCAGGCATAGGTGGCGTTGGTCAGGTTGAAGACGCCTGCGCGCAACGTCAGCGCATCGGTCAGCCGGGCGAAGACGGTGGCGTCGAGGATGGTGAAGGCGTCGGGCCGGAAACAGGTGCTGGCACACAGGCCGTTCGTGTCCTGGGCCGCCTTGCGCGCGCTGTGCGTCATGATGAGCTGTCCACCGAAGCGGCCGGCGCCGGGCTCGCGCCAACCCACGCCCATCACCAGCTTGAGCGGATCGACCGTCGACAGCGGCTTGGCCGTGCCGTCGGGCGCGATCTGGTCGCCCTCGGCATAGGAAATGGCGAGCTGTCCGGTCAGGCCGTTTCCCGCGCGCGCATCCAGGCGCGCCTCGGCACCCTTCACCTTGGCGCGGTCCAGATTGATGAACTGGTACACGGCCGGATTGGTCGGGGTGAAGGCGCCGCTCACCACCTCCTGGCTGATGAAGTCGCGATAATCGGCGCGGAAGACGCTGGCCGACAGGTCGACCGCTTCGCTGTTCAGGCGCAGGCCCGCCTCGATCGCCTCGCTGGTTTCGGGCCGCAGGTTCGGGTTGGGGGCCGAGGTATAGCCGAAGGCGAGGTTCGAGAAGAACTGGTTGATCTGCCCCGGCTCCGGCGCGCGGAAGCCGCGGGCATAGCTGGCGAACAGCCGCACGGTCGGGGCGAGCGCGAGCACCGCGCCGACGCGCGGGCTGACCCGGTCGGCAGACTGGCTCGCCCCGGCGAACCCGGGGAGCAGCGGATCGCGCTCGGGTGACAGGCGGTACCAGTCGTAGCGCAGCGCCGGGTGAAGCGTCAGCGGACCGAGCCCGATCTCATCGCCTAGGAACCCGCCGGCCAGGGTGAAGTCGGTGCTGGGAAACGCGCGTGTCGGGAACGTCTCGCCCGCAGGCGGCACCGTGCCGTCGCGCAATCCCCGCTGGCGCAGGACGCTGACGTCCGCGCCCGTGACCAGCCGATGGGTGATCCCGCCGGTCGTGAAGCCCAGCCGCACCTCGCCCGAGCCGCCATAGACCCGGTTCTCCAGCGTGTTGAGCCGGGTGCGGTCGGCCAACGTGCGGCGATCCTCGGCGCTGAACTGGCGGTTCGCGGCGTCCTGAACATAGACCGCCGCCCGCGCAAACTGGACGATACCAATGCCGTCATAGGTCCAGTCGAGCGCGCCGCGCCAGCGCTTGCCGGTATCGCGCGCCTGCGATCCCGCCACGCTGGCGTTGATGCCGGTCAGCACGTCGGTTGCCAGCCGGTTGTCGAGATATTCGCCGGTGGCGCGCAGACGCTGGCCGGGCGCGACGTCCCAGACCAGCTTGCCCATCAACGCGTTGGCCTGTCCGTCCTGCGGATTGGGCGCGGTGCGGGTGACGCCGGTGCCCTCGACATCGCCCTTGTTCTTCAGCTCGGAAAAGTCACGGCGGGTATAGGCCAGCATCGCCGACACCGCGCCCGTTCGTCCCGCCACCACCGCCGACTGGGTGAACTCGTCGTCGGCCGAATTATACTGCGTCCGCAGCGACCCGCCGAAGGACTTCGCCCCGAGAATATCGGCCGGATCGCTGGTCGTGAAACTGACCGCGCCCGCCAGTCCGTCACTGCCGTACAGCGCCGAAGCGGGTCCGCGCAGGAATTCGACCGACCTGATGAGCCCGATGTCGACGTAATCACCGCGTCCGACATCCTGCGCTCCGAAACTAAAGCCGTAAGGCACGCGTACGCCGTCGACCTGGATCAGCACGCGGTTGCCGCCGATGCCCCGCACGACGAACCCCTCGTTGCCGGCGCGCCCCGTCACGCCCTGCGCCGCGCCGAAACGCGCCGGGGCACGACGAACGCTGATCCCCGGCTCGAAGCGGACCAGGTCCTTGATGTCGGTCGCCAGCTCCTCGGCGATCTCGTCCGCGTCCTTGACCGAGACGGTGACCGGCGCGTCCTGCGCCTCGATCGGCGCGCGTGTTGCGGTAACGACGATGTCCCGCGCCTCCGCCGGCGCGTCGCCCGGCGCGGCGGGCTCCGATAACGCGATCATCGCCGCGAGCGTCAGCAACATGCAACCCCCATTCATTAATGATTCGCAGTCGCATTAAGAGACAAAAGCCCGATCTGCAACGTCAAATGCTAGTGACTCGCATTAGTCTATGGAAATGTCGTGCGCCACCGTGCGCACATTCGACGGCGAGAGGCTCAATCGGAATTGGCAATTCTGCGACGCCGCGTTAAGGAACGGCTCGAAAGCCGTTGCGGCTTTCGATGATCGCGCCGGTGCCCCGCGAGGGGCTTGAATGGGAATGCGGTGCGGGGGACCTCCCCCAAATCCGCGGCTGTCCCTGCAACTGTGAGCGGTGAGCGAAGGCGTCATGCTCCGCATCGGAGCGGCCACTGGGAGAGCATCTGCGGATGCCCCCTGGGAAGGCGACACCCCAGCTTTGACCCGCAAGCCAGGAGACCTGCCGGCGATATGGTCGCTCTTGCTTCGGTCCAGGGGATGGCCGCGGCACGGTTCTCCGTCTGAGCGACGAACCTGTGTGGCGGGGGCCGCATCGGTGCGTGGTGCGGAGGGCTATCGGCGCCCCGCCGGGCTCGCGCCGTGCGACATGTCGGTCCCTGCCGGTCGTTGCACGCGCCGGGGGAAACGTATGTCCGATCTGTCCAAGGTGCCCGTCACCATCGTCACCGGCTTTCTGGGCGCGGGGAAGACGACGCTCATCAGCCATCTGATCCGCCAGGCCGGCGGCCGCCGGCTGGCGGTCGTCGTCAACGAATTCGGGACGCTGGGGGTCGATGGCGACATCCTGAAGGGCTGCGCGATCCCCGATTGCCCGGCGGAGAACATCGTCGAGCTCGCCAACGGCTGCATCTGCTGCACCGTCGCCGATGACTTCATTCCGACCGTGGAGACGCTGCTGGCGCTCGATCCGCGTCCCGACCACATCCTGATCGAAACGTCGGGGCTCGCGCTGCCCAAGCCGTTGCTGAAGGCGTTCGACTGGCCCGCGATCCGATCGCGCATCACCGTCGACGGCGTGATCGCGCTGGCCGATGCGGAGGCGGTGGCGGCGGGTCGCTTCGCCCCCGACGTGACCGCGCTGGACGCGCAGCGCGCGGCCGATCCCGGCATCGACCACGAAACCCCGCTGTCGGAGGTGTTCGAGGACCAGCTCGCCTGCGCGGACATGGTGCTGCTGACCAAATGCGACCTCGCCGGGACCGACGGCATCGCGGCTGCCCGGGGGGTGATCGCGGCGGAAACACCGCGCGCGCTGCCGGTGATCGAGCTGACCGATGGCGTGATCGACCCCAACGTCGTGCTCGGCATCGGCGCGGCGGCAGAGGACGACATCGCCGCGCGCCCCTCGCACCACGATGGCGAGGACGATCACGAACACGACGATTTCGACAGCATCGTCATCGACCTGGGCGAGATCGCGGTGCCCGACGACCTCGCCGCCCGGATCGAGGCACTGGGCCGAACCGGCGACGTCCTGCGCGTGAAGGGCTATGCCGCGGTCGCGGGCAAGCCGATGCGGTTGCTGGTGCAGGCGGTCGGCGCGCGCGTGCGCACCCATTACGACCGCGCCTGGAGGGCGGGGGAGCCGCGCGCCACCCGGCTGGTGGTGATCGCCGAGCGTGACCGGCTGAACGCCGCGGTGGTACGGACCGCGCTGCACGGCTGAGCGCGCGATGCACGTCGTATTCCGCGAGACCCGCGGGCTGGAGGAGAGCGCGTCGCCCCGGGACCTGGGGCAGGACGCCGCCGACCTGGTGGTTCTGTCGTTCTCCGACAGCGACCTGGCGGCGTTCGCCGCCGGGTGGCGCGAGGCCGTGCCGGGCGCGGACGCGGGGGCGCTGCCGAGCCTGCGAGTCGCCAACCTGTCCGACCTGACCCACCCCCTGTCGGTCGATACCTATGTCGAGCGCACCCTGTCGGGTGCGCGCGGCATCCTGATCCGGCTGATCGGCGGTGCGGGCTATTGGAGCTACGGGCTGCAACAGGTGGAGGCGCTCGCCCGTCGCCGGGGTATCGCGCTGGCGGTGATCCCGGCGGACGGACGCCCCGACGAGCGGCTCGACGCGGCGTCCACCGTGGCGGTGCATACGCTGCGGAGACTGGCCGAATGGTGCGACCTCGGCGGCGCGGCGGCGATGCGCGCGGCGCTGACCGGCGTCGCGAGGGCGGCGGGCTATGACGTGGCGCCGTTCGCCGCCACCCGCGCGCTCGCCCCGGTCGGCGGCTGGCAGGCGGAGGCGGGCATCGCCTGCCCGGCCGCCGTCGCGCTTGTGGCGGCGCGGCCGCTTGTCCTGATCGTCTTCTACCGTTCCTATGTGACCGCCGCGGATTGCCATCCGGTCGCGGCCCTGCAGCGCGGGTTCGAGGCGCGTGGTTATGACGTGCTGGCGCTGTTCGCCCCCTCGTTGAAGGACGCGCAGGCCGCGGGCTGGCTGCGGCGCTGGGTGACGGCGCTGGCCCCGGTGGCGATCGTCAACGCCACCGCCTTCTCGGCGCGCGACGCCGCCGACGACACCCCGCTCGACATCGCGGGCGTGCCGGTATTCCAGGTCGCGCTCGCCACCGCCGACCGGGCGGCATGGGCCGGTGCGCCGCGCGGCCTGTCACCCGCCGATCTCGCGATGCACGTCGTCCTGCCGGAGGTCGACGGGCGCGTCTTCGCCGGCGTGGTCAGTTTCAAGGACGCCGACGAGCGCGACCCCGCGCTGCAATTCTCCCCCCGCGTCCACCGCGCCGACCCGGCGCGCATCGCCGCGACCGTCGCCCGCATCGACGGGTGGATCGCGCTCGCCCGCACGCCGGCGCCGGCGAGACGACTGGCGATCGTCCTGTCCACCTATCCCTGCAAGACGCAGCAGATGGCGCATGCGGTCGGCCTCGACGCCTTCGCCTCGCTGGCGGCCATCGTCGACGATCTGCGCGCGGCGGGTTATGCGCTTCCCCCCTGCCCCGCCGATCTTCCGGCGTTGCTGGCCAGGCGGACGCTCGAATGGCCCGTCGCGAACTATCGCGCCGCCGTGCAGCGACTGCCCGCTGCGCTGCGGGCCGATCTGGCCGCCGCCTGGGGTGAGCCTGAGGACGATCCCGCCGTCGCCGACGGCCGCTTCCGCTTCACCGCGATCGCCCTCGGCGACGGCATCGTCGCGCTGCAACCCGAGCGGGGCCGCCCCGCCGCGCGTAGCGACGACTATCACGACCTCTCCCGCTGCCCCCGCCACGCCTATGTCGCCTTCTACCTGTGGCTGCGTGACGAGCGGGACGCCCACGCGCTGGTCCACATCGGCGCGCACGGCACGCTCGAATGGCTGCCGGGCAAGGCGGTGGCGCTGTCCGACGCCTGCTGGCCGGAGGCGCTGACCGGCGCGCTCCCGGTCGTCTACCCCTTCATCGTCAACGATCCGGGCGAGGCCGCGCAGGCGAAGCGCCGCATCGGTGCCGTCACGATCGGCCACGTTCCTCCGCCGCTGGAGCGGACGGGCGCCGGTGCCGGGCTGGGACGGCTGGAGGCGCTGCTCGACGAGTTTTCCAGCGCCGACGGGCTCGATCCTCCGCGGCGGCGGCGGCTTCGCGACGACATCCGCGACGAGGCCCGCGCGCTGGGGCTGGAGGCGGCGCTGAACCTCGATCGCGCGCCGTCCGATACGGAGGCGATCACCCGCATCGACACCTTCGTCTGCGACGTGAAGGACAGCCGCTTCGGCGACGGGCTGCACGTGTTCGGGCGGGGCGAGCACGGCGCCGCGGAGAGTGCGGGCCTGCTGGCCGCACTGGACGGGAGGCGCGTGCCCGCGGGCCCGTCCGGCTCGCCGTGGCGCGGACGGCGCGACGTGCTGCCGACCGGGCGCAACCTGTTCACGACCGACCCGCGCGCGGTGCCGTCCCGCTCGGCGCATCGGCAGGGCATGGCGCTCGCCGAGGAACTGATCCGCCGCCACTTGCAGGATCACGGCGACTATCCGCGCGGGCTGGTGGTCGACCTGTGGGGATCGGCGACGATGCGCACCGCGGGCGAGGAATTCGCGATGGCGCTCCACCTGCTCGGCGCGGAGCCGGTGTGGGACATGGGGTCGGAGCGCGTCACCGGGGTCGAGATCCTGCCGCTGATGCGGCTCGACCGCCCGCGCATCGACGTGACGCTGCGCGTATCCGGGCTGTTCCGCGACGCCTTTCCGCTGCTGGGCACGATGTTCGGACAGGCGATACGCGCACTCGCCGCGCGCGACGAGCCTGCCGATCTGAACCCGTTCGTCGGCCGGCCGGTCACGCCGCGCGTCTTCGGCCCCGCGCCGGGCCGCTACGGCGTCGGACTGGGCGATGCCGCCGACACCTATACCGCCGCGGCACGGCGCGCCGCGGGCGAGGCATGGCTCGCCGCCTCCGCCTATGTCCTCGACGCGCCGGTCGAACGGGCCGACCCGGCTGCCCTGCGTGCCCGCGTCGCGAGCGCCGACGCCTTCGTTCACGTGCAGGACCTGCCCGAGACCGACCTGCTGCTCGCCGCCGATTACGCCGCGCACGAGGGCGGATTCGCCGCAGCGCGCGCGCTGACCGGAGGCACCGCGAGCGCCTATCACCTCGACGCCGCCGACCCGGAGCGCCTGCGCGCGCGGACCTTGGGCGAGGAGATCGCGCGCGTGGTGCGGGCCCGCGCCGCGCACCCCGGCTGGATCGCGGGAATGATGCGGCACGGCTTTCGCGGCGCGGCGGAGATGGCGGCGACGCTCGACCATCTCGGCACGTTCGCGCACCTCGCCGATGCGGTGAGCCCGGAAACGTTCGACCTGTATTTCGACGCCACCTTGGGGTCCGAAGACGTTCGCGCCTTCCTCGCCGCCACCAATCCGCCGGCGCTGGCGGCGATGGAGGCGCGCTTCGCCGCCCTGCATGCCGCGGGGCTGTGGCGGACGCGGCGCAATTCGATCCTGTCGCGACTGGACGGTGCGGTATGAGCATTATCCGCGGCTGGTGCCCGACCGCATGGCGACCGATGACGGCGGACGACGGCCTGCTGGTGCGCGTGCGACCGCGGATGGGACGGCTCGACCGCGACGCGATGCTGGCGCTGTGCGAGCTGGCCATCGCGCAGGGCAACGGCCAGATCGACGTGACCAACCGCGCCAACCTGCAGATCCGGGGGGTGAGCGAGGGCGGCTGGCAGATGCTGATCGCCGCGCTGGTCGCGCTCGGCCTGGTCGATCCCGACCCGGCGCGCGAAGCCCGCCGCATGACCCTCGCTGCACCCTGCTGGAGGCCGGGCGACGACACGTACCGGATCGCGACGGAGCTCGACCGCCGCCTTGGCGAGCTGCCCGCGCTGCCCGGCAAGTTCGGGTTCGCGATCGATGCCGGCCCCGCGCCGATGCTCGCCGAGGCGCCCGGCGATCTTCGGGTCGAGCGGACCGCGGCGGGCCGGCTGCTGCTGCGCGCGGACGGACGCGCGACCGGGGTCCTGCTCACGCCCGGCCACGAGGTCGACGCGCTGATCGCGCTCGCAAAATGGTTCGTCGTAAGCGGCGGCAGCGCGGCGAAGCGGATGGCCCGCCACGCCGCGCCCCTACCGGATTGGGCAAAGGGGACCGAACGTCCCGCGCCGGCGGGGCCGCTAGCGGAGATGCCCGGTACATCATGGCCGCTCGCCTTCGGGCGGATCGACGCCCCCTCCTTCCACGCGATGCTGCGCCGCTCGACCCCCACCGGGGTCCGCACGACCCCGTGGCGGGCGCTGCTGATCGAGGGCGATCACGACCTCCCCGTGCCCGACGCGCCCGTTGCCGCCGACGCCTGCGTCGGCGCGCCCGCCTGCCCGCAAGCGAGCGTCGCGACGCGCGCGCTGGCGCTGCGGCTCGCGCCCTTCGTCGCTGGCCGGCTCCACGTCTCGGGCTGCGCCAAGGGCTGCGCACGCGCCGCACCGGCGGCGGTTGTGCTCACCGGGCGCGAGGGGCGCTACGACCTCGCCTTCGACGCATGCGCCGGGGCCACGCCCGCGCGCGCCGCGCTCGACCCCGCTGCCGTCCTCCAGCATTTCGGAGCCTCCTGATGCCTTATGTCTATGAGACGGACGGCGCCGCCATCTACCGCCAGTCCTTCGCCACCATCCGCGCCGAGGCCGATCTCGCCCGCTTCGACGCCGCTGAGGAAATCGTCGCGGTCCGCATGATCCACGCCGCGGGCCTCGTCGAGCTGGCTGCGCACATCCGCTTCTCGCCCGGCGTCGTCACCGTCGCGCGTGCCGCGCTGGAGGCGGGCGCGCCCATCCTGTGCGACGCGCGCATGGTGTCGGAGGGGATCACCCGCGCCCGCCTGCCCGCGGACAACCCGGTGATCTGCACCCTGGGCGCCCCGGAGACGCCGGCGCTGGCACGCGCGATCGGAACCACCCGCTCCGCCGCCGCGCTGGAGCTATGGCGTCCTCATCTGGCCGGCGCCCTGGTCGCGATCGGCAACGCGCCGACCGCGCTGTTCCACCTGCTCGACATGCTCGCCGATCCCGCCTGCCCGCGCCCGGCGGCGATCATCGGCTGCCCGGTCGGCTTCGTCGGGGCGATGGAATCGAAGGCGGCGTTGTGGGCCGAGCAGCCCGTCCCCTGCATCGTGGTCGCGGGTCGCCCGGGCGGCAGCGCGATCACCGTGGCCGCGATCAACGCGCTGGCGAGCCGCGCCGAATGACGACCGGCACCATCCACGGCGTCGGCCTGGGCCCGGGCGCGCAGGATCTGATGAGCGTGCGCGCGGACCGGCTGGTGCGCGGCGCGCGCCACATCGCCTTCTTCCGCAAGGCGGGGCGCGCCGGCCATGCGCGCCGCATCGTCGACGGGATGCTCCACCCCGACGCGACCGAGTTCGCGATGGAATATCCGGTCACCACCGAAATCCCCGTCGACGATCCGCGCTACAACGAGCGGCTCGGCGCCTTCTACGCCGATTGTGCGCATCACCTGCGCGCGCTGGCGCACCGCGGGGAGGACGTGGTCGTGCTCTGCGAGGGCGACCCCTTCTTCTACGGATCCTTCATGCACCTCCACAGCCGGTTGAGCGGGGACGTGCGCGTCGCGGTCGTGCCCGGCATCACCGGCATGTCGGGTGCATGGACCGCCAGCGGCAGCCCGATCACCTGGGGCGACGACGTGCTGACCGTCCTGACCGCCACCCTGCCCGAACGCGATCTCGCGCGGCGCATCGCCGATACCGACGCGCTGGTGGTGATGAAGATCGGGCGCCACCTGCCCAAGCTGCGCCGCGCGGTCGCGGCCGCCGGGCGTGTGGCGGATGCGTGGCTGATCGAACATGCCGCCATGCCGCAGCAGCGCGTCACCCGGCTGGCCGAGGCGGATGCGGTCGCTCCCTATTTCGCGATCCTGCTCATCTACGGCCAGGGGCGTCGCCCGTGAGCGGCTGGATCGCGATCGCCGGGCTCGGTCCGGGGGACGAGGCGCTGGTGACGCCGGAGGTCGGTGCCGCGCTGGCGGCGGCGACCGATGTCGTCGGCTACATCCCCTATGTCGCGCGCGTCGCGCCACGCGCGGGGCTGACGCTGCACCCCTCCGACAATCGTGTCGAGATGGACCGCGCCGCGCTGGCGCTCGAGCTCGCCGGTGCGGGGCACCGCGTGGTCGTCGTATCGTCGGGCGACCCCGGCGTGTTCGCGATGGCGGCGGCGGTGTTCGAGGCGATCGAACGCGGACCCGCGCGATGGGCGACGCTGGACGTCCGGGTGCTCCCCGGCATCACCGCGATGCTCGCCGCCGCCGCGCGGGCGGGCGCACCGCTGGGGCACGATTTCTGCGCCATCAACCTGTCCGACAATCTGAAGCCGCAGGCGATCATCGAGCGCCGCGTCCGGCTGGCGGCGGAGGCGGATTTCGCCATCGCCTTCTACAATCCGCGCTCTAGGGCGCGCCCCGACGGTCTGGCCGCCGCGCTGGCGATCCTGCGCGACACCTGCGCGGACCGGCGCCCGGTGCTGTTCGCCCGTGCCGTGTCGACGCCGGACGAGCGATTGCGCGTCGTGCCGCTGCCCGATGCGCGTGCGGACATGGCGGACATGCGGACGATCGTCATCGTCGGCTCCAGCCGCACCCGGACGATCCCGGGCACGCGCTTCCTCTACACGCCGCGGTCCGCGGCATGACCCAGCCAGCGCAGCACCGCCGCCACGTCATGCAGCTCGATCCGCTCGGGGACCGGCGGCCGGTCGATCATCAGCACCGGCACGCCCAGCGTGCGCGCCGCGACCAGCTTCGCCTGCGCACCGAGGCCCCCGGCATTCTTGCAGACCAGCAGGTCGCTGCGATGCGCGCGCATCAGCGCGATGTCGCCGTCCACCGTGAACGGTCCGCGATCGACGATCAGGTCGTGCGCGGGCAACGCCACCGCCGCGCGCGGGGGATCGACGAAGCGCAGGAGGTAATGGTGCTGCGGCTGCGCGGCGAAGGCATCGACATGCATCCGCCCCAGCGCCAGCATCACCCGGCGCGGCGCCCCGGTCAGCGCCGCCACCGCGGCAGGGATGTCGGCGGCGCGCGTCCATCGGTCGCCTGCCTCCGCGACCCAGCCGGGCCGGGTGAACGCGACATGCGGAACGCCCGCCGCCATCGCCGCCGCGACGGCGTGTGCGCTCATCTGCGCCGCGAAGGGATGCGTCGCATCGACCAGATGCGTCACCTTCGCTGCGCGCAGCCAGGCGACGAGGCCTTCCACGCCGCCGAAACCGCCCACCCGCACCGCCACGGGCTGCGGCTTCGGGGTCGCCACGCGCCCCGCATAGCTCAGCGTCGCCTCGACGCCCGCCTCCGCCAGCGCGGCCGCCAGCGCACTCGCCTCGGTCGTGCCACCCAGGATCAGGACATGGGTCATGGTTGAAGGCGGCACCCATCCGTGGCTGACGATCGTCGGGATCGGCGAGGATGGACCGGACGGCCTGTCCGCGGCAAGCCGCGTCGCGATCGCGCGCGCCGACTGGCTGACCGGCGCGGCGCGCCATCTGGCGTTGCTGCCCGATGGCGGCGGCGAGCGCGCGCCATGGCCGGTGCCCTTCGCCGATGGGATCGCCCCGCTGCTCGCGCGGCGCGGTCGCCGCGTGGTGATGCTGGTGTCGGGCGATCCGTTCTGGTTCGGCGCAGGATCGGTCGTCGCACGCCACCTGTCGCCGGACGAGTGGGTCGCGCATCCCGCCCCCTCCACCTTCGCGCTGGTGGCGGCCCGGCTCGGCTGGGCGATCGAGGAGACGCGCTGCCTCGGCCTGCACGCCGCCCCGCTCGCGCGGTTACGTCCGCATCTGGCCCCGGGCCGGCGCATCGTCGCGACCCTGCGCGACGGCGCGGCGGTGAAGGCGCTGGCGACCCATCTGACCGACGAGGGCTTCGGCGACAGCATGCTCCACGTCTGCGAGGCGATGGGCGGCCCGCGCGAACGCATACGCCACGTCCACGCCGGCGCTTATGCCGTCGACGATGCTCGGCATCCGGTCGCCGTCGCCATCGCCGTCGCGGGCGCCGGCCCCGTCCTTCCCGCCGCCGCAGGTCTCCCCGACGAATGGTTCGCGCACGATGGGCAGATCACCAGGCGGCCCGTGCGCGCCCTGACCCTGTCCTCGCTCGCGCCACGTCCGGGCGAGACGTTGTGGGACATCGGCGCGGGATCCGGGTCGATCGGCATCGAATGGCTGCTGGCCGACCCCGCCAACCGCGCGCTGGCGTTCGAGGCCGACCCCGTCCGCGCCGCGCGCGCGCGCGCCAACGCCGCCAGCCTCGGCGTCGAGCGTCTTCGGGTGATCGACGGCCGCGCGCCCGACGCGCTCGCCGGCCACCCGCCGCCGGACGCGATCTTCATCGGCGGGGGGCTGTCGGATGCGCTCCTGCGCTGGCTGTGGCAGCACCTTCCCGCCGGCACGCGACTGGTCGCCAACGCCGTCACGCTCGAATCCGAGGCGCTGGCGATGCAATGGCAGGCCGTGAAGGGCGGCGACCTGCTGCGGATCGATCTGTCGACCGTCACGCCGATCGGTACGCGTCGCGGCTGGCGCGCGCATTTCCCGGTGGTGCAGTGGAGCGTGACGCTGTGATCGTCGCCGGCTTCGGCTTTCGCAGCGGCGCGACCGCGGAGTCGCTCCAGGCCGCGCTGATCCTGGCGCAGGCCGGCCGACCGGACGTCGCCGCCCTCGCCGCCCCGGCCGACAAGATCGCCCCGCTCGGCATCCTGGGCGAGCGGCTCGGGCTCCCCGTCCTGCCGATCGCCCCCGCCGCGCTCCGCGACGCCACGACCGCGACCCGCTCCGCCGCCAGCCTCGCCGCGCGGGACACGGGCAGCGTGGCGGAGGCCGCCGCGCTCGCCGGCGCCGGCGCCGGCACAGGAGGGGGCGCACGCCTGATCGCCTACCGCCGCATCTCCCCCGACCGGATGGCGACCTGCGCCATCGCCGAAGGATCGACCCCATGACAATCCACTTCATCGGCGCCGGCCCCGGCGCACCCGACCTGCTGACGCTGCGCGGGCGCGACCGGATCGCCGCTTCGCCGGTATGCCTCTATGCCGGATCGCTGGTGCCGAGGGCGCTGCTCGACCATTGCCCGCCGGGCGCGCGGATCGTGAATACCGCGCCGATGGCGCTCGACGCGATCCTGGAGGAGATCGCGACCGCGCACGACGCCGGGCACGACGTGGCGCGGCTGCATTCGGGCGACCTGTCGATCTGGTCCGCGATGGGCGAGCAGATGCGGCGGCTGCGGGCGCTCGGCATCCCCTTCACCATCACCCCCGGCGTCCCCGCCTTCGCCGCCGCCGCCGCCGCGCTGGAGGCGGAGCTGACGCTGCCCGGCCTCACCCAGTCCGTCGTGCTGACCCGCACGCCGGGCCGCGCCAGCACGATGCCCGCCGCCGAACGGCTGACCACCTTCGCCGCCACCGGCGCGACGCTGGCGATCCACCTGTCGATCCACGTCCTCGACCGCGTCGTCGCCGACCTGACGCCGGCCTATGGCGCGGACTGCCCCGCCGCGATCGTGTGGCGCGCAAGCTGGCCCGACGAGCGTATCGTCCGCGCGACGCTGGGCACGATCGTCGACGCCGCCGCAGGGGGGCTGGAGCGGACCGCGCTGATCCTGGTCGGGCCGGTGCTGGGGGCGGACAACTTCGTCGAGAGCAGCCTCTACGCGCCCGGATACGACCGGCGGTTCCGCCCCCGCGACGCCGCGTCGCGCTTCGCGGAGCCGCAGGCATGACGCCCGGACTGATGATCGCCGCGCCGTCGTCGGGCACCGGCAAGACGACCGTCATGCTCGGCCTGCTGCGCGCGCTGCGCGACGAGGGGCTGGCCGTGCAGCCGTTCAAGAGCGGCCCCGACTATATCGATCCCGCCTTCCACCATGCCGCCAGCGGCCGCCGCTCGTTCAACCTCGACAGTTGGGCGATGCCCGCGACGATGCTCGACCGCCTCGCGGCTCACGCGCACGACGCCGACCTCGTCCTCACCGAGGGGTCGATGGGCCTCTTCGACGGGGTCGCCGCCGCCGGCGCCACGGGCAACGGCGCCAGCGCCGACATCGCGGGCCGGATGGGATGGGCGGTCGTGCTGGTCGTCGACGTATCGGGTCAGGCGCAGTCCGCCGCCGCCACCGCGCTCGGCTTCGCACGCTACGACGCCGCGCTGCCGGTCGCCGGCGTGATCCTCAATCGCGTCGCCAGTCCGCGGCACGAACGCCTCGCGCGCAGCGGCATGGCCGCGGTCGGGCTGCCCGTGTTCGGCGCCCTGCCACGCCGCGGCGACCTGACCCTGCCCGAACGGCATCTCGGCCTCGTCCAGGCCGGCGAGCACGCCGACCTCGACGCGCGGATCGCGTCCTATGCGACCTTCCTGCGCGCGCACGTCGATCTCGCCGCGCTCCGCGCCGCCGCCACCGCCACCGCCACCGCCACCGCTGCGCCACGCCCGCCGGCCGAGCGCCCGCAGCTCGCCCCTCCGGCACAGCGAATCGCGCTGGCGCAGGATGCCGCCTTCTCCTTCACCTACCCGCATATCGTGGATGCGTGGCGCCACGCCGGTGCCGAGATCCTGCCCTTTTCCCCGCTGGCGGACGAGGCGCCGGATGCGAGCGCCGACCTCGTCTGGCTGCCCGGCGGCTACCCCGAGCTGCACGCCGGTCGCCTCGCCGCGGCGACGACCTTCCACGCGGCGCTCGCCGAGCATGCGCGCACCCGGCCGGTCCACGGCGAGTGCGGCGGCTATATGGCGCTTGGCGAGGCGCTGATCGATGCGGAGGGGGTAGCCCACCGCATGGCCGGCCTGCTCGGCCTCGTCACCAGTTATGCGCGGCGCCGCATGCATCTGGGCTACCGCAAGGCGACGCTTCGTGCGGAGGTGGCCGGTTACTCCCCGGGCACAATGCTGCGCGGTCACGAATTCCATTATTCGACGATCCTGGAGCAGCCCGACACGCCGCTGGCGCAGGTCGTGGATGCGGAGGGGGCCGCGGTCGCCGAAACCGGATCGTATCGGGGCCGCGTCTCCGGCACCTTCTTCCACCTGATCGCGCCCGCGCGATGACCGGCTTCGTCTCCTTCGTCGGTTCGGGGCCGGGCGACCCGGAGCTGCTGACGCTGAAGGCGGTCGATCGGCTGCGCCGCGCCGACGTCGTGCTGTTCGACGATTTGTCCTCCGGCCCGCTGCTCGACCATATCCGCGCAGGCGCCACGCTGGTGCCGGTCGGGAAGCGCGCCGGGCGGCCGTCGCCCTCGCAGGCGCACGTCTCGCAACTGCTGGTCGACCACGCCGCCACGGGCGCGCACGTCGTCCGGCTGAAGTCGGGCGATCCGGCGATCTTCGGCCGGCTGGAGGAGGAGATCGTCGCGCTCCGCACGGCGGGCATCGCCTTCGAGATCGTCCCCGGCGTCACCTCAGCCTCCGCGGCCGCCGCCGCCGCCGCGATCCCGCTGACCCGCCGGCTGAGCGCGCGCCGGGTGCAGTTCGTGACCGGCCACGACGTCACCGGCCGCCTGCCCGGGGCGCTCAACATGGCGGCGCTCGCCGATGCGCAGGCGACGACCGTCGTCTTCATGCCGAAACGCACCTTCGCGGCGCTTTTCGCGCAACTATGCGCCCACGGCCTGCCACCGGACACGCCCGCGCTTCTGGCCGAGAATGTCGGCCACCCCGACCAGCGCCTGCACCGCTCGACCATCGCAGGGCTGGCACGGATGCTTGCGACCGAGCTGGGGAGTGCCCCCGCCCTGATCCTCTACGGCCCGCTGCGGGGTGAGGACGAGGCATGATCGACCTCCACCTGATCGGCATCGGCACCGGCAATCCGGACCATCTGACGCGCCAGGCGGAGGCGGCGATGAACGCCGCCGACCTCATCCTCCTGCCCCGCAAGGGCACAGCGCGTTCGGACCTGATCGACGTGCGCCGCATGCTGTGCGCCGTCGCGCTGACCTGCCCGGTCCGCATCGTCGAGTTCGACCTGCCCGTCCGCGATGCGCGGCGGGACTATCTGTCCGGGGTAGCCGAATGGCACGCCGCGGTCGCCGCCACCTGGGCCGCGCAGATCGCCCGGCATCTGCCCGGCGGCGGGCGTCTGGCGCTGCTGGTCTGGGGCGATCCGTCGCTCTACGACAGCACGCTACGCATCGCGGAGCGCCTGCGCGGCGACGGCATGGCGATGCGGATCCACGTCGTCCCCGGCATCACCAGCCTGCAGGCGCTCACCGCCGCGCACGCCACCCCGCTCAACGAACTCGGCGCGCCGGTCGTCATCACCACCGGACGGCGACTGCGCGACGGCTGGCCCGGGGGCGCGGACCGCGTCGCGGTGATGCTGGACGGCGACTGCACCTTCGCCACCCTGCCGCCCGCGGGCGTGCGCATCTGGTGGGGCGCTTATCTGGGCATGCCGAACCAGGCGCTGGCCAGCGGCCCGCTGGCGGATGTCGCGGCATCGATCGTGGAGCGCCGCGCCGCGCTGCGCCGCGAGCACGGCTGGATCATGGACACCTACCTGCTGAGCCGCGCCGCATGACCGCGCCGCTGTTCGATGCCGACTTCGTCGACCGGCTGGACGAGCTGTTCCGCTGGCGGCGCGACGTACGGCATTTCACCGCCGATCCGGTTCCGGATGCGGTCATGGAGACGCTGCTCGCCGCCGTCCGCTGGGCGCCGTCGGTCGGCAACGCGCAGCCGTGGCGCTTCGTCCGCCTCCGCTCGCCGGCCCTGCGCCACCGCTTGGCGGACCATGTCGATGCCGAAAGCCGCGCCGCCGCGGCGAACCTGAGCAATGAGGGGCGTCGCGACCGCTACGCGACGCTGAAGCTGCACGGACTGCGCGAGGCGCCCGAGGTGCTCGCGGTCTTCCACGACGTCGATCCCCTCGCCGGCCACGGCCTGGGCCGCGCCACCATGCCGGGGACGCTGCGCGATTCGACCGTCATCGCGATCCACACGCTGTGGCTGGCGGCCCATGCGCGCGGCTACGGCCTCGGCTGGGTATCGATCCTCGACCCCGACGCGGTCAGCGCGATGCTTCGGGTGCCCCCGCACTGGTCCTTCGTCGCCCTGCTCTGCCTCGGCAGGCCGGTCGCCCCCTCCGCCGTTCCCGAGCTCGAACGACGCGACTGGCAGGCCCGCGAGCCGATCGCCGACCGCCTGTTCGAACGATGACCCGACAATTCGAAAGGGATGACCCCGACCCATGCTGACTCCTGCCGATGACACGCTGGCGATCGTCGCCTGCACCACGTGCCGCTTCACGCCCGACCGCCGCGAGAATGACGATGGCGAACGCGGCGGCGCCGCCTTCGCCGCAGCGCTCACCGCCGTCAGGGACGGCGACCCGCGCTACGCCGGCGTCGCGATCCAGCGGATGCCGTGCCTGTTCTCCTGCACCGAACATTGCTCGGTACACCTGCGCGCGCCGGGGAAGGTCGGCTATCTGCTCGGCCGCTTCACCCCGGACGCGGATGCCGCCCGCGCGCTCCTCGACTATGCGGTGGCCTATGGCCGGAGCGAGCACGGCCGCGTGCCGTTCAGGCAATGGCCGCAGGGGGTGAAGGGGCATTTCATCGCGCGCGTGCCCCCCGCCGGCTACGTCACCGACAGCTGAGCCGCGTGCGCGATCGGATGGTTACCGGCGCGATAACCGTAAACCGGCGGTTTTGCTCACGTCTCGTTTACCCATGATCGCTACCAGGAGGGCATGCCCGTTTCCGCTCGACGCTCCGCCCCCGCTTCCTCCATCGACCAGCGTCGCGCGCCGCGACATCCGGTCGATTGCCGCGCCACCGCGAAGCTCGCGCTGTCGATCTCGATCCTGGACGCGTCGCTGCTGGGGCTGCGCGGGCGCGCCTCGCTGCCGCTGCCGTCGGGCACGTTGCTGAACCTCACCCTCCCCGGCCACGCCGCGCGCCACGCGCGCGTCACCTGGGCCGAGGGCGACACGTTCGGCTGCGAATTCCTCAAGCCGCTGTCGCACGACGAACTGCGCCGCCTGACCGACGCCACGAACAACGCGCCGCAACTGATGATCGGCTAGGCCGGAACGATCGCGACCGTACCGGCGGCGCGGTCGATCGTCACGCTGACCTCGGGCAGCCGCATCTCCACCGCATCCGCGCTCGCCCAATCCTCGGCGCGCATCGGTGCGCCGTCACGGCGGAACCAGCGCGCGTCGTGGCGTATCGCCGGATCGGCGAGCGCCGGACACGCGGCCCGCAGCGTCGCCAGCCCGGCGACATAGTCCTCCAGCGCGAGGTCGCGGCCGTCCCAGTCGAGCCAGACGGTTTCGTTATCCTGCGCATAGGCGTTGTTGTTGCCGCCCTGCGTCCGTCCGAACTCGTCGCCCGCGCACAGCATGATCGTCCCGCGCGTCGCGAACAGCGTCGCCAGCATCGCGCGAACGCCCTCCCCGCCGCGCGCCCACGCGATCTCGCCGTGATGGCCGTCGCGATTGTCCTCGCCATTGGCGTGATTGCGCCGCTCGGCATAGGTCGCCACGTCGCGCAGGGTGAAGCCGTCGTGCGCCGCGACGAAGCTCACGCCGCGCGTCCGCCCGGCGCCGAACACGTCGGCCGACCCGCATAACCGCGTCGCCAGCGCGCCGATGCCGCCGTCCCCGCGCCAGAACCGCCGCACGTCGTCGCGGTAGCGGTCGTTCCACTCCCACCAATCGGCCGGAAACTCGCCTAGGCGATAACCGCCGGGACCGGGATCCCACGGCTCCGCGATCATGATCCGCCGCGACAGCAGCGGATCGGCGGCGATCTCGGCGAAGATCGGCGCCTGCGCGTCGAACCCCGGCCCGCGCGCCATGATCGTCGCCAGGTCGAAGCGGAAGCCGTCGACCCCCGCCTGCGTCACGAAATGCCGCAACGTGCCCAGCACCAGCGCGCGCACCGCCGGGTTCGCGAAGTCCAGCGTGTTGCCGGTCCCGGTATCGTTGATGAGCGTCCCGTCCGGCGCGCGCGCATGGGCCGCATCGTCCAGCCCGCGCAGCGCGAGCGTCGGGCCGAGCAGGTCGCTCTCCCCGCTGTGGTTGAAGACGAGATCGAGGATCGTGCCGATACCCGCGCGCCGCAGCGCTTCCACCGTCTCGCGCAGTTCCGCCACCCCGCCCGGGACGAGGCGCGGGTCGAGCGCCATCGGCACGACGGGATTGTAGCCCCAGGCGTTGCGCAGCCCCAGCGGGGGCAGGTGCCGTTCGTCGATCCAGGCGACGATGGGCATCATCTCCACCGCGGACACCCCGATCCGCTTCAGGTGCGCGATCACCGCCGGATGCGCCAGCGCCGCCACCGTCCCGCGCTGCGCCACCGGCACGTCGGGGTGCAGCATCGTGAAGCCGCGGACGTTGACCTCGTAGATCAGCCCGCCGGCGCGCAGCACCGGCGGCAGGTCCAGCGCGGGCAGCGGCGCGGTGACGATCGCGCGCGGTACCCGATCGGCGGTATCCGCGCCGAACTCGGCCAGACGCGGATCCTGCACGAAGGGGCGGTCCAGCGTCACCGCGTGCGGGTCGACCAGCAGCTTGGCGGCATCGAACGGCACCGGCCCGTCCGCGCGAAAGCCGTAGCATGCACCCTCGCCCACGCCGCTCACCTCGGCGTGCCAGTCGTCGCCCTCGCGGGTCATCGCGATGCGGCGCTCGTCGGGGTCGAACAGGCACAGCCACACCGCCGCCGCGCGCGGGGCGCGGACCGAGAAGCGCGTGCCGCCCGCGACGACGACGGCGGTCACGTGATGACGTCGGGTTCGGTGCGGCCGGTATGCTGCGCGATGCCCGCGATCGCATCCGCCGCGGCGACGATCTCCGCCAGCATCACGCCGGTGTCGGCGTCGAGGTCGCCGCCCGCGGGCTCGTACCGCTCCAGATAGACGCGCAGCGTCGCGCCGCTGGTGCCCGTGCCCGACAGGCGGAAGACGACGCGGCTGCCGCCCGCGAACAGCACGCGCACGCCCTGGTGGCGGCTGACCGAACCGTCGGTCGGATCCTCATAGGCGAAGTCGTCCGCTGCGGCGACGGTCAGCGCGCCGAAGGAGCGGCCGGGCAGTTCCGCCAGCTGCCCGCGCAACCCCGCCATCAGCGTGTCGGCGGCGGCGCTGTCGACGCCCTCGTAATCGTGGCGCGCGTAATAGTTGCGGCCGAAACGCGCCCAATGCTCGCGCGCGATCGTGTCGACGCTCTTGCCGGTCGCCGCCAGGATATTGAGCCACAGCAGCACGGCCCACAGCCCGTCCTTCTCGCGGACATGGTCGCTGCCGGTCCCGGCGCTTTCCTCGCCGCAGATCGTCGCCATGCCGGCGTCGAGCAGGTTGCCGAAGAACTTCCACCCCGTCGGCGTCTCGAAGATCGGGATATTCATCGCCTCCGCCACGCGATCGGCGGCGGCGCTGGTGGGCATGGAGCGCGCGATCCCCTTCAGCCCGGCGGCATAGCCGGGCGCGAGATGCGCGTTGGCGGCGAGCATCGCCAGGCTGTCGGACGGGGTGACGAAGCGCCCGCGCCCGATGATGAGGTTGCGGTCGCCGTCGCCGTCCGAGGCCGCGCCGAAGTCGGGCGCGGCGTCCGACATCATAAGTTGGTGAAGTTGGCGCGCGTGGACCAGATTCGGGTCGGGGTGATGCCCGCCAAAGTCCTCCAAAGGCTCACCATTCATCACGCTGTCGGCGGCGAAACCCAGCCGGTTGACCAGAATCTCCCGCGCATAAGGTCCCGTAACGGCACTCATCGCGTCGAAGGCGATGGTCAGGCCGGCACCCCGGATCGCGTCGAAGTCGAACAGCGTCTCCATCAGCGCGGCGTAATCGGCGACGGGGTCGATGACCTCGACCGTCATTCCCTCCACCGTCACCTCGCCGAGCGTATCGAGGTCGATGTCCGCGCTGTCCGCCGCCTTCCACTCGGCGATCGACAGCGTCCGCGCATGGATCGCCTCGGTCACCTTCTCCGGCGCGGGGCCGCCGTTGGCGACATTGTACTTGATCCCGAAATCCTCGTCCGGCCCGCCCGGATTGTGGCTGGCCGACAGCACCAGCCCGCCCAGCGCGCCGCGCCGGCGGATCACGTTCGAGGCGGCGGGCGTCGACAGGATGCCGCCCTGTCCCACCACCACCCGCGCGAAGCCCGCCGCGGCGGCCATGCGGATCGCGGTCTGGATCACCTCGCGGTTGAGGTAGCGCCCGTCGCCGCCGATCACCAGCGTCGCGCCGTCCTTCCCCTCCACCACGTCGAACACCGACTGGATGAAGTTCTCCGCATAGTTGGGCCGCTGGAACACGCGCACCTTCTTGCGCAGCCCGGAGGTCCCCGGCTTCTGATCGTCGAAGGGCGTCGTCGGATGGGTACGGATCATGCGGACAGAAGCTCCCTGTAGAGCCGGGCATAGCGTTCGCCGCTCTTTGCCCAGGAGAAGTCGGATCGCATGCCGCGGCGCTGGAGCGTCGTCCAGCGATCGGGCGTGCGGTGAATCGCGACGGTGCGCGCGATAGCGGCGGTCAATGTCTCGCGCGTGACACCGTCGAACTGCACGCCGGTCGCCACCCCCGCATCCAGCGCCGCCTCGTTCGCGTCGATCACCGTATCCGCCAGCCCGCCGGTGCGCGCCACCACCGGCACGCAGCCGTAGGCGAGGCCGTAGAGCTGGGTCAGCCCGCACGGTTCGAACCGCGAGGGGATCAGGATCGCGTCGGACCCGCCCTGCAACAGGTGCGACAGCGGCTCGTCGTAACCGATCCGCACCCCGACGCGGCCCGGATACCGATCGGCGGCGAGGCGGAAGGCATGTTCCAGCGCCGCGTCGCCCGACCCCAGCATGGCGAGGCGCCCGCCCATCGCGACCAGCGCGTCGAGACATTCGGCGAGGACATCCATCCCCTTCTGCCACGTCAGCCGGCTGATGACGCAGAAGATCGGGGCATCGCCCTCCTCCAGCCCGAACGCGGCCTCCACCGCGCGCTTGTTGACGACGCGCTTCGCCAGGGTGCGATCGGTATAGCGCGCCGGCAGCGCGCGGTCGGTGGCAGGGTTCCACACCGCGGGATCGATCCCGTTGACGATGCCGTGGACACGCGCGCGCCGCGCCGCGATCAGCCCCTCCAGCCCCATGCCGAAGGCGGGCTCCAGGATTTCCTGCGCATAGGTCGGGCTGACGGTCGTGATCGCATCCGCCGCCTCCAGCCCGCCCTTCAGCAGGCCGACGCCGCCGTAATATTCGACGCCGTCGATCGCCCACGCCTCCGGCGGCAACCCCAGCGCGTCGAAGATCGCCGCGTCACAGCGCCCCTGGAACGCGATGTTGTGGACGGTCATCACGCTGCGCACGGGCGCCCCGGCATAGCGAAGATAGGCGGGCGCCAGTGCCGCCTGCCAGTCGTGCGCATGGAGCACGTCGAACCGCCGCCCCTTCACCGCACCCGTCGCGAGATCGGCCGCGGCGCGCGAGAGGGCGGCGAAGCGGCGCCAATTGTCCTCCCAGTCGCGCCCCAGCGCATCGGCGTAGAGCCCGCCCTCCCGCGCGAAGAGCGCGGGCGCGTCGAGCGCCAGCAGCGGCTGCGCGCCGTCGAGCGTCCCCGCGAGCAGCCGCGCGGGCGTGCCGAGCAGGTCGGCCCAGCGGTGCACCGCGCGCGGACGGTTCAGCGCGGCGAGCACCGCCGGGTAGCCGGGGAGAAGGGTGGTGGTGGCGACGTCGTGCGGCGCCAGCGCGGCCGGCAGCGCGCCGACCACGTCCGCCAGCCCGCCGGTCTTGACCAGCGGATAGGCTTCGGACGCGACGGAGAGGACGGAGATGGTCATGCAGATAGCCTCACGTGGTCACCCTCACCCCTCCCTTTCCCAGCGGGAGAGGGAGGGAGGCGCGAAGCGCCGGACGGGTGAGGGTGACGAAACTACCACCCCCCTCACCCCAGCGCGTCGATCATCGGCTGGGTGATGAGGCACACGCCCTTGTCGGTGCGGCGGAAGCGGCGGCCGTCGAGCTCGGGGTCCTGCCCCACGATCAGCCCGTCGGGGATCACCACGCCGCGGTCGATGACCACGCGCGACAGATGCGCGCCGCGCCCGATCTTGCAATAGGGCAGCACCACCGCCTCATCGAGCGCGGAATAGCTGTGCGCGCGCACGCCGGTCGACACCAGGCTGCGGTGGATGTCGGACCCGGAGATGATGCAGTCGCCCGCGATCAGACTCGACACCGCCTGCCCGCGGCGCCCGTCCAGGTCGTGGACGAACTTCGCCGGCGGGGTCAGCTCGGCATAGGTCCACAGCGGCCAGCTGCGGTCGTACAGGTCGAGCTGCGGCACCACGTCGGTGAGGTCGATATTGGCCTCCCAATAGGCATCGACCGTGCCGACGTCGCGCCAGTAGGCCGCAGGCTCGTCGGGCGAGCGGACGCAACTGGCGGAGAAGCGGTGCGCGATCGCCTTCCCGCCCTTCACCAGATACGGGATGATGTCCTTCCCGAAATCGCGGCTCGACCCCGCCGTCCCGGCATCGCGCTTCAGCTCATCGATCAGGACGCGCGTATGGAAGACGTAGATGCCCAGGCTGGCGAGCGCGACGTCGGGCTGGCCGGGGATCGACGGCGGATCGGCGGGCTTCTCGACGAAATCGACGATGCGGTCCTGCGCGTCGACGTGCATGACGCCGAACGCGCTCGCCTCCATCCGCGGCACCTCCATGCACGCGACGGTCACGTCGGCACCGCTGTCGCAATGCTGGCGCAACATGATCTCGTAATCCATCTTGTAGATATGGTCGCCGGCCAGGATGACCATATATTCGGGCGCGATATCCTCGATGATGTCGATGTTCTGATAGACGGCGTCCGCCGTGCCCTCATACCATTGAAATTCGCTGATACGCTGCGACGCGGGCAGGATATCGAAGCTTTCGTTGCGCTCGGGCCGAAGGAAGTTCCAGCCGCGCTGAAGATGGCGGATCAGCGAGTGCGCCTTGTACTGCGTCGCCACGCCGATGCGGCGGATACCCGAGTTGAGCGCGTTCGACAGCGCGAAGTCGATGATCCGGCTCTTGCCGCCGAAGTACACCGCGGGCTTCGCGCGGGTATCGGTCAATTCCTTCAAGCGGCTACCACGTCCGCCCGCCAGTACATAGGCCATGGCGTCACGAGCCAGCGGCTGACCTCTGCGTTCGTCCACGTCGCTCTCTCCCTGACACTCTTTACAATTATGAAATTACGGTTAACGTCGGAACTGCGCTGAGGGCATGACGTTCAAGAACCATGCCATAGGCCAAAAATAAAATGTGAGAGGATGTATGATGCAGGTCGCCCGCACCGCTTCCACCGACAACCTTTTCCGCGGGCTCACCGCGGCGGTGCTGCCGTCGATCATGGCCTGGGCGGTGATCGTGCTGCTGGCGCGCGCCTTGTTCTGAGGCGCCGATACGGGCGGGCCGACGCGCTCGGTTCGCCCACCGCCCGACTCCCGCCGTCACGCCTCCCACTCCAGCATCAGCGTCGCCAGTGGCGGCAAGGTCACTTCCGCCGCCCCGTTCGTCGCGACGACGCCGCCCAGATTGCCGAGCCCCGATCCCCAATAGTCCTGCGCGTCCGAATTGACGATCTCGCGCCAGCGCCCGTCATGCGGCAGCGGCACGCGGTACGGCATCCGCGCCACCGGGGTCATGTTGACGATCACCGCGATCGGCGCCGCCCCGGGCGCCTTGCGCAGCCAGACGAAGACCGAATGGTCGGCATCGTCGGACACCAGCCACTCGAACCCCTCGCCCTCGCAATCGCGGGCGTGGAGCGCGGGCTTCTCGCGGTACAGACGGTTGAGGTCGCGCACCAGCTTGCGCACGCCGTCGTGCGACGACGAATTGGTCAGCCCCCAGTCGAGCGCGAGCTCCTCGCTCCATTCGCGGCGCTGCGCGAACTCCTGCCCCATGAACAGCAGCTTCTTGCCGGGATAGCCCCACATCATCGCGTAATAGGCGCGCAGGTTGGCGAACTGCTGCCAGTCGTCGCCGGCCATCTTGGTCAGCAGCGATCCCTTGCCGTGGACCACCTCGTCATGACTGAGCGGCAGGACGAAATTCTCGTCGAAGGCGTAGACGAGGCCGAAGGTGATCGCGTCGTGATGATGCCGCCGGTGGACCGGCTCGCGCGCCATGTACTGGAGCGTATCGTGCATCCAGCCCATGTTCCACTTGAACCCGAAGCCCAGCGCGGTGCGCGGCCCCTCGTCGAACGCGGGCGCGCTGACGCCGGGCCAGCTGGTCGATTCCTCCGCGACCGTGAAGACGCCGGGATGCTCGGCATAGACCGCGCGGTTGGTCGCGCGCAGGAAGTCGACCGCCTCCCAATTCTCGCGCCCGCCCTCGGCATTGGGGATCCATTCGCCGGCCTTGCGCGAATAGTCGCGGTACAGCATCGACGCGACCGCATCGACGCGCAGCCCGTCGACATGATAGCGCTCGGCCCAGAACAGCGCGTTGTTGACCAGGAACGACGACACCTCGCGCCGCCCGAAATTGTAGATCGCGGTGTTCCAGTCGGGGTGGAAGCCGAGCCGCGGGTCCTGATGCTCGTAGAGCGCGGTGCCGTCGAAGCGCGACAGGCCGTGCGCGTCGACCGGGAAATGCGCGGGCACCCAGTCGAGCAGGACGCCCAGCCCCGCGCGGTGCGCCCCGTCGACGAAGCGCGCGAACCCCTCGACATCGCCGAACCGCGCGCTGGGTGCGTACAGGCCGGTCGTCTGATAGCCCCAGCTGGGGTCGTAGGGATGCTCGCTGATCGGCATGAACTCGATATGGGTGAACCCCATCTCGACCACATAGGGGATCAGGCGGTCGCCCAGCTGGTCCCAGCTGAGGAACCAGCCGTTTTCGTCGCGGTCCCACGACCCGGCATGCACCTCGTAGATGCTGATCGGCACGCGCCGCGGGTCGACCGCGGCCCAGGCGGCGCGGTGGTCGGCATCGCCCCATTCGTGCGCCGGCGGCGCGGTGGTGAGCGACGCGGTCTTGGGACGAAGCTCGGCTGCGAAGGCGAAGGGGTCGGCCTTGAGCGGCTGGAGCGCGCCGTCGGGACCCTGGATCGCGAACTTGTAGGCGCGGCCGGCGCCGATGTCGGGCAGGAAGATCTCCCACACGCCGGTGTCGCCGCGCCGCCGCATGCCGTAGCGGCGCGCGTCCCAGTCGTTGAAGTCGCCGACGACCGCGACGCGCGACGCGTTCGGCGCCCAGACCGCGAAATGGACGCCGCTCGCCCCCTCATGCTCGATCAGGTGCGCGCCCATCTTGTCGTACAGGCGGCGGTGCGTCCCCTCGTTCATCAGGAAATCGTCGGTCGGCCCCAGCACCGGCCCGAAGCTGTACGGATCGCCCGCCCACCATTCCACGCCGCCGCCCTGCGCCCGGTAGCGCAGCGGCTGTCGCTCGCCCGCGATCACCCCCTCGAACAGCCCGGCGTCGTCGACGCGTTCCAGCGTGCCGAGCGGCGCGCCCGCCAGCGTATGCGCCTCCACCACCTCCGCGCCCGGGACCCACGTCCGCGCGAACAGCCCCGCCGGACCCGGATGCGCGCCCAACAGCGCGAAGGGGTCGTCGCTGGTGCCGTCGAGCAGCGCGCGGATCGCGGACGCGGAGGGTGTCACATCACGCCCCAGATCTCGCGCGAATATTCCGCGATCGTGCGGTCGGAGGAGAACCAGCCCATGTTGGCGACGTTCAGCACCGTCGCGCGGCGCCATCCGGCGGTGTCGGACCAGCGCGCATCCACGTCGCGCTGCGCGGCGGCGTAGGAATCGAAGTCGGCGGCGACCATGAACCAGTCGTGGTCGTACAGCCCCGCCATCAGCCCGCGGTAGCGCGCGGGATCGTCGGGGGAGAACACGCCGGACGCGATCGCGTTGACCGCCTGCGACAGCTCGGCCGACCCCTCGATCACCGCGCGCGGGTCGTAGCCGCCGGCGCGCTTCGCCGCGACCTCGTCCGCGGTCAGGCCGAAGATGACGATATTCTCGTCCCCGACATGATCCTTGATCTCGATATTGGCGCCGTCGAGCGTGCCGATGGTCAGCGCGCCGTTCAGCGCGAACTTCATATTGCCCGTGCCCGACGCCTCCATGCCGGCGGTCGAGATCTGCTCCGACAGGTCCGCCGCGGGCACCATCTTCTCCGCCAGGCTGACGTTATAGTTGGGGACGAACGCGACCTTCAGCAGCCCGCCGATCGACGGGTCCGAATTGATGCGGCGCGCCACGTCGTTGGCCAGTTTGATGATGAGCTTGGCATTGTGGTAGCTCGACGCGGCCTTCCCCGCGAACAGCTTCACGCGCGGCGTCCATTCGCGCTCCGGATGGCTGCGGATCTGGTCGTAGAGCGCGACCGTCTCGATGATGTTGAGCAGCTGGCGCTTGTATTCGTGGATGCGCTTGATCTGGACGTCGAACAAGGCGTCGGGGTCGATCCGCAGACCCATCGCGTCCTTCAGATGTTCTGCCAGCGCCACCTTGTTCGAACGCTTGATCGCGGCGAAACGCTCCGTGAAGGCGGCGTCCTGCGCGAACGGCGCCAGCGCGGTCAGCGCGTCGGCCCCGTCGAGGAACGCATCGCCGATCGCCTCGCGGATCAGCGCGGTCAGCCCGGGGTTGCACTCCTGCAGCCAGCGGCGCGGCGTGATGCCGTTGGTCTTGTTGTTGATGCGGTCGGGAAAGACGCGGTGCAGGTCCGCGAAGACGGTCGACTTCATCAGCTGCGTATGCAGCGCCGCGACGCCGTTGACGCTGTGCGACCCGGCGAACGCCAGGTTGGCCATGCGCACGCGTCGCTCCCCGCCCTCGTCGATCAGGCTGACCGCGGCGATCGCACGGTCGTCGACGCCGGGCTGCCTGCGCAGGTCGCGCAGCAGCTTCGCGTTGATCGCATAGACCAATTGCATGTGGCGTGGCAGCAGCCGCTCGAACAGCGGCAGCGGCCAGCTTTCCAGCGCCTCGGGCAGCAGCGTGTGGTTGGTGTAGCCGAACGTCCGCTGCGTGATCCCCCACGCCTCGTCGAAGCCCAGGTCGTGATGGTCGATCAGCAGCCGCATCAGCTCCGCCACCGACACCGCCGGATGCGTGTCGTTCAGCTGGATCGCCGCCTTGTCCGGCAGCGTGCGGATATCGCCGAAATACTGGACGTGACGACGCACGATGTCCTGGATCGACGCGGAGGAGAAGAAATACTCCTGCCGCAGCCGCAGCTCCTGCCCCGCCGCGGTCGAATCGTTGGGATAGAGCACGCGGACCAGCGTCTCGGCGCGCAGCTGGTCCGCCAGCGCGGCCTGGAAATCGCCCCGGTTGAACGCGTCCAGCTTCAGCGGGTCGAGGCTGATCGCGGTCCACAGCCGCAGCGTGTTCACGCGCTTGCCGCGCCACCCGACGACGGGGGTGTCGACCGCGGTCGCCTCCACCGCCTCGGCAGGCTTCCAATGGACGTGACCCTGCTCGTTGCCCGTCACCTCGCCGCCGAAACCGACGAAATACGCGCTCTCGCGCCGCTCGAACTCCCACGGATTGCCGTGCGCCAGCCACGTCTCGGGCAGCTCGGTCTGCCAGCCGTCGTCGATCCGCTGGCGGAACATGCCGTTCACATAGCGGATGCCATAGCCGTAGGCGGGGACGTCGAGCGTCGCCAGGCTCTCCATGAAGCACGCCGCCAGCCGCCCCAGGCCGCCGTTGCCCAGCGCCGCATCGGGCTCGATCTCCTCCAGCTCGGGCAGGCTGACGCCCAGCTGCCCCAGTGCCTCCGCGATCGCCTCGCGCTTCTCCCAATTGGCGAGCGTGTCGCGCAGCAGGCGACCGATCAGGAATTCGAGGCTGAGGTAATAAACCCGTTTCGCGCCTGCGGCGTGCGTCGCCTTGGTCGTCTCCATCCACCGCTCGATAATCTCGTTGCGGACGGTGAAGATCGTCGCCGCCAGCCAGTCGTGCGGGCGCGCGGCCTGCTCGTCCTTGCCGATGCGGTGGACCAGCGTGTCGAGGATGGCGAGGGCGAGCGGGCTCCGCTCGCGGACGTCGGTCTGCGCGTTCACAAATGTCCCCCCGATGATGCAGCGCAACCTAGACGCGCCGCAGGTGCTTTGTCACCTGCCCTGACGACGTATACGGACCGTGAAGATCACGAGCCCGAGCGCACTCAGCAGCGCGCCGGCGACGACGCCTGCGCGCTCCGACGGCTGGTCGTCGTGCGCCGGATCGACGGCGAGCGGTGCCCCCACCGCGGCCCCGGCCGGCGCGCGCATCCGGTAAAGCTGCACGTCAAGCGTCGCGCCGAGCAGAAACGCATAGGCACTCAGCCACAGCCACGTCAGCAGCACGACGATCGCCCCCAGCGACCCGTAGGTGGCGCCGTAGTTGCCGAAATTGGCGACATAAATGCCGAACCCCGTCGTCGCGGCCAGCCACACGACGGTCGCCAGCACCGCCCCCGGCGTCCCCCAGCGCAATCGCGCGCGCGGGCGATAGGGCGCGAAGCGGAACAGCAGGGACGCGCCCGTCACCGCCACCGCCGTCATCAGCAGGTAGGTGAAGACCGCGATCCCCCCGCGCACCACCCCCGGCGCCCAGGGGATCAGGCTGCCGAGGAACGCGACCAGCGTGCTGGTGCTGAGCCCCAGCATCATCAGCACGACCCCGCCGGCCACGACGGCAAAGGCGGTCAGCATCCAGACGAGATAATTGCGCTTGTCCTTCACCTCATAGGCGACGTTGAGCGCGGTCATCATCGCGGTCGCCGCACGGCTGCCGCCATAGACCGCGATCGCCAGTGCGATGACAAGGCCCAGCCCCTTCTTCCCCTCGCTGCCGGAAACCACCATGTCGAGCTGCTGCCCGATCAGACTGGCGGCATCCGCGGGAAGCAGGTCGAAGAGCGAGCGGATATTGGCCTGCACCGTCGCGGCATCGGCGACGAGGCCATAGGTCAGCACGGTCGCGGCCAGCAGCGGCGCGATCGAGGAAAAGGCGTAGAAGGCCGCCCCCGCGGCGATCAGCCCCAGATTGTCGTCGTTCGAGGCGGCATAGGCTTTCTTCAGAGCCCCCCACCAGTCGGCGCGGAACGCGCGCCAGAAATCGGAGGAGGAGAGATTGGCCCGCATTACAACGCTCAACGCGGCAGGCGCGGGTGGGGTCCGTGCGGAGGTGCGGCTGCCGCGGACGCACCGTCACCCCGGACCTGTTCGAGACCTCTGCGAACGTCGTGGATCGCTCGACAATGTCGCCGTTCCCCGGCCTTCGCGGGGCCTTTGCAAAAGGCACCGTGCTCTGCGCCCGTTTTGCAAAGGTCCCGCCTTCGCCGGGGAACAGGGAACCGAGTGTTGCGGAGGTTTCGACCCGTTCCGGGGTCTGCGGTTCCACGCGACCCACCGAGATCGGGTGCGCGGGACCCCGGATGCCGGAACAGGTCCGGCATGACGGGTGGTGGCGGAAGGCGATCGCCTCACGCCCCCCCCTGCGTCGCCATCAGATGCCCGCCGCACCCGGCACGCACACCTCAGACGGTGAAGCTCTCCCCGCAGCCGCACGCGCCCTTGGCATTGGGATTGTCGAACACGAACCCGGCGGTGAAATCGTCCTCCACCCAGTTCATCGTCGAGCCGATCAGGTACAGGATCGACGCCCCGTCGACATACAGCACGCCGCCCGGCGTCTCGATCCTTTCGTCGAAGCCGTTCGCCTCCGTCACGTAATCGACCGAATAGGCGAGGCCGGAACAGCCGCGCCGCGGGGTCGACAGCTTGACGCCGATCGCATCCGCGGGCGCCTTCGCCATCAGAGCGGCGATGCGCGCCTCCGCGGTCGGGGTCAGGTTGAGCGCGGCGGGGCGCGCACGAAGCGTGGTCGCCATCACAGCATCCCCAGTTCGAGCTTGGCGTCGTCCGACATCTTCTGCGGGTCCCAGGGCGGATCCCAGACGAGGTTGACGTCGGCAAAGGCGATGCCGGGGACCGACGCGACGCGCATCTCCACCTCGCCGGGCATGGATTCCGCGACCGGGCAATGCGGCGTGGTGAGCGTCATGGTCACCGCGGCATGGCCGTCCTCGGTCACCTCGACGTTGTAGATCAGCCCCAGGTCGTAGATGTTGACCGGGATCTCGGGGTCGAAGATGTCCTTCAGCGCGTCGATCACCGCCTCGTAGAGCGCGCCGCCGGGCTCGTGGCCCTTCAGGTCGCCCGCGGGCTTCTGCGCCAGGAAACCGGACAGATAGTCGCGCTTGCGCTCGAAGCTCTCCCCCATGGTTTCCGGGGCGGTTTCCACCGCGTCCGCCACCTGCGCGCGCGCGGGCTTCGCCACCGCGTCGACTTCCTCGACCCTGATCGGCTCGCTCATCCGAAGATCCTCATCACCCGCTCCATTCCCGCCGCCAGCGCGGCCACGTCGTCCGGTCCGTTGTACACGCCGAAGCTCGCCCGCGCGGTCGCCGGCACGCCGAGCACGTCCATCAGCGGCTGCGCGCAATGGTGGCCGGCGCGGATCGCCACGCGGTGTTCGTCCAAGATGGTGCCGATGTCGTGCGGATGCACCCCCTCCACCGCGAAGGAGACGATGCCCGCGGAATCCGCCGGCCCGAACAGCCGCACCGAGTTGATCCGCGACAGGGCCGCGCGCGCCTCCGCGACCAGCGCGGTCTCATGCGCGTGGATGCGCTCCAGCCCGATGCCGGTCACGTAATCGATCGCCGCCGCCAGCCCCAGCGCGCCGACGATATGCGGCGTCCCCGCCTCGAACCGCGTCGGTGCGGGGGCGTAGGTGGTCCGCTCGAAGGTGACGCGGTCGATCATCGACCCGCCCCCCTGATAGGGCGGCATGGCATCCAGCAGTTCCGCGCGCGCCCACAGCACGCCCATCCCGGTCGGCCCGTACAGCTTATGCCCGGAGAAGACGTAGAAATCGCACCCCAGGGTGGCGACGTCGACCGGCAGCCGCGCGACCGCCTGGCACCCGTCGATCAGGATCTTCGCGCCCGCGGCGTGCGCGATCTCCACCGCTTTCGCCACGTCCAGCACCGACCCCAACACGTTGGAGACATGCGCCAGCGCGACCAGCCTGTGCGCGGGCGTCACCATCGCCGCCATCGCGTCCAGATCGATGCGGTGATCGGGGGTCAACGGCACGACGTCGATCGCGGCGCCGGTGCGCTCGGCCACCATCTGCCACGGCACGATGTTGCTGTGATGCTCCAGCTGCGACAGCAGGATGCGGTCGCCGGGCTTCAGCCGATGACCCGCGAAGCTGTGCGCGACGAGGTTGATCGCCTCCGTCGCCCCGCGCACGAAGACGATGTCGCCGGCCTGCGCGCCGATGAAGCGCGCGGTGGTGGCGCGCGCCGCCTCATAGGCCAGCGTCATGTCGGCCGAGCGCTGGTACACGCCGCGGTGCACGGTGGCGTAGGTCGTGTCGTAGCCGCGCGCGATCGCGTCGATCACCGGCTGCGGCTTCTGCGAGGTCGCCGCGGTGTCGAGATACGACCAGCCCGCCGGGATCGCGGGGAAATCGGCGACGAGGTCGAGTGGCTTATCCTCCCCGAGCTTGCCTCGGGGAGGTGGACCGCCCGGCGCAGCCGGGGGGTGGAGGGGCGGATACGGAGCATTCATTGCTTCTACCCCTCCACCATGCCTGCGGCATGGTCCCCCTCCCCGAGCGAGCTCGGGGAGGATAGCGCCGCCTCCAGCCAGGCATCCGCGTCCGCCATGAAGGCGTCGCGCACCGCCTCCTCGCCGATCCGCTCCAGCGCGTCCGCCACGAACGCGCGGGTCAGCAGCGCCTTGGCGCGCGCCGCCGGGATGCCGCGGCTGGCCATGTAGAACAGCGCGCGCGCGTCCAGCTCGCCCACGGTCGCGCCGTGCGCGCACTTCACGTCGTCGGCGAAGATTTCCAGCTCCGGCTTCAGGTTCACGGTCGCGGTGCGATCCAGCAGCAGCCCGCGCAGCGACTGCTCGCCATCGGTCTTCTGCGCATGGCGCGCCACCTCGACCGCCGCGGCCAGGCTCGCCTGCGAGCGATCCGCCGCCACCGCGCGCCACAGCTGGTGCGACTGCCCGTTGGGCTCGGCATGGCGGACGCGCACCGCGCATTCCTGCCTCACGGTGTCGCGGGTCAGCAGCGCACCGCCATATTCGGCATAGGCGCCCTCGCCCGCCAGCGTCAGCGCGGCGTCGATGCGTACGCCCTGCCCGCCCGCGGCCAGCACGGTCGAGACGACGCTCGCGCCCTCGCCCAACTCGATGTCGTCGCGCGTGGAGACGAAGCCCGCTCCCTGCGTCATCCGTACCGCGCGCATCAGCCGCGCCGAGCGGCCCAGCGTCACGCGGGTGGCGCGGTTGGACCACCCGGCGCCGACGAACGTCTCGACGACGCGCGCGGAGGCCTCGTCGGCGAGCTCGATCGCGGCGGCGACGTGGTTCTCCGCGCCGGTCGCGACATGCAGGACCTGCACCGGGTCGGCGACCGCCCGCGCGTCCAGCCGCAGCGTCCAGCCGCGCGTCGCCCGCCGGCCGAGCGGGTGGTCGCCCGCGGGCACCTCACCCACCGTCACCCGGTGGAGATCGCTCGCGCCCTCGTCCAGCACGCCGTCGACGAACAGCAGCTTCGCACCCGGCAGGTCGAGGAACGACGCCTCCGCGCGCGCGACCGGCGCCAGCGCGGCGGCGGCGGACAGCGCGCCGAGATCGGCCCAGCGCCACGCCTCCTCGCGGGCGGAGGGAAGGTCGAGGACGCTCATGCGCGGCTCCGTTCGATGGGTTCACGCGAAGACGCGAAGACGCGAAGAGGATGTTCGCGCAGAGCACGCGAAGGACGCTGAGATTCTGCGCCTGGCCGCGATCGCGGCCCGTCACACAGGCCGGCGTGACGATGCCGGCGCGCTGCCGCGCGCGATTCCTCTTTGCGTCCTCCGCGCGCTCTGCGCGAACTAAACGCCTTCGCGTCTTCGCGGCGTCGCGTGAACATCATCACGCCGCGACCTCGGCATAGCCCTGCTTTTCCAGCTCCAGCGCCAGCTCCGCGCCGCCCGAGCGCGTGATGCGCCCGTCCGCCAGCACGTGCACCCGGTCCGGCTTCACGTAATCGAGCAGCCGCTGGTAGTGGGTGATGAGCAGCACCGCCTTGTCGGGCCCACCCTCCTTCTGGCGCATGATACGGTTGATGCCGTCGCCGACGATGCGCAGCGCGTCGATGTCGAGCCCGCTGTCCGTCTCGTCCAGGATCGCGAAGGCGGGATCGATGATCCCCATCTGCACCATCTCGTTGCGCTTCTTCTCGCCGCCGGAGAAGCCGACGTTGACCGGGCGCTTGAGCATGTCCTGCGCCAGCCCCAGCCCGTCCGCCTGCGCGCGCGCCAGCTTCAGGAACTCCGCGCCCGACAGCGGCTTCTCAGCCCGGCTGGCGCGCTGCGCATTTAGGCTCTCGCGCAGGAACTGGACGTTCGACACGCCGGGAATCTCGACCGGATACTGGAAGCCGAGGAACACGCCGGCGGCGGCGCGCTCGTGCGGCTCCTTTTCCAGCAGATCCTCACCGTTGAAGGTGATGCTGCCGGCGGTCACCTCGTAACCGGGCCGCCCGCCCAGCACGTAGCCGAGCGTCGACTTGCCCGCGCCGTTGGGGCCCATGATCGCGTGGATCTCGCCCGCGTTCACCTCGAGCGAGAGGCCCTTGAGGATTTCCTTGCCGTCGATCTCGGCGTGGAGGTTTTCAATCTTGAGCATGTTCTCTTCAATATCCGTTCGTTTCGAGCAGCGTCGAGCGAAGCCGAGACGCGCCGGTCGAGAAACCACCAGCCGACATCCCGACTGCGTTCTCGGCTGCGCTCGAACTCCGCTCGATGCGAACGGGTGGGAGCGTCATCCCACCGACCCCTCTAGGCTGATTCCCAGCAGCTTCTGCGCCTCGACCGCAAACTCCATCGGCAGCTGCTGCAGCACCTCGCGCGCGAAGCCGTTGACGATCAGCGCGACCGCGGCCTCCGCATCCAGCCCGCGCGACATGGCGTAGAACAGCTGGTCCTCGCTGATCTTCGACGTCGTCGCCTCATGCTCGATCTGCGCGCTCGGATTGCGCACCTCGATATACGGCACCGTATGCGCGCCGCACTGATCGGAGAGCAGCAGCGAGTCGCACTGGGTGAAGTTGCGCACCCCCTCCGCGGTGGGCGCCACGCGCACCAGCCCGCGATAGGTGTTGTCCGAGCGGCCCGCCGAAATCCCCTTCGACACGATCGTCGAGCGCGATCCCTTGCCCAAGTGGATCATCTTCGTGCCGGTATCCGCCTGCTGGCGGTTGTTCGTGACCGCGACCGAATAGAATTCGCCCACGCTATTCTCGCCCGCCAGCACGCAGGAGGGATATTTCCACGTGATCGCGCTGCCGGTCTCGACCTGCGTCCAGCTGACCTTGCTGTTCCGGCCCTGACACAAAGCGCGCTTGGTGACGAAATTGTAGATGCCGCCGACGCCGTTCTCGTCGCCGGGATACCAGTTCTGGACGGTCGAATATTTTATCTCGGCATCGTCCAGCGCGACCAGCTCGACGACCGCGGCGTGGAGCTGGTTCTCGTCGCGCATCGGCGCAGTGCAGCCCTCCAGATAGGAGACGTACGCCCCCTCGTCCGCAACGATCAGCGTGCGCTCGAACTGGCCGGTATTCTCCGCATTGATGCGGAAATAGGTCGACAGCTCCATCGGGCAGCGCACACCCTTGGGCACGTAGACGAACGTCCCGTCGGAGAAGACCGCGCAGTTGAGCGTCGCGAAGTAGTTGTCGCGCTGCGGCACCACCTTGCCCAGCCACTTGCGGACCAGATCGGGGTACTCGCGGATCGCCTCGCTGATCGAGCGGAAGATGACGCCCGCTTCCTCCAGCTCCTTGCGGAAGGTCGTCGCCACCGAGACGCTGTCGAACACCGCATCGACCGCGACCTTGCGTGCGCCCTCGACGCCCGCGAGCACCTCCTGCTCGGCGATCGGAATGCCCAGTTTCTCATAGGTGCGGCGAATCTCGGGATCGAGTTCGTCGAGCGAGGCGATCGTCTTCTTCGCCTTGGGCTCGGCGTAATAATAGGCGTCCTGATAGTCGATCGGCGGCACGTTGAGCTTGGCCCAGTCGGGCGCCTCCATCGTCTGCCACAGCCGGAACGCCTTCAGCCGCCAGTCGAGCATCCACTCCGGCTCGTTCTTCTTGGCGGAGATGTAGCGGACGGTGTCCTCGTTCAGCCCCTTGGGCGCGAAGTCCTGCTCCACCTCGGTGGCGAAGCCCCATTCGTACTTCTTCGCGACGGCCGCATGAGCCTCTGCGTTCTTCGTGGCCATCTTATGCCTCAACCCTCATCGGTTCCATCGCGGGCGCTTCCGCCGCCAGCGACGCCAGCGTCACCCCGGCGAGCGCACCGCGCACCGCCTGGTTGACCGCATTCCAGTGCGGCTTCACGCGGCAATTGCCCGCGATGCCGCAATCGTGATCGCCCGCGTCGACGCACGACGTCATCGCGATCGGCCCCTCCACCGCCTCCACCACATCCGCCAGCGTGATCGTGGCGGGCGGGCGCGACAGGCGGATGCCGCCTCCCGTTCCCCGCGCGCTGTCGATCAGCCCCGCCGCGGCCAGTCGGCTGACCAGCTTCTGCGCGGTGGGCAGCGGCACGCCGGTCTCCTCCGCCAGCAGCGTCGCGTTCATCCGCGCCAGTCCGCCACAATGCCGCGCGGCGGCGACGAGCATCACCACGGCATAATCGGTCAGGCTGGATAGTCTCATGACGTCTGGCACACCCCGGCTTTGCGAACCACTCTCAAATCGGATCGGATCGTTCCGATTGGCAGATGGCGCTTCGCGCGCGCGAAATCAACCGCGCAGTGCCGATCGCGGCGATCGGGAGGGAAGGCAAAAAAAGGCCCGCCGATCGCTCGACGGGCCCTGGAAGTGTAAAGAACTTCCAAACGGAAGCCCTTCGGGTCGCGGAAACGTGCAAACAGCAATTGTTCCGTGGAATATTGGATGGATGTTTCGGCACGCGCACTTTTTCTTACAAAACATCGGCTCACGCCGCGAGCGGGATGCCGAAATGAGTATGGGGTTGATCTTCGCACGGGCGGGGGACAATCGCCTGCGGCCATGAGCTTCGCCTTGCGCCCCGCCCTCTTCGCGCTGGATCCCGAACGCGCGCATCATGTCACGCTCGGCGCGCTCGCCGCCTGGGCGCGCGCCGGCTGCCCGCTGGCGGGCGCGACGCCGCGGCTGGAGACGGTGGTCGCGGGGATCGCCTTCCCCAATCCGGTCGGGCTGGCCGCGGGGCTGGACAAGGATGCGACCGCGATCGCGGGGCTCGCCGCGCTCGGCTTCGGATCGGTCGAGGTGGGCACGCTCACCCCCCGCCCCCAGCCGGGCAACCCGACGCCGCGGCTGTTCCGGCTGACCGAGGATCGCGGGATCATCAACCGCATGGGGTTCAACAACGGCGGGCTGGCGGCGGGCGTCGCGCGCGCGGCGGCGGCGCGGCGGAACGGCGCGGTGCTGGGCATCAACGTCGGCGCGAACAAGGACGCCGCGGACCGGGTCGCGGACTATGTCGCGGGCGTCACCGCCGCCGCGCCGGTCGCGGACTATATCACGATCAACGTCAGCTCCCCCAACACGCCCGGCCTGCGCGACCTGCAACAGGGGGCGGCGCTGGCGGAACTGCTGGCGGCGTGCATGACGGCGCGGGGCACGACGCCGCTGTTCCTGAAGGTCGCGCCCGATCTGGACGCCGCGACGATCGACGGCGTCGCGCGCGCCGCGATCGATGCCGGGGTGCACGCGCTGGTGATGGGCAACACGACCATCTCGCGCCCGCCGCTCGCCAGCCGCCATGCCGGGGAGACGGGTGGGCTGTCGGGGGCGCCCCTGCGCGATCTGGCGCGCGCACGGCTCGCCGACCTGCACCGCGCGACCGGGGGACAGGTGCCGCTGATCGCCGCCGGCGGGATCGACAGCGGAGCGGAGGCCTATGCCCGCATCCGTGCGGGCGCCAGCCTCGTGCAGGTGTATTCGGCGCTGGTGTACGAAGGGCCCGGCCTGCCGCGGCGGATCGTGGCGGAGCTGGCGGCCTGCCTGGCGCGCGACGGCTTCGCGACGGTGGCGGAGGCGGTGGGGGTGTAAGCGTCAAAAGCCCCTCCCCTTCAGGGGAGGGGTTGGGGTGGGGCAGTCACGGGCGAAGGTCTCTGCGAGGCTCACCCCACCCCCGACCCCTCCCCTGAAGGGGAGGGGCTTTCGTCCACCGTCACCCCCGGTACAGCGCGTCCAGCCTCTCCCCGTACACCCGCCGCAGCATATGGCGGCGGATCTTCAGGCTGGGCGTCATCTGCTCGTTCTCGATCGTGAACGGCTCGTCCGCCGGGATCCAGCGGCGGATCCGCTCGATCACCGACAGGTCCTTGTTCGTACGGTCGACCGCCGCCTGCAGGGCGTGGCGATAATCGGCATCCTGCGCCAGCGTCGCGTCCTTCGCGCGGTCGTTGGCCTTCGCCCATTCGGCGGTCCATTCCGCGTCGGGGACGATCACCGCGACCATATGCGGCTTGCGATCGCCCGCGATCATCGCCTGCGCGATCTCGGGCTGGAGGGTCAGCATCCCCTCCACCTTCTGCGGCGCGATATTGTCGCCCTTGTCGTTGATGATGAGGTCCTTCTTGCGGTCGGTGATCCGCAGGCGCCCCTTCCCGTCGATCTCGCCGATGTCGCCGGTGTGGAGCCAGCCGTCCTTCAGGACGCGCGCGGTCTCCGCCTCGTTGCGCCAATAGCCGTGCATGACCAGCTCGCCGCGCACCAGGATCTCACCGTCCTCCGCGATCCGCACCTCGGTTTCGTCGAGCGGCGGGCCGACGCTGTCCATCCGGATACCGGCCCTGGGGCGGTTGCACGAGATGACCGGCGCGGCCTCGGTCTGGCCATAGCCCTGAAGGAACGTGACGCCCAGCGACTGGAAGAACAGCCCCACCTCCGGGGTCAGCGGCGCGCCGCCGGAGATCATCGCCTTCATCCGCCCGCCGAACTTCCTCGCGATCTTGGGCTTGAACAGCGTGTCGACCAGCAGCGCGGAGGGACGGTCGACCAGCCGCAGCGTGCCGGCGGCGCGCCTCCCGCCGATGTCCAGCGCCAGCGCCAGCAGCCTGGCGGGCATCCCGCCCTGCTTCTCGATCGCCTTGGTGATGCGCGTACGCAGCACCTCGAACAGGCGCGGCACGACGAACATGATCGTCGGGCGCACCTCCTCCATGTTCGCGGCCAGCTTCTCCAGCCCTTCCGCGTAATAGATCTGCGCGCCCATCCCGATCGGCACGAACTGCCCGCCGGTATGCTCGTACGCGTGGCTGAGCGGCAGGAAGGACAGGAACACCTCGTCGCCCCAGCCCAGATCCTCCGCGATCGCATGCGCGCAGCCGCGCACGTTGTGCAGGATCGCGCCGTGGTGCTGCATCACCCCGCGCGGCGCGCCGCCGGTGCCGCTGGTGTAGATGATGCAGGCCAGGTCGCTGCGCCCGAAGTCCGCCTGGAGCGCCAGCTGCTCGGCGGTCGCGTCGTTGCCGTCGATCAGCGCCTGCCAGTCGTGGACGTCGATCGCGGCCTGCCCCAGCCGCATCGGCTCGATCCCGATCAGCATCTGCGGCCGGATCGAACGCAGGATCGCGGGCATCAGCGCACGCGCCAGCTTCGCGGTCGAGACGATCACCGCCTTCGCGCCCGAATTTTCGATGATGTGCGCGTGATCGCGCTCGGTATTGGTGGTGTAGGTGGGGACCGTCACGCACCCCGCCGCCATGATCGCCAGGTCGGACAGGCACCATTCGGGCCGGTTCTCGCTCACCAGCATCACGCGGTCGCCGCGCTCCAGCCCGATGCCGCGCAACCCCGTCGCCAGCCGCGCCACCGTCCGCGCCGCCTCGCGCCAGCTGATCGCGCGCCACTCGCCGTCCTGCCGGCTCCACAGGAAGGGCGCGTCGCCCTTCTCCGCGGCGCGCACGAAGAACATCGTGACGAGATTGGGGAAATGTTCGAGCCTGCGCATTGCCTCTCCCGCGGCTTCTTCGTGAGCCGCCGTTACGTGCTTGGCGCATACCCTTCGAGACGAGGCTTCGACAAGCTCAGCCTCTTCTCAGGGCGGACGGGGGTGGCGTCGTATCTGCCCTCACTGCTGCAACGAATTGCCGGGGCTGCGCGGGTCGGCGGCGCCGGTCCAGCGGCCGTCGGGCAGCTTCTCCGCCGCATTCGCCTTCAGCCCCAGCTTCGCGACCGAGACGCGCTGCCCCAGCGCCTCCAGCGGCGCCTTCATCGCCTCCAGCGCGGTGCCCTGCTCTACCACCAGTCCCTGCTTGTCGAAGAACAGCTGCCCCAGCGCGATCGATTCCTGCGCCGACAGACCCCAGTCGAAATGCGCGATCAGCGCCTTGGCCACCTGCATGATGATCGTCCGCCCGCCGGCCGCGCCGACCGCGAACACCGGCTTGCCCGCCGCGTCGTAGACGATCGTCGGCGCCATCGACGACAGCGGGCGCTTGCCGGGCTGGAGGCGGTTGGCGACCAGATAGCCGTCCTCGACCGGCGCATGGCTGAAATCGGTGAGTTCGTTGTTGAGCGCATAGCCGTTCGCGGTCAGCTGGCTACCGAAGGCGCTTTCCACCGTATTGGTCCAGCTGACCACGTCGCCGTCGTCGTCCACCGCGACGAAATGCGTGGTCCCCGCCACCTCGCCGGGCGTCGCCGTGACGCGCGCGGGCGCCCCGGGCGGCGACCCGGCGTCGTAGCGGCCGAGCGTCTTCGCGGCCGAGATCATCGCGGAGCGGCGCTTCAGATATGCGCGGTCGATCAGCCCCGCGACCGGCACCTCGACGAAATCGCGGTCGCCCTGATAGCGGTCGCGGTCGGCATAGGCGAGCCGCATCGCCTCGCCGATCACCTGCCACGAGCGGGCGTCGTCCCTGCCCCAGGTCGCCAGCGGAAACCGCTCCACCATCCCCATCACCTGCAACACGGTGAGCGCCCCCGACGAGGGCGGGCCCATGCCGCAGATCGTCCACTGCCGGTACGGGCCGCAGATCGCGGGGCGATCCTTCGCGCGGTAGCCGGCGAGGTCCGCCTGCGTCAGCGGCACCGGGTTCCTCGGCGCGTTGGTCACCGCATCGCTGAGCGCGCGCGCATTGTCGCCGGCATAGAAGGCCTCCGGCCCCTCCGCGGCGATCCGCCGCAGGATCGCCGCCAGCGCGGGGTTCCGGAACGTGTCGCCTTCCGCCATCGGCCTGCCGCCCTTCCAGTAGAGCGCGCGCATCGCCGGGAAGTCCTTCCACACCGGCGCCACCTGCCGCAGCGAGGCGGCGAGCCGGGCATTCACGACGAAGCCCTGATCCGCCAGCCGGATCGCGGGCTCGAACAGCCGGGCCCAGGCCAGCTTGCCCCATCGGGCGTGTGCCCGCTCCGCCAGCCGCAGCGAGCCGGGGACGCCGACCGAATAGCCGCCGGGCCAGATCTCGACGAAGGGACGCGGCTTGCCATCGGTGCCCAGGAAACGGTCGGGCCGCGCCGCGGCAGGCGCCGTCTCGCGCCCGTCGATCGTGTCGAGCACCCCGGTCCCGCCGCCATGGTGGACGATGAAGCCGCCCCCGCCGATCCCGCTCGACTGCGGCTCGACGACGTTGAGCGCCAGCAGCATCGCGATCGCGGCGTCGGTCGCGCTGCCGCCCGCGCGCAGCATCTCCTGCCCCGCTGCGGTGGCGCGGGGATCGGCGGCGGACACCACCCCCTGCGCCAGCGCCGGGATCGGGATCGGGAGGAGGAACAGCAGGGCGGCGAACGCGATCAGTTTCTTCATCGCGCGCGAACCTATCGCCGCCGCGGGGCGGCGCAACCCGGAACCGCGTCAGAAGCCGAGCGACACCCGCGCCGCGATCCGGTCCCCGGCGTGCCGCCGCACCGCGAAGGGCGAGGCGGCGGGGCCGTCGTCGCCGATGTCGGTGCCGGTGTAGGTCACCCCCAGCGTCAGCGGCCCGGTGATCCGCTGCACCCCCAGCGACCAGTCGTGATACCGCCCCGCCGGCCGCAGCCGCGCCGCCCGCACCGGATCACGCACGTCGCCCGTCGACCGTCCCGCGCTGGCGGTCACCGTCCACGGCGTCGCGGGGATGCCGACGCGCGCGCGCATACCGAGGTACAGATCGTCCCCGCCGATCGCGTCCTGCGCCGGCGCATAGCGCGCCTCCGCCCCGACCTCCGCCGGCCCGAGCGTATAGCTCGCCCCCGCGCCACCCTCGACATAATTCAGACCGCCCACGCCGCCGGTGAAGACGTGCCCGGTCACGAACCCGTCGATGCGCAGCCCGCCGACGTCGCGCACATAGCCCAGCGTCGGCTCGATCACCGCCTCCGCGCCGCCGTGGCGGGCATCGCCGCGCGTGGTCGTCACCCGCGCGCCCAGATCGAACCCGGCGGGCAGGTCCAGCCGACCCCAGGCCGAGGCCGCCGCCCGCCCCTCGCTCCAGCTCAGGCCACGGCGGCGCTCGTCGGTGGTCAGGTCGATCCCGCCATGGGGCGTGACCTGCGCCGCCGCCGGAACGGCCGCCACGCCCGAGAGCGCGGCGACCCACATCATTCGTATCCGCACGTCAGCTGCGCGCGCGGTCGTGCGCGGCGTCGAGCTCGGCGAGGACCGCGTCCTGGTCGCGTGCCGCGACCGCCATCAGGTGATCGCGGACCTGTCCGCTGGCCGCCGCCACGTCGCGCGCGATCGCGTCGCGCTGGCCCGCGCACCAGCCGGGACGGCTGCCCGATACCGGCGCATCGGCGCTGATCCGTCGCGTGACGACATGGCCGGCGGCATGGCGTGCCTCGCGGTGGATGTCGACCGCGGCGTTCCAGCGGCAGCGCAGCGTCGTCGGGCGACCCGGCGCACCGGCTGCGCCGACCTGTTCGTGGCGGATATCGACCGAATGGCGGTACGTGACGTCGACGCGCTGGCCGCGATGGTCCAGCCGGACCTGATGGGTGTCGCTCGCACCCGCGGCGCCGAGCAGCAGTCCGGCAGCGATGATGAGGCTCATATCGTTTCTCCTTGCGTCGCCCCGGACCATCCTGCCCGGTGGCCATCCCGACATATGAACGGGTTAACGCGTGACAACGCTCCTTCCGGCAGCGCAACAATTCATTACGTTGGCGCGATCCGTCGGCCGCGCTAGGCTCGCGACATGCCCTTCCGTCACGCGCTCGCCGCCGCCGCCCTGCTGCTGTCCACCGCTGCCGTCTCGCCACCGGAAGAGCGGATGCGCGCCGCCGTCGCCGCGGGCACCGCGCGCGACGAAGCCTTGCTGGAGAAGCTGGTGCTCCAGAATTCGGGCACGCTCAATCTGCCCGGCGTGACGAAGGTCGGAGCGATGATGCGCGACGCGCTCGCCCCGCTCGGCTTCGACGTGCGCTGGGTCGACATGGCGGCGACCGGGCGCGCGGGGCATATCGTCGCCACCCACAAGGGCGACGGGCGCGGCAAGCGGATCCTTCTGATCGGGCACCTCGACACGGTGTTCGAACCCGACAGCCGCTACACCGGCTTCCGTCGCGAGGGGCAGCGCGCCTATGGCCCCGGGGTCGGCGACGACAAGGGCGGGCTGGTCGTGATCGTCGCCGCGTTGCGCGCGATGCAGGCCGCGGGCACGCTGGGGAAGACGGACATCATGGTCGTGCTGACCGGGGACGAGGAACGCTCGGGCAAGCCGCTGTCGCTCGCGCGCCGCGACCTGATCGATGCGGGAAAATGGGCCGATGTCGCGCTGGAATATGAGGGGCTGGCGCAGGACGACGGGCGCGACTTCGGCACGGTCGCGCGCCGCGGCGCGACCGACTGGGAACTCGTCGCCACCGGCACGCCGGGCCATTCGGGCGGCGTGTTCGGCGAGGCGCTGGGCTACGGCGCCAATTACGAGATGGCGCGCATCATCGACGCGTTCCGCCGCGACCTGCCCGAGACGAACCTGACCTACAACGTCGGCGTCATGGCGGGCGGGACCCCCGCGGCGTTCGACGCGGATGGCTTTCGCGCGACGGCGTCGGGCAAGACGAACATCGTCGCGGAGCGGGCGGTCGCGCGCGGCGACCTGCGCGGGCTGACCCCGGAGCAGGTCGCGCGGGTGCGCGCGAAGATGGAGGCGATCGTCGCGCAGCATCTGCCGAAGACCGGCGCCACGATCACCTTCAACGACGGCTATCCGCCGATGGCGCCCACCGCGGGCAATCGCGCGCTGCTGGCGCAGCTGAACGCGGTCAACCGCGACCTCGCGTTGCCCGAAATGCCCGAATACGACCCCGCCAAGCGCGGCGCGGCGGATTCCAGCTTCGTCGCGGCGGACGCGGACACGATGGGCGGCATGGGTGCGGCGGGCGGCGGCGCGCATGCCGACGGCGAGTGGCTCGACCTCGCCAGCATCCCGCGCCAGGCGCTGCGCAGCGCGCTGCTGATCTCCCGCCTGTCGGCCCAGAAACGCACCGACGCGGGCCGATAGCGCCCCGCCTACGTCAGCCGTTCCACCTTCCGCGCGGCGTTCACCGTGTATCTTTTACCATCTCACGCGGTCAGCACCATCTTCAGCGCCCCGTTCTCGCGGCGGTCGAACAGCGCATAGGCCTCCGCTCCCTGCGACAGGTCCATGCGGTGGCTGATGTAGCGTTCCGGGCGCAGCCGCCCCGACTGGATCAGCGGGATCAGCGCGGGCCATTCCTCCGGCACCGAACAGGTGCCGGTGCGGAACGTCAGGCCCGCCGCGAACGCGCGCTCCAGCGGGAAGGGAAAGCGCCGCGACTGCTGCACCCCGATCACCGACACCGTGCCCCGCCGCCCCACCAGCCGCAGCGCCAGGTCGACGGTCGCGTCCGCGCCCACCGCCTCGATCACGCAGGGCAGCTTCCGTCCGCCGGTCGCCTCGCGGATCGTCTCCAGCGCCGCCTCGGGATGGAGCGCCACCGCGCCGACCGCCTCCGCCAGCGCGCGCCGCTCGGGCACCGGGTCGATCGCATAGACCACCCCGGCCCCCATCACGAACGCGCTTTCGACCGCCATCAGCCCGATCGGCCCCAGCCCGATCACCGCCACGTCCGTGCCCGGACGGATGTCGGCGTTGCGTGCGCCGAACCACGCGGTCGCCATCGCGTCGGTCATCATCAGCGCCTGCTCGGTCGAGATGCCTTCCGGGATCAGCCAGGCGTTGCTGTCCGCCGCGGGCACGCGGAACGCCTCCGCCTGAACGCCCTGCAACGCCGCCGACAGGCCGTAGCAGCCGCCCGCATCGTTCGCGCAGTGGATGACGTCGCCCGCCAGGCACGACCGGCAGGCGCCGCAGCCGACCGCGGCGGGCACCATCACCTTGTCGCCCACCTTCAGCTGGCGCACGCCGCGGCCGATCTCCACCACCTCGCCCACCGCCTCATGCCCGACGCAGAAGCCGACATCTTCCGAAAAGCCGTGGCCGTGATAGATGTGCAGGTCGCTGCCGCAGATCGAGCAGGCGTCCATCCTGACGATCGCATCGCCCGCACCGAGCGGCGTGGGATCGTCCATCGCGTCGTAACGGATGTCGCGTTCGCCGAAGTAGCGCAGCGCCTTCATGGCCGATCCTCCCGCTCGTTAAGTCGTTCGCTTTGTCGCGGGACGCCGGGGGCGCGTCAACGCCTTGCGGGCGGGCGCGGATTCGCCGATGCTGGACGGCCATGAGCGCCCTTCCTCCCCCGGCCGCCGCCACGCGCGGCGGCACCACCCGCCACGAATTGAAGCGCGCCGCGCGTCGCCTGTTCGCCGAGCGCGGCATCGCGGCGGTGGGCATGCGCGAGGTGGTGGAGGCCGCCGGCCAACGCAACGCCGCTGCGGTCCATTACTATTTCGGCAGCAAGGACGACCTGCTGCGCGAGCTGCTGATCGACGGCGCGGACCAGATCGACGCCGGGCGTGCCACGCTGATCGACTCCGCCGAAAGCAAGGGCGCGGCGATGACGCTGCGCGACCTGGTCAGCGCCACGATCCTGCCGGGGCTGGAGCTGAGCGCGGCGACGGGCGAATCGGAGACCTATTTCCGCTTCATCGTCAACGTGCAGAACGAGCGCCGCGAGCTGTTCCGCGCCACGGTGCCCGAACATTCCGAAAGCTATCGCCGCTACATGGACCACGTCCACCGGCTGCTCGCCCCGCTACCGGCCGCGCTGGTGAAGCAGCGGATCCTGTTCGCCGGCCTCACCGCGCAGACCCTGCTCGCCGCGCGGGAGGCGGCGCTCGACCGCTCCGACACCGGCGACCATCATTTCTGGAGCCGCCCGGAGGCGCTGGCCGGCATGATCGACGCGGTCGAGGCGATCCTGGCCAGCCCGCCGCGTGGCTGATCCCATGGACTTCGGACCCGCGCTCCCGACCATCGTCGAGGCGATCCATGCCTCGGTCAGCCCCGTGTTCATGCTGACGGGCATCGGCGCGTTGCTCAACGTGCTGGCAGGCCGGCTGTCGCGCGTGGTCGACCGCGCGCGCGACCGCGAGGCGCTGCACGCGGCGATGGCGCCGGACCAGCGCGCGCAGATCGTGTGGGAATTGCGGCTGCTGTCGCGGCGCATGTCGATCATCAACGTCGCGCTGTTCCTGGCGGTCGCCAGCGCGGTCGCGACCTGTATCGTCGTCGCGCTGCTCTTCATCGGCGGGCTGACGCAGATCCGGGTGGGTCAGCCGATCGCGATCGGGTTCATCGCCGCCACGACGCTGCTGATCGCGGCCTTCACCGGCTTCCTGTTCGAGGTGCGCCTGTCGATCCGCGCGATCCGCATCCGCGACGAACTGCTGCGCTGAGCGTGTTCCGGCGCATGCCGGAACCCGGGGCCCCGCAGGACGACGCGCGTATGCGCGCGGAACCCTGGGCTCCTGCCTGCGCAGGAGCATTTGTTACAACACGAACCGGCTCAGGTCCGAATTGCGCGCGATCCCCGACAGCTGCTGCTCGACATAGGCCGCATCGACCACCAGCGCCTGCCCCTGCCGGTCCTCCGCGTCGAAGCTGACCTCCTCCAGCAGCTTCTCCATCACCGTCTGCAAGCGGCGCGCGCCGATGTTCTCGATCTCGCCGTTCACCTCCGCCGCGATCCTGGCCACCGCACGGATGCCGTCCTCGGTGAAGCTGACATCGACGCCCTCGGTCGCGATCAGCGCCTTGTACTGCGCGGGCAGCGACGCCTTCGTATCGCTCAGGATCGCGACGAAATCGTCCTCCGTCAGCCCCTTGAGCTCGACCCGGATCGGCAGGCGCCCCTGCAGCTCAGGCAGCAGGTCGCTCGGCTTGGCGACATGGAACGCGCCCGACGCGATGAACAGGATGTGGTCGGTCTTCATCGGCCCGTATTTGGTCGCGACCGTCGTCCCCTCGATCAGCGGCAGGAGATCGCGCTGCACGCCCTCGCGGCTGACCGATCCGCCGCGCACGTCGCTGACCGCGATCTTGTCGATCTCGTCCAGGAAGACGATGCCATTGGCCTCCGCATCGGCCAGCGCGATGCGGCTCACCTCGTCCTGGTCGAGCCTCTTGTCCGCCTCTTCCTCGACCAGCTTTTCCCAGGCCGACGGGACCAGCAGCTTGCGACGCTGCTTGGGCCCGCCGCCGAACGCCTTGCCCATCATCTCGGAGATGTTGATCATCCCCACGGACCCGCCGCCGGGCAGGTCGAAGGGCATCTGCGGCGCCTGTTGCAGCTCCAGCTCGACCTCCTTGTCGGCCAGATGCCCTTCGTGGAAGCGCTGGCGGAAGCTGTCGCGCGTCGCCTGGCTGGCATCCTTGCCGACCAGCGCGTCGAGCAGGCGGTCCATCGCCGCGGCCTCCGCCTTGTCCTTCACCGCGGCGCGGCGGCGCTCCTTCTCCAGCCGCACCGCTTCCTCGACCAGGTCGCGCGCGATCTGCTCCACGTCGCGCCCGACATAGCCGACCTCGGTGAACTTGGTCGCCTCCACCTTCACGAACGGCGCATCGGCCAGCTTCGCCAGGCGGCGGCTGATCTCGGTCTTTCCGCAGCCGGTCGGCCCGATCATCAGGATGTTCTTGGGCGTCACCTCGTCGCGCAGCTCGCCAGACAGCTTCTGCCGCCGCCAGCGGTTGCGCAGCGCCACGGCGACCGCGCGCTTGGCGTCCCGCTGCCCGATGATGTGCGCGTCTAGTGCGGCGACGATCGCCTTGGGGGTAAGATTGTCGTTCATCGTCTCTTCTTCCCCCCTCCCGGGAAGGGAGGGGAATGATTCAGGAGGCGCTATCCAGCGTCTCCACGGTCAGCCGGTCGTTGGTGTACACGCACACGTCCGCCGCGATCCCCATCGCCTTGCGGCAGATCGTCTCGGCATCCTGTTCGTAGTCGACCAGCGCGCGCGCCGCGGCGAGCGCGTAATTGCCGCCCGATCCGATCGCGGCGACTCCGGCCTCCGGCTCCAGCACGTCGCCGTTGCCGGTCAGGATCAGCGTCGTCTCCCTGTCGGCGACGATCATCATCGCCTCCAGGTTGCGCAGATACTTGTCCGTGCGCCAGTCCTTGGCCAGCTCGACCGCGGCGCGCATCAGATGCCCGCCATGCCGCTCCAGCTTCGCCTCCAGCCGCTCGAACAGCGTGAAGGCGTCCGCGGTCGCGCCCGCGAAGCCGCCGATCACCTTGCCCTCCGCGCCCAGCCGGCGCACCTTCTTCGCATTGGGCTTCATGACGGTCTGGCCCATGGAGACCTGGCCGTCGCCGACGACGACCACCCTGCCGCCGCGTCGTACCGAAAGGATGGTGGTGCCATGCCAGACCGGCATGGCATGTGGATCGTTATTCCCGCTCATGGCGCGCGATATGGGGCGTCCCCCCGTGGTCCGGCAAGCCCGTCCCATGACGCGCCGCACCCGATGCAAACTTCCCGATGCAGGTGATGGAACTCTTCACCCTTCCCGGTCATAGGGAAGGTCGGAGAGTGAGTGGCGTGCGATGATTACCGACAAGGACCGTCTGTATTTCCAGTTCCGCGCCGAGGCGGAGCTGAAGCTGGCCGCCGAGGCCGAGGATCCCGCGGTCTGCCGCGCCCATTACGAGATGGCGACGCAATATCTCGATGCCGCGCACGGGGCCGGAATGCGCATGCCCCCCGATCCCCAGCGGTTGATGCGGCGCGGGTAAGCAGGACGACCCGTCCCCCGGTGTTCGCGGGCCCCTTGCGAAAGGCGTCACCGTGCTCCTGCGCAGGCAGGAGCCCAGGGCCAGGCAGAACAACGCCTTTCGGGACGTGCAACTCTGGGCTCCTGCCTGCGCAGGAGCACAGCGTGGACGCGGTGCTGTTGCACCCGTTTCGCAAAGGTCCCGCCTCCGCCGGGGAACGGTGTCGGTCAACTACCGCGCCTTCGCCTTCCCCCATTCACGCGCGACCGTATACCCCAGATACCCCGTCCCGAAGAGCGCGTAGAGCGGCTCCGGTATTCCCGCCAGATACGCGTTCATCCCGCGCCCGATCGCCAGCGCCATCTCCGGCTGGACCGCCGCGATCAGCCCCATCGGGATACTCCACAACAGCAGCGCATACATGACGTAGAGGAAGCTCGGCCGTGCCCGGCTGGTCCAGGGATCGGCCGATCCGGCTTCCGCCAGCACCGCCGCCATCTGCGTGCGGACGCGCTCCATCTCCTGCGTTCCCTCCAGCCGCAGCAGCTCCAGCTTCGCCGCCTCGCGCGCCTTGGGGTCGGGGATGATCTTGTCGAGCAGCCCCGCGATCGGCCCGACGATGCCATCGATCAATGCCATGGTCCCGCCCCTCCTCAACCGATCCGCCCGGCAAGCCAGCCGTACAGGAACGCCTCGTTCGCCGGGCGCTGCTCGGCGAGCGTCAGATAGCGTTCGCCCTGAAGCGCCTCGACCGCCTTCAGCAGCACCTCCTCCGCCGCCTCGCCCCGAGTCGCCAGGAAGCGGTCGAGCGCGCGCAGCGTCTGCGGCCCGATCCGCCCGTCCAGCACGACGTCGGCATAGTCGCGCGCGCCCCGGTTCAGCGCATTGAGCGCACGTTGCAGGAACCCGGCCGCGACCGCCGGCCCCATGTTGACGCCGGTGTCGAACAGCTCCGCCGCCAGCGCCGGCGCGCGCTCCGCCACCTGGTCCCATCCCGGCCGCGTCCAATAGATGCGGCGGTAGATCGCCACCGCCGCCGGCCGCGCGAACAGCCGCATGTCGCCGTGATAGCCATTCGCGCGCGCCACCGCCTCGGTGATGCCGAACCGGGTCGCGCCCCCGCGGTCGGCCGGGTGGTTCACATAGCCGCCCTCGCGGTCGATCACCGCGTCGATCAGATCCTCGATCATGTTCCCTCCATTGCTCGAACGGGAACATAGGCAGAACATCAGCGTGTAGGACAGCGCTCCCGAACGATTTCGCATCCCACCCGCGCATCGGGGTAGATGTCGGGCTTGGCCGAGCGGACGCGCACGCGCCGGACCCGCGCATCGGCGAGGCACAAGGCCGCGACCGCCTCCACCAGCGTCTCCTGCAACGCGAATCCCCGCGCGGCGAGCGCCAGTATCCCCTCGCGGATCGCGTCGTAGTCGAGCACCTCGTCAATCGAGTCGGCGGACGGCGGATGCGCATAGTCGACCGTCATCCACACCGACACGAGCACGCGTTGCGGCGTCGCCTCGTGCGGGTGGATGCCCAGCCGCATCGCCACCGACAGATCGGTCAGGATGATCGTATAGTCAGCCATCGTCACGCCCATCGAACATCACGTCGCGATCGCTCTTCACGAAGCGCTGCCCGCAATCGACGAACAGATTCTGCCCCGTCATGCTCCGCGCCTCCAGCAGATAGACGACCGCCTGCGCCACCGCCTCGGCCCCGACGGGTCGCTCCAGCAGGTTCATGCTGGCGGTCCGGGCGAATTCCGCATCGCTCTGATCGCCGCTCGGCAGCGTCAGCCCCGGCGACACCGCATTCACCCGCACGCGCGGCGCGAACGCCTGTGCCATCAGCACCGTCGCCGTCTCCAGCGCCGCCTTGCTGAGCGTGTAGGAGAAGAAGTCCGGGTTGGGGTTCGCCAGTTTCTGGTCCAGCAGGTTCACCACCGCACCCGCCCCGCCCCGCGCCGCCGATGACGCCGCCAATGCCGCCGTCAGCAGCGCCGGGGCGACCGCGTTGACCGCGTGGAGCCGCGCCGCCAGCGCCGGATCGATCGCGCCCGGCCGGTCGTATTCGAACAGCGAGGCGCTGTTGACCAGCCCGTCGACCGCCCCGCCCCGAACGGCCGCGTCGAACAGCGTGCGGACCGCCGCCGCATCGCCCAGCTCGCCCTGCACCACCGTGCCGCCGACCTCGCGCGCCAGCGCCTCCGCCGCCGCGCGCGATCGGCCGTAGTGGATCACCGGCTCGTACCCCGCCGCCGCGACCGCGCGCACGATCGCCGCGCCCAGCCGCTTCGCGCCCCCCGTCACCAGCACGCGCATCCCGCGCTACCCCCTGCTTCCCAGCCCCATCAGCGACAGCACCTCCTTGCGGCTGCGCTCGTCGTCGCGGAACACGCCCATCATGCGGCTGGTCACCATGCCGACGCCCGGCGTGCGCACGCCGCGTGCGGTCATGCACGCGTGGCTCGCCTCGATCACCACCGCGACGCCCTGCGGCTTCAGCCCGTGCCAGATGCAGTCGGCCACCTCCGCGGTCAGCCGTTCCTGCACCTGCAACCGCCGCGCATAGGCGTGGAGCACGCGCGCCAGCTTCGAGATGCCGACGACATGGTTCTGCGGCAGATAGGCGATGTGCGCCTTGCCGATGATCGGCGCCATGTGATGCTCGCAATGCGACTGGAACGGAATGTCCTTCAGCAGCACGATCTCGTCATAGCCGCCCACTTCCTCGAACACGCGCGCGAGGTGATGCGCCGGATCGTCCGCATAACCCGCGCAATATTCGCGCCATGCGCGCGCCACCCGCTTCGGCGTGTCGAGCAGGCCCTCGCGACTCGGATCGTCGCCGGCCCAGCGGATCAGCGTGCGCACCGCCTCCGCCACGTCGTCGGGCACCGCCACCTTGCCATCGTCCGCCACCAGATCGCCGTCCGCGGGCGCATGTCCCATCAATTCGCTCATCTTGTTCTCATCCCGTGACCCTGCCGCAACGCAGCATGACCGATGTTCGATTCCGAAAGCGGTGCAATTGTGCCACTCCGCGCGGCCACCGCACAAATCCTGCGTAAAACCGTTTGACGAACGAAATTTTCGGTCGCTACCTTCCATACCGCATCATCAAACGCCGACAGACCGACGACAGATCGGATGCGGCTTCCGGAGGGGATGTCCATGAAGAAGTTCGACCTGCTGTGCGCGTCCGCCATCGGTCTGCTGGCGGCCGCGCCCGCCGCCGCTCAGACCGGAGCCACCACCAGCGCGCAGAACAGCGCGCCGACCAACGGCCCCGGGCAGGAGGTATCGAGCAATCAGTCCTCTGGCTATGCCCCCGACATCGTCGTCACCGCGCAGCGGCAGTCGCAGCGCCTGCAGGACGTGCCGATCGCGGTCACGGCGTTCACCGCGGACAACCTCGAGAAGCAGCAGGTCGTCAACTCTCTGGCGCTGCAACAGACCCTGCCCAACACCACGTTCACGCGCGGCAATTTCGGCGGCAACACCTTTACGATCCGCGGTGTCGGCGATCTGTGCGTCGGCGTGACCTGCGATTCCGCGACCGGCATCCACATCAACGATCAGCCGCTACTGGGCAGCCGCATCCTCGACTTCGAATTCTTCGATCTGGAGCGGATCGAGGTGCTGCGCGGACCGCAGGGCACGCTGTTCGGTCGCAATGCGACATCCGGCGTCGTCAACCTGATAACCGCCAAGCCCGACCTTTCAGGCATACGTGCGGCAGGCGAGTTCGAATACGGCAATTATGACAGCAAGCGCGTACGCGGCATGATCAACGTCCCGCTGACCGAGACGATCGGCGTCCGTGTTGCAGGCACCTATCTCAACCGCGACGGCTTCACCCGCAACACGTACACCGGGCGCCGCATCGACGGTCGCGACATGTACTCGCTGCGCGGCACCCTGTCATGGGAGCCCAGCCCGGACACGCGCATCGACCTCATCGCGAACTACAGCAAGGAAAACGACAACCGCTCGCGCATTCAAAAGCAGCTCTGCAATCGTGATTCCAGCGGCATATTGGGTTGCTCGCCCGACCGACTCGGCTTCGACACGGTAAACGGCAATGCCACCCTCGCCAGCACATTGGGCTCGCGCGAAGGTATCGGGCTTCTCACCGCACTGTCGGTGGTCCCCGCCGCGACCGCGGGCGGCCTGCCGGCCGCTCTGGCGCCTCAGCTGGTCGCTTATGCTCAAAATTTCGGGCTGGGCAGCATTTATGACACCAACGACGCGTTCAGCCGCTCGGTCGTGTCACCCAATGTGCGAGAGGTGTCGCTCGACTACGAGCCCTTCTACCGGGTCGAGGAGCAGATCTATACCGCCAAGCTGTTCCATGATTTCGGGCCGATGTCGGTCAGCCTGACCGCGGGGTATTTGCGCAACACGTTCGACTCGGGCGTCGATTACAATCTGGCCGTGCGCAATCCGATCGCCACCAACACAGGCCTTGCCTTCCTGGCACTCAATGCGGCGCGGCCCGGCAATCCCTACGCCGCGATCGCTCGCGCATTGATCCCCAATGGTCCGACCGGCGGCATCTGCCAATCGGCATTCGACGGGCCGACCGGCGTCGGCGTCTATGGCGGCAACACGGTGACCTGTTCCGCTCAGGGCGTCGACGCGGATCGCCAGACCGGCAACTCCCGGCAATATACGATCGAAGGCCACATCGACTCCAAGTTCGACGGACCGTTCAACTTCCTGCTGGGCGGCATCTACGTCAACAACAAGGTCCGCGATGTCGACTATTATGTCGGCAATTTCGAGGCATTCGACTATACGCTTGGCGGCATCGTCACCAACCTGGTGCCCGGTTTCCTCAATTTCGCAACCGGCGCTCCGGCGGCCACGACGACCTTCCAGGCAACGCCCTATTTCCGCAGCAACAGCGCGCTGTTCCGGCTGCGGTCGTACGGCGTTTTCGGTGAAGCGTACTTCGAACCCTCCGACAAGTTGAAGCTGACGGTCGGCCTTCGTTACAACAACGACAAGAAGTATGTCTCCGCTCGAACCACCACGGACAATGTGGCTGTCCCGATCGGCACCACCAATGCCACTTCTGCGCTGGATCGGTTCGACTTCGATGGCGTCACACCGGGGCAGCAGCCGTTCCAGATCGGAGAAGTTGCCTTCCAGCGCCTGACCGGCCGCGCGGTCATCGATTACAAGATCACGCCGGACAACCTTCTCTACGCATCCTATTCGCGAGGCTACAAGTCTGGCGGCGTCAACCCTCCGATCACGCCAGGCCTGGGAGTCGGACAGTTCTTTGCTCCGGAGAATGTCGACGCGATCGAGGTTGGATCGAAGAACACCTTCGGCAACGGCCAGTTTCGCTTCAATCTGACGGCATTCTACTACAAGTATAAAAATCTACAGCTGACGCGCATCGTCAATCGCACATCGGTCAACGATAATATCAACGCCAACATATATGGCGTCGAAGCCGAAGCGATCATCAGCCCCACGCCCGCCTTCGTCGTCAACGCCAACTTCAGCTACTCGCGCTCGAAGGTTGCCGGCGACCAATTCATCGTGAATCCACGCGACGTGTCGGGAGGCCGATCCGACGCGGTCATCATCAAGGATCTTCAAGCGCGAAATTGCGCCGTGATTCCGACCACCGCCGGACAATCGGCAGTGTCCAACGGCTTCGTCAACGGCGCCAACGCCGCGCTCAACGCCCAATTCCCCACCCTGGGCCTGCGCGGCACGGTGCCGGTGCCCGGCACCAACACAACCGGCGCATTCAGCAGTTGCGACTATCTGGCCGCCGTCGCCGCAGCAACCGGAGCGCCGGTCAGCGTGCTTCAAGGCGGCGTCGCGGTCAATCTACGCGACAACCAACTGCCCAACACCCCGACGTACAAGGCGTCGATCGGCGCGCAATATACGATCGATCTGGGCAATTTCACGCTCGTCCCACGCGCCGACCTCAACTATACCGGCAATTATTTCGGCACGATCTTCAACAAATCGCCGATCGACCGGATCCCGGGGTATGAGGTGGTGAACGCGCAGGTTCAGCTCAACGCACCGGATGACCGCTTCTACGTCCGCGCATTCGTGACGAACCTCACCAACAACAATGCGATCACCGGCATGTACGTGACGGATCAGTCTTCGGGCTTGTTCACCAACGTCTTCACCGTCGATCCGCGCCGCTACGGCATCGCCGCCGGCTTCAAGTTCTGATCGGACGAGGCAACCATTCGCCGCTCCATCCGCTTGATCGCACACGATCATTCGCGAAGGAGCGGCGACATGGCGAGCAATCTGAAGAAGGGCGACGAGGTCACGTGGAAGTCGCATGGCGGCACCGCGCACGGCACGGTCGAGAAGAAGCTGACGAGCGATACCACGATCAAGGGGCACAAGGTGCGTGCGTCGAGCGACGATCCGCAGTATCTGGTAGAGAGTGACAACGGCGGAAAGGCGGCGCACAAGCGCGAGGCGCTCAAGAAGGCGTGATTCCGCGAGGAGCCGGCCCGTCGGTCGGCGCAACAGGAAGGAATGCAATGGCTACCAAGACCAAGGCCGACGCGGCTGCCCCCAAGAAGGCGAAGGCCGATGCGGCCGCTGCGCCCAAGACCGGCGGCATCCACGCCCCCGTGCAGCCCTCGGCCGAACTGGGTGCGGTCGTCGGCAACGAGAAGCTGCCGCGCAGCCAGGTCATCAGCAAGGTGTGGGAATACATCAAGTCCAACAACCTGCAGAACCCGGAAAACAAGCGCGAAATCCTCGCCGACGACAAGCTGAAGAAGGTCTTCGGCAAGGACAAGGTGACGATGTTCGAGATGAACAAGTACATCTCGCAGCACGTCAAGGCCTGACCCTCATTCGCCGATCCGCCTCGCGACCTTGGCGGGCGCGGCGGATCGGCCGTCCGACGGCGCGCGCCCGACCGCGCGCGCCGCTCCCGCCGTGTGGCCAGCACGTTTCCGGCGGCGATTGATTCGCGCGTTCGGAGCCGTTACGCCCGCGCCGCGTGCCCCCGTAGCTCAGCAGGATAGAGCGACGGTTTCCTAAACCGCAGGTCGTGAGTTCGAATCTCGCCGGGGGCACCAGCTCTACCGCGGTTTTTGGCCAATTCTTCATCGTTAGAACGCGCAGAGCGCGCAACGAACCCCGGTTCGTGTCGGCACAGTTTGTTCGTGCGCCGTTCGGGCCTGCGCGCCCCCGTGATCCGCTGATCTGATCCTCACAGCCATTTCGCACGCCCAGCGGCGGCCGGCCCCGATTCGGTCGGCGCCTTCGTGCGCCCATCGACTTCCCGGCCGGGAGCCGACACGATGTCGCATACCCTCGACGCCAGCGCCGCCAGCGCGCCAGCTCGTCAATGGCTTCACCGCCCGCCTCACCGACCGCACCGGCCGCGGCCCCGACCGTAAGGTCCGTCGCCACAGAATCGACGTCGACGATCGTCGCGCGCAGGTCTTCCGCCGGATCGGTGACGGCACCGTCGCCGAACCGCGCCGACGCCGCTGCGCGGCACCACTTCACCGAGGCCCGCCGCCGCCGCCGCGATCCGGACGGACCCCGGCGCGACTCGCTTCGATGGCGACGTCAGGATCGCCGACGGCGTGCTGAATCGGTTCGTGGCGGACGCGCCGACGCTGATCGCGACGCCCGGCGGCCAAGCAGCACCCCGGCGCCGAGGACGAGCCCGGCCAGCGCGAGCGCCGCGACCGGCGGCACGCGCCGCCGTTGCGTCGTCGCGGGCGTCGGCACCGCCTCCCCCGGGGCATCGTAGCGCGACAGGTCCGGCTCCCCCGCATCGCCGCCGCCACCGAACACCCTTCCCGCGGTCTTCCTGATCGCGGGACGGCTCGCGGCAGCCATCACCGCGTGGAGGATGCGGATGCCGGTGCGGCTGTGCGGATTGGCGAGGCGCGAGGCGAAACGGGGCACGCCCTGCGCCTGCCCGACCATCGGCCGCATCGCCTGTTCGTAGGCGCCGAGGGCATCGAGCGGATCGGCGGCAAGCGCCAGTTCGCCCGCCAGCACCCGCGCGCCGGTCACCGCCAGCGTGGTGCCGACCCCGCCGATCGGCGTCACGCACCAGGCGGCGTCGCCGCACAGCACCACCCGGCCGGCGGACCAGCGCGGCATCCGGATCTGGCGCAGCACGTCCAGGTAGAAGTCGGGGGTCGTCGCCATGCCCTCGATCACGCGCGGCGCCTGCCAGCCGGCGTCGGCGAAGGTCGCGCGCAGCCACGCCTTCTGCCGCTCGGTCGGCCAGTCCTGCTCGCCCTCGGGCGGCTTCTGCACGCTCAGCATCGCGCGCGTCGTGCCGTGCCGGTCCGGCCGCAGCGACACGCTGCGCCCGCCCGGCGCATGATACCAGCGCCACAGCCGGTCGTCGTCGGCGCGGCGCGGGATGGTGAAATAGGCGATCGTCAGGTCCATCGGGCGCGGCCGGTTCTCGCCCGGGAACACCAGCGCGCGAGTCGCCGATCCCACGCCCTCCGCGACGATCACCAGATCGTAATCCTCGGTCGTGCCCCCGGCAAAGGTCACCGTCGCGGTGTCGACGGTCTGCCCGACCGCGACGACATGGTCGCCGAACCGATATCGCGCATGATCGCGCGCGCCGTCGAACAGCAGCTGCGCGAGGTCGCCGCGCAGGATCTCCATCTCCGCGGTCGGCCCATCCGCGCCGATCTCGTCGGTCAGGAACTGCGCCGCGACGCGCCCGTCTTCCTCGACCCAGGCGGTCCCCTCCTCCCCGGTGCCCAGCGCCAGCGCGGCTTGCTCCAGCCCCATGCACCGCAGCACCGCACGCCCGACGCCGCGCACGTCGACATTCTGCCCGCCGTAGCGGAACGCCGGCGCGCGCTCGACGACGGTGACGTCGAAGCCCGCGCGCCCCAGCCACCAGGCGCAGGTGTTGCCGGCGACGCTGGCGCCGGTGACCAGGACCCTCATCGACACGCGCGGACCTCCCTATTGCCTGCACAACGCCGCAGGCGCGGAAAGTTACCGCGTCACGTCCCCCGGCGCGCGAGGCCGATGTGCCGGGACCGCGACGGCGCGATGGGCGCCTCGTCCCGCGGTCAGGTCGCGCCGGTATCGGAGACCGTCACGACGACGCCGCCGACGCGCCATCCCGGATCCAGACCAGCGACTGCGGAGAATCGCGCCGGGTCGCCGCTTCCGCGGTCTGCTGCGCCACCACGGCGGTTCCCGGCGCGTAATCGACCGACACATCCCCGGTCGGCAGCTCGGCAAGCGGCCGCCCGGTGCGGTTCATGCGCGCGTAATTGGGGATGGCGGTCAGGCGCGAACCGTCGTTCCATTCGCCCACGATCGTCATCACGCCGCCCAGCAGATCGCCGCGCCACGCCGGCGACAGCCCGGCCGCGCCGATTGCGAGGTCGATGCGCGGCTGGTCGGCACGCTCGACATTGTAGACCAGCGGGCCGTAGCGCAGCGCCACCTTGCCGCGGGTCGCCTCGATCCGCTCGTCCCCGGTCACGCGCTGCACGCGCAACGGAAGCTCCAGCTCGACGCGGTCGCCCGCACGCCATTCGCGCGTGATGACGGCATAGCCTCGCTCGATCCGGGGGGTGACGGGGGTGCCGTTGACCGACAGGCTGACGAGCCCCGAGACGGCCGGTTCCGACTGGTAGAGCGCGCTCGTCTTCCGGTCGGGCACGCGCAGGCGCAGCGCGAAGCGGCGGCTCTGCTTCGGGTTGACGGTGATCGCCACCTTGCCATGCCAGGGATAGTCGGTTTCCTGCACCATCTCGACCGGGGTGCCCGCGACGTCGCCGACGTTGATCGTGCTGCCGACGAACATGTTGACGTACAGCCCGTCGTCGGACTTGGCATAGGCCCAGGTCGGCAGCATCAGCAGCGTGCGCGGGATGTTGCCGACGCAGCACGGGCAGACGTGCCACTTCGCCCGCTCGGTATCGATCAGCGGGTTGGTGTAGGTGAAAGATCGCCCCGCCAGATCGGTCGCGCCCAGGAGCGCGTTGTACATCGTCTCCTCGTACAGGTCGGCGTAGCTGGCGTCGTGATAGGCCAGGTTCATCTTGTACTGGAAGAAGATCAGCCCGCAGCTGGAACAACTCTCGCAATAGGCGTCGTTGCGCAGCGCGTAATCGACGCCGAACCCTTCGGAGGTGTCGCCGCTGCCCACCCCGCCGGTGACGTAATATTTGCGGTTCACCATATTGTCCCAGAGCGACAGCACGGCGCTCTGATAGTCCCGGTCCGCGGTCTCGGCGGCGATGTCCGCCATGCCGGAATAGAAATAGACCGCGCGCACGGCATGGCCCACCGCTTCATATTGCTGCTCGGGCGGGAGGTGGCTCTGGTCATACTCCGACCCGCCCTCGCGCGAATCGAGCAGGAAACGCGCGAGCCGGACATAGGCGTCGCCGCGCCCGCCGCCCTCGGTGTCGTTGACGAAGCGACCGAAGCGGACCAGCGCCTGCTCCATCTCCTGGTGCCCGTCGAACCACGCCTTCTTCCCCGGCCCGATGTTCGCGACCCAGCAGTCGGCGAGCTTCTTGGCCGCGTCGTAGAGCCGGAGGTCGCGACCGCCGGTCAGCGTATGGTGGTTGATCGCGGATTCGATGAAATAGCCGGCGACATAGCCCTCATGGTCGCCGCGATGCTCGGGCGACCACCGCTCGGCCCAGTTCTGCCGGCCCGCGAGCGTATAGGCGGTCTGCATGTACCCGTCGGGTTCCTGCGCGGCGAGGATGATCGGGATCCAGCGTTCGAGCGAGCGCCGCATATGATCCTGCGCCGCGACGATCTCGCGATCGCCCTGCGGATCGACCATCAGCGCGATGCACATCGATTCCACCGTCTGATGGACCCAGGCGTTGGAGAAGACATAGCCCTTGTGCTCGCCGTGCGGCTCCCCGCGCAGCGCCTTGGCGGCCTCGACGAAATTGTCGAGCCCGCCCTGCCCCGCCGTCAGGTCGGTCCGCTCGCAATAGGCGATGCAATGCGGGATCCAGTTGACGATCAGCGACTTGGCGCGGTCGCGCCACAGCGGGCTGCTGATCGAATAGGGGGTCGTATAGACCACGTCGAGGCGGCGCGGCGGCGGCGGCGCCTTCGCGCGCACCGCCACCAGCGAGCGCGCGGCCTTCCCCTGGCCGGCGGCGGCGAGTTGCAGGACATAGTCGCCCGGCGCGGTGACCGAGGCGCGCGTGACGAGCGCGCCGGCATCCTCGAAGCTGACCTGCCCCGGCCCGCTGACCTTGGTCCAGCGCACCATGTCGCTCGCGCTCGCGCTCAGCCGCTTGACCTTGCCCGACAGATAGGTCCGCCCACCCGCGACCACCGACCGATCGACACCGGCGGCGACGATCGGGGCGAAGGGCGGCACCGGCCCCGAACTCCACACCCGCCATTGCAGCAGACCCGCCGACCTGCCGCCGTCGCCCTCGAATTCGAGCCTCAGGCGCTGCGTCGTCACCGGACGGAAGCCGACGCGGTTGAATCGGTCGACCGAGGTGCCGAGACGATTCGCGCCCTTCACCGGCATGAAACGCGCGCCGTCCCAGTACACCAGCCGCGCCGATCGCGGCGCCGCGATGCCGCGCCCGTCCGACCACCAATAGACGTCGGCCGCCCCGATCGTCACCGGCCGGTCCCATGCATATTCCACCGCCTGCGGATCGGTCCGCGGCCAGGTGCCGTATGCGCCCCCCGACGCATCGCCGGAATGGGCGGGCTCGGCGCCGGAATTGAGCGCGGCGAAGCTGGTGTCCCCCGACACATACGCGCCGCTGGGCGTGGCGACGGTGGCGAGGTTCACAGGTCTCGTGGCGTCCGCGGGAAGCGCGACTGCCTGGTCCGCGATCGACACCGCCGCCGCCCCCAGCGCGACCTTGATCGCGCCACGTCGCGACGTTCCGGTCGCCGGCTCACCTGCCGCATGTCGATGACTGCACGTCATTCACCACTCCCGCCCTTATAGCCAATAGTCATATGGTATACGATTTTCCGGTAAGTGCAAAGTGACATCGTGCCTCCGGACGGTATCAGCCGCCGTCGGCCACTTTCCATCCCGTATCAGCAACGGTTCGACTTGACGGATATACGTCCGCTTCGTGACTTTTCAGTAGCTTGACGCCAGTCCGGGCCTCACGACCACCGTCGTTGCGCCCGACCTGGCTTGCCAGCGTATCTATCCTCCGACAGTATACGAAAATAACATATGGGTCGGGAGAGTTTTATGCAGCGCATGTTGATCGGCGGTGTCGGCCTCGTCGGAGCGGTTGGGGCGTCGGCGCTGACACTCCTGTCCCGGGATGCCGGCGGCGGTGCCGTGCGACGCGGGGATTCGGTCCAGGTCGTTCCCGCCGCAGCGCCGCAGGTCGAAACGTCGGGAATGACGTCAGGGTCGAACGACGCAGCCGCCACTTCATGCGTGTCGGGAAGCTGGGTCGCCGCTCCCGGCAAGCTTCCCGTCGCCCGCGAAACGGCACACATCGCGCTGCGGTGGTCGGGCGGCACGGTATCCGCAGCGCAATCCGACAAGGCGGCGGCGCTGTTCGAGCATCTGTACGACGTCTACGTCAACCAGGTCGGCTTCATCGCGCCGAGCTGCCAGTCCACGACGAAGTACAAGGTCAACGTGTACTTCTACCCCAACATCGGGCCGACCGGCAGCCTGGACGAACACGGCAATCCGTCGCTGTTCATCAGCCCGTCGGCACTGGACGATCTCAAGACGACGGCGCACGAGCTGGCGCACGCGTTCCAGGGAGGATCGGGCGGCTTGCGGGACTCGCCGTATATCGGCTGGTTCTGGGAGAGCCATGCCGAGTTCATGACGGCGCAGGTGCCGGAGCTTCGCTCGACGTTCACGGGCTGTTCGTTGAACTCCGTGCTTTACCCGCATTTCTACTACGGCTACACCCCGAACCGCTACTGCAACTGGCAGTTCATCGAATATCTCAAGGACCGCTACGGCTATGCCGCGGTCAACGACCTGTGGAGCAAGTCGCCGCGGGTCGGCACGGCCGGATACAACCAGGTCGACATCCTGTCCGTCCTGATGAAGAACATGGGCTGGACGCTGGCGCAGCTCAACACCTTCTTCGGCGAATGGGCGATGCACAACGTCAATTGGGACTATACCAACCCGGACGGCAGCGATCAGGGTGCGATGCTCCGCGCGGCCTATGGGTCGAACGGCGACAATGCGAGCTACAAGCGCCTGCGCACCGCGACGCTCGATCCCGTCAACCTGGGCGCGCGGACCTTCTCGATCCCCGAGCGGCAGGCGCCGCAACGGCTCGGCTACAACCTGGTCCGGCTGTACCCGGATGCGGGCGCGACCAGCATCACCGTCGCCTTCAAGGGCGTCCGGCAGACGAGCCCCGCCACCTCGAGCTTCCCGGGCCTCGCCAACGAACCGCCGTCGGTGGACCAGCCGAACCCCGGCTGGCGCTGGGGGGTGGTCGCGGTCGGCAGCGACGGCCGCTCGCGCTACAGTGCGGTGAACGCCAGCAGCAACGGCAGCGTCAGCTTCCCCGTCCGCTCCGGCGACAAGTCCGTGTGGCTGGTGGTGGTCGGCGCACCGACGCAGCTCCAGAAGTTCGTCTGGGACCAGGCCTATTACTCGCTCTACCGCTACCCCTGGATGGTGAAGCTGACCAACGCGATGCCGTCCGGCTACCAGCCCAACGCGCCGACCCCGGTGCCGGGCGGGCACAAGCATTCCAACGGCGGCGGCTGGGTCGCGGCCGGTGCCAACGTCGCCGCCTCCGCCTATGTCGGCCCCTATGCCAGGGTTCTCGGCGGCACCGTGTCGGGCAATGCGCGGATCGAGGATCATGCGATCGTCGCCAGCGGCACGGTGCGGGATCGCGCCGTGGTGGGCGCGTTGTCGCTGATCGACGAGGATTCCACGATCGCCGACGACGCCCAGGTCCGCACCGTGTTCGAGGGTATCCGTGCGTCCAACGTCACCGGAACGGCGAAGAACCTGGGCGACACCAATTACTACGGCTATTCGATGAACGCCGGCACCCAATACGGCCCGTACGAAAATCCGTCGCAGCTGACCGATCCGGCCCGCGGCGCGAACCGCACCACGGCGGTTCCCGAGGTGACGGCGGCACCCGCCTACGTCTGGTAAACGGGGCCGGCGGGAGGCGGCGCCGCGCCGCCTCCCGCCGGCGATGAACGAGGCGATGGGCGAGGCAGGAGGATGGGCGGCGATGGCGATCGCCGGGGCGGCACGGGCCGGGCCGCGTGCCGCGACGCCGCCGATGGGGCGGAACCCCTACAACGCCTTCGACCTCGATTACGGTGAGGGCGAGATGATGGCGCAGGCCGGGCTGCTCGTCAGCCTCGGCCTCGCCGATCTCGGCTATCATCGGCGACCGCGCGGTGATCGCGGTCAATCAGGACCCGGCCGGCAACCAGGGCGTGATCGTCTCGCGCGACGGCGCCGGCGAGGTCCTGTTCAAGGCGCTGACCGGATCGGGACGCAAGGCGGTCGCGTTCGGCAATCGCGGGCGCCGGCGCCTGGATCTGTCGGCGCGGGTGGCGGACCTCGGCCTGTTCCCTCACCGCGCGCCTGACCGCGTGCGAACTGTGGAGCGGCGGCGTCAGCCGGCCCGCCGACGTGCCCGCCAGTTTCGAGGTCGCCGACACGGGATACAAGTCGCCCGAGCGGATGGTGGTGCGCCAATGAGTATTGGCGCCGATCGGCTTCCTGCCCCTCGGCGAGCCGCTGATGCTGGACGGCAGGAAGGACCACGCCGGGATCGGCGTCGCGGCAGGGACGCGGGTCGGCATCCGGCTGGCCGGACGATACGACCGCATGACGCTCGATCCCCGCACGCCGGGCTCGCAGACCGGGCGGTACGCGATGGTAGGCGACGGCAAGGTCCTGCGACGGGGGATCGCCGCGACGGCGGCGCGGCGGGTGACGATCGACGTACGCGGGGTCCAATGCATCGAACTGGTCGCTCCGCCCGCGACCAGGGAGCTGACCACGATCGCATGGCATTCGATGCGGCTCGAGATGCGCGCCGCGTCGGAGCACCGGCGCGGCGACGCCGGCCGGGCGACGCGCCCGGCCGGCCGACGACGATCAGAAGCGGAAGCGCGCGCCGCCGGTGATCGTCCGCCCCATCGCCCGAAGGCCGACGGGCAGTTCGGGGTAGGTGTAGTAGAAGCTCTTGTCGATATTCCCGAGGAGGTTCGACCCCTCGATGCTGAGCGTCAGGAACTTGAACGGCGTGTAGGTGATTGCGGCGTCGAGCCGCTGCGTCGGCCGCGACGAGATGGTCCAGATCTGGTCGATCGACGGCTCGCCGGTCTGGAACTTCGATCGCCAGTTATAGGCGACCCGGACGCCGAACATCGGCGTTTCGTAATAGCCGATCAAATTGTACGACCATCGCGAGGTGAAAGGCGCATCGCGCCGGACGAACTCATAGACGATCGGATCGTTCTCGTTCTGCTGCGGCAGCGGATTGGGAAGCGAGATATCGGCGACCGGGATGAAGGTCGCGTTCACCGTGGCGCCGAGATTGCGCAGCAGTCCGGGCAGGAAAGAGAAGAAGCCGGTCGCCTGCGCCTCGAACCCCTGCGTCTTGCCCGGACCCGAGTTGCGCGGCTTCTCGACGAAGCGCGCCTGCCCGCCGAGTTGCGGCACGTTTTCCCGCTGGCGGGTATAGAAGATGAAGCCGTTCTGGATCTTCGAGAAGGCACCGAAGGAAATGATGCCGCCGCGGCCGAAATACCATTCCAGCGACAGGTTGTAGTCGTCCGTGGTCGCCGGCCTCAATTGCGGGTTCCCTGCATAGACCGTCGCCAGGGGATTGCGATAATCCGTCGCGAAGAAGTTACGAAGGGCAAACAGACTCGGCCTCTGGACGTTATAGCTGTAGCTACCGCGCAATTGAAGCTTGTCGGTAAAGTGCACCGTCGCAAAGGCACTGGGAAGAATATCGACGTAATTGCCGCGAAGATTTTGGGTTTCGAACGTATCGGGGCCATATTCGTTAGGAATGGGCAGCCGTGTCACCGGATCGATCGCCTGCGGGCCGGGAACCAGGTTCCGGCCGTTGATCGAATTGTAGGTGTTCACGTAACGGACACCGACATTGCCGTCGATCGGGAAGCCGGCCTTGAAGGCGTAATCCAGGATCGCATAGGCGGCGAAGCTGTTTTCCCTGTTATCGCTCGTATTGCCCGTGTTGGCGGCCGACGGACGGACGGTGCCGAACAGCGATTCCACCCCCGCGTCCCTGCCGGGGCCATCCAGCCCCTGCGGATTGTTCGCGATGATGAACTGCCGCAGCGCCGGGAAGGCATTGAAGAGCTGCCCGCTGTCGAGCTGGACCCACGACACCGGGGAGCCGCCCGGAAGCTGGGGCGTGATGACGACGGTGTCGACGCCCGGAATGTTCGACAGCGGGATCTGCCGATCGGTGTCGAACCATCCGGCGTAGCGGTAGCTGTCCTTGAATGAATTCGTGTTCTTCGCGAAGCGCGCACCGAATTTCGCGGCCCGGAGCAGGCCGGACGGATCAAGTTCCTTCCAGATATCCACCTGGGCCGAGAATTGCGAGTTCCGCCCCTCGCCCAGATTGTCGTACAGCGCCTGCACGCGGGCCTGTTCGGGGTTCACCGGGTCGACGTTGTAGAAGTCGAAATACGGCCCGTTGTTCTGCGTCTTGGGCGAATCGAAATCGACCCGGAACCGATTGAGTCCGACGTAATTGCCGTTCTGCCCGTTCGAGTAATATTGGCTGTTGCTCCACTGATATTGCGCGCTGGCGTCGATCCTGACGCCGGGCGATTCGAAGTGGGTTTCGAAATTCGTGCGATAGGTGTTGCTGCTGCCCTGGCTTTGTCCGGCGTTGAAGCCCGCATCGACCCGCCCGCCGTTCACGACGCTGACGGTGCCGTCCGGGTTGCGCACCCCCAGGTTGACGACATCATATCCCAGCAGCACGCCGCTGGGCGCGATGCGCGGGTTCTGGATCGTGTAATAATCCTGCCGCGTAAGGGCGTAGATGGAATTGAACTGATCGGTGTAGGTCTCCCCGAAATACGATCCTTCGAGGACGAAGTTCAGCTTCGGACTGACGCGCCACTGCATCGCACCGCTGAGCGATTTCTGCTCGCGTCGTCCGTTGTTGGTGCCGTAGGCGGCGCGGAACGGCGCGACCAGCCGGTCGCGCTGATCCTCGGGCAGGCTCAGCCGGATCGTGCAGGTATCGCAGCCGAGCAGGAAGGGCGACTCGCTGTTGTTCGCCGCTTCGGCGTAATTCTGCTTCGCGTAGGCACCGTTCAGCAGGAACCCGATCTCGCCGATGCCGGTATCCATGCGGTTCGCCACCAGCAGGCTGGCCGAGGGGCTCCACAATTTGCCCTGTTCCGCATATTGGTCGCGCACGCTGCCGGCGATCGTCCATCCCTTGCGCAGTTCGAGCGGCCGGCGCAGTTCGACGTTCACCGAGCCGCCGACGCCGCCCTCGATCTGGTCGGCGGTCCGGGTCTTGTACACCTCGATCGACTTCACGAGTTCGGCGGGAACGCTCTCCAGGGCGAGCGTGCGTCCCTCGCCGCCGGGCAGCGGCGCGGTCGCGCCCTCGACCCCGTTGACGGTCGTCTGAACCCCGGCGAGGCCCCGGATGGTGAACCCGTTGCCGCGCCCCTGGCTGCGGGTCACGGCGACGCCGGTCACGCGCGCCATCGCGTCGACGACGTTGTTGTCGGGCAGCTTGCCCGCATCCTCGGCGGTTACGACATCGACGATCTGACGCGCCCGGCGCTTGCGGTCGATCGAGTCCTTCACGCTCTGGCGCAGCCCGGTGACGATGATGTCGCCGCCGGCGACGGTCGGCGACCCTTCGATCCGGGTGTCGCGCGTGCCCGCGGCCTTGGCGGCGCGAAGGCGGCGCCGCTCGGCCCGGCGCGCCTCGCGCGCAGCCTTGCGGATCGCGGCCCGTTCCGCCCGGGTGGGTTTCGCCGGCGCCTGCGCGGCCGCTTCCTGAGGTGCGGCGAAGCTCGTCGTGGGCACCGTCGCCATCACCAGAGCGGCCATCGCCGTTCCGAGCATCATCTTCCCGTGATCGGTGGTCGCGCCCATCTTCACCCCTCCCTATGGACTGTTCTTATATCGTATACTATAAGACTTTCGCCTCGCTGTCAACCGGAGGCAGGGTGAAATTGCGGAATGCGGCAGGAGGCCATTGTTTGGGGATCGTCATGACGCCCGACCGACCCTTACCTTCGGCGCCGGAACAGCCGCCCCGGCACCGTGGGACCCTCGCAAAAGTCTCCACCGTGCTCCTGCCTGCGCAGGAGCACGGCGTGGGCGCGGCGCTGCTGCATCCACTTTGCAAAGGTCCTGCTCAAGGGCGGGGAACAGAAAGAGGCTTTCACATAGGTCCCGCACCGTCGGGAAACCATCGAGCGACGCAACGAAGCCGGTCGTCGCTCGCGGCGTTCGGGCACCGCAATCCGTTTCCTGCGACCGCAACGGCGCAGGGCGGCTCCGCCGATCGCGCGCGTCGCCGCGACTGCGTCAGGAATCGAGTAGCGAGACTTCGGTGTCGACCAGCGCCAGTGCGATCAGGTCGACCATCGCCGCCTCAGCACCCTGCGGGTCGGCGCGCTCGATGGCGTCGAACAGCGTGCGGTGGTCCGGCACGGGATCGCGCGGCAGCGCGCGCTTGCGCTGCTTGTAGATCGTGGTCCAGGCGATCGCGGCCATGATCGAGCTGGCGAGCGCGATGATGAGGTCGTTGCGCGTCGCCTCCAGCATCGTCATGTGGAACTGCTGGTCCGCCATCCGGCCGCGTCCGTCGGCCAGCCCGTGCTCCGCCATCGTGGCCAGCGCCGCCCGCATCGCCTCGACATCCACCGCAGATCGCCGCGATGCCGCCAGCCGCGCCGCCGCGGGCTCGACCATCATCCGCATCTCGAACAGGTCGTGGATGAACTTGGCGCTGGGCTCGGCCTGGAACTGCCACGCCAGCAGGTCCGGATCGAGCAGGCTTCAGTGACGCCGCGCGCACACCCGGGTTCCCGTCTTCGGCCTGCTCTCGACCAGGCCCTTGGCGATCAGTACGCGGAATGCCTCGCGCAGGACCGATCGGGAAATGCCGATGCTCGCGGCGAAGTCGATCTCACTCGGGAAGACGTAGCCGGGGGCGAGTTCGCCCGACAGGATCTGCACCCCGATCTGCTGCGCCAGCGAGCCTTCGTCCCGCGCCCGTTCGCCCGGTCGAATGAGCGTACCCAGCCGTGTGAAGCCGCGCGCGTCGAAGCCTGTCCCCATCGCGCGGATCATACAAAATCCCAAATCGAAAGTCCAATGTCCATATATCGTATAAGGTATGTTGTTACTGTTTATTCTTTGTCGTAGCTTCCGGGCAACGATATCGTTCCGGAGTTGCCTATATGCGTCGTCCTTTGTTGCTGGGAGTGTTGCTGGCCGGCGTAACGCTGGCGGGCGCCGCCCCGATGGCACCGATATCGGCGGCACGCGTCGCACCCACCCCGACAACGATCTTCGCGCTGGGCGGCGTCACGGTGGCGCTTCGCCCCGACACGCAGACGCTCGCGCGTCTCTCCCCCAAGGCCGAACCCGCGTTCAGCTTCGTGCCGACCACGCGGGAGACGGAGCGCTCCGGCGACGGCTACAACCATATCGGCGACCTGAACGTGCGCCTGCGCACGCCCGGCGGCGCGTGGCGGGATTTCGCGTCCGCGCACCGGCGCGCGCCGATCCGCCCGCTCGCCGCGACCCGCGGCACGCTCGCCGCCGCCGACATGACCGCGACGATGGGCGCGGGCTTCCCGCTGACGGTCGTGCGGCGCTGGACCGACGAGCGCGGCGCGCTGGGGCTGCGCTTCACGCTCACCAACCGCGGCACGGCGCCGGTCGAGATCGGCGCGCTCGGGATGCCGATGGTGTTCGACAACATCATCACCGACCGCAGCCTGGACGAGGCTCATGCCCAGGCGAGCTTCGTCGATCCGTATATCGGCCGCGACGCCGGCTATCTCCAGGTCACGCGGCTGAACGGGCGCGGCCCCGCGCTGCTGGTCCTGCCCGCACGCGGCACCCCGCTGGAAGCCTATGTCCCCCTCAAGAACCCGGGCGAGGCGGGCGACGGCGCGATCTTCACCGACCGCAGCCCGCGCGGGCAGACGTCCGAGGGCTTCTACGACTGGACCGTCCACTCCGCGGGCTATGTCGAGCGCGAGTGGAAGAACGCGGGCACGCAGTGGAACACGCCCACGAGCCGGACGATCGCACCGGGACAGACGGTCGAGATCGGGGTCCGTCTGGTCCTTTCCCCCTCGATCCGCGCGATCGAGCCGACGCTGATCGCCAATGCGCGCCCGGTCGCGGTCGGCATCCCGGGCTATGTCGTGCCCACCGACCAGGTGGCGCAGCTCTTCCTCAAGGCACCGAGCGCGCTCGCCGGGGTCGAGAGCGAGCCCGCCGGCGCGCTGACCGCCACCCGTGCGGGCGACACGAAGGGCTGGACGCGGCTGAACGTCGCGGCGCGCGGCTTCGGCCCGGCGCGGCTGACGCTGCGCTATGCCGACGGCGAACGGCAGACGGTGAGCTATTACATCACCAAGCCGCTGGACCGCACCATGGCCGACCTCGGCCGCTTCTCCACGACGCGTCAATGGTACGAGGGCAAGGGCGACCGGTTCGGCCGCACGCCCTCCATCCTGACCTGGGACAATGAGGCGAAGAAGATCGTCGACGTCGAACCGCGCGTCTGGATCGCGGGGATGAGCGACGAGGGCGGCGGCGGGAGCTGGGTCGCGGCGACGATGAAGCAGCTCGACAACCCCGCGCCGGACGAGATCGCGAAGCTGGAACGGCTGATCGACGGCACGGTGGTCGGCAACCTCCAGGTGAAGGACGGCCCCCACGCCGGCGCCGTCAAGAAGAGCCTGTTCTATTACGCCCCCGCCAAATTCCCCGATGCGTACAAGGGCTTCCCCGCCGATGCGTGGAAATCCTGGACCTCGTGGAACGAGAAGGACGCCGGCGATCTCGGCCGTGCGTACAATTATCCACACGTCGCGATCGGCCACTGGGTGCTGTACCGCACCGCGCGCAACCATCCGGGGCTCGTCACCCGGCACGACTGGCGCTGGTATCTCGACCATGCCTATCGGACGACGGTCGCGATGATGCGCGACGCGCCGCATTATACCGAGTTCGGCTTGATGGAGGGCGACGTCTTCCTCGACATCCTGAAGGACCTGCAGCGCGAGGGGCTGACCGCCGAGGCGACCGAGATGGAGCGCCTGATGAAGAAGCGCGCCGACCATTGGCGCACGCTCAAATACCCCTTCGGGTCGGAGATGGCGTGGGATTCGACCGGCCAGCCGGAGGTCTACGCCTGGATGCGCTATTTCGATTACGCGCCCCAGGCCGACGTCACCCGCGAGGTGATCCTGGGCTACGATCCGACCATCCCCTCCTGGGGCTATAACGGCAATGCGCGCCGCTACTGGGACTTCCTCTACGGCGGCAAATATCCGCGGATCGAGCGGCAGATCCACCATTACGGGTCGGCGCTGAACGCGGTGCCGCTGTTCGACAGCTTCCGCCGCGATCCCAACGACCTCCACCTGCTCCGCGTCGCTTATGGCGGGATGATGGGCGGGATCACCAACATCGCCGAGGACGGCGCCTCGTCGGCTGCCTTCCATGCCTGGCCCGACATGATGAAGTGGGACCCGTACAGCGGCGACTACGGCATGGGGTTCTACGGCCATGCCATCGCGGCGGGGAGCTATTTGGTCGACGATCCGACCTTCGGCTGGATCGGTTTCGGCGGCGCGGTGACGCGGGCGCGCGATGCGGTGACGATCACGCCCGCGGACGGTGCGCGCGCACGGCTGTTCGTCGCGCCGGTTGGGCAATGGATCACGCTGGAGGCAGGCAAGATCCGCAGCGCGACCTATACCCCCGCGACCCGGCGGATCACGCTCGCGCTCGATCCGGCGACCGCGACGACCCCGGCGGCGCGGCTGTTCGTAGAGGCGACGACCGGGGGCGCGGCGTATCAGCCGGGCACGGGCCGGGCGGAGCGCGGCGGCTGGACCATCCCGCTGCCCGGCACGGCGACCGAGGTGGTGCTGGCGCCGCGTTGACGGCGGCGGAAGGCAATATCTGAGCCGTCGAAGGCGTAGACGCCCGCGCCGTGCGGCGCGGGCCTGCTCAGGTCGATCAGCGCTTCGCCCCCTCCTGATCGGTCGTACCGGGCGCGACCACCCGCAACAGCACCGTCCCGTGCGCGGGCACGCGCAGCCGAGTCTCGTCCGCCGCCAGAGCACGCCCGCGCCACACGTCGATGATACGCCCGCCCTGCGCGGCCAGCCCCGGCGGGACGTCGGCGTCGCGATCGGCGGTGGTGCGGTTGAAGATGGCGATCGCGACATCCCCGCCGGCGAGTGGCTTGCGCCAGGTCTCGATCCCGTCGACGCTGGTTTCGCGGCGTCCCTGCACGCCGAGCGAATCCTGGTCGATCGCGATCGCGCCCCCGTTCTCCAGGATCGCGGCGTCGCTCGCGCCCGTGAGGCGCAGGTCGTGGCCCATCAACAGCGGGGCGGCCTGGATCGCCCACAAGGTGAAGTGGGTGCGATATTCGTCCGCGCTCATCCCGCCGTTGCCGACCTCCAGCATATCGGGATCGTTCCACCCGCCCGGCCCCGCGTGCGGAAACTGGGGGTTCCGGACGAAGCCGATATCGGACATGGTCTTGTAATCGTCGGTGATGTCGCCCGTCGTGCGCCACAGGTGCCCGCCGACCGAACGTCCCCAGTCGGCGACGTCGAACCGGCCATATTGGCACAGCGAATAGACGATCGGCCGCCCCGTCGCGCGCAGCGCCGCGCCCATCTGATAATAGGTGCGCTTCACGCTGTCGGCGTCGGCGTAGAACCATTCGCCCGAGCACAGGTCGTATTTGAGGAAATCCACGCCCCAGCGCGCGAAGGTGCGCGCGTCCTGCTCGACATGGCCGTAGCTCCCCTCATAGCCGGCGCAGGTCTTCGGCCCCGGCGAGGAATAGATGCCGAGCTTCAACCCGCGGGCGTGGACGTAGTCGGCCAGCGCCTTCATGTCCGGGAACTTGGCGTTGGGCCGAAGCTCCCCGTCGGAGCCGCGGGTCCCCTGCCAGCCGTCGTCGATGTTGACGTAGACGTAGCCCGCGTCGCGCAGCCCGCTCGACACCATCGCGTCCGCCATCGCGCGCACCGTCGCGTCGTCGATCTTCTCCGCGAACCTGTTCCAGCTCGACCAGCCCATCGGCGGCGTCCGCGCGAGGCCGTCGTCGGGGAGCGAGCCGAGCGCGGGGAGCGGCGGTGCGGGGCGGAAGGTGCGCGCGGCGACCTCCGCCGGGGTGCCGCGGCGGCCGTCCTGCACCACGTGCGCATACCACATATCGCCGGTCAGGCGGACGCCGCGCGGCGTGAAGCGCGCGGTCCAGCGGCGCGTCGGATGCGCATTGTCGTTCAGGTTGCGCGTGTCGAAGGTCAGCGTGTCGCCGCGCAGCCGCGGGTTCTGCATCGCGATCGGGCCGTACCAGCGCGTCGTGATCTCCCCGCGCACACCGGCACCGTCGCGCTCGACGCGCATCATCGTGACCCCGGGGTAGGACGGCGCGCCATCGAACACCCAGCTTCCCGTGCGCGCCGGCGGCGCGGCGGCGGCGGGAAGCGCGAACAGCAACAGGCACAGCGCGGCCCATGCGCGACGGATCATGTCGGCCCTTTCGATTGGCAGTGGCGAAGGAAAAGAGGTCAGGCGTTGGCGGGTGCCTCGCGTTCGACGCTGCCGCGGCGACCGTAGAGGGCGTAGAGCGCCAGCCCGATGACGTTCCAGATCAGGAAGCGGGCGATCGTGGACGAGGGCAGGCTGAAGAGGAGGTAGAGGCAGCCCAGGATCGCGAGCGTCCCCACCACATAGGGCGCGGGACAGCGGAACAGCCGCGGCGCGTGGGGCGCGCGCCGGCGCAGCACCATCAGGCAGCCGCCGACCGCGATGAAGGCGAGCAACGTGCCCGCATTGGCGAGCTCGGCGATCTCGTCCAGCCGGAAGAAGCCGGCGACCGCTGCGATGGAGATGCCGGTCAGCACCGTGATGAGCGTCGGCGCGCCCGTCCGCGCGCTCACCTTCGCGAGGCGGCGCGGGAGCAGGCCGTCGCGCGCCATGACGAAGAAGATGCGGCTCTGGCCGTACATCATGACCAGGATGACGGACGGAAGCGCCACCACCGCAGCGAGCGCGATGAGGTGCCCCGCCTGCGGCTGGCCCAGGGTGCGCAGGACGAGCGCGAGCGGCTCGGCCGAATCGGCGAGCTGGGTGAAGGGCAGCGCGCCGACCGCCGCCACCGCCACCGCCATGTAGATCGCGGTGCAGACCACCATCGAGCCCACGATCCCGATCGTCAGGTCGCGGCCCGGGTTCTTCGCCTCTTCCGCCGAGGTCGCGACCGCGTCGAAGCCGTAGAAGGCGAAGAACACGATCGCCGCCGCGGCCATTACGCCCCTTTTCTCCCCGCCGATCTCGGTCGAGGCGAAGCCGTAGGGCATGAACGGGTGGAGGTTGTCGGCGGTGAAGGCGGGCAGCGCGAAGGCGATGAAGATCGCGAGCGCGGCGAGCTTCACGACGACGAGGACGATGTTGAGGGTCGCGCTCTCGCGCGTGCCGGCGACCAGCAGCCCCATCACCGCCAGCGCGACCAGCACCGCTGGCAGGTTGACGATCCCGCCGCCGTGCGGCCCGGACAGCAGTGCCGCGGGAAGGTGGATGCCGGCGGACTGGATCCAGCCGACGAGATAGCCGGACCAGCCGACCGCCACGGTCGAGCAGGCGAGCGAATATTCGAGGATCAGCGACCAGCCGACGATCCAGGCGATCGTCTCCCCCAGCGCCGCGTAGCTGAAGGTATAGGCGCTGCCCGCCGCGGGGATCATCGTCGCAAGTTCGGCATAGGCGAGCGCGGCGCAGGCGCAGACCGCACCGGCGATCGCGAAGGCGAGGATTACCGCCGGCCCCGCGCGCTCCGCCCCGACGCCGGTCAGCGTGTAGATGCCGGTGCCGACGATCGCACCGACCCCCAAAGCGATCAGGTGCGGCCAGGACAGCGTCTTCGCCAATGCTGCGCCCGACGGGCGATGCAGCAGCGTATCGAGCGACTTGCGCGGTCCGAACATGGCTCCCCTTCCCCCTCGGCGCCCCCGGTTCATCCGGTGGCGAATTGTACCCTGAGATCGTCCAGCGTCGCGCCGATGTGCGCGGCCAGCAGCGCCTCCAGCGCCGCGCCGTCGCGCGCCAGGAACGCGTCGAGCAGCGCCCGATGCTCGCGATGCGCGCGCGATTCGCGCCCCGCCGGCTCCAGATGCGCGATGACGTAGCGTTCGGCGAGGATCGACAGCCGCTCCACCATCTGCGTCGTCAGCAGCCGGCCGCCCGGGCGTACCAGCGCGACGTGGAACTCACGGTTGCGCACCGCCACCTGCGGCAGGTCGGTGCTCGCGGCGCGGTCGAGCCGCTCGAACGCGTCGGTCGCGGCGGCGCGCGCGCCCTCGTCCGCCTGCGTCGCCGCATCGGCCGCCGCGCGCGGCTCGATCGCAAGGCGGAGCGCGTAGATCTCCTCCACCTGCGATGCCGACATCGGCTGGACGAAGAAGCCGCGGTTGGCGTGGCTGGTCAGGAGCCCCTCCTGCTCCAGCCGCGCCAACGCCTCGCGCAACGGGATCTTGCTGACCCCGAGTTCCGCGGCCAGCGCATCCTGGCGGATGGGGGAGTCGGTCCCCAGCTTGCCCATGACGATCTGCTCGCGAACGATCTCGAACACGCGCTCGGAAAGCGTCCTCACGACAATGCTCATGCTGGGTTCCTCGTTGCGGTCACTTGACCTGGAACCCTTCCCAGAAGCGATCGCTGCGGTCGATCCAAATCGTATTGAACCCGGTCGCCACCGCCGACCCCTCGATCGAGGGCACGATGCCGACCTTGTCGCCGACGCGGGTCGCGCTTTCGACCCGGCCGGTGAACCGGCTGCCGATGTAGCTTTCGTGGACGAACCGCTCGCCGACGTTGAGCTTTCCCTGCGCCGCGAGATGCGCGAGGCGCGCCGAGGTCCCGGTCCCGCACGGGCTGCGATCGATCGCCTTGTCGCCGTAGAAGACCGCGTTGCGGCCGTCGGCATCGTCGGCGCGGGGCCGGTCGGCCCACAGCACGTGGCTGACCCCGCGGATCGTGGGGTCGAGCGGATGGACCGGCTCGAACGCCGCGCGCACCTTCTCGCGGATGATGCCGCTGAAGCCGACCAGCGCAGCAGCGCCAAGGTCGTCCAGACCGGCATAGGCGCCCTGCGGCTCGACGATGGCGTAATAGTTGCCGCCATAAGCAACATCGACCGTCATCGGTCCGAAGCCGGGCACTTCGATCGCGATCCCGGTCGCGGCGACATAGGCGGGGACGTTGGTGATCTTCACCGCGGTCACCCGGTCGCGCTCGGCCTCATAGGCGATGTCGATCGTGCCGGCGGGCACCTCCACCTTCAGGCGACCGGGGGTGGCGGGCTGGATCAGCCCGTGTTCCAGCCCGAAGGTGACCATCCCGATCGTGCCGTGCCCGCACATCGGGAGGCATCCCGACGTCTCGATGAACAGGATGCCGACATCGGCGTCGGAGGTCGTCGGCGGATAGAGGAAGCCGCCCGACATCATGTCGTGCCCGCGCGGTTCGAAGCACAGGCCGGTGCGGATCCAGTCGAAGCGCGCCAGGAAATCCTGGCGCCGCTCCGACATGGACGCCCCCTTCAACAGCGGCGCGCCCCCGGCCACCAGGCGGACCGGATTGCCCGCCGTGTGGCCGTCGATGCAGAAGAAGGTGTGCCGCATCGGGTCCGCGTCAGGCCGCGAGCGCGACGCCGAGCGACGGGCGCGTCGCCGCGGCCTGCTCGACCATCGCGATCACCTCGGCGCGGCGCGCGCCCTGAAGGACGTAGCGCGGCGGGAGGACGCGCTCCGATCCGCGGCCCATCACCTGCTCGGCGAGCTTGATCGACTGGACCAGGTCGTGCTCGGCATCGAGGTGGAGCAGCGGCATGAACCAGCGATAGATCTCCATCGCCTTCGCATGGTCGCCGCGCTCGAACGCGGCGACGAGTTCCACCGACTCCTTCGGGAAAGCGTTGGTCAGCCCCGACACCCAGCCGCGCGCACCGAGGTACAGCCCCTCCAGCGCGACGTCGTCGAGCCCCGCGAACAGCACGTAGCGATCGCCGAAGGCGTTGCGGAAGTCGGTGAAGCGGCGCGTGTCGGGCGCCGATTCCTTGACCGCCACGATGTTCGCGACGTCGACCAGCGCCTCCAGCACCGCACGGTCGATGACGGTGCGATAGGCGGGCGGGTTGTTGTAGAGCATGATCGGGAGCGCGGTCTGTTCCGCGACGCCCTTGAAATGGTTCACCAGCTCGTGCGTCGCGGGCACATAGACCATCGGCGGGAGGAGCATGAGGCCGTCCGCCCCCGCCTTCTCCGCCGCCCGGGCGTAGCGCACCGCGCGGCGGGTGTCGTATTCGGACACGCCGGTGACGACCGGCACGCGGCCGTCCACCGCTTCGACGATCGCGGTCAGGACCGACACCTTCTCGTCGAATTCGAGCGAATTGTTTTCGCCGACCGTCCCCAGCGCGATGACGCCGGTCACGCCATCGTTGACGAGGTCGTCCACCACGCGCTGGGTATCCGCGAGATCCAGCGACAGATCCTCGCGCACCTGTGTAGTCACCGCAGGAAATACGCCCTTCCAACCGATCGTCATCGTCTCGCTCCCAATGCGTTGGATACGGTATACGATACTACCTCCAATAGCGCAATCGCCATTTCCACCGCTCAGCAAGTCTCCGCGGTGGAGGCCGGCGGGCCTCCCGTCGGCACGCGCGCGGGGTGCCGCCAGAAGACGTCGGCGCTGAGGTGGTGGCGGTCGCCGTAGACGCGGCGAAGGAGCGTCGCGAGCGCGGGATCATAGGCCGCGAGATCGGCGGCGGACAGGATGCGACGCCCGTCGATCACCGCCAGCCGGTTCGATTCGAACCAGAATTGCGTTCCCTCCGCCCAATATTCGTCGACGGTGGTGGCGCCATATTCGCCCTTCCATAGTCCGCGCTTCATGGCCTCGTCATAGGCGGCCGCGACCGCGCGGTAGAAGGCGGGGTCGGCCGTCTCGGCGGCACCCAGGATCGCGTGCGAGAATTCGTGAACGAAGATGTTCTCGCCGTAATAGCGCGTCCCCGGCTGCCCCAGCAGGTTCTCGGTCGCGCCGCTGGTGAGCAGCCCCCCCATGCCGCGCGCGCGCGAATTCCAGTATTCGCGGTCCGTCATGCGGCCGATCTGTTCGTCGTACAGCTTGCGCTCGCACGTGGTCAGCCGCGGATCGTCGCGCGTCGGCTTCTTCCAGTCGCGCTGTTCTGGCAGGTCGAGCGTCTGCTCCTCTACCCCCATCACCGCGACCCGCTGCCCGCCGGCCACCAGCGCGCGGCGCAGGTCGGGCCGCCGCGCCAGCATCTCCACCACGATCGACCGCGCGGCGCGTAGCGCCTCGTCCGGGACCGCGGCGGAGCTGCTGATCGGGATGCCTCCGGCGTCGAGCGACCGGGTGTAGAAGGGGTCGAGCCCCGCAGGCGGCGCGGTGACGCGCGGCCCGGCACAGCCGGCCAGCAGCGCGATCGCGGCGACGAAGGGAAGCACCCTCACGCGAAGGGCCGGTCGATCGCGGGCTGCGGTTGGGTGAACCAGGCCGCGCCGTCCCCGGTGACGTGAAAATGGTCCTCCAGCCGGATTCCGAAACGGTCGGGGACGACGATCATCGGCTCGTTCGAGAAGCACATGCCGGGTTCCAATGCGCTCGCGTCGCCGCGGACGAGATAGGGCGGCTCGTGAATCGCGAGCCCGATCCCGTGCCCGGTGCGATGCGGCAGGCCGGGAAGGCGATAGTCGGGGCCGAGCCCGGCGCGTTCCAGCACCCTGCGGGCGGCGTCGTCGATGGCGGCGCACGGCACGCCGGGTCGCACCGCGGCGAAGGCGGCGGCCTGCGCCTCCTTCTCGACATCCCACAGCGCGCGCACCTCGTCCTCCACGCGGCCGAAGGCGTAGGTCCGTGTGATGTCCGAATGATAGCCCTCGACCGTGCAGCCGGTGTCGATCAGCACGAGCTGATCCTGCTCCAGCGCCTGGTCCCCGGGAAGGCCGTGGGGAAAGGCGGTCGCGCGGCCGAACTGCACCGCGCAGAAGGTGGAGCCCGCGGCGCCCAGCGCCCGGTGCGCCGCGTCGATGAAGCGCGCGACTTCGCTGGCGCGGATGCCGGGCGCGAGGATGCGCGCGGCGCGCCGCTGCACCTCCAGCGTCATCGCCTTCGCCTGCGCCATCAGCGCGAGCTCGGCGGGCGACTTCACCGCACGCAGTGGGTCGATCGCCGGCGCGCCGTCCACGACCCGCAGCCGTGCGCCGAGCCGCGCGCCGGTGGAGAAGGGCAGCAGCGGATCGAGCGCGAGCGTCGCGCCCGCCGCTAGCTGATCGCACACCAGCGCGACGGGATCCTCGTCCTCCTCCCACGCCAGAACCTCGGCGTCGATCGCCAGCGAGGCGGCGAGCGAACCCAGCTCGAAGCGCGGGCAGATCAGCCGCGGCGCTCCGTTCGCGGGAAGCAACAGCGCCACCAGCCGCTCCGTCGCGTTCCACGGGACGCCGGCGAAATAGCGCAGGCTGGGGCCGGCATTCACCAACAGCGCATCGGCACCCGTGCCGGCGAGCCGCGCCTGCGCCCGCGCCATCCGCGCGAGCCGCTCGTCGCGCGTAATCGCCGGCGCCCGGTCGGCCCAGGGGGCGAGCGCGGCGAGCTGGGTGGCGGCGTCGGAGCCTCCGATCGTCATGGGCGGGCCTTTCGGGGAGCGAAGCGGGCGAGGTCGAACGGGGAAAGGTCGACCGCGGAAGCGGCACCGTCGACCAGCGCGGCGACCGCCTCCGCGGTGACCGCGGCGAGGGTGAGGCCGAGATGCTGATGGCCGAAGGCGTAGAACAGGTTGGGCATCGATGTCGCGCGCCCGATCGCGGGGAGATAGTCCGGAAAGGTCGGGCGCGCGCCCATCCAGCGGGTGAAAGGCGCCTCCATCGGCAGGCCGAGTTCGCGCACGTGCCGCTCCAGCCGCTCCCATTTGCGCGGATCGGGCGGTGCGTCGGGCGCGGCGACCTCGACGAAGCTCGCCGCCTGCACGGTGTCGCGATAGCGGGTGACGATCATCGACCGATCCTCGAACACGACCGGCGGGGCGTCGGCGGGCCAGCGGTCGGCCGCGGCGCGAAGGTGGTAGCCGCGTTCCGCGACGATCGGCGCGCGGATGCCAAGCCCCTGCATCACCGTGCCGCTCCCGACCCCGGCGGCGACCAGCACGGCATCGGCCTCGTGCCCCGCAATGCCCGCGCGCCCGTCGGCCCGCACGACCGACGCCCGTTCCGCGACGATCGTGCCCCCCGCCGCCGCCAGCGCCCGCCGCAACGCCCGGTGCAACGCCCCGAGATCCGCGATCGCCCCCGTCCCGTCGAAGCGCGCGCAGCCCGCCGCCTCGTTCCCCAGCACCTGCCTCAGCAGCGCGAGATCCTCGTCCCGGCACGGCACCAGCGACGCCCCGCCCGTCTCCGCGCGCATCCACGCCGCCCGCCCTGTCGCCGCCGCGGCCGGCGAGCCCCAGACCATCAGGTGCCCGTCCTCGCGCAGCAGTCCCGCTTCGCCGATCGAGCCCGTCAGGCGTCGCCACGCCGGCAGCGCCTCGGTCAGCAGCCCGCCCAGCGCGGCGGTGCCGGCGCGGAAGCGGGCGGGCCGCGCCGCCGCGACGAGCCGCGTCGCGAACGGCACCCAGGTGCGGGCGTGCGCCAGCGGCAGGTCGAGCGCGCCGCCGCGACGGAACTGCCGGCGCCCGACCGAGCGAATCGACGCGATCGAGGCGAGCGGCGCGCGCTGTTCGACCGCCAGGTGCCCGGCGTTGTTCCAGGACGGCGCGGACAGGCCGGCATCGGGTTCGAACACCGTCGCGGCGTGGCCGGCGCGTGCGAGCAGCAGGGCGCTGGACAACCCGATCACCCCGCCACCGACCACCGCGACCTTCACGTTCCAACCCCCTCAGCTTGTTTCAGAATCGTATAATATAGCTCGTGGAGCGGCGCAGTCAGTCACCGCATGGCGGCACCGGACCCTCCGGCCGCGCGCGCGGGGGCGCCGCCTCGGGGGCAAGCGCTTCCCATTCCTGCACCCCGACCCCCGCGACGCTGCCCTTCGCCTGCGAGGCGTCGAACACCGCGCGAAGGCAGCGCGTGGTGACCGCCGGGAAGCGGACCTCCTGCCACGCGCCCGCCGCCGTGCCGTAGCCGCCCGCACCCGGCACGGGCTTCCATCCGCGGTCGAAATATTCGAGGTGCCACGCCGCCGGCGGTGCGATGCCCTCGCCCGATCCGGCAGGCTGGTCGGCGAAGAGGTAAAGGCGGCTGCCGGTCAGCGTCACCGGCGCCGGCCAGCGATATTCGATCCACGGCCGCGGCGGGTTGGTGCCGGTCCACGTGCCCCACATATCGGGCGGCAGCGGCGCGGCGCGGACGCGGCCGTCGTTGAGCGCGCGGATCCAATATTGCGTCGGGATCGGCTCGTTCGATGCCGAGGCCACGGCGCCGAGCGCGACGTTGCGCGTCGGCGCCGGCGGCGGACCGGGAGCGCGGGTCGGCGTGACCATCCGGATCATCGGCGGCGAGACGCTGTCGTCCCACTCCATCCGGTCGATCGCGACCGACCGGCGGAAGTGCCCGCCCCCGGCCGCGTCGGCGGTGTGATAGGCGAGCCACCACTGCCCCTTGAACTCGACCGCGCCGGCATGGCTGGTTGTCGAGCTGACCGGCTTCAGCAGCACGCCGCGATAGGTCCACGGGCCCAGCGGCGACCTGGCGGTGCCATAGGCCTGGCAGGCGTGGTAATGCGCCGGGGTGCACGGGCTGTCCGGGCCGGCGTTGTTGCCGGCGTAGAGCATGTAATAGACGCCCTTGCGCTTCATCAGCCACGGCGCCTCGAAGAAGCCGGTGAGGCCGTCGATCGTCCGCTCCTTGCCCTTGGGCGTCACCATGTCGGCAGACAGCTCCATGCCGCGCAACTGCCCGAACGTGCCCCAGTAGATGTAGACGCGTCCGTCGTCGTCCACGAGGACGGTGGGGTCGATGTTCTGGATGTCGTTGGCGACCGGCACGTCCTGCGAGATGATCGGGCCGGACGGATGCGCGTCGCGCCACGGCCCGGTCGGCCGGTCCGCCACCGCGACGCCGATCGCGAACCGATCCTTGGCCTTGCCGTCGCGCTGCAACACCGGGGCGTACAGGTAGAAGCGGCCGTTGCGCGCCTTGACGATCTGCCCGGCATAGGCGCGCCCAGGCTCGGCCCAGGCGAACACCGCCTCGGGCCGCGCGACCGCGGGATAGTGGCGCCACGTCCCCTTCGCCGGATCGGTGGTGGAAAGGAGCTGCCACTCGTTCATGATGAAGTCGTTGACGTCCGCTGGCGCCTCGTCGCGGCCGGCGAGAATCCACAACGTATCGCCGTCCACCAGCGGTGCGGGGTCGGTCGAGTAATAGCGGCCGTCCGACAGGACCGGGTTGCCGCGCGTCTCGATCGTCTCGGGCGTCTCGGGCGCGGTCTGCGCCAGAAGCGCGGATGGCAGCAGCACCGCCAGCAAAGGCAGATATCGCATCATGGTTCCTCGTCGGGATAGGGGCCCTTGCCGCCATCGGCGATCAGGCGGTCGATCCGCCGGTCGATCTCGGGCACCGGCACCGATCCCAGCGCCAGCACCGCATCGTGGAAGGCGCGGATGTCGAACTTCGCACCCAGCGCCTTTTCGGCGCGCGCGCGGGCGCGCTGGATCGCAAGCGCGCCCATGTAATAGCTCAGCGCCTGGCCCGGCCAGGCGATGTAGCGGTCGACCTCGGTCTCGATCTCGTGATCCGCCAGCGCGGTATTGTCGTGCAGGTAGCGTTGCGCCTGCTCCCTGCTCCACCCCCTGGCGTGAATGCCGGTATCCACCACCAGCCGCGAGGCGCGCCAGGCCTGGTAGGACAGCATCCCGAACACCTCGTAGGGCGTCTGGTACATCCCCATTTCCTCGCCCAGCGCCTCGCAATACAGCGCCCAGCCCTCGCCGTAGACGGAGAGGTAGGTGTCGCGGCGGAATGCCGGCAGGTCCTTGTTCTCCGCCGCAAGCGGCATCTGGAAGGCATGGCCCGGCGCGCTTTCGTGCAGCGTCAGCGCGGCCAGCGAATAGAGCGGGCGCGACGGAAGGTTGTAGGTATTGACGAGGTAGATGCCCGGCCCGCCGCGCCCCCCGGTGTAGAAGGGGGCGAGGTCCGCAGGGACCGGCCGGATCGCGAAGCGGCTGCGCGGCAGGCGGCCGAACCACTGGCTCGCCTTTCCGTCGAAGGTCTTGGCGATCCACGCCGCGCGGTCGAGCAGGTCCTGCGGCGTCCTGGCGTAGAATTGCGGATCGGTGCGCAGGAACGTCAGGAACGCGGGCAGGTCGCCCTTGAACCCCGCCGCCGTCATCACCGCCTGCATCCGCGTGCGGATGCGCGCCATCTCGGCAAGGCCGATCGCGTGGACCTCTTCGGCGGTCCTGGCCTCGGTCGTGAACTCGTCGATCTTCGACTGGTAATAGGCGTGCCCGTCGGGGAGGTCGTAGGCGGCCAGCGTCGTGCGGGCGCCGGGGATATAGTCATCCCGCAGGAAGGCGAGCAGCGCGCGATGCGCGGGCACCACCTGGTCGCGGATCGCCGCGATCGCCTCGCCGCGCAGCAGCGCCTGCGTCGCGGCGGGGATGGCGGAGGGCATGGTCCTGAACGGCGCGTAGAACGGCGACGCCTCCCCGCTCCCCGCCTCCACCACCTGCGCGACGCCGATGTCCCGCCCCTTCAGGGTGATGCGCGACGGGGTGAAGCCGCGCTTCAGCCCGGCGCGCATATTGACGACGTTCTGGTCGAAGAAGCGCGGCACGCTGCGCAGCATCGCGAGATAGTTGCGATAATCCTGCTCGCGCACGAAGTCGCCCCGCGCCGCCTCCGCCACATTGCCCCAGAAGCTGCTGTCCGAGTTGAGCGGCTTCTCGTAGTCGCGAAACTTCTGCTCGTTGAGCAGCGCCACGATCTGCTGGCGATAGACGGCGTAATTGACCCGCCCCGCCGGGGAGAGATCGGCGGTCCTGATGGCGTCGAGCGCGGCGAGGGTCCGGGTCCAGCGCGCCAGCTTCGCCGCCTGCATCGCCGGGCCGACGTCGGGAAGGACGGGCGGCGCATCCTTGTTGTCCTCGTCCGGCCCCTCGATCGTCCGGCGCCACGCATATTCCGACGTGTAGAGCGCCTTCAGCCGCGCGTCGGCGGACGGGGCCGGCGCGGCGTGGAGCGGCGCGGCCGCGGCCAGCATCGTCAGTGCGAGCCCGAGCGGCAGGAACCTCGTCATTCGCATCCGATCTTCAGGATGTCGGCATGGAGCGCGGCGGGGATCTGCACCCCGTCCGCCAGCGAGCGCGAGCGCGCGGCGTAGCGGCGCGCGGAAGGGAGGCGCGCGCCCTGCGCCTCGATCGCCGCGAACAACGCCTCGGCGCGGGCGAGATGCGCCGCGACAGCGTCGCCCAGGAACCCCGCGGGGTCGATCGCGACGATCAGCTCGCCCCCGATCGGCGATCCGCCCCGCCCGGCGTCGGCGGCGAGCGATTCGCGGCTGGTCATGTCGCCGATCAGCGGCCCGGCGAGCAGCTCGACCATCGTCGCCAGCGACGACCCCTTGTGCCCGCCGAAGGTGCGCATCGCGCCGGCGAGCACCGCTTCGGCATCGGTGGTCGCGCGGCCGTCGGCGTCATAGCCCCAATCGTCGGGAACCGGCCGCCCGGCGCGGCGGTGCAGCTCGATCTCGCCGCGCGCGACCGCGCTGGTGGCGAAGTCGAACACGAACGGCGGCTTGCCGGGGCGCGGCCAGCCGAAGGCGATCGGATTGGTCCCGAACACGGGGCGCGTGCCGCCGGCCGGCGCGACCCAGGCGTGGCTGGGCGTCGTCGCCAGTGCGACGAGGCCGGCGTCCGCGATCGCCTCGACCTCCGGCCACAGGGCGGCGAAATGGACCACGTCGTTCAGCGCCATCGCCGCGATGCCGCACGCGCGCGCCTTGTCGATCAGCACGGGGAGGCCGCGCGCGAAGGCGAGTTGCGCGAAGCCGCCCTTCCCGTCGACGCGCACCAGGGCGCGCGCCGGCTCGCTCACCACCGGCACCGCATCGGGCACGACCACGCCCGCGCGCACGCTGCTGGCGGCGACGAGCAGGCGGTAGATGCCGTGGCTGGCGCAGCCGTCGCGCTCGCCCGCGACCATCGTCTCCGCCACCGCATCGGCATGGTCGTCGGCCAGCCCCGCCGCGCGCAGCTTCTCGCGCGCCAGCCCCCGCAGCGCGTCCAGCGTCATCGCGATCGGCGGCGCCTCGCTCACGCGGCGGCGCCCGCCTTCGCGGTGTAGAGCCGCACGCCGAAGACCGGCCCGGCGGTGTTGCGGTCGTGCGGCACGAAGCGGACCTTCACCGACGACTTGCCCCGGGTCAGCGCCTCGGGAAGGGGATAGTCGACGTCGAAGAACTTGCCGGGCCTGTCCTCGTCAAGATGCTGGGTCGCGACCTTCACGTTGTCGACCAGGATGTCGAAGTCGCGGCCCCGCTCCCCGCCCCAATAGGTCGCCTGCAGGATCAGCGGGCCGGGGCGCGTCTTCATGCTGAACTCCATGAACCCGCCCGAGCGCACGTCGCGGCCCTGACGCCCGCGATAGGTGACGGGGTAGGATTCGGCGGAGGTCAGATTGTGATCGCGCTCGGGCTGCATCTCGCCCAGGAACATCGTGTCGACCGATCGTGCCGCGATGTCGCGGCGACGCGCCTGCTCGGCATTGTAGGCCGCTTCCTCGCTCGCCCAGGCGGCATCGGAGAAATGCTTGAAATAGACCGCGCTGCGCCGCTGCGACTGGCGGTAGAAGGGCACGAACGTCATGTCCTGCGGCCTCACCACGCCGCGCGTCGCATAGGTCGCCGGCGCGGCCGCGGGGGTGAAGCCGGCGAGGAGGTTCGCGCCGACCAGCGCGGGATCGGGGCTGTCCCATTTGTTCTCCACCGGCCCCAGGTCCGCGGCGAGGACTATCGGGCCGTGGAGCAGCGCGATCGTATCGGCGTCGCCGGGCGTGCTCTCGGTCCGCAATTCCATCGGCAGCGTGATCGCGACCGCGTCCCCCGCCTTCCACCTGCGCGTGACGATCGCATAGCCGCGCGAGAAGACGGGCGTCGTCGCCTCCCCGTTGACCGTCACGCGCGCCTTGCCCGCGGCCCATCCGGGCACGCGCAGCGCGACCGGGAAGCGCCCCGACGCCACCTTGTCGAACGTCAGCGTCGCGGTGTCGCCATAGGGATAGGGCGTCTCCAGCCGCACCTTCGCCCGCCGGGCGGCCCAGTCGGCATCGGCGGGGATGTAGAGGTTGACGAAGAACGTCCCGTCCTTCCCCTGCCAGAAGATGCTCTCGCCATGCTTGGCGTGCGCCTCCATCCCCGAACCGACGCAGCACCAGAAGGCGTCGTCGTCCGTGGTCGAATAGCCGCGCTCCGCGCCCGACAGCAGCGGCGTCATATAGGTGAAGCCGCCGGTCCTGGAGTCGTGCGCCGCCATCGTGTGGTTGAGGTGCGCCCGTTCGTAGAAGTCGAACAGCGCGCCGTCCGGCTGCCACGACCACAGGTGCCGCGTCAGCTTGAGCATATTGTAGGTGTTGCAATGCTCGCACGTCTGCTCGGTGATGTGATCGGCGATCGTGTCGGGCGCGCTGAAATATTCGCGGTCCGCGTTGCCGCCGATGACGTAGCTGTGATGCTGCGTCACCGTGTCCCAGAAGAAGCGCGCCGCGGTCGCCTTCGCCGGGTCGCCGTTCGTCACCTCGTGAATGCGGGCGAGGCCGATCAGCTTGGGGACCTGGGTGTTGGCGTGGAAATTGGCGAGCTTGTCCTCCTTGCGCGCGAGCGGATCGAGCACGCGGTTGTCGTAGATGAGCTCCGCCATCTTCAGCCAGCGCCGGTCCTTCGTCTGCGCGTACATCTCGGCGTAGCTTTCGTTCAGCCCGCCATATTCGCAGCCCAGCACCTCCTGCACCTGCGCCGGCGTCAGCGCCGCGAACACGCGCTCGAAATAGCCGCCCAGCCCCTCGACGACCGCGAGCGCCTTGCGGTTGCCCCACGCCATGTGGACGTCGAGCAGCCCGGCGAAGAGCTTGTGGACGGTGTAGAGCGGCGACCACGCGCCGTTGAGGTCGAACCCGCCGGAGCGGATCTCGCCCTTCATGATCTCGGGGAAGATCTCCTCGCCATCGACGATCGTGCCGTCCTTGCGCTTGCGCCCCAGCCCGCCGACGTAGCCGTTGCCGCGCTTCGCCTGCGCCTCCGCCAGTTCGTCGACGATATAGTTGGCGCGCCGCTTCATCTCCGGATCGCCGGTCTGCTGCCAGGTCAGCACCAGCGCGGTCATGTAATGGCCGAGGGTATGGCCCGCGATGGTGTCGCTCTCCCATCCGCCGTAGATCGGCGCCCTGGGCTCCAGCCCGGCATATTTGCGGAAGTTGTGCAGCAGGCGGTCGGGGCTCAGCCGGTGGAGGTAGGCGCGGTTCACCTCCACCGCGGTCGCGAACTCGGACGGACGCAGCCGCACCGCCGACAGCGGCAGCGGCGTCGCCGACGCGGGAAACGCCGCGGCGGCGGCTCGCGCGGCGGACGCCGTCACGGCCGTCAGCGCGACCGCGCCCGCACCGGCCATGAGCTCACGACGATTGGCCCGCATCATCCACCTCGATCTTATTTATATCGTATACGGTAGGCGTATTACGCGCGGCGTCAATCCTCGAACGCCTCCACCGCGACCTGCCGGCAGCGCAGAAAGGCATCGGCGACAGGCGGAGCGGGGCGATCAGTCAGGCGAAGCGGGCGTGGAGCTCGCGATATTCGCGCTCCGGCCCGACGTCGCGCTTGACGCCGTCGATCGACAGCCGCGCGTCGCTGTACTTCGCCTATGTCCATATCTGGACGGGGTTAGTTACTCACGTCGCGGAAACCAGACAGCTGTATACCGTTCCCGGTCAGACATTCAGGCTCTCGATCACCCGTGCGGCGAATCCCCGCCGGCTTGCCTGGTCATTGCGCTCGGTAGGCGATGCTGCACGAAGTTCCGGCATCGCACACGTGCGACGGAAGTGCAGGATGACCGACCTGCCCCGCATCCCCGACGCAGGCGGGAACGACTGCCTTACCCCGGACGGCATTCCGCTCCTCCGCCTTCGGCATTCGGGGCCAAGCACGCAGATATTCACCGCTGTCCGCCTGTCGAGAACGCCGCAGCCGCTCGGCTGGATCTTGCTGCCAGAGACGTTGAGCAAGCCGGCCACCTGGGCTTCGCGATAGGGTCAATTTTGGACGGTGGGAGCGCGCGAAGGGATGTCGTCGACGCGCAGGAAGCGCGCGAATGTGGGCCGATCTCAGAATGCGGTCTGCCCCACGACATTGCCCGCCGGCGAGTAGCGGCACACCAGATAGTCGTCGCTGCGCCCGCTGGCGACGGCGCAGCCGACACGCTTCGTGTCGCGCCATACGATCTGGACGTAATGCGCCACCCCGCCCCAATCGCCCGTCCGGCTCGCTCCCGGCACCGGGCGGTTGACGAAGTCGCGCCGCTCGTCGACCCACAGCCGCACCATCTCGTCATAGCGATAGGCGCCGCGCGTGCCGGTGAAGAGGTTCTCGCCCTCGCGCGCGGGTCCCTGCGGCTGCTCGGCATGGGCGAAGCGGCCGGTCTGCGCCATCTCGCGCGCATAGGCCGCAGCGGACGCGGCCAGCGTGTCATCCCACACCAACGGCGGGACGCCGACATCGGCGCGGGCGCGATTATGCCCCGCCATCATCGCCTGGCGCAGCAGCGCCTCGCCGCGCGCGGCCGGGGCGGTATCGACGCGCGGCTCGATCACGCGCGGCGGCCCCGCATCGGCGGAGCATCCCCCGAGCAGGAGCATCAGGGTGGCGATGGCGGCATGGCGTTTCGGGCGCATCGCCGCCATATCGGCGCGGCCATGCCCGCCGACAATATCCCCGCCGCCGCCAGCGACGAGCCTCTGGCGCTCTACGTCCACTGGCCGTTCTGCGTATCGAAATGCCCCTATTGCGACTTCAACAGCCATGTGCGCGAACAGGTCGACCAACAGCGCTGGCGTGACGCGCTGCTGGCGGATCTGGCGCACGAGGCCGCGTTGCTGCCGGGGCGTCGGCTCGGCTCGATCTTCTTCGGCGGGGGTACGCCGTCGCTGATGCCGCCGTCGACGGTCGCCGCGATCATCGATGCCGCCACGACGGCCTGGACGCCGGGCGGCGATGTCGAGATCACGCTGGAGGCCAATCCCTCCTCGGTGGAGGCGGCACGCTTCGCCGACCTCGCCGCCGCCGGGGTCAACCGCGTGTCGCTGGGGCTCCAGGCGCTGGACGACACCGCGCTCGCCTTCCTGGGGCGGGCGCATGACGTGCGCGAGGGGCTGGGCGCGCTGGATGTCGCGCAGGCGGCGTTCGCGCGGGTCAGCATCGATCTGATCTACGCGCGTCCCGACCAGCCGCTTGCGGCGTGGGAAGCGGAACTGACGCGGGCGCTGGCGTTCGGCACCGAGCATCTGTCACTGTACCAGCTGACGATCGAGCCGGGCACCCGCTTCGCGACCGAGGCGGCGGCGGGGCGGCTGACCATTCCGGACGGCGATGCCGCCGCCGATCTGTTCGACCTGACCCGCGCGATGACCGCGGCGGCGGGCCGGCCGGCCTATGAGATTTCGAACCATGCCCGCCCGGGCGCGGAGAGCCGCCACAACCTCGCTTACTGGCGCTACCGCGATTATGCCGGCATCGGTCCCGGTGCGCACGGCCGCCGCCACCGGCTGGCCAGCGTGCGTCGGCGCAAGCCCGAAAACTGGCTCGCCGCGGTCGATCGCAACGCGCACGGTATCGAAAGCGAGGAGCCGCTTGCGCCCGAAACCCGCGCGGCGGAGGCGCTGCTGATGGGGCTGCGGCTGGCGGAAGGGGTCGATCTGGCGCGCGTCGCGGCGCGCACCGGGCTGACGATCGACGCGCTGATCGATGCGGACGCGGTCGCCGCGCTCCCCGGGCTGATCGCGCGCGAGGGCGACCGGCTGACGGTCAGCGAGGCGGGCATGATCCTGCTCGACGCGATCCTGCCGAGAGTCGTGAAGGTGGGGTAGGCCGTTACCCCGACCCTCGGCAGTGCGACGATCGATCCTATCGCCGGAACTCGGTCGGCGCGGGCGACACCGTCACCGTGGTCGCGCCGCGCACCTCCTGCACCTCCAGCATCCGCTCCGCCACCCCGTCGCGACCGAAGCGGAACGCCCCGTCGATCCCGGCGAACCCGTCGCCATCGCGCAGCCGGCTTTCGGGGAAGACGCTGCCCGGCTTCCAGTCGCGCGCGATGCGCACCACCAGCAGCACGGAGTCATAGCCCAGGCTGGACAGTCGGTAGGGCGACGCGCCGAAGCGCGTGCGATAGTTGCGCGCATATTGGCGGTAGAGCGTGTTGGGCACGCTGGCGAACCACGCCCCGTTCAGCGACGCGGCACCCGCGACGTTATTGTCCGAATTCCACAATTCGGTGCCCAGGATCTGCGTCGAGGGGGAGCTGCGCCGCAGCAGCGGGACCGCGGCATTCGCCTGCGTCGCGCCGTCAGCGATCAGCACCGCGCCGAACGGCGCGTCCTTCGCCATCCGCTGCACCGCGCCCGCGATCGCGCCCGAGCCGCGGTCGTAGGTCTGGAGCGAGACGACACGCCCCCCGGCCTGCTCGACCGCGCGCAGGAAGGCGGTCGACGCGCGGCTGCCGTAGAGCGCGTTGGGCACCAGTCCGCCGAAGTTGCTGATCCCCTTGCCCGCGGCATAGCTCACCACCCGCTCGATCGCCTGCGCCGGGGCGTAACCCAGGACATAGGCGCCGTTTCCGGCCACGCTGACGTCGTTGGAGAAGGACAGCACCGGCACGTTCGCGGCCCGCGCGATCGGCGCCACCGCGCGGACGTCGTCCGCCAGCAGCGGCCCCAGGATCAGCTGCGCGCCCTCCGCCAGCGCGCGGCGCGCCGCCGCCGCGGCACCGGGCGCGGTGTCGTAATTGGTGATGCGGACCTGCTGGTTCTTCGTATCCAGCAGCGCCAGCTGGGTCGCGTTGGCCAGGCTGCGCCCGACGCCCGCATTGCTGCCCGACAGCGGCACCAGCAGCGCGACGCGGTTGCGCGCGACGTCGCGCGGCAGCCCCTGCGCCACGTCCGGCGTCGTCACCCGCGGCGGCGGCGGCGCGGTGTCGACGCTCTGCTGCACCGGCCCGCGCGGCACGACCGTCGAACACGCCGCCAGCAACAACGCCCCCGCCAGCGTGACCAGCCGGGAAACGACCCGTTGCGGCCGTGCGTTCGCCTCTGCCATGACACCTCCCGTGAACTCTCTCGACCCCGGCCTCTATATCGTCGCCACCCCGATCGGCAATCTCGGCGACCTGTCGCCGCGCGCCGCCGAGATCCTGCGCCAAGCCGATGTTATCGCGGTGGAAGATACCCGCGTCACCGCCGGGTTGCTACGCCATATCGGCGCCAGGCGGCCGATGACGCCTTATCACGACCACAATGCCGCGCACGTCCGGCCGCAGCTGATCGCGCGCATGGCGGGCGAGGCGGTGGCGCTGGTCAGCGATGCGGGCACTCCGCTCATTTCCGATCCGGGGTTCAAGCTGGTGCGCGAGGCACGCGCGGCGGGCCATGCCGTGGTGACGATCCCCGGCCCCTGCGCCGCCGTCGCCGCGCTGACGCTAGCGGGGCTGCCGACGGACCGCTTCCTGTTCATGGGGTTCCTGCCGTCGAAGGAACACGCCCGTGCCGAGGCGATCGCGGAGGTGGCGGCGGTGCGCGCCACGTTGGTCTTCTACGAATCCGGCCCCCGCCTCGCCGCCTGCCTGTCGGCGCTCGCCGCCGGCCTCGGCGACCGCGAGGCGGCGGTCACGCGCGAGATCACGAAGAAGTTCGAGGAAGCCGTCACCGGCACACTCAGCGCGCTGGCCGCGCGCTATGCGGAGGCGGCACCCAAGGGCGAGATCGTCGTGGTCGTGGCCCCCCCCGACCCCCCGGCCCCCGCGAGCGAGGCGGATGCCGACGCGGCGCTGGCGGATGCGCTCACCCGCCTGCCCGCCTCCAAGGCGGCGGGCGAGGTCGCCAAGGCGCTCGGGCTCGACCGCAAGGTGCTCTACTCCCGCGCGATCGAGCTGAAGGGCGAGCCGAAGGACTGACCGTCCGCCGAAGCGAAACGGCAACAAAAGCTCAGCCGGGCTGACACAGAACATCGCCATGGCGATCCCGACGCCACCGGGAAGGCCAGATGATGTTCGTCCGATCGCTTCGTCCTGCCCTGATCGCGCTGCTGGCGATGCTGCCGGCGTTCTCGACCGCCGCCTCGCCCGAGCGCACCGACGGGATCGAGCGCGCGCGCCTCCTCGATACGCTGCAACTCGATGGCGAGCTGTTCCATGTCCAGGGGCTGGAGATGACCCCGCAGCGCATCTGGGTCACGTCGGTCGATCGGCGGCATCACCGCGGGTATATCCACGAATTCGATCGCGCGACCGGCCGCTTCGTGCGCCGGGTCGATCTGACCGACGGACCGCGCTACCATCCCGGCGGCATGTCGATCGCGCGCGGTTCGATCTGGGTCCCGGTCGCGGAGAACCGCCCCGACAGCACGTCGCAGCTGGTGGAGATCGACGCGGCGACACTGACCGTCCGCCGCCGCGTTTCCTTTCCCGATCATCTCGGCTGCGTCGCGATCCTCGGGCATCAGCTGGTCGCGGGCAATTGGGACAGCCGGTTGCTCTATGTGTTCGACCTGACCGGGCAGGCCCGCACGCGCGTCCTCTCCAATCCGTCCGACACCCATTATCAGGACATGAAATTCGTCGGCCGCGCGCTCGTCGCCGGGGGCAGTCGCGGACTGTTCAGCGGGACGGTCGACTGGATCGACTGGTCGACGATGACCGTGGCGCGAACGCTGCGAGCGGGCGCGGTCGGTCCCGTGCGACCGTTCGGGCGCGGCGGGCCGCTGACCGGCGAAGGCATGACGATCGAGGGGCGCGACCTGTTCGTCGTGCCGGAGGACGGCCCCAGCCGCGTGTTCCACTTCCGCCTCGACGCCTGACCCCGCCGCTTGCGCCAGGGGCATGCGCGCGCCATCGTGCCGCGATGCGCCGTCCCGCTCCCCGTCCCACCGCGACCCGGATCGCCGCCGAGGCCGCCGGGCGCCGCGGCGAGCGGATCGCCGCGTGGTGGTTGCGGCTGAAGGGTTGGCGCATTCTGGACCGGCGCGTGCGCACGCCCGCGGGCGAGGTCGATCTGATCGCGCAGCGCGGCGCGCTGATCGCATTCGTCGAGGTGAAGGCGCGCCGCACCGCGGCCGAGCTGGACCATGCGATCGACCAGCGCCGCCTCGCCCGCGTCGCCGCCGCCGCGGAGGTGCTGATGCCGCGCTACGCCACCGCCGGCGAGGACATCCGCGTCGACGTGCTGCTGCTCGCGCCCGGCACGCGCCCGCGCCATATCGAGAATGCGTGGATCGGCTACTGACACGCCGCATACGGCCGCCTACATCGCTGCGCATGAACCCGTCGCTCACCGTCGCCGTCCAGATGGACCCGCTCGCCTCGATCAATATCGCGGGCGACAGCACCTTCGCGCTGATGCTGTCGGCGCAGTCACGCGGCCACCGGCTGTTCCACTATGCGCCCGAAGACCTGAACTGGTCCGAGGGACGGCTGTGGACGAAGGCGCATCCGGTCACCGTCCAGCGCGTCGCCGGCGATCACTTCCGGTTCGGCGAGCCCGTCAGCCTCGATCTGGGCGCGGAGGCCGATGTCGTGCTGATGCGGCAGGACCCGCCGTTCGATCTGGGTTACATCACCGCCACGCACCTGCTGGAGCGCGTCGCCGATCGTACCCTGGTCGTGAACGACCCCGCCAGCGTCCGCAACGCGCCGGAAAAGGTCTTCGTGCTCGACTATGCGCATTACATGCCGCCCACGCTCGTCACGCGCTCGCTGGACGAGGCGCGCGCCTTCCTGAAGCAGCACGGCGCGATCGTGGTAAAGCCGCTTCACGGCAACGGCGGCAAGGCGATCTTCCGCGTCGGCCCGGAGGGCGAGAACCTGTCCGCGCTGATCGAGGTCTTCAACCAGACCTGGCGCGAGCCGCACATGGTGCAGGCGTTCCTGCCCGGCGTGGCGAAGGGCGACAAGCGCATCGTCCTGGTGGACGGCGAGGTCGCCGGGGCGATCAACCGCCTGCCGGGCGAGGGCGAGATCCGCAGCAACCTGGCGGTCGGCGGCTCCGCGCAGAAGACCGGGCTGACCGAGCGCGAGCGTCGGATCTGCGCCGAACTCGGCCCGGAGCTCAGGCGACGCGGGCTGATCTTCGTCGGCATCGACGTGATCGGCGGCGAGTGGCTGACCGAGATCAACGTCACCTCCCCCACCGGCATCGTCGCGATCGAGAAGTTCGACGGCACGGATGTCGCCGGGCTGATCTGGGACGCGATCGGCCGCAGGCTGGCGGAACGAGTGGGCTGAACGGCGGGTTACCGTCCACACCCGTTCGTGCTGAGGAGGCATCGAGCTTGTCGAAATGCCGCCTCCAAGCACATGCATGTCGCGTGCCCTTCGGGACGGGCGCGCGACAGGCTCGGCCCCTCCTCAGGGCAGACGGTGGTGGTGCCGTCGCGGCTCCCACGGCAGCATGACCGACTTCATCGTCAACTGGATCGTCTGGGGCGGCTATTTCGGCATCTTCCTGCTAATGGCGCTGGAGAATGTCGTGCCGCCCATCCCGTCCGAGGTCATCATGGGGCTGGGCGGGATCGCGGTCGCGCGCGGGCAGATGGAGATGATCCCGCTGCTGCTGTGGGGCACCGCCGGGACCACCGCCGGCAATGTCTTCTGGTACGAGATCGGGCGGCGGCTCGGCTATGCGCGCTTCCGCCCCTTCGTCGAGCGGCATGGCCGCTGGCTGACGATGGAATGGGAGGATGTCGAGCGTCTGCGAACCTTCTTCCACCGTCACGGCGGCTGGGTGATCTTCGTGTTCCGCTTCATGCCCACCTTCCGCACGCTGATCTCGCTGCCCGCGGGCATGGCGCGGATGCCGGTGTGGCGGTTCCTGCTGATGACGTTCGTGGGCAGCGTCATCTGGAACGGCGTGCTGGCGGGGGCGGGTTTCTACCTCGGCAGCCGCTATGCCGATCTCGACAGGTACGTCGGCCCGGCGGGGATCGCGCTGACGGTGCTGGCACTCGGCTATTACGGCTACCGCGTCATCACCTGGACACCGCGCGGCTGACCGTCATCCGTGCGGATGCGCGGCGCGGTAGACGTCGAGCAGATGCGCTGCATCCACCGCGGTATAGACCTGGGTCGAGCTCAGGCTGGCGTGCCCCAGCAGCTCCTGCAACGCGCGCAGATCAGCGCCGCGCCCCAATAGATGCGTCGCGAAACTGTGGCGCAGCGCGTGCGGCGTCGCCCGCTCAGACAGGCCCAGCCGGGTCCGCGCCGCGCGCACCTTCACCCGCACCACCCCGGCGGACAAGGCGCCGCCCTTCATCCCGCGAAACAGGATCGCATCGCGCGCGGCCGGCCAGGGGGCGAGCCGGACGTACTCCTCCACCGCCGCACGCACCGCGGGCAGCAGGGGTACGACCCGCGTCTTGTCGCGCTTGCCCCGGACGCTGATCGTCTCGCCCAGCGGCAGCACCGCGCCGGTCAGCCCCAGCGCCTCGCCGATGCGCAGCCCCGCGCCGTACAGCAGCAGCAGGATCGCCCAGTCGCGCGCCGCGATCCACGGCTCGTCGCTCTCCTGCGCCACCGCACCCGCCAGCGCCACCGCCTCGTCGGGAGAGACCGGGCGCGGGACGCCCTTCTTGACGCGCGGCCCCTTCAGGCGTGGCGCGGTGCCGTCGCCATTCGCCCAATCGAGGAAGCCGCGCACCGCGGACAATTCCCGCGCTGCCGACGCATTGGTCAGCCCGCCGCCCCGCCGCTGCGCCAGATAGGCGCGCAGGTCCGCCGCTTCCACACCCGCGACCGCCCGCCGGTCGACCGCTTGCCCCCAATGCGCGGTGAGAAACGCGACCAGCCGTTGCGCGGTGGCACGATAGGCACGGACGGTATGCTCCGAGCGTCGACGATCGCGCGCCAGATGCACCGACCATTGCACGGCGAGCGGAAGCGGCTCGGTGGAATCCATCCCGCCTTTTCGATCAATTCGCCGCACCGGCAAAGCAATTTTAAGCCTCGTCCGCTACTTAACGGGCATGCACCAGCCTGCGCCCACCGATCGCCTGGATGACGAGTCCGCCCGGATCGCCGCGTTGCGCGTGCTGGCGCTGATGGATGCCGAGCCGCAGCAGGAATTCACGGCGCTGACGACGCTCGCCTCGCGCCTGATCGGTTGCCCCACCGCGCTCATCAACATGGTGGATCGCGACCGGGTCTGGATCACCGCGGGTGACGTGCCCGGCCCGCGCGAGCTGCGCCGCGACGTCGCCTTCTGCGATCGAACGATCCGCACCGACTCGACCGTCATCATCGACGATCTCGCGCAGGATACCGAATATGCCACCAACCCGCTGGTGACGGAGGGCGGGATGCGCTTCTACGCCGGCGCGCCGCTGCATGTGGAGGGTGACGACGGCGAGCGCCATGCCGTGGGGACGATCTGCGTCATCGATCGGACGCCGCGCACCCTCGACCCCGCCGAGCGCGAGGCGCTGCTCCACCTCGCCACGCTGGCGGAAACGCTGCTCGCGTCGCGCCGCGCGGCGGTGCGCGCGGTCGCCATCGCCACGCGGACCGAGGAATTGCTGGCGGAGGTGGCGCGTCGCGACAGCATCTTCCGCCAGGCGGAGCGGATCGCGATGATCGGATCGTGGCGGCTGTCGGTGCTGGACCATACGCTGACGTGGTCGGACAACGTCTTTCGCATCTACGGCCTGCCGCACGGCGAGCAACCGCCGCCGTCCGACAGGGCGATCGATTTCTACCCCGCTGCGATGCGGCCGCGGATCGGCCGGATGCTCGACGAATCGATCCGTCGCCGGCGCCCCTTCGATTTCGAGAGCGACTTCCACGCGGCCGATGGCACCCTGCGCCGCGTACGCTCGATCGGCGAGCCGGAGATCGTCGACGACCGCGTCGTGGCGCTGGTCGGCGTTTTCATGGACATGACGGAGCGATACGCGCTGGAGCAGCAGTTGCGCCGCTCCGCCGACACCGATGCGCTGACCGGGCTGGCCAACCGCGCCGCGTTCGACCGCACGCTGGAGGCGGCGATGGCGCGCGCCCGGCAGGACGGCGGACCGCTGATGCTGGCGCTCGTCGACCTCGACGGGTTCAAGGCGATCAACGACACGCTGGGACACGATGCGGGCGACGAGGTACTGCGCCTCACCGGCGCGGCGTTGACCGAGCCGTGGCTGAACGGCGTCTTCGCCGCACGCATCGGCGGCGACGAGTTCGCGCTGGTGATCGAGGATCCCGTGCTCGTCGCCGATGTCGACAGCCTGCGCGACCGCGTCGAGGCCGCACTCCGCGTGACGGTCGAATCGGGCGGTATCACGATGGCCAGCGGCGGGTCGGTCGGGATCGCACCGTTCGATGCGAACTGTGCGTCGCTTCGCGAATTCGCGCGCCGGGCGGATACGGTGCTGTACGCGATGAAGCGGTCGCGCATCGGTCGCCAATCGGCTCGCCGCGCCGCCTGACCCGACGTCACCTTCCGACTTCCCGCCGACTCGGCTTGCCCCCATATGGGCGGCGATGTCTTCCCGCGCCCGCGTCCTCGTCCTGAATTCTGCGCTCGGCCCGCTCGACTACCGGGTGCCGCACGGCATGGCGGTCGAACCGGGATCGATCGTCGTCGCACCGCTGGGGCCGCGACAACTGACCGGCGTCGTCTGGGAGGCCGAGCGGATGCCGTCCGAGGCGGAGGTCGGTGACAATCGCCTGCGCAACCTGCTGGCCGTCGCCGACGCGCCGCCCCTGCGCGCGCCGCTGCGCCGGCTGGTGGAATGGACCGCCGATTATTATCTCGCCCCGCCCGCCGCGGTCGTGCGGATGGCGCTGTCGTCCAGCGCCGCGCTGGAGGGATCGCGCACCGCGATCGAATATCGCGCCACCGGCCACGTCCCCGATCGCCTCACCCCGCAGCGTGCCCAGGCGCTCGAGCGGATCGGCGACCGGCAGGGGTTGATCCGCGAGCTCGCCGCGCTGGCCGACGTCAGCGACGGCGTGATCCGCGGACTGGTGAAGGCGGGGGCGATCGAGGCGACCGAGGTCGCGATCGACACGCCCTACCCCGCGCCCGACCCGGATCACGCGCCCCCCGTCCTGTCCGACGACCAGCGCGCCGCCGCGACGACGCTGTGCGAGGCGGTGGCGGCGGAGAGCTTCCGCACCATCCTGCTCGACGGCGTCACCGGATCGGGCAAGACCGAGGTCTATTTCGAGGCGGTGGCAGCGGCGATCCGCGCCGGGCGGCAGGTGCTCGTCCTCCTGCCCGAGATCGCGCTGACGGAGCCGTTCCTGAAGCGCTTCCACGACCGCTTCGGCTGCGAGCCGGTGGCCTGGCACTCCGGGCTGCGCGCCGCCCAGCGCCGCCGGGCATGGCGCGCCATCGCCAGCGGAGAGGCGCGGGTCACCGTCGGCGCGCGCTCCGCGCTGTTCCTCCCCTACGCCCAACTGGGCCTGATCGTCGTCGACGAGGCGCACGAAACCAGCTTCAAGCAGGAGGACGGCGTCCATTATCATGCCCGCGACGTCGCGGTGATGCGCGGATTGTTCGAGGGGTGTCCGACGATCCTCGCCTCCGCCACCCCGGCGATCGAGACGCGGCACCAGGTCGCGCTCGGGAATTATGCCGAGGTGCGACTGCCCGGCCGGTTCGGGCCCGCGGAACTGCCGACGATCGAGGCGATCGACCTGATCGCCGAACCGCCCGAGCGCGGCCGCTGGCTCAGCCCGCGGCTGGTCGCCGCGCTGGGCGAAACGCTGGCGCGCGGCGAACAGTCGCTGCTGTTCCTCAACCGCCGTGGCTATGCCCCGCTGACGCTGTGCCGTACCTGCGGGCATCGCTTCCAATGCCCCCATTGCACCGCGTGGATGGTCGAGCACCGCCTCACCCGCCGCCTCGCCTGCCACCATTGCGGCCATGTCGAGCCGGTGCCGCGACTGTGCCCGGAGTGCCGGAACGAGGATACGCTGGTCGCCTGCGGTCCCGGCGTGGAGCGGATCGCGGACGAGGTCGCCGCCCTCTTCCCGGAGGCTCGCATTGCGGTCGTCACCTCCGACACGATCTGGTCGCCGGCCCGGGCGGCGGAGTTCGTCGCCCGGATGGAGGCGGGGGCGATCGACATCGTCGTCGGTACGCAGCTGGTGACGAAGGGGTATCATTTTCCCAATCTGACGCTGGTCGGCGTCGTCGATGCCGATCTGGGGCTGGACGGCGGCGACCTGCGCGCCGCCGAGCGGACTTTCCAGCAGATCCGCCAGGTGTCGGGGCGTGCGGGGCGCGGCGAGAAACCCGGCCATGTCTTCATCCAGACCCACAGCCCCGGGGCGCAGGTGATGCAGGCGCTCGTCACCGGGGACGCGGAGGCCTTCTACGCCGCCGAGACGGAGGCGCGGCAGGATGCGGGCGCTCCGCCGTTCGGCCGCTATGCCGCGATCATCGTCTCATCGGAAGACCAGCCGAGCGCGCTGGAGACGGCGCGACAGATCGGTCGCGCCGCGCCGAGGGTCGACGGAATGGAGGTCTATGGCCCCGCCCCCGCCCCGCTGGCGATGCTGCGCGGCCGTCATCGCTACCGCCTGCTGGTCCACGCCCGGCGTGCGCTCGACGTACAGGACGTCATCCGCGACTGGCTCGGCGCGCTGGAATGGTCCGCCAAGGTTCGCGTCGCCGTAGACGTCGACCCCTACAGCTTCCTGTAGGTGTGGCCGGATCATCGGCTCCGAAATATCGTCAACGACAAAGCCGCCCCGGTTTCCCGGAGCGGCTTTATCCCATTACCGATCGGGTCGCTAGACGACAATCAGATGTTGTCGCCCAGCGCGCCCTTGACCTTGCCCTTGAACTGCTCGCCCTTGCCCTGCGCCTGCTGCGCCTGACCTTCGGCCTTCATGCTCTCGTCATTGTTGTGATCGCCCAAGGCTTCCTTCGCCTTGCCGACCATTTCGTTGACGTTACCCTTGATCTTGTCGACCAGCTCGCCCATGAAATATCTCCCTTGCGATGGACCGATAAACGGTCGCGTTCCAGGTACGTCATGAACGTGGCGACTTCGCAGAGGTTCCGCTTTTCTTTATTCAGATCAGGCCGGCGAGCGGGCTGGACGGATCGGCGTAGCGGCGCTGCCCCATGCGCCCGGCGCGGTAGCTCATCCGCCCCGCCTCGACCGCGCGCCTCATCGCTGCGGCCATCAGCACGGGGTCCTTCGCCTCGGCGATCGCGGTGTTCATCAGCACGCCGTCGCAGCCAAGCTCCATCGCCACCGCCGCATCGGATGCGCAGCCGACGCCGGCATCGACCAGAACCGGGACGCCCGCCCCCTCGACGATGAGCCGCACCGTGACGCGGTTCTGGATTCCCAGACCGCTGCCGATCGGCGCGCCCAGCGGCATGATCGCCACCGCGCCGGCTTCCTCCAGCTGCTTCGCGGCGATCGGATCGTCGACGCAATAGACCATCGGCTTGAAACCCTCGCGCACCAGCACCTCGGTCGCCTTCAGCGTCTCGCGCATGTCGGGGTAGAGCGTGCGCGCCTCGCCCAGCACCTCCAGCTTGACCAGGTCCCAGCCGCCGGCCTCACGAGCCAGTCGCAGCGTGCGGATCGCCTCGTCGGCGGTGAAGCAACCCGCCGTGTTGGGCAGATAGGTGATCTTCTTCGGATCGATGAAGTCGGTCAGCATCGGCGCCTTGGGATCGCTGACGTTCACGCGCCGCACCGCCACCGTCACGATCTCCGCGCCCGACGCCTCCACGGCGGCGGCGTTCTGTGCGAAGTCCCTGTACTTGCCGGTGCCGACGATCAGCCGCGATCGGAACGTCCGCCCCGCCACCGTCCATGTGTCGTCGTCATGGTCCCCACCGCCGACGAAGTGGACGATCTCCAGCTCGTCGCCATCCTCCACCGTTACCTGCGCCAGCGTCGAGCGCGGCACCACTTCGAGATTGCGTTCCACCGCCACCTTTTGGGGCACCAGCCCGAGCTGCTCGGCCAGCTGCGCGATGGAAAGGCCCGCGGAGACGCGCTTGTGCTCGCCGTTCACGGTGATGGTGATGGTGCCGTCGGTATGTGCCATGCCCGCCATCTAGGGGGCTGCACCGACAGGGGCAACGTTGCACCGCGCCGCCGCCGGTGCGATGAGGCGCGGATGAGCGATGCCGTCCCAGCAACCGTCTACGTCCTGAACGGTCCGAACCTGAACCTGCTCGGCACCCGCGAGCCGGAGATCTACGGCCACGACACGCTGGACGACATCGCCGGCAACCTGGAGGACCGCGCCCGCGAACTGGGGCTGTCGATCGACATGCGCCAGTCCAACCACGAGGGGCATCTGGTCGACTGGCTGCACGAGGCGCAGGCGCACGATGCCCGCGCCGTCATCCTGAACGCGGGTGCCTTCACCCACACCTCGATCGCGGTGCACGACGCGATCAAGTCGATCCGGACGCCGGTGATCGAAGTCCATCTGTCCAACCCGCACCGGCGCGAGGACTTCCGCCACGTCTCCTTCGTCGGGCAGGCGGCGAAGGGCACTATCGCCGGGTTCGGTGCATTGTCCTATATGCTCGCGCTTGAAGCGGCGGCGCGCTTCTGACAGGAGGCGCGCCCTAATCAGGGAAATGGGGTCGCATGACCGACAACAACGATAACAACGGCGCGATGCAGGTCGACGTGGAGCTGGTGCGCCAGCTCGCCCAGCTGCTGGACGCTACCCAGCTGACCGAAATCGAGGTGGAGGACGGCGATCGCAAGATCCGTGTGGCGCGCAAGGCCGCCGCCGCCGCCGCCCCCGCGGTCCATTACGCACCGGCCCCCGCAGCGCCGGCCGCCACCGCCGCCGTGCCGCCGCAGGTCGATACCGCGGGGCCCTCCGCGCCGTCGAACGCGAATGCGGTGCGCTCGCCGATGGTGGGCACGGTCTATCTGGCCGCGGAGCCGGGGGCCAAGCCGTTCGCCGCGGTCGGCCAGACCGTCGCTGCCGGCGACACGCTGGTGATCGTCGAGGCGATGAAGGTAATGAACCCGATCACCGCGCCCAGCGCCGGCGTGGTGAAGGCGGTGCTGGTCGAGAACGGCCAGCCGGTCGAGTTCGACCAGCCGCTGGTGGTCGTCGAGTAACATGGCCCAGATCAAGAAGCTGCTGATCGCCAATCGCGGCGAGATCGCGCTGCGCATCCACCGCGCCTGTCGCGAGATGGGGATCAAGACCGTCGCGGTGCATTCCACCGCCGATGCGGACGCGATGCACGTGCGCCTCGCCGACGAGGCGATCTGCATCGGGCCGCCGGCGGCGACCGACAGCTACCTGAACATCCCCAACATCATCTCCGCCGCGGAGATCAGCGGCGCGGATGCGATCCATCCGGGCTACGGCTTCCTGTCCGAGAACGCGAAGTTCGCGGAGATCGTCGAGCTGCACAACCTCATCTTCGTCGGTCCCAAGCCGGAGCATATCCGCACCATGGGCGACAAGGTGGAGGCCAAGCGCACCGCCGGCGCGCTCGGCCTGCCGCTCGTCCCCGGCTCGGACGGCGCGATCGGCGACGTGGAGGAAGCCAGGGCGCTGGCGGAGCGGATCGGCTATCCCGTCATCATCAAGGCCGCCAGCGGCGGCGGCGGGCGCGGCATGAAGGTGTGCGCCTCCGCCGACCAGCTCGAAACGCTGATGCAGCAGGCCGGGACCGAGGCGAAGGCGGCGTTCGGCGACGCCACCGTCTACATGGAAAAGTACCTCGGCAATCCGCGGCACATCGAGTTCCAGGTGTTCGGCGACGGCAACGGCAACGCCATCCATCTGGGCGAGCGCGACTGCTCGCTCCAGCGCCGCCACCAGAAGGTGCTGGAGGAGGCCCCCTCCCCCGTCATCTCGGCGGCCGAGCGCGAGCGGATGGGCGGGATCGTCGCGAAGGCGATGGCCGACATGGGCTATCGCGGCGCGGGAACGATCGAGTTCCTGTGGGAAGACGGCGAATTCTACTTCATCGAGATGAACACCCGGCTGCAGGTGGAACATCCGGTGACCGAGGCGATCACCGGGCTGGACCTGGTGCGCGAGCAGATCCGCGTGGCGGAGGGGCATCCGCTGACGCTGCGGCAGGAGGACGTGACCTTCCGCGGCCATGCGATCGAATGCCGCATCAACGCCGAGGACCCGCGCACCTTCGCGCCGTCGCCCGGCCTCGTGAAGCAATATCACGCGCCCGGCGGGATGCACGTCCGCGTCGATAGCGGGCTGTATGCGGGCTACAAGGTGCCGCCCTATTACGACAGCATGATCGCCAAGCTGATCGTCTACGGCACCACCCGCGAAGGCGCGCTGCGCCGGCTGCGCCGCGCGCTGGAGGAATTCGTGATCGAGGGGATGAAGACGACCATCCCGCTCCACCAGGCGCTGCTCGACGATCCCGAATTCCGCGAGGGCCAGTATACGATCAAGTGGCTGGAGGAGTGGCTGGCGAAGCAGGGGTGATGGCCATGTCCTCAGCCTAAGGGCGATCGTCGCCCCGGACGTGTTCGAAGCTTCTGCGAAGGTCGTGGGACGCTCGGCGATTTCGTCGTTCCCCGGCGCAGGTGGGGCCTTTGCAAAACAGGTGCAACGGCATCGAGCCACGCCGTGCTCCTGCGCAGGGAGGAGCCCAGGGCCAGGCAGAGCAACGCCTTACGGGACCTGCAACCCTGGGCTCCTGCCTGCGCAGGAGCACGGTGAAGCCATTTGCAAAGGTCCCGCCTGCGCCGGGGAACAGGGAACCGACTTTCGCGGAGGTTTCGACTCGATCCGGGGTCTGGCCGGGGTTCGGCGGTTCGGGCGGGCGCCGCTGCGGTGATTCGCACGCGGAAGTTGACAAAGTTGACGCCACGTCGGGGCGGGAATTCCTTCCCGGCGACACGCGACCCCGGTCGCCGGCGGTATGGGCTGTCGACATTGAGAAGGAACGTCGCGGGCATGACAGATGACCGGCGTGTAGGACAGCGGCGTTTGTCGTAGGGCCGTCGATTCCCCGTGTCGCTGACATCATGCTTTCATTGACCTACCTGCGCGTTAGGATCCCCGCCTTCGCGGGGATGACGGATGGGTGAGAGGACGACAATCGCGGACTGGACCCGACCCGCGCATGCTGTAGGACACGCCCCCATGAAGGCGACCATCTGGCACAACCCGCGCTGCTCCAAGTCGCGACAGGCCCTCGACCTGTTGCGCGAGGGCGGGGCCGAGGTCACGGTGGTCGAATATCTGAAGACGCCGCCGACGCGCGACGAGCTGGCGCGCCTCTATGCCCGCGCCGGGATCGCGCCGCGCGAGGGGTTGCGCAAGGATGCGCCCAGGGTGGCGGACGACGACGCGGCGCTCGACCTGATGGCGCGCGACCCCGCCACGATCGAACGCCCGCTGGTGGAGACCGGGAAGGGCGTCCGCCTCGCCCGCCCGCCCGAGCTGGTGCGCGACCTGCTGTGACGCTGCCGGACCGCGCCTATTGGCGGATCGCGCGCGCCACGCGCGCCAGCGTCATCGTCGATGCCGACGCCTATTTCCGCCGCGCGCGCGAGGCGATGATGAACGCGCGACACCAGATACTGCTCGTCGGCTGGGACTTCGACGCGCGCATCACGCTCGCGTTCGACGACGACCATCCCGAGGCGCCGACGACGGTGGGCGACTTCATCGGCTGGCTGGTGAAGCGCACGCCGGGGTTGCAGGTCTATATCCTGCGCTGGGACAAGGGGGCGCTGAAGACGCTGGTGCGCGGCAAGACGCTGTGGACCCTGTTCAAGTGGCGCTTCTTCCAGAAGCGCATCCACCTGCTGCTCGACGGGCACCATCCGGTCGCCGCCTCGCACCACCAGAAGATCGTGGTGATCGACGACGATCTCGCCTTCTGCGGCGGGATCGACATGACCGACGAGCGCTGGGACACGCGCGAGCATCGCGACGGCGACCCGCGGCGCACCTCGCCCTCGGGCACGCCGTACAAGCCGTGGCATGACGCCACGACCGCGCTGGAGGGGCAGGCGGCAGTGGCGCTGGGCGAATTGTGTCGCACCCGCTGGCAGATCGCGGGCGGCGATGCGATCGCCCCGCCCCCGCCGCGGCTGGGGGCCTGCTGGCCCGCGAGCCTCGCGCCCGACTTCACCGATGTCGACGTCGCGCTGTCGCGCTCGCAGCCCGAGCATGGCGGGCTGGCGGCGATCCGCGAGATCGAGGAATTGTACCTGGCGCTGATCGCGGGCGCGAAGCGGTGCCTCTATGCCGAGAGCCAGTATTTCGCGTCGCGCCGCATCGCCGAGGCGATCGCGACGCGCGTGATGGAGGACGATCCGCCCGAGATCGTCATCGTCAACCCCACGACCGCGCAGGGGTGGCTGGAGCCGCTGGCGATGGACACCGCGCGCTCGCGGCTGGTGGCGGAGATCGAGCACCGCGACCACCGCGACCGCTTCCGCCTCTACCACCCCGTCACGAAAGCCGGCGAGCCGATCTATTGCCATGCCAAGGTGCTCGTGGTGGACGATGTCGCGATCCGCGTCGGCTCGTCGAACTTCAACAATCGCTCGCTGCGGCTCGACACCGAATGCGACGTGACGATCATGCAGGAGCCCGAGACGATCGTGCGGCTGCGCGACGACCTGATCGCGGAGCATCTGGGTGTCGACGTGTCGACCGTGGCGCAGGGTGTCGCCGCGGACGGGCTGATCGCGACGATCGAGCGGCTGCGCGGGGACGGCCGCACGCTGATCCCGTACGAGCACAAGGACCTGAACGAGGTCGAGGCGTGGCTGGCCGACAACGAGGTGCTCGATCCCGAAGGGCCGGCGGCGATGTTCGAGGCGTTCTCGAAGCGTCCGGGGCTGCTGCGGCGGTTCCGGCGGCGAAGGTAAAGGGGCGCGCGTCACCCCGGGCCTGACCCGGGGTTCCGCTTATTCCATCGCCGGCCCGCAAAAGCGGGACCCCGGATCAAGTCCGGGGTGACGGACAGCCCCCATCCCGCTATGCGCGCGCCCATGAGCCAGATCACCCCCGAGATCGTCGCCGACCACGGCCTGTCCCCCGAGGAATATGACCGCGTGCTCCACGCGCTGGGCCGCGAGCCCAATCTGGTCGAGCTGGGCATCTTCTCGGTCATGTGGTCCGAGCATTGCAGCTACAAGTCGAGCCGCATCCACCTGAAGAAGCTGCCCACCACCGGCCCGCAGGTCATCTGCGGCCCCGGCGAGAATGCGGGCGTGGTCGACATCGGCGACGGGCAGGCCGCGATCTTCAAGATGGAGAGCCACAACCACCCGAGCTACATCGAGCCCTATCAGGGCGCGGCGACGGGCGTGGGCGGCATCCTGCGCGACGTGTTCACGATGGGCGCCCGGCCGATCGCGAACATGAACGCGCTGCGCTTTGGGCGGCCCGATCATCCCAAGATGCGCCACCTCATCAGCGGGGTGGTCCACGGCATCGGCGGCTACGGCAATTGCGTCGGCGTGCCGACCGTGGGGGGCGAGGTGAACTTCCACCCCGCCTATGACGGCAACATCCTGGTCAATGCGATGACGGTCGGCGTCGCACAGACCGACCGGATCTTCTATTCCGCCGCCAGCGGCATCGGCAACCCGATCGTCTATGTCGGCAGCAAGACCGGGCGCGACGGCATCCACGGCGCGACCATGGCCTCGGCCGATTTCGGGGAGGATGCCGATGCCAAGCGCCCGACGGTGCAGGTCGGCGACCCCTTTACCGAAAAGCTGCTGATCGAGGCGTGCCTGGAGCTGATGGCGTCCGATGCGATCGTCGCGATCCAGGACATGGGTGCGGCCGGGCTCACCTCCTCCTCGGTCGAGATGGCGAGCAAGGGCGGGGTCGGCATCGAGCTGGTCATGGACGACGTGCCGCAGCGCGAGGAGGGCATGACGCCCTATGAGATGATGCTCTCCGAATCGCAGGAGCGCATGCTGATGGTGCTGAAGCCCGGGCGCGAGGCGTTCGCGCAAGGCATCTTCGAGAAGTGGGAGCTGGACTTCGCGGTCATCGGCCATGTCACCGATACCGGGCGCATGGTGCTCAAGTGGCGGGGCGACGTCGTATGCGACATCCCGCTCGCCCCGCTGGCGGACGAGGCGCCGCTGTACGACCGCCCGCACGTCCCCACCCCGCCGGCGAAGGCGCTGGTCAACGTGCCGGAGAGCAAGGACCCCGCCGCCGACCTGCTCGCGCTGATGGGCTCGCCCGACATCGCCAGCCGCCGCTGGATCTGGGAGCAGTACGACCACATGGTCGGTGCCGACACCGTGCAGCGCCCCGGCGGCGACGCCGCGGTGGTGCGCGTCCACGGCACGGACAAGGCGCTGGCGATCACCACCGATTGCACCCCGCGCTATTGCTTCGCGGACCCGGTTGAGGGCGGCAAGCAGGCGATCGCGGAGGCGTGGCGCAATCTGACCGCGGTGGGCGCCAGCCCGCTGGCCGTCACCAACTGCCTCAACTTCGCCAACCCGCAGCGCCCCGAGATCATGGGGCAGATCGTCGGCTGTCTGGAGGGGATGAGCGAGGCGTGCCGCGCGCTCGACTTCCCGATCGTGTCGGGCAACGTGTCGCTCTACAACGAATCGAAGGCGACCGGCGGCGGCTCGGCGATCCTGCCCACTCCCGCGATCGGCGCGATCGGGCTGCTGGCGGACTGGCAGAAGAACATGACGATCGCGTTCAAGCAGCCCGGCGACATCATCGTCGCGGTCGGCACGCGGCGCGGCGACCTGGGCCAGTCGCTGTGGCTGCGCGAGCTGCACGGGCGCGAGGAAGGCCCGCCGCCGCGCGTCGACCTGGCCGCGGAGCGCGCCACCGGCGACTTCGTCCGCGCTGAGATCGAGGCGGGGCATCTGGGCGCGGTCCACGACGTGTCCGACGGCGGCATCGCGGTGACGCTGGCGGAGATGGCGCTGGCGGGCAATATCGGCGCGATGATCGACCGCGCGCTGCCGTTCGACACCGCCGCCTCGCTCTTCGCGGAGGATCAGGGCGTCTATATCGTGACGGTCCACGACCATGCGCTGCTCGACTTCCTGCAGGCGGCGCTGGATGCGGGCGTCGACGCCGATCCGCTGGGGCGCACGGTCGGCACGCGGCTGATCTTCGAGCTGCGCGACGGCGACTTCTGCGTGCCGCTGGCGGACCTGCGCGCGGCGCACGAGGGGTTCTTCCCCCGGCTGATGGGCGCGGCGGTCTGATCTTCCCGTCACCCCGGGCCTGACCCGGGGTCCCGCTTTTTCTCGCGACGTAGGTAAGAAGCGGGACCCCGGATCAAGTCCGGGGTGACGGGGTGCTAGTGGCAAGTACCTGACACTACGGCCAGCTTCCCCCCGCCCCCTGCGCGTGCCACGCTCCACCGAAAGGAGAGGCACATGCACGACGACATCCGCTACGAGGTCAGCGACCATATCGCGACGCTGACGCTGGACCGCCCGGAGCGGATGAACACCATCTCCGGTCCGATGCTCGACCTGATGGGCGCGCTGCTGGTGCGCGCCAATGCCGACCCGGAGGTGCGCGTCGTCATCCTGACGGGTACGGGCCGCGCCTTCTGCGCCGGGCTCGACCTCAACAGCGCGACGAAGGGCGACGGCATCGGATCGTCGGGCGCCGCACACCCCGCCACGATCGACCTGCGCACCGCGCCGCCTACCGTCCTGTTCGCGATGGACAAGCCCGTCATCGCCGCGCTCAACGGCTCGGCCGCGGGGTACGGGATGGACATCGCGATCGGCTGCGACATCCGCGTGATGGCGCAGGAGGCGAAGCTCGCCGCCGCCTTCGTCAAGCGCGGGGTGGTGCCCGAATCCGGCGGTACGTGGCTGCTGCCGCGGATGATCGGCTGGGCCAGGGCGGCGGAGCTAATCTTCACCGGGCGCACGCTGACCGCGGCGGAGGCGCTGGAGCTGGGCCTTGCCAATCACGTCGTCCCCGCCGCCGAGGTCGCGACGACGGCGCGCGCACTGGCGCAGGAGATCGCGGCCAACGCCCCGCTGGCGGTTCAGGCGTCGAAGCGGATGATGCGCATGGGGCTGGACGAGACGTTCGAGACGCATGTGCAGCACGTGTACCTCCAGCTGCTGCCGCTGTTCCGCTCGCAGGATTTCCAGGAGGGGATGCGCTCGTTCCTGGAGAAGCGCCCGGCATCGTTCGCGGGGCGGTGAGCGACGGGCGCATCCCCATCGTCATTCCCGCGAAGCCGCGGCCCTTGCGAAACTCCCCTTTCGTTGCCCGGCGAAGCTGGGACCTTCGCGAAAGTCGCTGCGTCAGCATAGCTCGCAACATCACCCCGGACTTGTTCCGGGGTCCACGGTTCCGCAAAATTGATAGCCTGTGGATACGCGGCACAGTGGATGCCGGAACAAGTCCGGCATGACGGCATAGGTTGGGGCGCCTCGATCAATGGGGCCGTCGTTTCTGGGTCCCCACCTGCGCGGGGATAACGGAAAGGGGCGCGACGCCCCGCCCCGCCTATTGCAGCGGGACGATCACCTCGTCCGGGTGCGCGACGTTCAGTTCCTTGCGCACCAGTTCGTCGACCATGTCGGGGTTGGCATGGCGCGGATCGAGGAGTGCGACGCGGTTCTTCAGCATCGCGCGGCGCTGGTCCAGCGTGGCATATACGCGCTCGCGCTGGACGATCTGCCGCTTGTAGTCGCCCAGCGCCAGCACGCCATTGGGGCCCAGGAACGCATAGGCACCGAAGAACGTCAGCACGGCGACGAACAACGCCGGCGCGATCGCGCGGCGTAGCGTGGCCTTGAGCGGATGGGGCTTGCGCGGCATGATGGGCGCGATTCTCGCGTCCCATCCGCCGCTTGGCAAGCATGTTTGACGAATAATTTACCGCGTGCGCAGCACGTCGCGCCCCGCATAGCGCGCGATATCGCCCAATTCCTCCTCGATTCGAATCAGTTGGTTGTATTTGGCGAGCCGGTCCGACCGCGCGAGGCTGCCCGTCTTGATCTGCCCGCAGTTGGTCGCGACCGCCAGATCGGCGATCGTCGCGTCCTCGGTCTCGCCCGAGCGGTGCGACATCACCGCGGTATAGCCCGCCCGCTCGGCGACGCGGATCGCCTCCAGCGTCTCGGTCAGCGTGCCGATCTGGTTGACCTTCACCAGCAGCGAATTGGCGAGCCCGCGCGCGATGCCGTCGCGCAGACGCTTCGGATTGGTCACGAACAGGTCGTCGCCGACCAGCTGGACCTTGCCGCCGACCGCGTCGGTCAGCGCCTTCCAGCCCTCGAAATCGTCCTCCGCCATGCCGTCCTCGATCGACAGGATCGGGTAGCGCGCGACCAGATCGGCGAGATATTCCGCCATCGCGCCCGGCTCCAGCGTCAGATTCTCGCCCGAGATGACGTACCGGCCGTCCTTGAAGAATTCGGTCGCGGCGCAGTCGAGCGCCAGCATCACGTCCTCGCCCGGCGTGTAGCCCGCCGCCTCGATGCTCTTCATGATGAAGTCGAGCGCGTCGGTGGTGCTCGCCAGGTTCGGCGCGAACCCGCCCTCGTCACCGACCGCGGTCGCCAGCCCCTTGTCGTGCAGCCCCTTCTTCAGCGTGTGGAAGATCTCCGAGCCGCAACGGACCGCATCCGCGAGCGTCGGCGCGCCCACCGGCATAATCATGAATTCCTGAAAATCGATTGGGTTGTCAGCGTGTTCGCCGCCATTGATGATGTTCATCATCGGCACGGGCAGAACATGCGCCGCCACGCCGCCGACATAGCGATACAGCGGCAGCCCGCGCGCATCCGCCGCCGCCTTCGCCACCGCCAGGCTGACGCCCAGGATCGCGTTGGCGCCGAGCCGGCTCTTGTTCTCGGTGCCGTCCAGCGCGATCATCGCGTGGTCGATGTCGATCTGATCCTCCGCATCCATGCCGAGCACGACATCGACGATCTCGTCGTTGACCGCGTCGACCGCGCCGTCGACGCCCTTGCCGCCCCACTTCGCCTTGTCGCCGTCGCGCTTCTCGACCGCCTCGTGCGCGCCGGTCGACGCGCCCGAGGGCACCGCGGCGCGGCCGAAGCTGCCGTCCTCCAGCAGCACGTCGACCTCGACGGTCGGGTTGCCGCGGCTGTCGATGATGCGGCGGCCGTGCAGGTCGATGATTGCGGTCACGTAACGTTCCCCCTATCTTTGGTGCCGATGGCGGCAGGACGCGCTCGCCTTAGCGGTCAGGTTGCGTTGCGGCAAATCCGCAGGCGCGCAGGCGGGCGAGGCGCTTGCCGGGACCGGGCGGCGGAACCGTGGCCCCACCCTGGGGTTGTTTCGCATCGAAGATGAAAGGGATTCAGATGGCCGAGCAACAGGATCGCGACACGACGACCGACGGTTACGTCGCACCGCCGCCCACCGGCACCACGTTCCAGCCCGAACCCTCGCTGGGCGAGGCCGCCGGCTTCACCCCCGAAGGGGAAAAGGGAACGATCGCGGGCGCCAAGCAGGCGCTGCTCGACAATGTCGCCAAGGGCCGCGAGCAGGCCGGCGACAAGGCCCGCGTGTTCGCCGAGGACGGCAAGGCCAGGGCGACCAGCGCGCTGGGCCAGCTGTCGTCGATGCTGACCGACGCCGCGTCGCAGGTCGACGAGAAACTGGGCGAGCAATATGGCCAGTATGCGCGCCAGGCGGCGGACCGCGTACAGGGTTTCTCCAGCGCGGTCGACGCCAAGAGCATCGACGACCTGCTGGAGGACGTCCGCGAACTGGTGAAGAAGAGCCCCGCGGTCGCCGTGGGGGTCGCCGCCGGGCTCGGTTTCGTGATCGCGCGCGTGCTGTCGTCGGGCCTCGACCAGCGCCCCGGACAGAGCGACCTCTGATCGATGGATCTGCGTGAGCCGGTGCTGGACGATCGCAGCATCCCCCATCTCGTCTCCCGCCTGACCGGCGACGCGCGCGAGGTCGCGCGCGCCGAAATCGCCCTCGCCAGGGCGAAGGCTGGGGCGGCGATGACGCGCTATCGCACCGCCGCGGTCTATTTCGCGGTGGCGGGCGTGCTGGCGCTGGCGGCGCTGATCGCGCTGCTGGTGGGGCTGATCCTGTCGCTGGCGACGCTGGTCGGCCCCGGTTTCGCCACGCTGATCGTCATCGGCGCGACGCTGGGGATCGCAGCCGTCCTCGCCTTCGCCGGCAAGTCGAGGCTGGCACGATGAACGACGTCGCCGAAGCGGAGGCCCGCGCGCTCGCCGCGCGCGCACGCCTCAACGGCACGGTCGAGGCGCTTCAAGGCGAACTCGCGCCGGAGAAGCTTGCGCGCGTCGCGCTGGCGGAGGTCAGCGACGGCGGCGCGCGCGCGGCGCAGGCCTCGATCGACGCGGCGCGGCGCAATCCCGCCGCGGTCGCCGGGGCGGGTGCGGTCGCGCTCGCCGTGCTCAACCGCAAACGTATCGCGGGCCTGTTGCGCCGGTTGCGCGGCAAGCCCTGATGAACCTTATCGTCCGTCCGCCCGAAAGGAATGGATCATGACCGACCACGATATCACGAACGACACCAGCGGGCGCATCCGCGACGGCATCGACACCGCGAAGGAGGCCGCGTCCGCCGCGTATGACACCACGCGCGAGAAGGCGAGCGAGGCAGCGCACGCCGCCGCCGATGCGATCGAGACCAACCCGCTCGGCATCGTCGTCGGCGGGCTGGCGCTGGGCGCGCTGGTCGCGGCGGTGATCCCGCGCAGCCGGCGCGAGAAGGAATTGCTCGCCCCCGTCGGCAAGCGGGTCAGCGCCGCCACCGTCGCGGCGATCGCCGCGGCGAAGGAGGCCGGGCGCGCCGAGCTCGACAACCTGGGCCTCAACAAGGGCGCGGCCAAGGATCAGGCGCGCTCGCTGTTCCAGGGCGTGGTGAAGGCCGCGACCACCGCCGGCGCCGCCGCGGCGCAGGCGGGCAAGGAGAAGGTGAAGGGCGACGGCACGACCGCGCGCTGACGCGCCCCTTCAAAAACGTCGCGTCCCGCGCTAGGGCGAGGCGACGGACACGTCCGCTTCAGGACGATACGGGAGAGCCGGCGCGCGACGATCGCCTCGTCGCGCGCCGGCTTTACCATATCGGCACCGCGGCGCGGATAGGGTCCGGCCCGTCCCTTCCCCAAGGAGCCCGCGCATGAGCAAGCTGCACCTCGTCTTCGGCGGCCGCGTCGCCGATCCCCGCACGCTCGACTTCGACGATCTGACGTCGATCGAGGTCGTCGGCATCTTCCCCGACTATGCCAGCGCCGAAAAGGCATGGCGCGCCGCCGCGCAGCGCACGGTCGACGATGCCGAGATGAAATATGTCGTCGTCCATCTCCACCGCCTGCTGGAGCCGGACCTGCTGGCGAAGCCGGAGGCGTAAGGCGCGGCCGCGCGCCGGGGTCGTTTGGCGGGCGCCAGATCCGCTGCGCTTCGCCGCCCGGGGTTCCTGCCTCCGCTACCGCACCTCGGCGCTCGGGTGTGACCCGCGCACGCTGAAGCACCTCTCCGGCCTTCGCAGGAGCTGCGCAACGTGGAAGCAGCAGCGCCGCGTACCGGCCGTGCTCCTGCGCAGGCAGGAGCCCAGGGTCAGGCAGAACAACGCCTGTAGTGACTGGCAACCCTGGGCTCCTGCCTTCGCAGGAGAACATTGGAGACGTTTGCAAACGCCCCGCCCTTTCCGGGAAGGCGGTTACGGCCGGTTCGCGCCGGGCCGCTCAGACGCTAGAACAGTTCGTCCAGCGCGCGGTGCAGTTCGCGCCGGGTCGGATCGAGCGCGTCGATCCCCAGCGCCGCGAGGAACGCCGCCTGTGCCGCCGCGCCGAACCCTCCCAGGTCGCGCCAGCCGATGAACACGTCGCGGTAGGGATCGCCCGCGCCCAGTCGCCCGACGTCGATACACCCGGTGATCGTGCCATCGTCGCCGACGATGATGTTGCCGAGCGAGAAGTCGCCGTGGACGACGACGTGACCGCGCTCGGCACCTGCCAATTCCTCCACCTTCGCGAGCACGCGCGCGGCGCTCCACCCGCCATGCTCGTCGTCGAAGTCGTCGGTATCGACCAGCCCGTCCGCGACCAGCCGGCGCACCACCGGCAACCACGCCGCCAGGGTGGAATCGAACGGACAGTCGGCGACCGGCAGAGCATGCAATTGCCGCAGGAAGGCGGCCATCGCCTGCGCGACCGCCACGGCGCGCGCGCGATCCGCCTTGATGAAGGCGCCGGCCGGGACACCCGGCAGCGCGGTGGTCAGCAGCCAGGCCGCATCGCCCTCCTCCACCACCTCCACGACGCGCGGCGCCGGGACACGCCCGGTCAGCCAGCGAAGCCGGTCGGCTTCGTCCAGCACCAGCCCGCGGACATGCCCGCGTCCCGTCTTCAGGAACAGGTCACCCGCATCGCCGTGCAGGCGGACGGTATCGGCCCCCGACTGGCCGTCGTCGACCGCGGCCGGGCGGCGATCACCGACACGCGCGGCGATCGCCTCCGGCCACGGCACGTCAGATGAACTCGATCTTCGACACGACATAATAGCGGTCGCCCGCGGGCACCGACACCTCGACCTCGTCATCGACGCTGCGGCCGATCAGCGCGCGGCCGAGCGGGGAATTGTAGCTGATGCGCCCGGTCTTCGCATCTGCCTCGGTCTGGCCGACGATCTGGTATTTCACCGGCTTGTCGTCGTCGTCGAGCAAGGTGACGGTCGCGCCGAACACGATCTTGTCGCCCGACAGGTCGCGCGGATCGATGATCTGCGCGCGGCTCAGCTTGTCCTCGATATCGGCGATCGTCGCCTCCACCTGCCCCTGCCGCTCCTTCGCCGCATGATATTCGGCGTTTTCCGACAGGTCGCCGTGGGCGCGCGCTTCCTCGATCGCGTCGACGATCAGCGGGCGTTCGGTCTTCAGGCGCTTCAGGTCCGCGGTCAGCTTCTCATAGCCTTCCTGCAGCATCGGCATCTTGTCGACGGTCGCCATCGCTAGTCCTTCAAATTCATAGCCCCCAACAACCAGCGGTCGGGCGGCCCCCGCCGGGGGAGCCGCCCGCGCTGTCCGAAACTGTGGGGATCAGTTGTGCGGCTGCGAATAATAGGCCTGTAGCGGGCGTACTTCAAGATTGCGCGCACCGCCCGCGTTCGCGCCCGCGCGGATCGCCGCCGCCGCCTGCACCGCGGCCGACGCGGTGGTGAAATACGGCACCTTGCCGTTCACCGCCGAGGCGCGGATCGGCTGCGAATCCTGCAGGCTCTGCCACCCCTCCGTCGTGTTGAAGATCAGCGCGATGCCGCCGTCCTTGATCCGGTCGACGATATGCGGGCGGCCCTGCGCCACCTTGTTGATCTTCTCCACCGGCAATCCGCCGCGCGCCAGGTGATCCGCGGTGCCCCCGGTCGCGACGATCGCGAAGCCGGCCTCCACCAGCGCGCTGACGGCGGGGACGATCGCGTCCTTGTCGCCGTCCTTCACGCTCACGAACACCGCGCCCGACGTGGGCAGGACAGTCCCCGCGCCAAGCTGCGACTTGGCGAAGGCGGTGGTGAAATCGCGATCGATCCCCATCACTTCGCCCGTGCTCTTCATTTCCGGTGACAGCACCGGATCGATCCCCGGGAAGCGCGTGAAGGGGAATACCGCCTCCTTCACCGCATAATAATCGATGTGGCGGTCGATCGCGGGCAGGTCGCGCAGCTTCTCACCCGCCATCACGCGGCTGGCGATCTTCGCGATCGGGGCGCCGATCGCCTTGGCGACGAAGGGCACGGTGCGCGACGCGCGGGGATTGACCTCGATCAGATAGACCTGACCGTCCTTCACCGCGAACTGGATGTTCATGAGCCCGCGCACGTCGAGCCCGCGCGCCAGCGCCTCGGTCTGGCGCTCGATCTCCGCGATCACCTCGGGCGGCAGCGAATAGGGCGGGATCGAGCAGGCGCTGTCGCCCGAATGGACGCCCGCCTCCTCGATATGCTGGAGCACGCCCGCGACCACCACGTCGTCGCCGTCGCAGATCGCGTCGACGTCGACCTCGGTCGCATCGCGCAGATACTGGTCGATCAGCACGGGCGCGTCGCCCGACACCTGCACCGCGGTCTGGATGTAATGGTCCAGCTGCTGGTCGCTGTCGACGATCTCCATCGCGCGCCCGCCCAGCACGTAGCTGGGCCGCATCAGCACGGGGTAGCCGATGCGGTTGGCGACGTTCAGCGCCTCGTCGCGGCTGCGCGCGATGCCGTTGGCGGGCTGGAGCAGCTTCAGCCGGTTGACCAGGGCCGCGAACCGCTCGCGGTCCTCCGCCAGGTCGATCGCGTCCGGCGTCGTGCCCAGGATCGGGATCCCCGCCTTTTCGAGCGCACGCGCCAGGTTGAGCGGGGTCTGCCCGCCGAACTGGACGATCACCCCGACCAGCTCGCCCGCCTGTTGCTCGACATGCAGGATCTCCAGCACGTCCTCCGCGGTCAGCGGTTCGAAATAAAGGCGGTCGGAGGTGTCGTAATCGGTCGACACCGTCTCCGGATTGCAGTTGATCATGATCGTCTCGAACCCGGCATCCGCCAGCGCGAAGCATGCGTGGCAGCAGCAATAGTCGAACTCGATCCCCTGCCCGATCCGGTTCGGCCCGCCGCCCAGGATCACGACCTTGCGCCGATCCGACGGCTGCGCCTCGTTCTCCGGCTCGCCGAAGCTGGGCGCCTCGTAGGTCGAATACATATACGGCGTCTTCGCGTCGAACTCGGCGGCACAGGTGTCGATCCGCTTGAACACCGGGCGCACGCCCAGCTTCAGGCGATGCTCGCGCACCTCCTCCTCGGTCACGCCGCCGGTCATCGCCTTGACCGCCTCGTGGATCAGCCCCGAACCGCGCGCGATCCCGCGCTCCATGCCGCGCAGGTTCGCGGATTGCAGCGCCAGCCAGGCGAGCCGCTTGTCGCTGAACCCCATCGCCTTCAGCCGGCGCATCCCCGCGGCGTCGATCGGCAGGCCGTCCTTCATCACCTCCGCCTCGGCGGCGACGATCTCGGCGATCCGCTCGACGAACCAGGGATCGAACTTGGCGATCGCGTTCACCTCCGCGACGGTGAAGCCTTCGCGAAGGGCCTGCGCCGCCACCAGCAGCCGGTCGGGCGTGGGTGAGGCGAGCGCCGCCTCGATCTCCGCGCGCGGTGCGCCGACCAGCCGGTCGACGTTGTTGAACCCCGACAGCCCGGTTTCCAGCCCGCGCAGCGCCTTCTGCATCGACTCCTGGATGTTGCGGCCGATCGCCATCACCTCGCCGACGCTCTTCATCGCGGTGCCCAGCGTCGCCTGCGCGCCCTTGAACTTCTCGAACGCGAAGCGCGGGATCTTGGTGACGACATAGTCGATCGTCGGCTCGAACGAGGCCGGGGTCGCGCCGGTGATGTCGTTGGTGATCTCGTCCAGCGTATAGCCGACCGCGAGCTTCGCCGCGACCTTCGCGATCGGGAAGCCGGTCGCCTTCGACGCGAGCGCGGACGACCGCGAAACGCGCGGGTTCATCTCGATCACGATCAGCCGGCCATCCTTGGGATTGACCGCGAACTGGACATTGGAACCGCCTGTTTCCACGCCGATTTCGCGCAGCACCGCAATGCTGGCGTTGCGCATGATCTGATATTCCTTGTCGGTCAGCGTCAGCGCCGGCGCGACGGTGATGGAATCGCCGGTGTGGACGCCCATCGGATCGACATTCTCGATCGAGCAGATGATGATGCAATTGTCCGCGCGGTCGCGGACCACCTCCATCTCATACTCCTTCCAGCCGAGCAGCGATTCCTCGATCAGCACCTCGGTGGTGGGGGACAGGTCCAGCCCGCGCCGGACGATCTCGATGAACTCCTCGCGGTTGTAGGCGATGCCACCGCCGGTCCCGCCCATCGTGAAGCTGGGGCGGATGATGGCGGGAAGGCCCACCTTCTCAAGCCCTTCGAGCGCTTCCTTCTCGCTGTGTGCGATATGGCTGCGCGCGCTTTCCAGCCCGATCTTATCCATCGCGTTGCGGAACTTCAGCCGGTCCTCGGCCTTGTCGATCGCATCGGCGTCGGCGCCGATCATCTGCACGCCGAACTTCTCCAGCGTGCCGTCGCGGAACAGCGCCAGCGCGGTGTTGAGCGCGGTCTGCCCGCCCATCGTCGGCAGGACGGCGTCGGGCCGCTCCTTCTCGATGATCTTCGCGACGACCTCGGGCGTGATCGGCTCGACATAGGTCGCGTCGGCCAGCTCGGGATCGGTCATGATCGTCGCCGGGTTCGAATTGACCAGGACGATGCGATAGCCCTCTTCCTTGAGCGCCTTGATCGCCTGCGTGCCCGAATAATCGAACTCGCACGCCTGCCCGATGATGATCGGGCCCGCGCCGATGACGAGGATGGAGGAGATGTCGGTGCGTTTGGGCATTGCTATGTCAATCTCGTTGCATACGTTGATTGCAGTGCAATCACGGGAGACAGAAGGTGGGCAGCGTCACCATCCGGAATCTGGACGATGCGGTGAAGCGGAGTGCGCGACTGGAAGCGGCCCGGAACGGGCGATCGCTGGAGGCGGAACTGCGGGCGTTGCTGGAGCGCAGCTATCCGCCCGCCGCGAACGATCGCGCGGCGCAGGTACGCGCGATGTCCAGCGACGCCTTCGTCGAGCACCTCGTCCGCACCGCGAACGGCGCCTCGCTGGAGACGGTCGAACGTCCGCGCGACGACGCGGCGGATGTCTTCGGTGCTGGTTGACACCAACGTCTGGAGCGAATTGTCGCGACCGCACCCCGATGACAGGGTCTGCAGCTGGTTCGCCGCCAACCTGTCGACCTGCATGCTGTCGTCGATCGTCCTGGCCGAGATGCGATACGGCGTCGCGCTGGCCGAGGGACAAAGACGCGACACGCTCGACTCCTTCGTCTCCGACATCGCGACACGACTGGCCGACCGGATCGTCGACTTCGACGCGGAGGCCGCCGCCGTCTGGGGCGCGATGCGCGCACGGCTCCAGCCCTCGGGCACGCTGATCGGCGAATGCGACATGTTCATCGCCGCGCAGGCGATGGCGCGCGGCGTCCCGCTGGTGACGCGGAACGTCTCCGACATGGCGAGGACCGGCGCGATCATCGTCAACCCCTGGGAGGGCTGACGCGGCGGCCGTCGTGCAGCGCCCCCACGAACCGCTCGAACAGGTAGAAGCTGTCCTGCGGCCCCGGGCTCGCCTCGGGGTGATACTGGACCGAGAACGCGGGGCGATCGGTCAGTTCCAGCCCGGCGTTCGACCCGTCGAACAGCGACACGTGCGTCTCGCGCGCATTCTGCGGCAGCGTCTCACGTTCGACCGCGAAGCCGTGGTTCATGCTGGTGATTTCGACCGCGCCGTCGCTCAACCGCTTGACCGGGTGATTGGCGCCGCGGTGGCCCTGGAACATCTTGGTCGTCTTCGCACCGACCGCCAGGCCGAGCAGCTGGTGGCCCAGGCAGATGCCGAACAGCGGCAGCTTCGTATCGAGCAGCTGCCGGATCACCGGCACCGCATAGGCGCCGGTCGCGGCGGGGTCGCCGGGGCCGTTCGACAGGAAGATGCCGTCCGGGTTCAGCGCCATGATCTCGTCGAAGGTCGCCTGAGCGGGCACCACCGACACCTTAGCCCCCGCCTGAACGAGATTGCGGAAGATGTTGAACTTGCTGCCATAGTCGATCGCGACGACGTGCGGACGCTCGCCCCCGTCGGCCGCGCCGTAACCGAAGCCGAGCCGCCAGATGCCGCCCTCCCACGTGCCGTGCGTCTCGCGCGTCACGTCCTTGGCGAGGTCCATCCCCTCCAGCCCCGGCCAGTCGCGCGCCATGGCGAGCAGCGCGGGCAGGTCGAACCGGCCCTCGGGCGAGTGCGCGACGACGCCGTTGGGCGCGCCGCCGGTGCGGATGCGGCGGGTCAGCGCGCGCGTGTCGATGCCGGCGAGGCCGATGCGCGTGTGCCGCCGCATCCAGCCGTGGAGATTCTCCATCGCGCGGAAGCTGGACGGCGCGGTCGGATCCTCGCGCACGATCATCGCCAGCGCGTGCGGATCGTCCGCCTCGACGTCGTCCGGATTGGCGCCGACGTTGCCGATGTGCGGGAAGGTGAAGGTGATGATCTGCCCCGCGAAGGACGGGTCGGTCATGATCTCCTGATACCCGGTCATCGCGGTGTGGAAACACACCTCGCCCACCGCCGCACCTTCCGCGCCGAAGCCGCGGCCCCATGCCACCTCGCCATTCGCCAGGACGACGACGCCGGTGGCGCCTTCCGGTTGGGGGACGCGCGAAATGTCGGGCTCAGCCATGATCGGCGGGCACTCCTCAGGGTGTTTGCAGCAATGTCGCTAAGTCCCGCCCGCTAGTCCCCCGGCCCCGCAACGTCAACCGGCCACTCGCCTCGCGAAGCGGGTGGCGCTATCGCAGCGGGCATGATTCGAGACGACATCAAGCAAGCCCAGATCGCCGCCATGAAGGCCGGCGACAAGGAAACCCGCGCCGCGATCGGCCTGATCCAGGCGGCGGTGAAGAACCGCGACATAGAGTTGAGAGGGGGGGAAGCGCGCACCGGCGGCGCGCCCGCGGACGACGACGCGCTGGTGATCGAGGTGCTCCAGAAGATGGTCAAGCAGCGCCGCGAATCGATCGCGATGTTCGAGCAGGGCGGGCGCACCGAACTGGCGGCCGCCGAGGCCGCGGAGGTGGCAGTGATCGAGCGCTTCCTCCCCGCGCAGATGAGCGAGGAGGAGACGAAGGCCGCGATCGAGGCGATCAAGGTGGAGCTGGGCGCGGCCGGCATGAAGGACATGGGCCGCGTGATGGCGGAGCTGAAGGCGCGGCATGCGACGACGCTGGACATGAGCAAGGCGTCGGGACTGGTGAAGGCGGCGCTGTCCTAGGCACTTCACGACATCCGTCATTCCCGCGCAGGCGGGAATGACGGGTCGGTTTGGTTCGCGCGAAGACGCGAAGACGCGAAGAAGGTTGCTTCACGCGGAGGCGCGGAGGCGCGGAGGCGCGGAGGGTTTCGCTTTCGCCGGATGCCCCGAGCCGCGCCGGCGGCTCATCAAGGGGCAAGCCGGGAGCATCGTTTGCGCTGACGCGCAGCATGGCCCCGGGCGCATCCACTCCGCGGCGCCGTCGCACGAACAGAATCGTTGCAAATTCGCGCTCCTCGCGGTAGCCCCGCGTTACAATCGCGCGTGAGCCTCACTCCCGCCTTTCTCGACGAACTGCGCGCCCGCACCTCGCTGTCGGCGCTGCTCGGCAAGACGGTGAAGCTGACTCGCGCCGGGCGCGAGATGAAGGGGTGCTGCCCCTTCCACAACGAAAAGACGCCCAGCTTCTACGTCAACGACGACAAGGGCTTCTACCATTGCTTCGGCTGCTCGGCGCATGGCGATGCGATCCGCTGGCTGACCGATCACCAGGGCCTGCCGTTCATGGATGCGGTGAAGGAGCTGGCCGCCGCCGCCGGGATGGAGGTGCCCGCGCAGGACCGCCACGCCGCGCAGCGCGCCGAGCGGGCGAAGTCGCTCCACGACGTGATGCAGGCGGCGGCCGATTTCTTCGTCCAGCAGCTGGGCGGGATCGACGGGGCGGAGGCGCGCGCGCTGCTCGACCGGCGCGGCGTGTCGCCCGCCAGCGTCAAGGCGTTCGGGATCGGCTATGCGCCCAATTCTCGCACGCGGCTGCGCGCCGCGCTCAAGGATTTCGGCGATGCGATGCTCGTCGAGGCGGGGCTGCTGATCCAGGTCGAGGGGAAGGAACCCTACGACCGCTTTCGCGGCCGGCTGATGATCCCGATCCGCGATCCGCGCGGGCGCGTCATCGCGTTCGGCGGGCGCATCATCGGAGAAGGCGAGCCCAAGTATCTCAATTCGCCCGACACTCCGCTGTTCGACAAGGGGCGCACGCTCTACAATCTCGACCGCGCCGCCCCCGCCGCGCGCAAGGCCGACCGGCTGTTCGTGGTCGAGGGCTATATGGATGCGATCGCGCTGGCGCAGGGCGGCGTGGGCGAGGCGGTCGCCCCGCTGGGCACCGCGCTGACCGAGGCGCAGCTGGAGCGGCTGTGGCGCGTGGTCGACGTGCCGGTCCTGTGCCTCGACGGCGATGCCGCGGGGCAGAAGGCCGCGATCCGCGCCGCGCACCGCGCGCTGCCGATGCTGGCGCCGGGCCGCAGCCTCGCCTTCGTCACGCTGCCTGACGGACAGGACCCCGACGATCTGATGCGCGCCAAGGGCCCCGCCGCGTTCGAGACGCTGGTGCGCGAGGCGGAACCCTTGGTCGACCGGCTGTGGAAGCACGAACTGGCCGCCGAGCCGCTGGGCACGCCCGAGCAGCGCGCGGGGCTGAAGCGCCGCCTGTCGGAGCTGGCGCAGTCGATCGCCGACCCGTCGGTGAAGGGCGAGTATCAGGCCGAGTTCCGCCACCGCTTCGACGAGCAGTTCGCGCGCAACCGCGCCACGAACTTCCAGCAGCGCCAGCCCTTCTACCCGATGGCGCAGCGGCGCCCGGGGCAGAAGTGGACGCCCCCGCCCCCGCCCGTCACGGAGGACGCGAAGAAGCTGCGTGCCGCGGGCGGGATCGACCGCGTGCTGGCCAAGGCGGTGCTCGCCGGGCTGATCCGCCACCCCGCGGAGATCGCGCGGCATATGGAGGTGCTGGGCAGCCTGAAGCTGGCCGACGGCGCGCTGGGACGGTTGTTCGAGGCGGTGGTGGACGTGGCGCTGGAGGACCGGCGCGACGGCACGCTTGATAGCGGGCGCCTCGTCACCATATTGGCCCGGTCCGGTTTCGATACGGTCGCGCACGATCTCCTGAGAGCCGATACGATGCCTTACTCCTTCACGCGCGCCGATGGCGACACGAAGCAGGCATGTGAGGATCTCGACGAGGCGATCGCGATCCTCGTGACCCGGCCGGAGGTGGATGCGGCATTGGCGGAGGCCACCTCCGCGATGCAGGCGCGCTTCACCGACGAGGCGTTCGAACGGCAGGTGGCATTGGTGAACGAACAGCGGGCGCTGGACCAGCGCCTTGCAAATCTCGTGCAGGCGAACGAAGACGCCCGCGCGCTTGGACCTGAGGACGATTGATGGCGAAGATGAACGCTGGCGTGGCGGAAGATGGTGCAGAAACGACGGATGCCCCGCTGATCGATCTGAACGACGCGAACGTCAAGAAGCTGATCGCGCGGGCGAAGAAGCGCGGCTACATCACGTACGACCAGCTCAACGAGGCGCTGCCGCAGGACCAGATGTCCTCCGACCAGCTCGAGGACATCATGTCCGCGCTGAACGAGATGGGCGTCAATATCGTCGAGAACGAGGAAGCGGGCGAGGACGGCGAGACCGAGGAGCGCGCCGACGACGAGGAAGCGGAGTCGACCGACGCCGAGGCCGACGGTTCCGCCCCCGTCGTCGAGAAGAAGAAGGAGACGGTCGATCGCACCGACGATCCCGTCCGCATGTACCTGCGCGAGATGGGGGCGGTGGAGCTGCTGTCGCGCGAGGGCGAGATCGCGATCGCCAAGCGGATCGAGGCCGGTCGCGACACGATGATCCTGGGGCTGTGCGAAAGCCCGATCACGTTCAACGCCATCATCGACTGGTCCACCGCGCTGAACGAAGGCACGATGCAGCTGCGCGAGATCGTCGATCTCGACGCGATGCTGTCCAAGGGCCCGTCGGCCGAGCAGGTCGAGGGCGCCGAGGACGACAACGGCGAGATCAGCGCGTCCAACGCCGGCCCGCAGTTCAAGGAAGAGGAAGAGCCCGAGGAGGTCGCCGCCGACGACGAGGACGACATGACCGAGCGTCGTGCGCCGCGCCCCAGCGACGACGAGGAGGAGGACAATACCCTCAGCCTCGCGCAGATGGAGGAGACGCTCAAGCCGGTCGCGCTGGAGAAATTCGCCAACATCACCGCGATCTACAAGAAGTTCTCCAGGATGCAGGAGAGCCGGCTGTTCGCGATGACGTCGGGCGACGGGCTGTCGACCGCCGAGGAGCGCAAGTACCAGAAGCTGCGCGAGGAGCTGACCGCCGAGGTCGAGAGCGTCCAGTTCCACCAGAGCAAGATCGAGTATCTGGTCGACCAGCTGTACAGCTACAACCGGCGCCTGACCGCGCTGGGCGGGCAGATGCTGCGGCTGGCGGAGCGCCACAAGGTCAACCGCAAGGACTTCCTGGAGCGGTACATGGGGCATGAGCTGGACGAGGGCTTCATTCCCTCGGTCGCGGGCCTCGACAAGAAGTGGGCGGCGTTCGCGACCAACGAGGTGGCGGCGGTCGATCGTATCCGGACCGAGATCAGCGAGATCAGCCAGCAGACCGGCATGGCGCTGAGCGAGTTCCGCCGCATCGTGAACATGGTGCAGAAGGCGGAGCGCGAGGCGCGGATCGCCAAGAAGGAGATGGTGGAGGCCAACCTGCGCCTCGTCATCTCGATCGCCAAGAAATACACCAACCGCGGGCTGCAGTTCCTGGACCTGATCCAGGAGGGCAACATCGGGCTGATGAAGGCGGTCGACAAGTTCGAGTATCGCCGCGGCTACAAATTCTCGACCTATGCCACCTGGTGGATCCGCCAGGCGATCACGCGGTCGATCGCGGACCAGGCGCGCACGATCCGCATTCCGGTCCATATGATCGAGACGATCAACAAGCTGGTGCGCACCAGCCGCCAGTTCCTGCACGAGCAGGGCCGCGAACCGACGCCGGAGGAAATGGCGGAGCGCCTTTCCATGCCGCTGGAGAAGGTGCGCAAGGTGATGAAGATCGCCAAGGAGCCGATCTCCCTCGAAACGCCGATCGGCGACGAGGAGGATTCGCACCTGGGCGACTTCATCGAGGACAAGAATGCGGTGATCCCGGTCGATGCCGCGATCCAGGCGAACCTGAAGGAGACGGTGACGCGCGTGCTCGCCAGCCTCACCCCGCGCGAGGAGCGGGTGCTGCGCATGCGCTTCGGCATCGGAATGAACACCGACCACACGCTGGAGGAGGTCGGCCAGCAGTTCAGCGTGACCCGCGAGCGTATCCGCCAGATCGAGGCCAAGGCGCTGCGCAAGCTGAAGCACCCCAGCCGCAGCCGCAAGATGCGGTCGTTCCTGGACCAGTGACCGGCGTCTGCGGCGTCGGGGAGTCGGAGGCGTTCCGATCCCCGGTGGCCGCGAAACCTGCATGACAGCCCACGTCGTCATGCCGGACCCGTTCCGGCATCCACCGCGCCGCGCCCCGGCACGGTGCCGGTGTGCGCAGCGCCAGACGCCGGAACGAGTCGGGACCTTTGCAAAAGTCTTCGTCCCCGGCGAAGGCGAGACCTTTGCAAAAGGCTACACCGTGCTCCTGCGCAGGCAGGAGCCCGGAGTTGCGGGTCCCATAAGGCGTTGTTCTGCTTGGCCCTGGGCTCCTGCCTGCGCACGAGCACGGCGTGGGCTCGATGCCGTTGCACCTGTTTTGCAAAGGTCCGGCCTCCACCGGGGACAGAAGAGGATGCAACGCCTCCCCGATTGTAAAAAATTCCGACATAAACCTCCCATTTACGTCGCGCTGCTATTTCCGCGTCACGGGATGCGGGGGTCGCCTTCCGGTTCTCGCAAGCTGGCGTTCGGGAGGCGCGATGATGGCGACGATACTCGGTAACGTCGGGCTCAAACCCACAGGCGCGGCTGCCACCATCCTGACGCTGGTCGCGTCGGACGGCACCGCGGCCTCGCCGCATGCCGCGACGCTGGGGAGTGCGACCGCTACGCTGCGCGACCTGACCGACGCGGTCCACGCGCTCGCGGTCGTCCACGGCGCGTTCCCGGGGATCGTCGACCACGCCATGGCGCGGACGACCGACGATGCGGCGCGCGACTGGCTGATTGCGGCGGGGGCGGCGATGACCGCGGAGCGATCGATGCTGATCCGGCTGGCGTCCGCGGTCGGCCCCCTGCCCTCCACCCCCAACCAGGCCGCGTCGCAGGCCGCGATATTGGGCCAGCGCCATACGCTGGAGATGCTGGCGCAATCCGACCGCAACGGCTGTGCGACCGGCACCGCGCTGGCCTTCGTCCTGGACTGGGCCGCGGTGCGCCGCGTGCTCGACAGTTGCGCCGATCGCGTCGGCCTGCGCGCCGCCACCGACTTCACCGCCACGAGCATCGCCGCGCACGCCTTCGTCGAGGGGGTGGACGCCACGCCCCCGGTCGAACGCGCGATGGCGTTCGGCGCGCAGCAGATGCTCGCGCAGCACCGCGGCCTGTGGCATCTGCTCGCGGCACGGGCCACCGCCCGCGCCCAGCTGTAACCGCGCGCTTGCGCAGCGGCGATCCTTCCCGCTACACCATACCCGTTATTCGAGATGACGACGGGAAGAGGCTATGCAGCGGTTCGAGGGAACGCAGAATTATGTCGCGACCGATGACCTGAAGGTCGCGGTCAATGCTGCGGTGACGCTGCGCCGCCCGCTGCTGGTGAAGGGGGAGCCGGGCACCGGCAAGACGGTCCTCGCCTACGAAATCGCCAAGGCGGTCGGCACCGACCTGATCGAATGGAACATCAAGTCGACCACCAAGGCGCAGCAGGGCCTCTACGAATATGACGCGGTCGCGCGCCTGCGCGACGGCCAGCTGGGCGACGAGCGCGTCCACGACATCGCCAATTACATCCGCAAGGGCAAGTTGTGGGAGGCGTTCCAGCGCGAAAAGCCCGCCGTCCTGCTGATCGACGAGATCGACAAGGCGGATATCGAATTCCCCAACGACCTGTTGCAGGAGCTCGATCGGATGGAATTCCACGTCTACGAGACGAAGGAAACCGTCCGCGCCACGGAGCGCCCGATCGTCGTCATCACCTCGAACAACGAAAAGGAGCTGCCCGACGCGTTCCTGCGCCGCTGCTTCTTCCACTATATCAAGTTCCCGGATCGCGAGACGATGCAGTCGATCGTCGACGTCCACTTCCCCGGCATCCAGAAGATGCTCGTCGCCAGGGCGATGGACATCTTCTACGACGTGCGCGAGGTCCCGGGGCTGAAGAAGAAGCCGTCGACCAGCGAGTTGCTCGACTGGCTGAAGCTGCTGCTGCACGAGGATATGCCGCTGGAGGTGTTGCAGAACCGCGATCCGACCAAGGCGATCCCGCCGCTTCACGGCGCCTTGCTCAAGAACGAGCAGGACGTGATGCTGTTCGAGCGGCTGGCATTCATGGCGAAGCGGCAGGCGAACAAGAACTGATCGCGCGCGCGTCCCGGTTGCGACCGACATTGTTCATCCGACGTTAACCACGCTACACGGGTCCCGTGCGGCGGGAGGTTGGCGTATGATCGAAAGCGGTTCGTTGACCCCGGGCGTGCACGTCGACCGCTTCGACGTGCCCGATCACACCGCGCTGCGGGTGGAGATGCCGGCCCCGGCGCTCCGCGACCTCGTCAGCAACTATCACGTCATGGATTCGGAGCGCACGCATCATGACGGGCGGGAGCAATGGCTGTTGCCGTCATGGCCCGCGCTGCGCTTCGTCCTGGCGCCGGACCCGATCACGCTGACGATCGGGTCGCGGCGGTACGATCCCATTCCCGAGGCCGCATTGTACGGCACTGCCAGCAAGGCGATGCAGATGACGACGCACGGCGGCGTCACGGTCGGGGTCGACCTCACCCCGCTGGGCTGGGCGCGGCTGATGAACCGGCGCGCCGATCTCTACCGCGACCGCATCGTGCCGCTGGAGACGGTGCTGCCCGCGGCCTGGGTGGCGCGCACGCTCCAGCGGCTGCGCGACAGCGACCAGGGCAGCGAGGTGAAGGCGATCCTGGACGACATGCTGCTCGCGATCGTGGCGCCTGCGACCCCCGACGATGCCGCGATCGTCGCGGTGCAGCGGCTGATCGCGGACGATGCCACCCGCGACCTGTCCGCCGCCGCGACCGCGGTCGGGATGACCCCCGCCGCGCTGCGTCGGCTGGCGACGCGCTATTTCGGCTTCCCGCCCAAGACGCTGCTGATCCGCACCCGCTTCCTGCGCTCGCTGGTGCGGATGATGCACGCCGGCGACGACGCCGGTTACGGCGCGATCGCGCCGACCTATTTCGACGCCTCGCACTTCCTGCGCGATGCCGATCGCTTCCTGGGCACCACGCCGCGGCGGTTCCTGCGACAGGATCACCGCTATCTCAGCGCCGTGCTGAAGGCGACGCGCGAGGTACGCCGCGCCGCGCGGGCGGCGACCGAGCGCCCGGCGTCGTCGCGCGCGGGCGCGGCCGCGCCGGTGCAGCATCTGTCCAACATGGGTTGACCGGCCATCAACCCGGATCGCCCATGATCGGCGCCCTGCCGCGCCGCCGACCCACGCCAACGATATCGGCGCGCTCATCGGCGCCCATGTCCCGAAGGCGGCAACCGCCGCCCGCTGTACCAACCGGGTCTTCGATAGCAACTCGACACGGCCGTCCGGGCGGGGCATCATGCGGGCATGTTCCTCGCTTTCCTCGACGAGCTCCGCTCCGCCGGCATCCCGGCCAGCATGAAAGAGCATCTCCTCCTTCTCGAAGCGTTGCAGGCCGACGTGATCGACCGCTCGCCGGAGGATTTCTATTACCTCAGCCGCGCGGTGTACGTGAAGGACGAGGGGCTGCTCGACAAGTTCGACCAGGTCTTCGCCAAGGTGTTCAAGGGACTGGAGGCCAGCTTCGGCCAAGCCGGCGCGGAAATCCCCGAGGATTGGCTGAAGGCGATCGCGGAGAAATACCTGACTCCCGAGGAGATGGAGGCGATCAAGTCGCTCGGCTCCTGGGACGAGATCATGGAGACGCTGAAGAGGCGGCTCGAGGAGCAGCAGAAGCGCCACCAGGGCGGCAACAAATGGATCGGGACCGGCGGCACCAGCCCCTATGGCAATGCGGGCTACAATCCCGAGGGCGTGCGGATCGGCGGCGAGTCGAAGGAGAAGCGCGCGATCAAGGTGTGGGACCAGCGCGAGTTCCGCAATCTGGACAGCACGCGCGAGCTGGGCACCCGCAACATCAAGATCGCGCTGCGGCGATTGCGCAAGTTCGCGCGCGAGGGCGCGGCGGACGAGCTGGACATCGACGCGACGATCGACGGCACCGCGCGGCAGGGCTGGCTGGACGTGCATATGCGCGCGGAACGGCGCAATGCGGTCAAGCTGCTGCTGTTCCTCGATGTCGGCGGGTCGATGGACCCGTTCATCAGGCTGTGCGAGGAACTGTTCTCCGCCGCGACGACCGAGTTCAAGAACCTCGAATTCTTCTACTTCCACAATTGCCCGTATGAGGGCGTGTGGAAGGACAACAAGCGCCGCTTTCAGGAGCGCACTCCGCTGTGGGACGTGCTCCACAAATACGGCCACGACTACAAGCTGATCTTCGTCGGCGATGCATCGATGAGCCCGTACGAGATCACGCATCCCGGCGGCTCGGTCGAGCATTTCAACGAGGAGTCGGGCGCGGTGTGGATGCAGCGGCTGACCAACACCTATCCCGCCGCGGTGTGGCTCAACCCCGTGGCGCAGGCGCAATGGGGCTATTCGCAATCGGTGAAGATCATCCGCGAGCTGATGACCGATCGCATGTACCCGCTGACGCTCGCCGGACTGGACGATGCGATGCGCGAGCTCACGCGCAAGCGGTAGTCTGCTGGAACAGGGGTTCGCTCCTTGCCGTCACCCCGGGCCCTTCGACTTCGCTCAGGAGAGCCTTGACCCGGGGTCCAGGTTTTCTTCGGCCAGAGTTTGATCCACGCGGCTTGAACCGGCCACAACCGCCTCCCCGGCGAAGGCGGGACGTTTGCAAGAAGGGCGCAGGAGCACGGTGTAGCCTTTTGCAAAGGTCCCGCGAAGGCCGGGGAACAGCGACATCGCGCCTTATCGCGCCGCCGCCATCGCCCGCCCGCGCCAGATGCGCACCGTGGTGGCGGGCGTCACGCCGCCCTGATGCGTGGGGCAGCGCGCGTACCGGAAACGCTTGTCGAGGCACAACCAGATCTCGTCCAGCCAGCCCTGCCGCGTCGTCGTGATCCGCATCATGTCGACACCCAGCCCGGGATTGCTGCGCGCCATCTCCTCCGCCAGCCGCCCGGCGGTCTGGGGCGTGCGCGACAGTCGCTCCATGTCCGGGAAGCGCAGCTGCGCGAACAACGCGTTCGACTTCGCGAAGTAGCGCTGCGGCGTGTAGCCGGCCATGCAGGTGCCGTGCTTCGCCCACTCGTGCTGCAACAGCTGCGGCGACGGGGTGGCGCACAGGTGGTCGCGGATCACCTTGCGCGACAGGATCGGGGTCGCGCGGCAATATTGCGGCCAGTCCTTGCCCGGCCCGTCGGGCCACAGCCCGTGGAGCACGAAGCCGAAACGGTTGCCGCCGCCGCACTGGAACTGCGCGTTCGGCCGGTCGGCGCGGGTGCGGCAGAACTCCGGGCTCCAGCTGATCGCGAGCGTGTAGCTGGCGATCGGCAACCGGCGGACGGGCTGGCTCGCGCTAGGCAGGTCGGGGCGCGGACGCGGCAGCTGTGCGGGGATCTCGCACGACAGCGCCTGCGCCGCCGCCGCACCCGGCACCATCGCCAGCCCCATCGCGATCGCCATCGGCATGGCATAATGCAGGATCGATCGGGCAGCGGTCACGGCCGGGCTTTCGTCGTTGGTCACGCGCCCTTCCTGCGCGTGCGGTCGCGTTCACGCAAGCTAAGGTCGTCAGGCCGCGGCGAAATCCAGCCCGATATCGGCCGCCGGCGCCGACTGGGTGATGCGACCCACGCTGACATAGGTGACGCCCGTCTCCGCGATGGCGCGGATCGTCTCCAGCGTGACCCCGCCCGAGGCCTCGCTCGGCACCCGCCCCGCGATCAGCGCCACCGCCTGGCGCAGGGTCGCGGGCGGCATGTTGTCGAGCAGCAGGTGCGTCGCGCCGGCGTCGAGCGCGGGCGCGATCTGGTCGATGCGGTCGACCTCGACGATGATGTCCGCGATACCGGCCGCCTTCGCCAGCGCCGCCGCGCGACCGACCCCGCCGGCGACGGCGACGTGATTATCCTTTATCATCGCCGCATCCCACAGCCCCATGCGGTGGTTGCGCGCGCCGCCGGTGCGCGTGGCGTATTTCTCCAGCCGCCGCAGCCCCGGGATCGTCTTGCGGGTGTCGAGCAGCGTGGCCCCGGTGCCCTCGATCCGGTCGACATAGGCGCGCGTCAGCGTCGCGATCCCCGACAGATGCTGGACCGTGTTGAGCGCGGATCGCTCCGCAGTCAGCAGCGCGCGCGCATCGCCGGTCACGCGCATCAGGTCGCTGTCTGGCGCGACGCGGTCCCCGTCCGCCGCGATCAGCTCGATCGATGCGTCGGGGTCGAGCGTGCGGAAGAAGGCCGCGGCGATCTCCAGCCCGCACACCGTGATCGCGTCGCGGCTGTCCATCACCGCCGCGAAGCGCGCCGTCGCCGGAATGACCGCAGCGGAGGTGACGTCGCCGCCCTCCCCCAGATCCTCCGCCAGCGTCGCCGCGACGAAGGCGTCGAGATCGAACCCGTCGAGCCGGAACGTCATGGCAGCGCCTCCCCCGCGTCGACGCCCCACAGGCGATCGGTCTGGACGAACCCGGCCTGCCCGCGCACGTCGAAATGGCACCAGCCGTTCGCGCACTGGCCGACGCGTCCCACGACGCCGGGCTGAGCGCGAAAGACGATGCGCGGGCCGCCGGGGCGATCGCGCATGTCCGCAGCCTCCGTCCCCTGGATGATCGCGGTGCGGGTGCTGCTGACCATATTGCCCAGCATCCACCCTTGCGTTCCGCTCGGATCCTCGATCTTGCGCCATTCCTTGAACGTGTCGATCACCCGCACCGGCAGCCCGGCGCGGACGTATAGCCAGCTGGCGGGAAAGGTACGACCCGGGCCCGTGCGCATCCGGGCGCGCGCGGGCGCGAGCGAGGCGTAATAGGGCGGCTTGCGCTCCTCCGGCGCGGCCTCCGCGGGCAGCGGCGCGACCACCGCCGCCATCATCGCCCAGACCGCCACCCGTCGCATCGCCGTCGTCCTTCCCAAGTCAGGCTTCCCCGTCCAGGATCGTCCTGTAGCGTCGGGATCGCCGTGGCATCAACCGTTGACGCGCCCCCTCCCCTGCGCCAATCCGCTGGCATGGCCGATACGCGACGCTCCGCCCGCCCCAAGGTGATCGTCACGCGCGAGCTGCCGGACGTCGTCATGCGGCGACTGGAGGAGCTGTTCGATACGCAGCTGCGCCGCGACGACCGCCCCATGACCCGCGACGAGCTTGCCGCCGCGATGGCGGATTGCGACGTGCTGGTCCCCGCCGTCACCGACGCGATCGACGCCGGGCTGATCGAGGCGGCGGGCGATCGGCTGCGCCTGATCGCGAATTTCGGTGCGGGGGTGAACCATATCGATCTGACCGCGGCGCGCGCGCGCGGCATCATCGTGACCAACACCCCCGGCGTGCTGACCGAGGATACCGCCGACATGACGATGGCGCTGATCCTGTCGGTGCCGCGGCGACTGGCGGAGGGCGAGAAGCTGGTCCGCACCGGCGAGTGGAAGGGGTGGAGCCCCGGCGGGATGCTGGGCTACCGCATCGGCGGCAAGGCGCTGGGCATCGTCGGCATGGGGCGTATCGGGCAGGCGGTGGCGCGCCGCGCGCGCGCGTTCGGCCTGTCGATCCACTATCACAACCGCACGCGCCTGCCCAAGGTGGTGGAGGCGGAGTTCGGCGCGCAATGGCACCCCAACCTGGACGAAATGCTGGGCGCGATCGACATCCTGACGATCCACACGCCGCTCAACGCCGACAGCCGCGACCTGCTCGATGCGCGGCGCATCGCGCTGCTGCGCGACCATGTGTTCGTCATCAACGCCAGCCGCGGCGGCATCCTGGACGAGGATGCGCTGGTGACGGCGCTGGAACAGGGGCGGCTGGCCGGTGCCGGGCTCGACGTCTGGCGGCACGAGCCGGAGATCGACCCCCGCCTGCTGGCGCTTCCCAACGTCGTGATGACCCCGCACATGGGCTCCGCGACCTACGAGGGGCGCGTCGCCTCTGGCGAGCGGGTCATCGCCAACATCCGCATGTGGGCCGACGGTCATCGCCCGCCGGATCAGGTGCTGGAGGGCTGGGCCTGACGCCTCATGCGCCGCGCGGGCGCCGCCTGACGCGATCCGCCGCACCCAGGATCAGCGCCGCGATCATTCGCCCGCTGTAGCGCAGGCACAATTCCTGATGGATCGCCGCGGCCTGCCCGCGGGCATGGATCGCGCGCACCGCCTCCTCGCGCGCGCGCCTGGCATGATAATCGGCTTCATGGTCGTGCAGCATCGCAGGGCACCTCCGGTTCGAGGCCGTCCGGATGCGCGCCGCGCCGTACCGCGCGATGTCGCGCGCGTTGCAGCGCGGACACGTTTGTCGCGGACGCCACGACCGGGCCCCGGCCCAAGCCACGGAGAAAGCGTGACGAAACATGTCCTGCCGGAACCTGACATGTTGCGCTGCATTAATCACGCAGCCATCCAACAGAGGAACCGTCCCATGAAGAAGATCGCCCTGTCCGCGCTGCTCGTCGCGTCCGCCGTGTCGATGTCGGCCTGTTCCACGCTGCGCGGTGCGGCGATCGGCGGTGCGGGCGGCGCCGGTGTCGCGGCGGCGACCGGCGGCAGCATCGAAAAGGGTGCAGCGGTCGGCGGCGTCGGTGGCGCCGTGGTCGGCACCGTCGTCGACTGAGCCGGTTTCAGCCGACCGTGAAGGGCGGCGCCGCACCCAGCAGCGCGGCCCTTCGCATGTCCTTCGGCCGCCCGAACAGCCGCAGGATCGCGATCAGCTCGGCCCGGTCGGGTACCGGAAATCCGCCGTGAACGACCCGCGACCGCGGCAACACCGGGCGCCAAGCGCCATCGCGATGGACGTGCAGCCCGGCCATGATCTCGATCGGCAACGCCGCACCGTCCAGACGCGCGAACGGCGTCGAGCGAAAGCGGTGGTCCGCTGCCCCGATGACGACCCCGCGGCGCCACGCGGCGACGATCGCTTCCCCGTCCGCGACGCTGGTCAGCACGTCGATATCGGCAACCGGCGTCTCCACGCCGTGCAGCCGCACCGCCGCGCTGCCGATCACCCACCAGGGATCCCGCGCCGACGCCATCGCCGCCGCGACGGCGCGCAGCGCGCCGTCCAGCATCAATCCCCCGTCAGGATGCGATCGACCAGCTGCTTCACGCTTGGCACGAAGCCGTTGGAATAGAAGGGATCGCGCTTGAAGTTGTAGGCGGCGTGACCCGCGAACATCAGGTTGCGATCGGTCTCGCCGCCGTGCGCGATGTCCTGCAATGTCTTCTGGATGCAGAAGCTGCGCGGATCGGCGAGGCGCCCGGTCGAGTTCGTCTCGGTATCCGCCCAGCTGGAGAACAGGCACTGGCTGAGGCAGCCCATGCAGTCCGCCTGGTCCTTGCGAATCTCCGCCTTCTCGCCCGGCGATACGAAGACCAGCGTGTTGTCCGGCGTCTTCAGCGCGTCGGTGAAGCCCTCCCCGAACCACTGGCGCGCGCGCAGCAGGTCGCCCCGCGTCACCCAGAAGTTCTTGCCCTTCACCCCGACGTCAAGCTGGAAGACGTGATCGCCGGCCTCCTGCGTCGAAAACGGGATCTGGCGCTCCGAGCGCGCCTCCAGCTGGCGCAGGAACGGGTTGCGGACCGCGGAGGAATAGAAGCCGGTGGGCGAGAAGCGGTGGAGCGATACCTCGCCCTCCTCGATCTCCATCAGCTTGGCCTTCCACCCCTCCGGGATCGGGCTTTCCTTCGTCAGCAGCGGCCGCGTGCCGTACTGGAACGCGATCTGCCCCAGCTCCGGATTGTCGATCCAGTCGTTCCAGTCGCGCAGGTACCAGACGCCGCCCGCCATGATGATCGGCGTGCTGTCGGGGATGCCGCCGTCGCGCATCGTGTCGCGCAGCACCTTCACGCGGGGATAGGGATCCTCCGGCTTCAGCGGATCCTCCGCATTCGATAGGCCGTTGTGCCCGCCCGCGAGCCACGGATCCTCGTAGACGACCGCGCCCAGCAGGTCCGCGACCTTCGAATAGGCGCGCTTCCACAGCGCGCGGAAGGCGCGGCCGGAGCTGACGATCGGCAGATAGTTGACGTTGTGCGCGGCGGCGATCTCGGACAGCTTGTACGGCATGCCCGCGCCGCAGGTGACGCCCGCGACCAGCCCGCGGGTCCGCTCCAGCACCCCCTCCAGCACGCGCTGCGCGCCGCCCATTTCCCACAGGACGTTGATGTTGATCGCCCCCTTGCCGCCGGCGATGTCCCAGGCGCGCTGCACCTGCTGGACCGCGCCGTCGATGGCGTAGGCGATCAGTTCCTCATGCCGCTCGCGCCGGGTCAGCGCGCGATACACCTGCGGGATGATCCGCCCCTCGGGGTCGTAGCTGTCGGCGTTGACTGCGGATACGGTGCCGATCCCGCCGGCCGCGGCCCATGCCCCCGCGGAGGCATGATTGGTGGCCGCGACGCCCTTGCCACCCTCCACCAGCGGCCAGACTTCGCGGCCCGCATAGACGATCGGCTTCAGCCCCTTGAACACGCGCTTTCCCGTTTACAGCCAGATGACGAAGCGCCCGTATAAACCAAACCGGCCGGGACGCGACAAAATTGCGACCTGCGCTACCGCGGGGTCAGGCATCCCGGGCGGCCCAGCGCGCCCGCGTACAGGTTTGCATAGCGCTCGATCATCACGCCCTCGTCATGCTCGGCCCTGGCCTTCGCCTGGTTCGCGGCCCCGATCGCACGGCGTCCGTCCGGGTTGTCGGCCAGCGCCTGGATCATGTCGCGCAGGCGCACCTCGCCGTGATGCTCGGTGATGAAGGGGCGGTTGGCGTCGGACACCATGTCGGCGACGTCGCCGACCGGCGGGGCGACGACCGGCAGCCCCGCCGCCATCGCCTCCAGCACGCTGATCGGCGCCTGTTCCGAGCGGGACGACAGCGCCAGCACGTCGAACAACCCCATGTAGCGATACGGACGGTCGATAAAGCCGGGCAGGACGACGCGATCGTCGATCCCCATCGCCATCGCGGCCTGCTCGATCGCGGCGCGCTCCGGCCCCTCCCCCACGATCACCAGCCGGAACCGCGCCGACAGCCCGCCCACCGCGCGGACCAGCGCGGGCAGGTCCTTGACCGCGCGCAGCCCGGCGACGCTGCCGATCACCAGCTCGCGCTCGTTGCGGACGAAGCCGGGGATCGCCCCGGGATCGGGTCGCCCGGCGTAGAGTGCGGTCGCGATGCCGTTGCCGATGCGATGCACGCGCCCGCGCGGCTGCTTCCACGTCTCCAGCGCGATCTGCTCCAGCGCCTTGCTGGGCACCACCAGCGCCGCCGCGGCACCCAGCGCCAGCCGGCGGTAGAGGTTGCGCTCGCGCTTCAGCCCGCCGGCCTCGTCCTCGTTGAAGCCGTCCTCGTGATGGACGACGGGCGGCGTGCCGCGCGCGAACACGCGCCTGGCCATCACCCCGTCGATCGCGCCCCAATTGTAGGTGAGCACCAGGTCGAAGCGCCGCATGTAACGCGCGATCGCCTCGTAGCGCGCGACCGAAGGCTTGCCGGTCAGCGGCGGCGCGTCCTGCGCGATCTCGTAGCGGATGCGCTGGTCGATCCGCCCCCGCGCGCCGAGGCGGTCGGGCATCGCGGAGACGATCGTATGCCGCGCGCGATCGCCGAACGCGTTCATCAGCCGGACGGCGCGCGCCTCCTTGCCGCCCAGGTCGAAGGTGGAATGGAGATGGAGGATCGACAGCGGTTGCGACATGCCCGCCCCTTACGCGCTGTCGCGGCCGGATGCACCTGTACGTCCGGTACACGACGACGCAAAAGGGCGGACCGTCGCCGGTCCGCCCCGCCGTTACCGGCTTATCGGGTGACGATCACTTCTCGCCATTGTCCTTCACGCCCACGACAGGCACGTCGACCTCGGTCTTCTTGGTGCCGACGACGACTTCCTTGCTGTCCAGATCGACCTTCGGCAGCTCGCCGCCCTTGGCCGACACGTCCACCTTCGGCAGCGAGCCCTCCTTGACGTCCGCGCTCCAGAAGCCGGTGGCGAACAGGACGATGGCGATCAGGAGCGCGATCCCGGCGATGATCGCGATCGTCCGCCCGGCGCCGCCGCGGCGCACGACCACCCGCTCGTCCGTGGTCCGATAGTCCGCCATGTTACTCTCCCGTTACATATCGTTGCGGGAGCCGAACCATCGTCGCCAACCAATTGTTCCGGCGGCGGAAAAGCGAACCTGTCTCACAACGGGAAACGAGCGCGGTCCCGTGCGCGGCGTCAGCGCTCCACCGCGCCGACGACCATGCCGGGGTGTACCCAGCCGAATTCGTAATTGGCGATGAACAGCGCGAACAGGATCGTCGCTACGATGGTGGTGCGGATCGCGACCTTCTTCAGCGAAAATTCGTGCGGCGCGCTCTCCGCGGTGCCGGGGACGTGCTCCGCCCCCGCCTCTGCGGAGGTGCGCACGCCCCATGGCAGGACGAGGAAGACCGAGAACGCCCAGAACAGGACGTAGATCGCCAGCATCGACGTCCAGCGCATCGCGTCAGACCTGGACGATCACGACGTCGATGATCGGCTTCTTGCCGGTCCAGCGCGTGGCGACCTTGCGTACCGCGAGGCGCACGTCCTCGCGCAGCCGCTCGCGGTCGCGCACGCGGCCCTGCATCGCGTCCTTCGCGGCCTCGACCGCATCCTCCAGGAAGGGCTCGCGCTCCTCCTCCACCGGGATACCCTGAAAGCGGACCTCGGGGACGCCGCCCGCACGGCCGTTGCGGTCGACCGCGATCCCGACCGAGATCTGCCCGTTGACCGCGATACGGCGGCGGTCGTTGATCGTGCCGCCGTCGGACGGCAGGATCACGTCGCCGTCCAGCACCAGCCGCCCGACCGGCGCGTTGCCGATCTTCTCGGGCTTGCCCGGCGCCAGGCGGACGATGTCGCCGTTGGTCTGGACGAAAGCGTCGCGGATGCCCTGCGTCTGGCCGTAGCGCGCATGCTCCATCAGGTGGCGCATCTCGCCATGCACCGGCAGCAGTACGCGCGGGCGCAGCCAGCCGTACATCTTGGCCAGTTCCGGACGGCCCGGGTGGCCGGAGACGTGGACGTGCGCCTGCTTCTCGGTCACCATCTCCACGCCCTTGGCGGCGAGCTGGTTCTGGATACGGCCGATCGCCACCTCGTTGCCGGGGATCTGCTTCGACGAGAAAATGACCATGTCGCCCATGTCGAGCTTGATCGGGTGCGATCCCGCGGCGATGCGCGCCAGCGCGGCGCGTTCCTCGCCCTGCCCGCCCGTCGCGACCACCAGCACCTTGTTGCGCGGCATACGCATCGCGGCGTCCATGTCGATCGTGTCGGGGAAATCCTTCAGATAGCCCGTCTGCCGCGCGACCTTGATGATCCGGTCGAGCGAGCGCCCGGTGACGCACAGCTTGCGGCCCGTCTCCTGCGCCACCTTGCCCAGCGTCGACAGGCGCGCGGCGTTCGAGGCGAAGGTCGTGACGACGACGCGACCGCGCGCGCGCCCCACACTCTCCATCAGCCCGTCGCGCACGCTCGCCTCGCTGGGCGAGGCGTCATTGTTGAAGACGTTGGTCGAATCGCACACCAGCACGTCGACGCCGTCGTCGCCGATCGCGGTCAGTTCCGCGGGCGAGGCCGGCTTGCCGATCACCGGGGTGGGATCCAGCTTCCAGTCGCCGGTGTGGAAAACCGTGCCCGCCTTGGTCCCGATCAGCAGCGCATTGGCCTCGGGTATCGAATGCGACAGCGGCACCACCTCGAGCTTGAACGGGCCGACGTCGAACGGCTTGCGCGCATGGACCAGCCGGATCTTCACCCGGTCCTCGATCCGCTCCTCCTCCAGCTTGCCGCGCACCAGCCCCGCGGTGAAGGGGGTGGCGTAGATCGGCACGCCCAGATCCTCGGCCAGATACGGCAGCGCGCCGATATGGTCCTCATGCCCGTGGGTCAGCACGATCCCGACCAGATCGCCCAGCCGCTCCTCGATGAAGCGCAGGTCGGGCAGGATCACGTCGATCCCGGGATAATGCGCATCGGCGAAGGTCACGCCGCAATCGATCATCAGCCACTTGCCGGCATGGCCGTACAAGGTGACGTTCATGCCGATTTCGCCGGAACCGCCGAGCGCGCAGAAAAGGAGTTCGTTCTTCGTTGGATTGGTCATTTATGTCTTTCGTCCGTCATCCCAGCGAGAGCCGGAATCTCCAGCCGCGAGACGTCATAGGGTGAAATGCCCGGAAAGCGCCGGGCGGCGCGAATATCACGAAGCTATATGGGCGCGTTCCCACATGATCGCCAGCCCCTGGATCGTCAGGTCGGGCTCGATCGCATCGAACACGTCGGTATGCTGCTCGAACAACGTGGCGAGGCCGCCGGTCGCGACCACCTTCACCGGGCGCGCGATCTCGCGCTTCATCCGCGCGACCAGCCCCTCGATCATCGCGATATAGCCCCAATAGATGCCGATGTTCATCTGATCGACCGTGTTGCGGCCGATCACGCTCATGTTCCCGCGCGGCGCCTCGATCGCGATGCGCGGCAGCTTGGCGGCGGCGTTGACCAGCGCGTCGAGCGACAGGTTGATGCCCGGGGCGATGATCCCGCCCTTGTACGCGCCCTTGAAGTCGGAATGATCGACCGTCGTCGCGGTGCCGAAGTCGATGACGATCAGGTCGCCGGCGTGGAGCGCATGTGCCGCGATCGTGTTGACCGCGCGGTCCGCGCCCAGGTTCTGCGGCTCGTCGACGTCGAGCGCCAGACCCCATTCGACCGGCTTGCGCCCCGCCACCAGCGCATCGACCTTGAAATATTTCGACGCCAGCACCTCCAGATTGTGGAGCGCGCGCGGCACCACGGTGGAGACGATCACCGCCTCGACATCGTCGCGGCTGAACCCTTCCAGCGCGAGCAGCTGGCTGAGCCACACCGCATATTCATCGGCGGTGCGGCGCGGGTCGGTGGCGATGCGCCAGCGCGCCTTGATCTCGCGCGTCCCCGCCTCGACCAGCGCGAAGACCAGGTTGGTGTTGCCGGCATCCACCGCGAGCAGCATGGCCTATCCCCTCATCCGACCAGGAACACGTCGCCGGCGTGGATGACACGCGCGGTGCCGTCCGCCAAGCGGAGCACCAGCGCGCCGTCTTCGTCCAGCGTCTCGAACGTGCCGGGCACCTCCTCGCCATCGGGCAGGCGCGCGACCAGCGGGGTGCCCGGCGGGTGCGCCCGTTCGCGCCAGCGCTGGGCGACCGGCGCCAGCCCCTGCCTCCGCCACAGCGTCAGCCACGCGCCGAACTGCGCCGCGAGCGAATCCAGAAACGCGGCCGCGTCCAGAGTCGCGCCCTCGGCATGCAGGCTGGTGGTCGCGCGATCGGGCAGATCGGGATGACAGGCGACGTTGACGCCGATCCCGATCACGACCCAGTCGCCGCTGCGCTCCAGCAGGATGCCCGACAGCTTCGCGCCCGCCAGCAGCAGGTCGTTGGGCCATTTGAGCGCCAGCCGGCGCGCGCGGTCGGCGGGGATGGCGAGGCGCACCGCCTCGTCCAGCGCGACCGCCGCGACCAACGCCAGCGTCGGCGCGGGCGGCTCGCCCGGCGACAGGCGGACCAGCGTGCTGGCGAACAGATTGCCCTCGGGCGAGTCCCACGGCCTGCCCTGCCGCCCGCGCCCGGCGGTCTGTCGCCGCGCGCGCAGCCACAGGCCGTCCTCACCCGCGCCGTCGCGGGCGAGCGCCACCAGATCGGCGTTGGTCGACCCGGTATCGGCGACCGTGACGATGCGGGTCAGCGGGATCGCCTCAGAACAGGCTGCGCGCGGCGGCCAGCGTCCAGCCGGAGAGCAGCGGGATCGCCAGATAGCCGAGCGGCGACACGATCACCGCCGCGACCGCGATCAGCCCGCCCTCCAGCGCATCGCCCTCGCCATACGCGGCCGCGGGCTCGTCGAAGTACATCGTCTTGACGACGCGCAGGTAGTAATAGGCGCCGATCACGCTCATCGCGATGCCGACCACCGCGAGCGGGAACAGTCCCGCCTCGACCGCGGCATAGAAGACCGCGAACTTGGCGTAGAAGCCGAACAGCGGCGGGATGCCCGCCAGCGAGAACATGAACATCGCCATCGCCGCAGCGAGGCCGGGCCGCGTGCGCGACAGGCCGGCGAGGCTGGCGATCGTCTCGACCGGCTGGCCGTCGGCATCGCGCATCTGGAGCACCACCAGGAAGCTGCCCAGCGTCATCGCGATATAGATCGTCAGATAGGTCATCACCGACGCCACGCCCGCCTCGGTCCCCGCGGCGAGGCCGATCAGCGCGAAGCCGACGTTGTTGATCGACGAATAGGCGAGCAGCCGCTTGATGTTCTGCTGCCCGATCGCCGCGACCGCGCCGAGCAGGATCGAGGCGAGCGCGGCGAAAATGACGATCTGGCGCCACTGCGCCTCCGCCGGGCCCATCGCCTCCACCGCGACCCGCACGCCCAGCGCCATCGCCGCGACCTTGGGCGCGGAGGCGAAGAAGGCGGTCACCGGGGTCGGCGCGCCCTCGTACACGTCGGGCGTCCACATATGGAACGGCACCGCCGACATCTTGAACGCCAGCCCTGCGAACACGAACACCAGCCCGAACAGCAGGCCGATCGACTTGCCATGGCCCGTCAGCGGCACGGCGGCATAGGCGCCTGCGATCTCGTCGAACAGCGTCGAGCCGGTGAAGCCGTACACCAGGCTGATGCCGTAGAGCAGGATGCCGGAGGCGAGCGCGCCCAGCACGAAATACTTCAGCCCCGCCTCGGCCGAGCGCGTGTCCTGCCGCATGAAGCTGGCGAGCACATAGGCCGCCAGGCTCTGCAGTTCGAGGCCGACGTACAGCGTCAGCAGATCGGCCGCGGACACCATGATCCCCATGCCGCAGGCGGACAGCAGGATCAGCACCGGATATTCGGGCCGAAGATTGTCGCCCGCCGTGCGCCGGAAGAAGTCGGGCGCCATCACCACCGCGACCGCGGCGGCGATATAGATCAGCACCTTGGCGAACGCGGCGAAGGCGTCCGCGCGGTACAGCCCGGCAAAGGCGCTGCCGCCCGACGACGCCGGCCCGATCAGCGCGAGGCACGCGCCCGCGAGGACGGCCACCGCGGCCCAGGACACCGCACGGGTCGCCGCCGGGCCACCCCAGGCAGACACCAGCATCAGCGCGATCGCGCCCAGCGCGAGCACCAGCTCGGGCAGCGTCATCGCAAGGTTGGCGGCATAGCTCATCAGTGTGCGCTCCCATGCGCAGGCGTTTCGGCATGGGCCGCGGGGATCACGCCCGTTCCCTTCGTCGGCCTGGAGTCACCCGCGGGCTTCGCCCGGTCGATGCGGGCGAGCAGGATCTGCGTATCCTTGCGCATCGGCGCCAGGAAGCTTTCCGGATAGACGCCCATCCACAGCACCGCCGCCGCGATCGGCGCCAGCAGCCAGAGCTCGCGCGGCGACAGATCGGGCATCGCGCGCACCTCGTCCGAGGTGATCTCGCCGAAGACGACGCGGCGGTACAGGTACAGCATGTACGCCGCACCCAGGATGATGCCGGTCGTGCACAGCAGGGCGATGGTGGTCGACACCTGATAGGTGCCCATCAGCGCCAGTATCTCGCCGACGAAGTTGCTGGTTCCCGGCAGCCCGATCGAGGCCATGGTGAACAGCAGGAACAGCAGGGCATAGCGCGGCATGTTGATCGCGAGCCCGCCGTAGCGGCTGATCTCACGCGTGTGCAGCCGGTCGTAGATGACGCCGACGCACAGGAACAGCGCGCCCGACACCAGGCCGTGACCCAGCATCACCATCATCGCGCCCTCGATCCCCTGCGCGTTGAACGCGAACAGACCGATCGTCACGATCGCCATGTGCGCGACCGAGGAATAGGCGATCAGCTTCTTCATGTCGGACTGAACCAGCGCGACGAGGCTGGTGTAGATCACCGCCACCGCCGACAGGCCGAACACCAGCCACACGAGGCTTGCCGAGGCCTCCGGGAACATCGGCAGGCTGAAGCGCAGGAAGCCGTAGCCGCCGAGCTTCAGCAGCACGCCCGCCAGGATCACCGACCCCGCGGTGGGCGCCTGCACGTGCGCGTCGGGCAGCCAGGTGTGGACCGGCCACATCGGCATCTTCACCGCGAACGACGCGAAGAAGGCGAGCCACAGCCACGTCTGCACCTGCGGCGGGAAGTCGTAGTCGAGCAGCACCGGGATGCTGGTCGTGCCCGCGGTGATGCTCATGTACAGCATCGCCACGAACATCAGCAGCGAGCCGAGCAGCGTGTACAGGAAGAACTTGTACGACGCGTAGATGCGGTTCGCGCCCCCCCAGATGCCGATGATGAGGAACATCGGGATCAGGCCGGCTTCGAAGAAGATGTAGAACAGGAACAGGTCCTGCGCCGCGAAGGTGCCGATCATCAGCACCTCGGTCAGCAGGAACGCCGACATATATTCCGGCACGCGCTTCTCGATCGCCTGCCAGCTGGCGCCGATGCAGATCGGCATCAGGAAGACCGACAGCGCGATCAGCAGCAGCGCATAGCCGTCGATGCCCAGCGCCCATGCGAACCGTCCGAAGACGGGGGCATATTCGACGAACTGCCACTGCGCGCCGCCGACGTCGAACGACAGCCACAGCACGACGCCCAGCGCCAGATCGGCGAGCGTCGCGGCGAGCGCGGTCACGCGCGCCGCCTGGGGAGAGAGGAAGAGGCAGGCGACCGCGGCCACGGCCGGGATCGCGAGCATCAGCGACAGGATCGGGAACGACACGTTACTGACCCCCTCAGCCCGCGATCGCCCAGGTGATCGCGGCGGTGAGCCCGATCAGCATGACGAAAGCATAGGTATAGACATATCCGGTTTGCAGCCGTGCGGTGACCCGGCTGCCCATCTGCACCACCCAGGCCGATCCGTTCGGCCCGAAGCGGTCGATCGTCCCCTCGTCGCCGCGGTGCCACAGGAGGCGACCGATCGCGAAGGCGGGGCGGACGAACAGGAAGTTGTACAGCTCGTCGAAATACCATTTCCGCAGCAGGAACTGGTAGATCGGCTGGAACGTATCGACGAACTTAGCCGGGAAGGACGGCGACCGGATGTAGCTGGCCCAGGCGATCAGCAGCCCGGTCAGCATCACGATCGTCGCGGCCAGCTTCACCAGCAGCGGCACCTCGTGCATCTCGTGCATCAGGTGCTCGTCGAAGAAGAGCGCCCCCTTCCAGAAGTCGCCCGCCGTCTCCGGCTCGATGAACCAGCCGTGGAAGACGAAGCCCGCGGCGACCGCGCCGATCGACAGCACGATCAGCGGGATCAGCATCGGCAGCGGGCTCTCGTGCGGGTGATAGCCGCCGGTCCCGGTCGGGATCTCGTTGAACCCGCGCGTCTCGACGTGCGGCGCGTGGCCCGCATCTTCCGTCGCCGCCTCGCCATGATGCGCCTCGGCCGAATGATCGTGCGCGTGATCGTGGGCATCGTGCAGCGCGTGCTGGATATGCTCCGACGCGGCCCAGCGCGGCGTGCCCCAGAAGGTCAGGAACATCAGCCGCCACGAATAGAAGCTGGTCAGCAGTGCGGCGAATACGCCCACCATCGAGGCGACCGGCGACCCGGCGGCCCAGGCGACCTCGATGATCGCGTCCTTCGAATGGTAGCCCGCGAACCCGCCGATACCGTAGATGCCGACGCCGGTGATCGCGAGCGTCCCCAGCAGCATCGCCCAGAAGGTGACCGGGATCGCCTTCCGCAGCCCGCCGTAGAAGCGCATGTCCTGCTCGTGGTGCATCGCGTGGATCACCGAGCCCGCGCCCAGGAACAGCAGCGCCTTGAAGAAGGCGTGCGTGAACAGGTGGAACATCGCCGCGCCGTAGGCGCCGACGCCCGCGGCGAAGAACATGTAGCCCAGCTGCGAACAGGTCGAATAGGCGATCACTCGCTTGATATCGGTCTGCGTCGTGCCGACGGTCGCGGCGAACAGGCAGGTCGCGGCACCGATGAAGGTGATGAACCCCATCGCGGTCGGCGACGTCTGGAACATCGGCGACAGGCGGCACACCATGAAGACACCCGCGGTGACCATCGTCGCGGCGTGGATCAGCGCCGACACCGGGGTCGGCCCCTCCATCGCGTCGGGAAGCCAGGTGTGGAGGCCCAGCTGCGCCGACTTGCCCATCGCACCGACGAACAGCAGCAGGCAGATGACCGTCATCGTATCCGCGCGGAACCACAGGAAGCCGATCGTCGACCCCGCCATCGACGGCGCCGCGGCGAGGATCGCGGGGATCGAGACCGTGTCGAAGACGAGATAGGTCGCGAAGATGCCGAGCATGAAGCCCAGGTCGCCGACGCGGTTGACGACGAACGCCTTGATCGCGGCGGCATTGGCGCTGGGCTTGCGGAACCAGAAACCGATCAGCAGGTAGCTGGCGAGGCCCACGCCCTCCCAGCCGAAGAACATCTGGATCAGATTGTCCGCGGTCACCAGCATGAGCATCGCGAAGGTGAACAGCGACAGATAGGCGAAGAAGCGCGGCTGGTCCGGGTCCTCGCTCATATAGCCCCAGCTATAGAGGTGGACAAGCGCGGAGACGCTGGTGATGACCACCAGCATGACCGCGGTCAGCGCGTCGACGCGCAGCGCCCAGGACACGTCGAACGTGCCCGAGGTGATGAAGTGCAGCACCGGCACGACGGTCGCGGTGCTGGTCTCCATCAGATAGCCGATGAACACCGGCCACGACAAAGCGCACGACACGAACAGCGCGCCCGTGGTGATCGCCTTGGGCAGCGTGGCGCCGAACGACTTGTTGGCGAAGCCGGCGACGACCGCCGCGACGAGCGGCAGGAAGACGATGAAGAGGATCGGGTGCACGGAGATCTTACCCCTTCATCCGGCTGGGATCGTCGACCGAGATGGAACCGCGGCCGCGGAAGAAGATGACGATGATGGCGAGGCCGATCGCGGATTCGCCCGCGGCGACCGTCAGCACGAACATCGCGAACACCTGCCCCACCAGGTCCTGCAGCGCCGCCGAGAAAGCGACGAGGTTGATGTTCACCGCCAGCAGGATCAGCTCGATCGCCATCAGGATGACGATGATGTTCTTGCGGTTCAGGAAGATGCCCAGCACCCCCATCGTGAACAGCAGCGCCGCCACGACGAGATAGTGGATCAGGCCGACGCCACCAGTCACAGCTGCACCCCCTGCCCCACGTCGGGCTTCATGTTGCGCGTCGCATCCTGCGGACGCCGCGCGATCTGGCGCGCGATATTCTGATAGCGCGACCCCGACCGCTCGCGGTGGGTCAGCACGATGGCGCCGATCATCGCCACCAGCAGCACCAGCCCCGCGCCTTCGAAAACGAAAAGATAGCGCGAGTAGAGCACGTTGCCGACCTGGACGATGTTGGGCACCGCCGCATCCGCGGGCGCCGCGCGCCGCGCCAGGTCGATCCCGCCGGCCTCCCACGCGAACACGCCGATCAGGATTTCCGCCACCAGCGCGACCGCCAGGACCAGCCCGATCCCGAAATAGCGCACGAACCCGGCGCGCAGCTGCGCGAAGTCGATGTCCAGCATCATCACGACGAAGAGGAACAGCACCGCGACCGCGCCGACATAGACGATCACGAGCACCATCGCGATGAATTCCGCCCCCACCAGCACCATGAGGCCGGCGGCGTTGAAGAACGCCAGGATCAGCCACAGCACCGAATGCACCGGGTTGCGCGACGCGATCGTCATCGCGCCGGACATCAGCACCACGGCGGAGAAGATGTAAAAGGCGATGGCCTGGATCACCGCATACCTCCGCTCGCCGCGGGCACCGCCGCGGCGTCAAGCAATGAGCGCGCACCCGCGGGGCGCGATACCCCGGCCGCAGCCGGGATGACGAACGTCAGAATCATGTCGGCCCCCGAGGTCACGCGCCGGTTACCGATACGGCGCATCGGCGGCAAGGTTCGCCGCGATCGCGCGCTCCCAGCGGTCGCCGTTGTCGAGCAGCTTGGCCTTGTCGTAGATCAGCTCCTCGCGCGTCTCGGTCGCGAAATCCAGGTTCGGCCCCTCGACGATCGCATCCACCGGGCACGCCTCCTGGCACAGCCCGCAATAGATGCACTTCGTCATGTCGATATCGTAGCGCGTGGTGCGGCGGCTGCCGTCGTCGCGCGGCTCCGCCTCGATCGTGATCGCCAGCGCCGGGCACACCGCCTCGCACAGCTTGCACGCGATGCAGCGCTCCTCGCCATTGGGATAGCGGCGCAGCGCGTGTTCGCCGCGGAAGCGCGGGGACAGCGGGTTCTTCTCGAACGGATAGTTGATCGTCGCTTTCGGCTTGAAGAAATACTTCAGCGTCAGCGCGTGCGCCTTCACGAACTCCCAGAGCGTGAACGCCTTGATCGTGGATGCGATACCCATCTTACACTCCCACGCGCAGCAACATGAGCACGCCCGACACCAGGAAGACCCAGAACAGCGACAGCGGCAGGAACACCTTCCACCCCAGCCGCATCAGCTGGTCGTAGCGGTAGCGCGGCACCGTCGCCTTGATCCACGAGAACACGAAGAAGAAGAACAGGATCTTCGCGAACAGCCAGATGATGCCCGGCACGACGTACAGCGGCGCCCAGTCGAACGGCGGCAGATACCCGCCCCAGAACAGCGTCGCGTTCAGCGCGCACATCAGCAGCACGTTGGCATATTCGCCGAGCCAGTAGAGTGCGAACGCCATCGACGAATATTCCGTCTGATAGCCCGCGACCAGCTCGCTCTCCGCCTCGGTCAGGTCGAACGGCGGGCGCTGCGTCTCAGCCAGCGCCGAGATCAGGAACACCACCGCCATCGGGAACAGCAGCGGATTGAACCCGAAGCCGTTGACGAAGCCATACAATCCCTTCTGCGCCTCGACGATCGCGGTCAGGTTGAACGACCCCGCCCACATCACCACCGAAATGATGACGAAGCCGATCGCGACCTCGTAGCTGACCATCTGCGCCGCAGCGCGGATCGCGGAGAAGAACGGATATTTGGAGTTCGACGCCCAGCCCGCCAGGATGATCCCGTACACCCCCAGCGACGACGCCGCGAGGACGTAGAGCAGCCCGACGTTGATGTCCGCCAGCACCACCCCGACCTGGAAGGGCATCACCGCCCACACGATCAGCGCCACCGTGAAGGTGATGATCGGCGCCAGCAGGAACAGCACCTTGTTCGAGGCCGCGGGGACGATCGTCTCCTGCAGGAAGACCTTCAGGCCGTCCGCGAACGACTGGAGCAGCCCGAACGGACCGACGACGTTGGGGCCGCGGCGCAGCGCCATCGCCGCCCAGATCTTGCGATCGGCATAGATAATCATCGCGACCGCCAGCATCAGCGGCAGCGCGATCAGCAGGATGCCGATGATCGTCGCCAGCGTCCATGCGGCGCCATAGGGCATGTAGGAAGCGAAGAAGCCGGTCATTCCGCCGCCTCCGCGAAGGTCTCGCCATGGACGAGTTCGGCCGAGCAGCGCTGCATCGTCGGCGACGCGCGACAGACCGCGTTGGTCAAATAGAAGTCCTTGATCGGATAGCCTTCCATCACCCCCTCGGCCGTGGTGCCGAGCGACGGCGGGTTCCAGGCGAAGGTCTTCAGCCCCAGCTCCGCCAGCTCGGGACAGTCGAGCGCCATCGCCGCGCGCAGCTCGTCGAGCGTGTCGAACGACAGCGTCTTGCCCATCCGCTCCGACAAGGCACGGAAGATCGTCCAGTCCTCGCGCGCGTCGCCCGGCGGGAACACGGCGCGCTCGCCGCGCTGCACCCGGCCCTCGATGTTGACGAAGGTGCCACTCTTCTCGGCATAGCTCGCCCCCGGCAGGACGACGTCGGCCTGCTGCGCGCCCTTGTCGCCGTGGTGGCCGACATACACCTTGAAGCCGCGGAAGTTGGCGAACGCGCATTCGTCGGCCCCCAGAAAGAAGGCCAATTTGGCGTCGTACAGCGCCGCAATGCCCGCCTTCTGCGCATAGCCGAGCATCAGCCCGCCCATGCGGCTGGCGGCCATATGGACGACGTTGAAGCCGTTCCACCCGTCCTTCACCAGCCCCAGCGTCTCGACGAGCGCGAGCGCCGCGCCGTGCGCGCCCTTCAGCGCGCCGCCGCCGACGATCACCATCGGCCGTTCCGCCTTCGCGAAGACATCGGTCAGCGCCTGCGGCAGGTTGCCGAGCACCGACAGGTCCGCGCCCAGCCACTCGACCTTGTAGGTCAGGTCCGTCTCCGGCCCGATCGCGAACACCTTCGCCCCACGCTTGATCGCCTTGCGGATGCGCGTGTTCACCAGCGGCGCCTCCCAGCGCAGGTTGGTGCCCACCAGCAGGATCGCATCGGCGCGCTCGGCCCCGGCGATCGTGGTGTTGAAGTTCACCGCCGCGAGGCTGGACGTGTCATAGTCCATGCCGGTCTGCCGCCCCTCGAGCAGCGACGAGCCGAATTCCCCCAGCAGCGCCTTGGCCGCGAACATCGTCTCGCAATCGACCAGGTCGCCCGCGACCGCCGCGATGCTGCCCCCGTGATCGACGCCGGCGATCGCCGCGAACGCCTCGTCCCAGGTGGCGGGCACCAGCTTGCCGTCGTGACGCACATAGGGGCGATCGAGCCGCCGGCGAACCAGTCCGTCGACCGCGTGGCGCGTCTTGTCGGTCGCCCATTCCTCGTTCACGTCGTCGTTGACGCGCGGCACGCAGCGCAGCACCTGCCGCCCGCGGCTGTCGAGGCGGATGTTGGTGCCGACCGCGTCCATCACATCGATGGTCAGCGTCTTCTTCAGCTCCCACGGCCGCGCCTCGAACGCGTACGGCTTGCTGGTCAGCGCGCCGACCGGGCACAGGTCGACGACGTTGCCCGACAGCTCCGACGTCACCGCCTCCTCCAGATAGGAGGTGATCTGCATGTTCTCGCCGCGATAGATCGCGCCGATCTCCTCCACGCCCGCGACCTCTTCCGCGAAGCGGATGCAGCGCGTGCACTGGATGCAGCGGGTCATGACCGTCTTCACGATCGGACCCATGTACTTCTCGGTCACCGCCCGCTTGTTCTCGTCGAACCGGCTGTGCCCGCGGCCATAGGCGATCGACTGGTCCTGCAGGTCGCACTCGCCGCCCTGATCGCAGATCGGGCAATCGAGCGGGTGGTTGATGAGCAGGAATTCCATGATGCCCTCGCGGGCATGCTTCACCATCGGCGTGGTGGTGAAGATCTCCTGATTGTCCGCCGCCGGCAGCGCGCACGACGCCTGCGGCTTGGGCGGTCCGGGCTTCACCTCGACCAGGCACATGCGGCAATTGCCCGCGATGGACAGCCGCTCGTGATAGCAGAAGCGCGGGATTTCCTTGCCCGCGGCCTCGCATGCCTGGAGCACCGTGGCGCCCGCGGGCACCTCGACCTCGATACCGTCGACCTTCACTTTAGGCATTTGTGTGTCCTGCAGGCAGGGGCATCGCAAGCATCCGATCGATGCACGCCGACATGTCGGCCAACGACGACCTGATGGCGCGGATGTCGCTTTGAATTGCGCCAAGCACCATTAGCGCACGTTGCGTTTGCGCCTCGCTCACTCGGCCGCCTCCTGCATCGGAGACAAGCCGCCGCCGGCACGCTCGTTGATGCGGCGCTCCAGCTCCGGGCGGAAGTGGCGGATGAGGCCCTGGATCGGCCACGCCGCCGCATCGCCCAGCGCGCAGATCGAGTGGCCCTCGACCTGCTTGGTCACCTGCTGGAGCATGTCGATCTCGTTGATCTCCGCGTCGCCGGTACGCAGCCGCTCCATCACGCGCCACATCCAGCCGGTGCCTTCGCGGCACGGCGTGCACTGGCCGCAGCTTTCATGCTTGTAGAAATAGCTCAAGCGGCTGATCGCGCGGACGACGTCGGTCGACTTGTCCATGACGATCACCGCCGCGGTGCCCAGCCCGGAACCGACCGCCTTCAACCCGTCGAAGTCCATCGGCGCGTCGATGATGTCCTTCGCCGGGACCAGCGGCACCGACGACCCGCCCGGAATGACCGCGAGCAGATTGTCCCAGCCGCCGCGGATGCCGCCGCAATGCTTCTCGATCAGTTCGCGGAACGGGATGCTCATCGCCTCCTCGACCACGCAGGGCGTGTTCACGTGACCCGAGATCTGGAAGAGTTTCGTGCCCTTGTTGTTCTCCGCGCCGAAGCTGGAGAACCATTCCGCGCCGCGCCGCAGGATCGTCGGCGCGACCGCGATCGATTCGACGTTGTTGACCGTCGTCGGGCAGCCGTAGAGCCCCGCGCCCGCCGGGAACGGCGGCTTGAGCCGCGGCTGCCCCTTCTTGCCCTCCAGGCTTTCGAGCATCGCGGTCTCTTCGCCGCAGATGTACGCGCCCGCGCCGCGGTGGACGAACACGTCGAAGTCGTAGCCCGAGCCGCAGGCGTTCCTGCCGACGAGGCCCTTGTCATAGGCCTCCGCCACCGCGGCGAAGAGCACCTCCGCCTCGCGGATATATTCGCCGCGGATGTAGATGTACGCCGCGCGCGCGCGCATCGCGAAGCCCGCGACCAGCGCGCCCTCGATCAGCTTGTGCGGATCGTGGCGGATGATCTCGCGGTCCTTGCAGCTGCCCGGCTCGGATTCATCGGCGTTGATGACCAGGAAGTTCGGCCGGTCGGGCTTGGGCTCCTTGGGCATGAACGACCATTTGGTGCCGGTCGGGAACCCGGCCCCGCCGCGCCCGCGCAGACCCGACGCCTTGATGGTGTCGATGATCTTGTCCTGGCCCAGCTCCAGCAGCGCCCTGGTATTGTCCCAGTCGCCGCGCGCCATCGCCGCGTCCAGCCGCCACGACTGATAGCCGTAGAGGTTGGTGAAGATACGATCCTTGTCGGCCAGCATCATCCTACGTCCGTCAAATCGAGTCGGCGATCCACGCGACCGAGGCGCTCTTCCATCCGGTCGAGTCGAGAATTGATCCCGGCAACCGACATCATCATCCCCGCGAGATGATCGTCGATCGACGACAGCCGCATCCTGGTTTCAAGATCCTCCACGTCCTTCTTGTCGAAGCGCGCGTTGAGCCGGCGGAACTGCTCGCCGATGAAGTCGAGGATGTCGGCCCCCTCAGCCATTCGCCCACTCCCCACGATAGTCGTGGTTCTCGGTCACCATCGCGGTCAGCGAGGTCGCGCCGCCCTTGGGCTCGACGGTGTGGCGGCCCGGCTCCTGCGTCCCCGGCTTGGGCGTGCCGCCGTTCGCCAGCGTCTCCAGGATCGCGATCGTGCGGTCGTAGTCGAGGTCTTCGTAATTGTCGTCGTTGATCTGGACCATCGGCGCGCTGGCGCAATTGCCCATGCACTCGACCTCGGTCAGCGTGAACAGGCCGTCGGGCGTGGTCTTGCCCTTGATGAGCCCCTTGTTCTTGCACGCCGCGAACACGTCGTCCGACCCGCGCAGCATGCACGGCGTCGTGCCGCACACCTGCACGTGATAGCGGCCGACGGGGGCGAGGTTGAACATCGTGTAGAAGGTCGCGACCTCGTACACGCGCATGTACGGCACGCCGATCTCGCGCGCGACGAACTCGATCACCGGGACCGGCAGCCACCCTTGCGTCTGCGTCTCCGCGCCGACCTGACGCTGCGCGAGGTCGAGCAAGGGGATCGAGGCGGACTGCTCGCGCCCCGCGGGGTAGCGCGACAGGATCGCGTTGCGCTTCTCGCGGCTGTCGTCCGACCATTGGAAATTGCCCCAGCGGGCGCGGACCTCGGCCTCGTCGGGAATGATGGCTGCGTCGGCCATTAGCGGATGAACTCCACGCGCGACACGCGGTCGCCCTCGAACGAATAGATGGACATGACCTCGAACGCCTCGCCGCCCGGCGCGCGCTCGACCTTCTCGTGCAGCAGCACGGTGTCGCCCAGCGTCCAGTCGGCGATGATCTCGGCGCGGTTCTGCGGATATTGCGCGAACATCGCCGTCAGCCCCGCGCGGACGCCCTCGCGCCCCTCGCGCAGCACCGCGCCGCGATACGTCGCCTCGCAGGCGTCGTCGGTCATCAGCGCGACATAGGCGTCGGCATCCTGTGCGTTGTAGCGCGCGATCATCTCGCGCGCGATCGCCGCCTTCGCCGTCACCGATCGCACTCCCCGAAGACGATGTCCATCGCCCCCAGGATGGCGGTCGTGTCCGCGAGCATGTGCCCGCGGCTCATGAAGTCCATCGCCTGGAGGTGGCTGAACGCGGTCGGGCGGATCTTGCAGCGGTACGGCTTGTTGCTGCCGTCGCTGACCAGGTACACGCCGAACTCGCCCTTGGGGCTTTCGGTCGCGACATACACTTCGCCCGCCGGGACGTGATAGCCCTCGGTATAGAGCTTGAAGTGGTGGATCAGCGCCTCCATCGAGCGCTTCATCTCGGCGCGCTTGGGCGGCACGACCTTGCGGTCGAGCGAGGCGATCGGCCCCTCGGGCATTTCGCTCAGGCACTGACGCATGATCCGCGCCGACTGGCGGACCTCCTCGACGCGCACCATGAAGCGGTCGTAGCAGTCGCCGCGCGTGCCCACCGGCACCTCGAAGTCCATCTTCGCATAGACATCGTACGGCTGCGACTTGCGCAGGTCCCACGCGATGCCCGCGGCGCGGATCATCGGGCCGGAGAAGCCCCAGGCGATCGCATCCTCGCGGCTGACGGTCGCGATGTCGACGTTGCGCTGCTTGAAGATGCGGTTGTCCGCGACCAGGCTGATCGCATCCTCGAACAGCTGCGGCAGCCGCGTGTCGAGCCAGTCGCCGATATCGGTCAGCAGCTTGAGCGGCACGTCCTGATGGACGCCGCCGGGGCGCAGGTAATTGTGGTGCATCCGCGCGCCGGACGCGCGCTCCAGGAAGCCCATGCAGTCTTCGCGGATCTCGAACAGCCACAGGTTGGGCGTCATCGCTCCCACGTCCATGACGTGGCTGCCGAGGTTCAGCATGTGGTTGCAGATGCGCGTCAGCTCGGCGAAGAACACGCGCAGATATTGCGCGCGGATCGGCACCTCCAGATCGAGCAGCTTCTCGATCGCCAGCACGAAGCTGTGCTCCATGCACATCGGCGAGCAATAATCGAGGCGGTCGAAATAGGGGATCGCCTGCGCATAGGTCTTGTATTCGATCAGCTTCTCAGTGCCGCGGTGGAGCAGCCCGACGTGCGGATCGATCCGCTCGACGATCTCGCCGTCCAGCTCCATCACCAGTCGCAGCACGCCGTGCGCGGCCGGGTGCTGGGGACCGAAGTTGATCGTGTAATTCTGGATCGCGACGTCGCCGTCGGTCGGGTGCGCCGCGTCGGTGGCGTGGACCAGCTTCTCGATCGCGGGATCCATGGCAGGGGCGTCGGTCGCCGCGCCGGCGGTGGCAGGAGCGTCGGTCACTGGTTCTGTCCTCCCGTGCCGTCCCCGCCCTTGCCGGGGATCACGTCCGGGTTCGCGGGCCTGGGCTCGCCGCCGTCCGGGCCGGGATTGCCGGCGCCGGTCTCGGCGGTGCTCTTCGCATCGTGGTTGGCGTAGGGCTGGCTGGGCGCTGCGGGCGCCTTGGTCGCGCTCTGCGCCGCGTCGGCCTGCTGGATCTGGGTCGCGGTCACCGGCGAGGGCGCGCCCTTCGCCTGCGGAAGCGCCGCCTTCTCGTCACCCGGCAGCACGTACTCCGCGCCCTCCCACGGGCTCATGAAGTCGAACGTGCGGAAGTCCTGCGCCAGCTGCACCGGCTCGTACACGACGCGCTTCTGCTCCTCGGAATAGCGCAGCTCGACATAGCCGGTCAGCGGGAAGTCCTTGCGGAACGGATGCCCGCGGAAGCCATAGTCGGTCAGGATGCGGCGCAGGTCGCGGTTGCCCGCGAACAGCACGCCGAACATGTCATAGACCTCGCGCTCCAGCCAGCCCGCGACCGGCCACAGCCCCGTCACCGACGGCACCGGCGTATCCTCGGTCGCGCCGACGTGGACGTGGAGGCGGTGGTTGCGCGTCAGCGACAGCAGGCAATAGACGACCTCGAACCGCTCGTCGCGATCGGGATAGTCGACGCCGGCGATCTCCATCAGCTGCTGATATTCCAGTCCCGGCGTATCGCGCAGCGCCGTCAGCGCCGCGACCAGCCCGTCGCGGGTGACGTGCAGCTGGACCTCGCCCGCCACCTCGACCGCGTCGAGCAGCGCAGCGCCGATCGCGCCGCGCGCCGCCTCGATCGTCGCCTCGTTCCGGTCCGCCGCCCAGGCGGGTGCAGGCGCCCTCACCGTTCGATGCTCCCGGCGCGGCGGATCTTCCGCTGCAGCTGCATCACGCCGTACAGCAACGCCTCCGCGGTCGGGGGGCAGCCGGGGACGTAGATGTCGACCGGCACCACGCGGTCGCAGCCGCGCACGACGCTGTAGCTGTAGTGATAATAGCCGCCGCCGTTGGCGCACGACCCCATCGAGATGACGTACTTCGGCTCCGACATCTGGTCGTAGACGCGGCGCAGGGCGGGCGCCATCTTGTTGCACAGCGTACCCGCGACGATCATCACGTCCGACTGGCGCGGGGAGGCGCGCGGCGCAGCGCCGAACCGCTCCATGTCGTAGCGCGGCATGTTGACGTGGATCATCTCGACCGCGCAGCACGCCAGCCCGAACGTCATCCACCACAGCGAGCCGGTACGCGCCCACTGGAACAGCTCCTCGGTCGAGGTGACCAGGAAGCCCTTGTCGGTGAGTTCGCCGTTCAGCCCGTCGAAGAACGCCTGATCGGGCGCGATCACGCCCTGGCCGCTCGCGGGCCCGTTAGCGGGATGGGTCAATTCTACTCCCATTCCAGCGCTCCCTTCTTCCATGCGTAGACGAGGCCCAGCGCGAGCTCGGCGATGAAGATCATCATGCTGATCCAGGCGACCCAGCCCAGCGAGAAGACGCTGACCGCCCAGGGGTACAGGAACGCCGCCTCCAGATCGAAGATGATGAAGAGGATGGCGACCAGATAGAAGCGCACGTCGAACTGCGCGCGGCTGTCCTCGAACGCGGGGAAGCCGCATTCATATTCCGCCAGCTTCTCGGGCGTGGGCTTCGCCGCGCCCGTCAGCTTCGCGACCGCCATCGGCAGGAACACGAAAGCGCAGGACAGCAGCAGCGCCACGCCCAGGAACATCAGGATCGGCAGATATTGCGACAGATCGACCACTATGGCTCTCTCTCGGGGCTTCTCTCGCAGGTGCGAAACAGGGTTGGCGACGCTCTAGACCCCTGCCCCATTAGGGGCAAGGGTGCGGGCGGTGAGAATGAATCGCAGGAAGCGGCGGCAATGCTTCGTCACCCCGGGCTTGACCGGGACCGTCGCGAAGGATGTCCCCGTGCTCCAGCACGGGCAGGAGCACGACGGATGTGCGCACCGTCCCGGCCGTTTTGCCAAGGTCTCGCTCGAGGAGCGGGACCCCGGGTCAAGCCCGGGGTGACGCCACCCTAGCGCAGCGCGTTGGCGACCATCTTGTGCAGCTTCGAATGCATCGCGTCGTTGGCGGCGAGGAATTCGTTGCGCTCGATCGCGCGGTCGCCGCCACGGAAGTCGGTGACGAAGCCGCCGGCTTCCTTCACCAGCAGCATGCCGGCCGCGACGTCCCAGATCTTCAGGTCGCTTTCCCAGAAGCCGTCGAACCGCCCCGCCGCGACCCAGGCGAGGTCGAGCGCGGCGGCGCCCAGCCGGCGGATGCCCGCCACCTGCGGCGCGACGGCACCGAAGATGCGCGTCCATTGCGCGAAATCGCCGTGCCCCATGAAGGGGATGCCGGTCGCGATCAGCGCCTCCGCCGGGTCGCGCCGCGAGGACACGCGCAGCCGCTGGTCCTGCAACCAGGCGCCGCGCCCCTTCTCCGCCCAGAAGCTCTCGTCGGTCAGCGGCTGATAGACGAGCGCGGTCGTGATCTCGCGCTTGCCGTTCGGCATCGGCTCCTCGACCGCGATCGAGATGCAGAAATGCGGGATGCCGTGGAGGAAGTTCGACGTGCCGTCGAGCGGATCGATGATGAAGCGCGGCTTGTTCGGATCGCCCTCGACCGACCCGCGCTCCTCCATCACGAACCCCCAGTCGGGGCGCGCCTTCGACAATTCCTCGTAGAGCGTCTGCTCGGCGCGCTGGTCGGCCTGGCTGACGAAGTCCGCCGGCCCCTTGCGACTGACCTGGAGGTTCTGCACCTCGTTGAAGTCGCGCCGCAGCCGCGGCGCGGCCTTGCGCGCGGCGCGCTCGATGACGGTGAACAGGCCGGAATGGGATGGCATTTTATGTCTCCCCCCTCCCTGGAAGGGAGGGGTCGGGGGTGGGTCGTGTCCGGGTGTTACGGCGAGGTCCGCGTGCCCCGCGCCGTATCGCGAGCACGCCACCCACCCCCGGCCCCTCCCTTGAAAGGGAGGGGAGATGATTACTGCGCCGGCCCGCCGCGGGCAAAGCCCGCGTCGTCGGACGGGCGGTGCCCGCCGGCCGGGCGGCAGCCTGTACGAATAGCGACGCTATTCGTCTCAGTCCGCACGCCGGACATAGGTCTGCTCGTACACGTCGACCACGATCCGCGTGCCCGCCGCGATATGCGGCGGCACCATCACGCGCACGCCGTTGTCGAGCACCGCGGGCTTGTAGCTGGACGAGGCGGTCTGCCCCTTCACTACCGCATCCGCCTCGACGATCGTCGCCTCGATCGTGTCGGGCAGCTGGACGCTGATCGGCTCTTCGTCGTGAAGCTCCATGACCACGTCCATGCCGTCCTGCAGGAAGGCGGCGGCGTCGCCGAGCAGGTCGCGCGGCAGCGTCACCTGGTCGTAGGTTTCCTTGTCCATGAAGACCAGCCCGTCGCCCTCGGCGAAGAGGAACTGGAAGTCCTTGGTATCGAGCCGGACGCGCTCGACCGTCTCCGCCGAGCGGAAGCGGACGTTGTTCTTGCGGCCGTCGCGCAGGTTCTTCAGCTCGACCTGCATATAGGCGCCGCCCTTGCCGGGCTGGGTGTGCTGGATCTTGACCGCGCGCCAGATGCCGCCTTCGTATTCGATGATGTTGCCGGGACGGATGTCCACGCCGCTGATCTTCATGGGGCTTCGCCTATGGAAAAGAGCTGGCCGCACCGCAAAGGGCGACCGGATGGCGGCGACTTAGCGGCTGCGCGCCGCGCGGGCAAGCAGCGGATAGGGGTCGATCGCCTGCCCCTGGTACCAGCGCTGGTCGGGCGTCGTGCGCGTCACGCCGAAGTGGAGGTGGTAGTTCCCCGCCCCGGCATTGCCGCTGTCGCCGACATAGCCCAGCGTCTGGCCGGCGCGGACGCGCTGCCCCTCCGCGATACCGGGGGCGTAACCGGCGAGGTGCGCGTAATAATAGGTCCACCGCCGGTCGGGCGAGCGCTGGTAGAGCGTGGTGCCGCCGGCGTTGCTGAGGAACAGCTTCTCCACCCTGCCCGGCGCCGCCGCGACGACGGGCGTTCCCGCCGGTGCCATCAGGTCGATGCCGGTATGCGCGCGCGCACCGCCGTCGCGCGGGTCGCCCCAATTGTCGCGCAGGTCGGCACGGTCGTAGCCGGCGACGGGAAGCGTGAGCGCGCCCGTCGATGCGGGCGGCGCCTCCGCGACGGGGGGCGGCGCGGCCTGCGTCGCGACCGCACGGCGGGTACGCTCGGCGCCGTCGAAGGACAGCAGCGAGGCGAACCCCGCGACCGCCAGCAGGATGATGCCGAGGATCGACCAGCCCAGCCGCGTCATCGCACCACGCCTCCCGCCGCTATGCCTGGAAGATCACCGGCGTGCCGCTCTTCACCATCAGCGCGACGCGCGCCGCGTCCCAGTTGGTGAGGCGGACGCAGCCGTTGGATTGCGCGCGGCCGATCTGCGCCGGCTCGTTCGTCCCGTGGATGCCGTAATGCTCCTTGCTGAGATCGATCCACACCACGCCCACGGGATTGTTGGGGCCGGGCGGGATGATCTGCGCCTTCTTGTCGTCGCTGACGCCCTTCAGGATCAGCGGGTTCATCTTCCAGTCCGGGTTGGGCGAGACGTGCAGCACCTTCCAGGTGCCGAGCGGCAGCGGATCGCGCGCCGAGCCGATCGTCGCGGTGTATTGCGATACCAGCCGGTCCCGGTCGTCATAGACGCGCAGGATGCCGTCCGACTTGTCGACCACGATCTTCGCGGCTTTGGGCACCTGCGCCTCGACGTTGAGCGAGGCGAGCGTGGCGCGCCATGCGGGCGTCGCGTCGGCCGGATAGGCGCGCGACGCGGGGAAGGTGTTGGGCACGCGGATCGTCGTGCCCGGCGCGATCGTCGTCACGCCGGGGTTGAGCTCCGCGAGCACCGCGGGGGTGGTGTGGAAGCGCTCGGCCAGCTTCTCCAGCGGACGGGTATAGGCCATCGACGGCAGCTTGGCCTGTAACGCATAGTCCTTGGGGATGTGCGCGACATAGGGTCCGCGCATCGCGTCGCGATCCAGCGTGACCTCCAGCGTCGGGCGCAGGCCGGCATAGGGGCGCAGCGCGGCGAGGGTCGCGGCGTCGGATTTGCCGGTCACCGGCAGGTCCCGGCTTTGCTGGAAGCCCTTGAGCGCGTTGGTCAGGGATTGCCCGCCGCGCCCGTCGATGATGCCGGGGCCGAAGCCCAGGCGGTCGAGCGTCACCTGCAGGCGCATCACCGCCGGGTCGATCGCCGGCGGTGCGGGTTGCGCGAGGACGGGCGCCGCGAGCGCCACGGCGGTCAGGACGGCGATACGCTTCACGGGCCTCTCCCTCTTTACGGTGCCGGAACAACGCGTCGAGGGGCCGTCGGGTCCGTGTGCCGCGTCAGCGCGCGCCCAGCACCTCCGCGAAGCCGCGCACCGCCGCCACCTCGTCGGTTTTCCAGACCGCGCCGGATACCGCGACGAAGTCCGCCCCCGCCTTCACCAGCGGCGCGGCATTGGCGGGCGTGATGCCGCCGATCGCGACGCTGGGGAGTTCGAACAGCGCCGACCACCAGGACAGGATCACCGGCTCCGGATGGTGCGACACCGCCTTGGTGGTGGTGGGATAGAAGCTGCCGAACGCCACGTAATCGGCGCCCGCCTCCCCCGCCTCCATCGCCAGGTGACGGCTGTCGTGACAGGTCACGCCGATCTGGACGCCCGGGCCCAGGATCATGCGCGCCTCGCGCGGGTCGCCGTCCTCCTGCCCGAGATGGACACCGTCCGCGCCGAGTCGCTTCGCCAGCGACACCGAGTCGTTGACGATGAACGCGACCTCGCGATCCGCGCAGATGCGCTGGAGCGGCTCGGCGAGGCGCGCGGCGCTGTGCTGGTCCACGTCCTTCACGCGGAACTGGAACGCGGCGACCGGCCCGGCGTCGAGCGCACGCGCCAGCCGGTCGGGAAAGGTGCCGGTCACGTCGAGCGGCGAGATGAGGTACAGCTGGCACGGCGGGCGCGACAGGTCGCGCGTGAACGCGGCGGCGAAATCGGGGTCCAGCGGGCCGAGCGGGTCGTCGATCATGCGCCCCCGCCTACCCGCTCCCACGCCGGGGCGAAAGCGGCTGCGTGGTCGCGGCGGTGCGCGACCGCGTGGAGGGGCCATGACGAGCGACAGGGCGATCGTGCCGGCGGGTGGAGAAGCCGTCGGTCATGGGACGAGGAGCAGCGTTTATCGGGCAGAGGCCGCCCCAGCATCGTCATGCCGGGCGTGTCCCGGCATCCAGGGTTCCGCGCACCTCACCGGGTTGAACGTGCGAAACCCCGGCCCCCGGGACAAGCCCAACGTGACGGGCCGGATGCGACTAGGTTGCTGCCCTTCCTCATGTTACACTCCCCCCGTCACGCCCGACCGGGGGGAGAGTGTGTGATGCCGTTCCATCGATCCTATTACGCCGTCCTGCTGCTCGCGCCGCTGGTGCTGGTCGCCTTCTGGCCGGGCTATTTCGCGATCCCGCGCCAGGTCGTGTTCGGGGTGCACGCGCATGCGCTCACCGCGATCCTCTGGCTCGTGCTGCTGGCCACGCAGATGTGGGCGATTCGCGCCCGCCGCGGGCACCTGCATCGCACGCTGGGCCTGGCGCTGTTCGTATTCGTGCCGCTGTTCGTCGCGGGGGGCGCGCTGGCGATCCAGGCGATGATGACCAAGGCGCTGGCCGGGCATCCGTTCTACGCGCGGTTCGGCCCCGGGCTGGCGGCGGCCGACGCGCTGGCGACACCCTGTTTCCTCGCGTTGGTCGCTTATGCGGTGGCACGCCGGCGTGACGTCCATGCGCATGGGGGCGCGATGCTGGCGACGGCGGTGCTCGTCCTGCCCCCCGCTCTGGGGCGCGTACTGCCGGCAGTCCTGCCCACGATGCCGTCGCTCCACCCCTTCGTGCCCGCCTTCTACGCAGCGCAGATCGTTGCGGTCGTCGTGGCCTTGGTGGCGGCGCGCGCGGATCGGCGACAGGCGGGGCCGTTCCTGTTGGTGGCAGCAAATGTGACACTGCAGGCGGCCGCATTCGCGCTGCTCTCCCCGTCACCCGCCGCGATGCGCGCCTTCCGGGCGGCGACCGCGACGCCTGCCGCCGTCGTCGCGCTGACCGCGATCGCCGTGGCGGCGGCGGTATTGTGGTGGGCGTGGCGCGCCGGCGGCGGGGTCCGCCGCCGGTCGCCAGCGGTCGCCTATTCCTGATTCTTGTAGATCGCGACCAGCTTCTCCAGCATCGCCAGCGCCTCGCCGCGCTCGCGCTGGAAGGTGTTGCGCCCGATGATCGAGCCGTTGCCGCCGCCGTCGCGGATGTCGCGCGCATCCTGATAGACCGCGTCGGCGCCCTTCGCCGCGCCGCCCGAGAAGACGACGATGCGACGCCCGGCGAAGCTCGACTGGACGACGTGGCGCACGCGATCGGCCTGCTTCGACCAGTCGGTGCCCTCGTAGCTCTTCCTGGCGTCCTTCTGCTCGATATGGTCGCTCGGCAGCTTCACCTTGATGATGTGCGCGCCCAGCAGCGCCGCCATGTGCGCGGCATAGGCACCGACGTCGAGCGCCAGCTCGCCCGCCTTCGACAGCTCGCCGCCGCGCGGATAGCTCCAGATGACGGTGGCGAGGCCGGCCGCGGCGGCTTCCTCGCGCAGCGCGCGGATCTGCTCCATCGCGTCGAAGATGCCATCCGACCCCGGATAGATGGTGAAGCCGATCGCGGCGCAGCCCAGCCGCAGCGCATCCTCCACGCTGCCCGTCTGCGCCTGCGCGATCGAGGTGGCCCAGCTGTTCGAGCTGTTGACCTTCAGGATGGTCGGGATCTGCCCCGCGAACGTATCGGCGCCCGCCTCCAGCATGCCGAGCGGCGCGGCATAGGCCGACAGGCCGGCGTCGATCGCGATCTGATAGTGATAGTGCGGGTCATAGGCGGGCGGGTTGATCGCGAAGCTGCGCGCCGGGCCGTGCTCGAACCCCTGATCGACCGGCAGGATGATGAGCTTGCCGGTGCCGCCCAGCTTGCCGTGCATCAGGATCCGCGCCAGATTGGCCTTCACCGCCGGGCTGGTACCCTCGTACTTGTCCAGAATGGCCTTCACGGTCGGGGTCATGATATTCTCCTGCCTGTCTGATGTTGCTTAGAGGGCGAGCCAGCGGCGCAGCGCCTGATCGACCTGCTCCATGCGCGTGGCCGATGCATGGCCGATCACCTTGACGATGCGATGACGGCGCACGCTGGTGATGCGGTCGACCTGCACCTCGCATTCGACCGGAAGGCCGGTGTGCTCCTGCGGCGAGATGGCGACGCGGAACAGCGCCTCGCCGCCGACGATCGTGGTCAGCGGGCACAAGGTGACGGTCGCATGGGTGTCGTTGAACAGGTCCGCCTGTACCACGACGCAGGCGCGCGGCGCGCCGTCGCACCCCTCCGGCGGGGCGACCATGACGATCGCGCCGTGCGCGACGGCGGGCTCCGTGCCGGTGACGGGGGTCACTTCCACGCGGCGTCCTCCGCCTCGGCGACTTCCCAGAAGGCATAGTCGGCCTGCGTGTCGCGTCGCGACGCGCGTTGCGACTGGCGCCGCGCCTCGCGCCGGAACGCCTCGTCGTGCAGCTCGACGTAGCGGCGGACCGCCTCGCGTGCGATGTCGCTCTTGCTCCGCCCCTGGGTGCGTGCGACCGCGGCGAGCCGCTCTTCCAGTTCCGTGTCGAGCCTGACGCCGAGCAACGCGTGCCTCCGTTTAACGCGTTAAACGATAGGCGGTCCTTTGGTGCGGTGCAACCCGAATTACCGGCCGGATTTGACACAGGTCGCCCACGCGGCCTTTTCCGTTCGTGGCAAGCGACGGCGACGCACAGCCGCCACGGCTGGCGCATGACCCGGGACGTCGCTCGCGCGGAACGGCGGCCGGTGCGGCTACTTCTGCAGCGCCGCGACGCCCGGCAGCTCGCGGCCTTCCATCCACTCCAGGAACGCGCCGCCGGCGGTCGAGACGAAGGTGAAGCTGTCGCCCACCCCCGCGTGGTTGAGCGCCGCGACGGTGTCGCCGCCGCCCGCGACCGAGACGAGGCTGCCTTCCTTGGTCAGCGCCGCCGCGGTCCTCGCCAGCGCGACGGTCGCGGTGTCGAACGGGCGCGTCTCGAACGCGCCCATCGGCCCGTTCCACACGAGCGTGCGGCAGGTCTTGAGCACGTCGCCCAGCGCCTCGACCGCGGCGGGGCCGACGTCGAGGATCATCTCGTCCGCCGCGACCTCGTGCACGTTGACGGTGCGGGTCGGCGGATCGGCGCGGAATTCCTTCGCCACCACCACGTCATAGGGCAGATGGACGGTGCAGTCCGCCTTGTCCGCCGCGTCGAGGATCGCCTCCGCGGTGCCGGTCAGGTCGTGCTCGCACAGGCTCTTGCCCACGTCGACGCCGCGCGCCGCGAGGAAGGTGTTGGCCATGCCGCCGCCGATGATGAGGTGATCGACGCGGGCGACGAGGTGCTTGAGCACGTCGAGCTTGGTCGACACCTTCGCCCCGCCGACGACCGCGGCGACGGGATGGTCGGGCTGCCCCAGCGCCTTTTCCAGCGCGACGAGTTCGGCCTCCATCGCGCGTCCCGCAAAGGCGGGCAGCCTGTGCGCCAGCCCCTCGGTCGAGGCGTGCGCGCGGTGCGCCGCGGAAAAGGCATCGTTGACGTAGAGGTCGCCGAGCGCGGCGAAGCGATCGACCACCGCGGCGTCGTTCTTCTCCTCGCCCCCGAAGAAGCGGGTGTTCTCCAGCACCGCGATGTCGCCCGGCTGCATCGTCGCGACCGCGTCCGCGGCGCCCTCCCAGTCGACGAAGCGCACCGGGCGGCCCAGTACCGCCTCGTAGGGCTTCACGATGGGAGCGAGCGACATGTCCGGGTCGGGCACGCCCTTGGGACGGCCGAAGTGCGCGAGGACGAGCACGATCGCGCCCTTGTCCGACAGCTCGGCGACGGTGGCGACGGTGGCGCGCAGGCGGGTGTCGTCGGTAACGCGGCCGTCGGCCAGCGGCACGTTCAGATCCTCGCGCACCAGCACGCGGCGGCCGTGGACGTCACCGATATCGTCTAGCGTACGGAAGGACTTGGTCATGATTCCTCGATCCTGATAGCATCGTTGATCGCGATCCAGCCGCCGTGGATCACCTGAGCGCACGCACCCCCGCGCCAGTCGGCCAGCAGCGCTGCCTTGAGCCCGGGGGCCAGCGCCTCCATCCGCTCGCACGGGTCGGTCTCGCGCGTCACCTCCAGCACCACGTCGGCGCCGATGCGCAGGCGGACGCCGGCCGTCTGCGGCAGGTCGAGGCCGTCGACCAGCAGGTTGGCGCGCCGCTCCTCCCAGCCGATCGTATGGCCGACCTCCGCCATCGCCGCGTCCCAGTCGCCACGCTCGATCAGCGTGACCTGCCGCTTGTACGGCTTGCGCTTCATCGCGCCGCGGAAATCGCCGTGGATGCCGCCCTCGGGCGACACCCCGACCCGGTCGACGAGCTCCATCGGCGCCTTGGGAAAGGCGTGGCGCGCGATACCGATCAGGGTGCCCGCGCTCACTTTCGTGCGCCATGGTCGCGGTTGCGGGGCGAGTGCGGTGGCTGTGCTTCGACTACGCTCAGCACGAACGGGGGTTGGAACGCCACGCCATTGCGGTCCCGAAGCAAGAGGACGCCGCCCCTCACCGCAGTGCCCCCCCGAACGCGGTCGACGGACACGCGCTGTGGCCGTGCTTCGACTTCGCTCCGCACGAACGGGGGTAGCGACGCTTCACCATTGGGGCCGCGGACCAGGAGGAGGCCGCCCCTCACCCCCGTTCGCCCTGAGCGCAGTCGAAGGGCACGCACGACGGCTGCGCCTCGACCTTGCCCAAAACGAACGGAGGCTGGCGCATCAGCCCAGCTTGGCCATCGCGGTCGCGGTGTCGACCATGCGGTTGGAGAAGCCCCATTCGTTGTCGTACCAGCTCACGACGCGCACCAGCTTGCCGTCGATCACCGCGGTCTCCAGGCTGTCGACGGTCGATGAGAACGGCGTGTGGACGATGTCGATCGAGACCAGCGGCTCGTCCGAATATTCCAGCACGCCCTTCATCGGCCCCTCGGCCGCAGCCTTCAGCAGCGCGTTGACCTCTTCCTTCGTCGTGTCGCGCGAGGGCGTGAAGGTCAGGTCGACCAGGCTGCCGTCCGGGGTCGGCACCCGCACCGCGGAACCGTCCAGCTTGCCCTTCAGCTCGGGCAGCACCTCACCCACCGCGCGCGCGGCGCCGGTGGTGGTCGGGATCATGCTCATCGCCGCGGCGCGCGCACGGCGCAGGTCGGGGTGGATCTGGTCGAGGATCTTCTGGTCGTTGGTATAGGCGTGGATCGTGGTCATCAGCCCGCGCTCGATCCCGATCGCGTCGTTCAGCACCTTGGCGACCGGCGCCAGGCAGTTGGTGGTGCACGATGCGTTCGACACGATCGTGTGGCCCGCCTCCAGCCTGTCGTGGTTGACGCCGTAGACGACGGTCAGGTCGACGCCCTTCGCCGGGGCGGAGATCAGCACCTTCTTCGCGCCCGCATCGATATGCTTCTGCGCGCTGGCGCGGTCGGTGAAGAAGCCGGTGCATTCCAGCACCAGGTCGACGCCCAGCTCCTTGTGCGGCAGGTTGGCGGGATCGCGCTCGGCGGTCACGCGGATGCGCTTGCCGTCGATCACCATGTCCTGCCCGTCCGCCTCGACGGTGCCGGCCCACTTGCCGTGGACGCTGTCGCGGCTGAACAGCCACGCGTTCGACTTCGTGTCGGCGAGGTCGTTGATCGCCACCAGCTCCAGCTCGCTGCCGCGCTCCAGCAGCGCGCGCGCCACCAGCCGGCCGATCCGCCCGAAGCCGTTGATCGCTACCTTCGTCATCGTCGTTCCTCGCCCCTATGAATGTCCGATGCGCGCGCTCTTGCGCAGGCGCGGGCGTGTCCGTCAACCGCCGCCGGCGATCCGTCCGTCCCGCAACAGGCCCGCGACGGGCTTGTCGTGCGCGTCGCGCGATCCTATTCGCTGGCCCCATGGACAATCCCGCGATCCACCGGCTGGACGCCGCCATCACCCGCGTCGAGCGCGTCGTGGAGCAGCGCCGCGCCGCCGCCGCCAAGCTGGAGCGCCGGCACGCGCAGCTGCGTGACACGATGACGCAGGCGGTCGCCGCGCTCGACCGAATCATCGCCAACGATCCGGCCGATGCGGCGGAGGAGAACTGATGGCGCGCGTCACGCTGAAGATCGGCGACACCAGCACCGAGATCGGCTGCCGCGACGGCGGCGAGGCGCGGCTGCTGCAGGCCGCGGCGCTGATCGACGAGCGGTGGGAGGATGCCAAACGCGCCGCGGGCGCCGGCGGCGTCAACCGCGTCATGATGCTGGCGGCGCTGATGGTCGCCGACGCGCTGATCGACGAGCGCGCCAAGCCGCCGCCCGAGACGCCCGAGGGCCGCGCGCTGGACGCATTGTCGCAGCGGCTGGAGGCGCTGGCGGATGCCCTTGAGAAAGCCGGGCCGAGCGCCTAAATCGGTGGCGGCGGGTTCTGCCCGGTACGAGCCGGAAATTATCCCTGAGGCTATTCTTCATCCAAGGGGGTTGTCCCTGCTAGGACCCTGGTCCGACGTACATGATCCCCACCTGACGTATCGGGCGTCGGTGGATACTTTGGCACACGGCCACGGCGGTCCCGCCACCCGCCCCCTTCCCACGTCATGAGCGACAAGAACGCCCTGCGGGCCGCGTTGCGCGCGCGGCGCGACGGATTCGCGGCCACGGCCTCGGCGGCGATCCGCGTCGACCCCGCCTTCGCGATGCTGCTGACCCCGGGGATGGTGGTCGCCAGCTACGTGCCGGTCGGTGGCGAGGCCGATCCGACGCCGCTGGAGCAGGTCGCGCTGGCGACCGGCTGCCGCCTCGCGCTGCCGCAGGTGATCGACCGCGCCACGCCGCTGCGGTTCGCGCTGCACGACGCCGCTGCCGCGCTCGTGCCCGGGCCGTTCGGGCTGCGCCAGCCGCCCGCCGCCGCGCCGGAGGCCGTACCCGATGTCGTGCTGACCCCGCTGGTCGGGTTCGACCGCGCGCTCCACCGCATCGGCCAGGGTGCGGGGCATTACGACCGCGCCTTCGCCGCCTTCCCTGCGGCGCATCGCATCGGTATCGCCTGGAGCGTGCAGGAAACCGATCCGCTTCAGCCCGACCCGTGGGACATCCCGCTCCACGCCATCGCCACCGAACGCGAATGGATCGTACGCGCATGACGCCGTCGTGGCGCAAGCCGGCGGGGATGCTGCTGATCCTGCTGCTGATCGCGATATGGTGCGTCCTGATCGTGTCGCTGTCGGCGACGGTCGGCGGATGGCACTGGCTGCTCCAGCTCGTCTTCTACATCGTCACCGGGATCGTCTGGATCACGCCGCTGAAGCCGCTGCTGCGCTGGATGGAGACGGGACGCTGGCGGTAGTCGTCAGCCCGCCGGCCCCTCACCGTCCGGCGGGTTCACCTCGCCGCCGTCGCGGCGGATGAAGCTGATCTTTCCCTGCGGCTCCAGGATCGCCCATTCGACGTCCGTCATGCGCGCGATCCCGGCGAGCCGCATTTCCGATTCCACCTCCGCCCGCGTCATGCGGTCGCGGCGCAGATTGTCCTCCAGCAGCTCGCCATGCCGCACGATGACTCGCGGGGCGCCTTCCAGTGCGGTCTTGAGCCGCGGGAAGAGATAGGCCAGCCAGCCCAGTACCAGCCCCCAGAAGGCGAAGGTGACGATCGCCAGCGTCGCGCCGGTCAGGCTGAAATCGTTGTGCGTGATCCCCTGCTGGATCAAATCGCCCATCACCACCAGCACGACGACCTCGAACGGGGTCATCTGCCCCAGCTCGCGCTTGCCGAGAAGCCGCAGCAGCCCATAGAGGATGAAGAACATCGCGGTCGCGCGCAGGACGATGTCCATCAGGGCAGCACCCGCGTCGCCACCGGCACGCGCGCCAGCGGACGTTCGCCGTCGAGCAGCACGACCTCGCCCCGCGTGCCCAGCGTCAGCGGCGGGTTGATCTGCCCGTCCACTTTCGTTTCCAGCCGCTCGCCGGGCTTCAGCGGGCCGTAATGGAAGCGCCAGAGGCCGTCGCGATACTCTTCGCTCTCGGCGGCGGGTAGCTGCGTGTTGATCGTCATGTCGCGCCACAAGGCCGGCGGGAAGGCGATGACCGCATCCGCCATCGGACGGCGCGCCTGCACGACGACCACCGTTTCGAAGAAGAGCCCGCTGCGCAACGTCTGCGGCGTCTTGACGGTCAGGGTGGCGCTTGGCGTCACGGCGCGCGTCACGGGCGACCGCGCGCCGCCCAGCAGTCCCGTCATCGGGAGGATCAGCAGCACTCCCAGCAGAAGGAGCGCCATCGGCGTGGCATGTCGGTGGAAGCCGCCGCGTGACACGGCGTGGCCGGGATGCAATCCGTCTGGATAGCCGCTCGCCATCCGCTCCGACTCCTCTGATGCGGAAGACGTAACGATCGGTAATGATGCGGGTTTCCGCGCTGCGGCTACGAACCACCCCGGCGCTGGCGCGAGTGACGGGGCTCGAACCCGCGACCTCCGGCGTGACAGGCCGGCGCTCTAACCAACTGAGCTACACCCGCTTGCAAAGCGATCGACGCACGCACCCGGGCATACACCGGAACGATATTCCGGCGCAGGAAATGCTGCTTGCCGCATGAAGTTCACGCACCGGCTGCGTATCACCGCAGGGATGGCGCGAGTGACGGGGCTCGAACCCGCGACCTCCGGCGTGACAGGCCGGCGCTCTAACCAACTGAGCTACACCCGCTTGGAGAAGCGTGAGGCGCGCCAACTAGGCGGCGCCCCGGTGGCTGTCAACGCGATTCTTCGTCTTTTTCGCGCGACCGCCAGCCCGGTTGCGGCGAGCCCGCGTTCTCGCGCGTCAGCGTGCCGTGTTCGAAGAGGAAGCCCGCGATGTCGGGGCGTCCCGCCGCCGACAGGATCGTCTGCACGATGATGAGGATCGGCACCGCCAGCAGCGCCCCCACCGTGCCCCACACCCAGCCCCAGAAGCTGATCGAGATGAGGATCATGACCGGGTTGATGGTCAGCCGGTGCCCGACGATCAGCGGGGTGACGACATTCGCCTCCACCAAGTGGAAGCCGTACATCATCGCGGGCGCGGCCAGCGCGGTCCACACGTCCGAAAAGGTCATCAGCCCGCCGACCGCGAGCAGCAGCGCGGCGACGACCGGGCCGAAATAGGGGATGTAGTTCAGCAGCGCGACGATGCCGCCCCACATGAGCGGAAACGGCATCCCCAGCAGGTGCAGCGCGCCCGCGACGAGCAGCCCGAGCGAAATGTTGATCGCGGTGATCGTGCCCAGATAGGAGGAGACGGCGTCGACCATCTCCTGCAGCACGCGCGCGGTTGCCATCGCCCCGCCGAAGCTGGCGCGCGCCGTGATGAGCCGCTCGCGCATCCGGGTCCAGCCCGACAGGAAGAAGAACGCGACCAGGATCGCGTAGAAGACCTGGACGATGACCGCGGGCGCGGACGTCGCCGCCAGCTCGACGATCGAGCTGGGCGGCGCGACGGCGGCGGTGGGCGACGGGCGCACCGGCGTGGAGGCGATCTGGCGCAGCGTGCGATTGGCGTAGCGCTCCAGGCTGGAATACAGATCAAGCAGCGGCGCCAGATTGGCCTGGATGCGGCCGATCCGCGTCGGCAGCAGGCGGAAGAACTCGGTCGCGGGCACGACGATCGCGGCCAGCGCGACATTGGCGACGATCAGGAACAGGATCACGCACATCAGCGCCGCGACCGCGGACGGGATGCGGCGACGCTCCAGCCACTCCAGCAGCGGGATCAGCGCCAGCGCGACGACCAGCGCGACCGCGGTGGGCATGAAGAACTCCGCTCCCTCCTTCAGCGCGAACGGCAGGCCGACGACCAGCCCGATCCCCGCCGTCAGCGTCAGCGCGGCGAGCAGCCGGTCGCGACGCAGCGCGACGACGGGCCCGTCGGTGGCGGCGTCGCCGGTTTCGTCCGGGACGCCGGGCGTCGCGTCATGGGGGAGATCGTACATGCCGTTAGCTAACGCCAATCCGGCCCACAGGCCAAGCGGTTACACCATCGCGCGCCGGTCTGCCGGCCCTGCCCGCTATTCCGCGGCGTCGCGCGCCCAGGCGCTGTCCTCCAGATAGAGATATTCGGGCTCGAACTCCGCGACCCGCGACAATGCCGCAGCGTCCAGGATGCGCACCGTGCCGCGCGCGACCTCCGCCAGCCCGTCCTCGCGCAGCCGGCGCAGCGTGCGGTTGACGTGGACGCTGGTGAGGCCGCACGCCTCGCCCAGATCCTGCTGCGTCAGCGGGAGCGCGAACTCCCCGTCGCGCGTCCGCCCGACCGCATCCAGGCGACGATAGGTCTCCATCAGGAAATGCGCGACGCGCCCCGCGGCGTCGAGGCGGCCGAGACGGAAGATCCATTCCCGGTGCAACGCCGCGTCGAGCAGGGTCGAGCGCCACAGCAGGCGCGCCAGGTGCGGCATGTCGCGCGTCAGGGCGTCGAGCCGCGCGTGCGGGATGACCGCGACGCGCGCCTCCGACAGCGTGGCGACGTCGTGATCGAGCATTTCCAGCGGATAGCCGTGGAGGTCGACGAAGTCCCCCGGCACCTGGAGCGCCACCAGCTGGCGATAGCCGTCGCGCGCATCCATGTAGCGGCACATCGTCCCGTCGAGCAGCAGCGTGCTGTAGCGCACGCGCTGCCCGCGGTTGATGAGGATCGTTCGCGCCGGCAGGGTTTCGACGCGGTCGACCGCGGCATCCAGCGCGTCCTTCTCCGCGGCGGTCATCCGCTCGCGGCCGCGTCCTCGCAGAAAATCCCTGGTGACGCGCATCGATCGCCTGTTCCCGAATGTGACCGCAGCGAAACGACCTACGCGGCGATACGATCCTCGAACAGGGTTTTCAGGTCGCGCTTCAGGATCTTGCCGTTGGCGTTGCGCGGCAGCATCTCGGACGAGAAGCGGATCGCGACCGGCACCTTGAACGCCGCCAGCCGCTCGCGCACCCATGCCTGCAGCTCCGCCTCGGTCGCCTGCGCATCGGGCGCGAGATGGACGACCGCCGCCGGTTCCTCGCCCAGAATGCGGTGCGGAATGCCGATCAGCGCGCAGTCGGTGACGGCGGGGTGGTCGTAGAGGACGTTCTCCACCTCGGTCGAATAGATGTTCTCGCCGCCGCGGATAATCATGTCCTTGGCGCGGTCGAGGATGAAGCAGAACCCCTCCGCGTCGATCCGCGCCAGGTCGCCGGTGCGCACCCAGCCGTCGACGAAGGTCGCCGCGGTCGCCTCCGGCTTGTTCCAATAGCCCTTCACGACCATCGGCCCGCGCGCCCACAATTCGCCGATCGTATCGGTCGGCAGGACCGTCACGCCGTCCTCGTCGCGGACTTCCAGATCGGCGACCGCCACGGGCGGGCCGCAACTGTCGGGGCGGTGGAGGTAATCCTCCGCGCCGTGCGTGGTCACGGTCGCGGTCGTCTCCGTCATGCCCCAGCCGTTGCCCGGCATCGCCTTCAGGTCGCTCGCGATCTTGCGCACCAGTTCGGGTGCGGACGGCGCACCGCCATAGCCGATGCTCTCCAGGCTGGAGAGGTCGTATTTGCCGCGGTCGGGATGCTCCAGGATCTGCCACGCGATCGTCGGCACCCCGCCGGTCGCGTTGACGCGCTCGCGCTCGATGATCTCCATCGCGCGGACGACCTCGAACTTGCGCATGTAGATGGTGGTGTGGCCCGCGGCCATCGACCCCATCAGCCCGGCCGACAGCGCGGTGGCGTGGAACAGCGGGATGACCGTCAGCGACACCTTGCGCACCGGATCGGGCAACGGATCGCCGCGGCGCAGGATCATCCGTGCGGCGGCATAGCCGGTCGACAGGATGTTGGTCATGAAGTTGCGGTGGGTGCCGAGCGCCCCCTTGGGCTTGCCGGTGGTGCCGCTGGTGTAGAGGATCGTGGCGTCGTCCTCCGGCGCCAGCGCGACCTCGGGCAGGTCGCGGTCGGGCAGCGCGGCCCAGTCGTGCGGGGTGCCGATCACGTCCTCCAGCCGCTGCGCGCCCGCGACCGGGGCGGCGGCGCGCGCGACGAGGACGTGGCGCAGCGCGGGCAGGTCGTCGCGGTGCGCCGCGATCCGCTGCCAGCGCTCGTCGTCGCACACCAGCAGCGACGCGCCCGAATCGGACAGGCCGTAGGTCAGCTCCTCGCCCGTCCACCACGCGTTGAGCGGCACCGCGACGGCACCGATCACCGTCGCGGCGAAGAAGGCGACGATCCATTCCGGCAGGTTGCGCGCCGCCACCGCGACGCGATCCCCCTTCGCCACGCCCAGCGAGCGATAGTAAGCGGCGAGCGCGGCGATGGCGCGGAACTGCGCGTCGTAGCTGACGCGCTCGTCCTCGTGGATGGTGGCCAGCGAGTCGCCGTGGGTGCGCGACAGCCGCACCAGCGCGGCCATGTGCGGCGGCGCATTCTTCCACACGCGCGTGGGGAGCCCACGGATATCGACCGTCTCCATCTCGAATCGCGCGCCCGGCGCGGTGAGCGCGGCGCGGACCTCGTCCATGCCCATCGCGGGCCAGGCACGTTCCATCGTCACGGCATTCCTCTCATCAACTTGAACATTCGGTTCGTTCGGATGCGAGACTAGAGTTGATTTACGCTGGGCTCAAGCGATAGACGTGGCGTGACATTCGAAGCGGGGGTATGGAGAGGCCATGAAGATCGCCAAGGCCGAGAAGCACGGCTTCGACCCGCGACGCCTCGCCGCGATCGATGCGCTGCTCAAGGAACGCTATCTCGACACCGGCGGCTTCGCGCAGGCGCAGCTGCTGGTCGCACGCGACGACCAGATCGTCCATTTCTCGCATCAGGGCACCGCGCGCGAGGGCGGCGCGGCGGTGGACGAGGGATCGCTGTTCCGCATCGCCTCCATGACGAAGCCGATCACCTCGGTCGCGTTCATGATGCTGGTGGAGGAGGCGAAGGTCGCGCTGGACACGCCGGTGCATCATGTCCTGCCCGAGCTGAAGGGCGTCGGCGTCTATGACGGCGGGGGCGCGGGCGTGCCGTTCATGACCAGGCCGGCGCAGGCGCCGATGCGGATGGTCGACCTGCTGCGCCATACCGCCGGCTTCACCTACGGCTTCCAGAACCGCAGCAACATCGACGCCGCGCACCGCGAGCAGAAGCTGGAGAACTGGCACGGCAACCTCGACCTCGACGGCTTCGTCGCGGCGCTGGGGAAGCTGCCGCTGGAATTCTCGCCGGGCAGCGCGTGGAATTATTCGGTCGCCACCGACGTGCTCGGGCTGGTGGTGGAGCGCGTGTCGGGGATGAAGCTGCCGCGCTTCTTCGAGGAGCGCATCTTCGCGCCGCTCAAGATGCACGACACCTTCTTCACGGTGCCCGGCGACAAGATCGACCGGCTGACCGATTGCTATACGCTGGTGCCCGGCAAGGGCCGCCAGATGTTCGACCGCGGGGCGGAGAGCATGTGGTCGGTGCCGTTCCGCTTCGTCTCGGGCGGCGGCGGGCTGGTGTCGACCGCGCTCGACTATCACCGCTTCTGCCTGATGTGCCTCAACGGCGGCGAGCTGGACGGCGCGCGCATCCTGGGGCGCAAGACGGTGGAGCTGATGACGCAGAACCACCTGCCCGGGAACGCCGACCTGTCGACCATGTCGCGTTCGCTGTTCAGCGAGACGCAGAATGCGGGCACCGGCTTCGGCCTCGGCTTTGCGGTGACGATCGATCCGGCGCGCTCGATGATGCCGGGGTCGGTGGGCGAATATTATTGGGGCGGCATGTTCTCGACCGCCTTCTTCGTCGATCCGGTCGAGCGGATCAGCATGGTCTTCATGACGCAGCTGTCGCCCTCGATGATCTATCCCATCCGCCGCGAGCTGAAGACGATGATCTACGCCGCGCTGACCTGAGTTCACCGTGCTCCTGCGGACGCAGGAGCCCAGAGCCACGAACGCCGCGCTGGCGGCCCTAGGCTCCTGCGTCCGCAGGAGCACTCAGACGGAGATCCGACGAATGACTTCCCCCGTCCGCACCGAACGCCACGACGACATCCTGGTCATCATCTCCGACTCGCCGCCGGTGAACGCGCTGGGCGCGGGCGTGCGCGACGGGCTGGAGGCCGGGGTCAAGCAAGGCGTGGCGGATGCCGGCATCAAGGCGATGGTGATCCGCTGCGACGGGCGCACCTTCTTCGCGGGCGCGGACATCACCGAGTTCGGCAAGCCGCCCAAGGGGGCGAGCCTGCACGAGGTCATCGACATGATGGATGCCAGCAGCAAGCCGATCGTCGCCGCGATCCACGGCACCGCGCTGGGCGGCGGATGCGAGGTCGCACTCGCCTGCCATTACCGCGTCGCGGTGCCGAGCGCGATGATGGGCCTTCCGGAAGTGAAGCTGGGCCTGCTGCCCGGCGCCGGGGGCACGCAGCGGCTGCCGCGCGTGGTCGGCGTGAAGGCGGCGCTGGAAATGGTCGCGATCGGCGATCCGATCCCCGCAAAGAAGGCCGCCGAGGTCGGGCTGGTCGACCGGGTGGTGGGCGAGGATTCGCTGGAGGCGGATGCGATCGCGTTCGCGCGCGAGATCGCGGACAAGCGCCCGATCCCGCGCGTGCGCGACAAGACGGTGTCCCCCGATCCGGAGGCGGTCGCCGCCTTCCAGAAGGCGCACGGCCGCAAGATGCGCGGCTTCGACGCGCCCGCGGCCAACATCGCCTGCGTCGTCGCGGCGAGCGAGCAGCCCTTCGAGGAGGGCATGAAGTTCGAGCGCGAGCAGTTCATGAAGCTGATGACGGGCACCCAGTCCGCGGCGCAGCGCCACATCTTCTTCGCCGAGCGCCAGGCCGCGAAGATCGACGACGTCGACCCCAAGACCCCGCTGCGCCCGATCAACAAGGTGGGCGTGATCGGCGCGGGCACGATGGGCGGCGGCATCTCGATGAACTTCCTCTCCGCCGGCATCCCGGTGACGATCGTCGAGATGCAGCAGGACGCGCTCGACCGCGGCACCGGCGTGATGCGCAGGAATTACGAGGCATCCGCCGCCAAGGGCCGGCTGAAGCCCGACGCGCCGGAGAAGCTGATGGGGCTGCTGACCCCCACGCTCAGCCTCGACGACCTCGCCGACTGCGACCTCATCATCGAGGCGGTCTATGAGAATATGGACGTCAAGAAGGAGCTGTTCGGGAAGCTCGACGCGATCGCGAGGCCGGGCGCGATCCTGGCCAGCAACACCAGCTACCTGAACGTCGACGAGATCGCGGCGAGCACGAAGCGGCCCGAGGACGTGGTGGGGATGCACTTCTTCTCCCCCGCCAATGTCATGAAGCTGCTGGAGGTGGTGCGCGGCGAGAAGACCGCGGGCGACGTGCTGGCGACGGTCATGGCGCTGGCCAAGAAGATCAAGAAGGTCGCGGTCGTCGCCGGCGTCTGCCACGGCTTCATCGGCAACCGCATGCTCTCCCCCCGGCAGATCGAGGCGAACAAGCTGCTGATGGAGGGCGCCACCCCGCAGCAGATCGACAAGGTGCACACCGACTTCGGCATGCCGATGGGGCCGTTCCAGATGAGCGACCTGGCGGGCGTCGACATCGGCTGGCACCGCGATCCCAACCGGATCGAGAGCATCCGCGACGCGCTCGCCGCGGAGGGGCGCTGGGGGCAGAAGAAGAACGCCGGATTCTACGATTACGACGAGAAGCGTAACCCCTCCCCCTCCCCGCGCGTGGCGGAGATCATCGAGGACTTCCGGTCGCGGTCGAACCTCGCCAAGCGCGAGATCACCGACCAGGAGATCGTCGAGCGCACGCTGTACCCGATGGTCAACGAGGGCGCGCTGATCCTGGAGGAAGGCAAGGCGCAACGGTCGAGCGACATCGATGTCGTCTGGATCTACGGCTATGGCTGGCCGGTCTATCGCGGCGGCCCGATGTTCTGGGCGCAGACCGAGGGGTTGGACAAGGTCGTCGCCGGGCTGGAGAAGCACGGCTTCAAGGTCGCCCCCAGCCTGAAGGCGGCGGCGGAGAGCGGGGGGAAGCTGTGATGCCCCGCCGTCCTTGTGTTCCTGCGCACGCAGGAACCCAGGGCCACGAAGCGCGGTATCCCGGACTCTGGGCTCCTGCGTTCGCAGGAGCACGCGCATGACCGAGAAAACCGCGCTCCAGACCGCTGCCGCGATCCGCGCGGGGGAGACGAGCGCGCTCGCCGAAACCGACGCCGCGATCGCGCGGATCGAGGCGGGCGACGGCGCGCTCAACGCGGTCGTCGTGCGCGACTTCGATCGCGCGCGAAAGGCCGCGGCGGAACTGGACGCGCGGATCGCCCGGGGCTTCGACGCGACGCTGCTCGGCGTGCCGATGACGATCAAGGAAAGCTATGACGTCGCCGGGCTGCCGACGACGTTCGGCTTCACCGAACATCGCGCCTTCGTCGCGCAGGAGGATGCGGTCGTCGTCCAGCGGCTGAAGGCGGCGGGCGTCGTGGTGCTGGGCAAGACCAACGTGCCGCCCGCGCTCGCCGACCTGCAATCCGACAATCCCGTCTACGGCCGCACCCTCAATGCGATCGATCCGACGCGCAGCGCGGGCGGATCGTCGGGCGGGTCCGCGGTATCGCTCGCCGCGGGGTTCGTGCCGCTGGAGTTCGGCTCCGACATCGGCGGGTCGATCCGCGTTCCCGCCGCCTTCAACGGCGTATGGGGGCACAAGCCGACCTGGGGCGTGGTGCCCCCGGACGGCCATTTCCATCCCGGCACCGACAGCGCGCGCACCGCTTTGTCGGTCGTCGGACCGATGGCGCGCGATGCCGACGACCTCGACGCCGCGCTCGGCGTGGTCGCCGACCACCCGCTCGCGCCGGCGCGGCAACATGCGCCGGGGCAGTGGCGCGTCCTGCTGCTCACCGGGCATCCGCTGGCGACCGTCCAGCGCGCGATCGTCGATGCGCTGGAGGCGCTGGGCGAGCGTTTCGCCGCGGCGGGCGCGACGGTCGATCGCGACAGCGACCTGCTCCCCGATCTGGCGCGGCATCACGACGGCTATTGGCAGATGCTCAACATCGCCATGTCGCGCCGCGCGCCGCTGCCCGAGGGGGCCGAGCCCCCCGCGCTGGAGACGTGGCACCACCTCCACGACGAACAGGCGCGCATCCAGCGCCAGTGGCGGCGCCTGTTCACCCGCTACGACGTAGTGATCGCGCCCACCGTGGGGATGACCGCCTTCCCGCACGATCCGACCCCGCTCGCCACGCGGCAGCTGGATATCGACGGCGAGGATACCGTCTTCTTCCACCAGTTCGCCTTCCCCGGCCTCGCCACCTTCCCGATGCTGCCCGCGACCAGCGTGCGCATCGGCACCGACGCGCACGGACTGCCGATCGGGGTGCAGGTGATCGCCGATCTCTTTGCCGACCGAACCGCCATCGCCGCCGCGCGCACCGCGCAGGAGCTGACACAATGACCCCCGCTCGTGCTGAGCGCAGTCGAAGCACAGCCGCTGCGCTTGCCCTTCGACTTCGCTCAGGGCGAACGGCTGTTGGAGACCAACGATGACCACCGACCTCGACACCTTCCGCAAGGAAACTCGCGCCTGGCTGGAAGCCAACTGCCCGCCCGAAATGCGCGAGCCGATCCGCACCGAAAAGGATGCGGTGTGGGGCGGGCGCGACCAGAGCGACCTGACCCCGGCGCAGAAGCAGTGGATGGACGCGATGGGCAGCCGCGGCTGGACCGTCCCCGACTGGCCTAGGGAATATGGCGGCGGCGGGCTGTCCGCGGCCGAGACCAAGGTGCTGCGCGAGGAAATGGCCGCGATCCGCGCGCGCAACCCGCTGAACTCCTTCGGCATCTCGATGCTCGGGCCGGCGCTGCTGAAATACGGCACGGAAGCGCAGAAGAAGCGCTTCCTGCCCGAGATCGCACGCGGCGAGATCCGCTGGTGCCAGGGCTATTCGGAGCCCAACGCCGGGTCCGACCTCGCCAGCCTGGCCACCAGTGCGGAGGACAAGGGCGACCATTTCCTCGTCAACGGCCAGAAGATCTGGACCAGCTACGCCGACAAGGCGGACTGGATCTTCTGCCTGGTGCGCACCGACCGGACGAACAAGCACAACGGCATCAGCTTCGTGCTGTTCGACATGCGCACGCCGGGCGTCTCGACCAAGCCGATCCTGCTCATCAGCGGCTATTCGCCCTTCTGCGAAACCTTCTTCGACAATGTGAAGGTGCCCAAGGAGAATCTGGTCGGCGAGCTGAACAAGGGCTGGGACGTCGCCAAATACCTGCTGGGCCACGAGCGCGAGATGATCTCGGGCATGGGGCTGGGCGGCACGGGCGGCAAGAACCCGCTGGTGCTCGGCGCGCTGGCGACGATCGGCGTCGATCACGACGGCAAGCTGGCCGACCCGCTGCTGCGCGCGCAGATCGCGCTGTTCGAGGTCCGCGCCAAGGCGTTCGCGGCGCAGAGCGAGCGCTTCATCGACGAGCTGAAGGCGGGTCGTGCGCATCCCGCGCAGCCGAGCATGATGAAATATTACGGCACCGAGCTGAACAAGGCGCGCTACGAGCTGCTGATGTCGGCCGGCGGCTCCGACGAGCTGGAGTGGGAAAGCGAGGCCAGCAACGGCGGCCGCGAGGCGCGCGCGTGGCTGCGCACCAAGGCGAATTCGATCGAGGGCGGCACCAGCGAGGTGCAGCTCAACATCATCGCCAAGCGCATCCTCGAGCTGCCGGCGTAACCCCGACCCCCATCGTCACCCCGGACCTGTTCCGGGGTCCACTCATCCACCAGCGCCACGGCCAAGAGGCGCGGTAGACCCCGGAACAAGTCCGGGATGACGTACAGGACTGATGACATGCCCCTTTTCCTGAACGACGAACAGACGATGCTGCGCGACACCGCGAAGGACTTCGTCGCCGCCTCCGCCCCCGTCAGCCACATGCGCGCCCTGCGCGACGCCAACGACGCCACCGGCTTCAGCCGCGACCTGTGGAAGCAGTTCGCGGAGATGGGCTTCACCGGCATCCTGATCGGCGAGGACGCCGGCGGCCTGGGGCTCGGCCATGTCGAGGCGGGCGTGGTGCTGGAGGAGATCGGCCGCAACCTGTCGCCCTCCCCGTTCCTGTCCACCGCGGTCGCGGCGGTCGAGGCGCTGAAGGGCACCGCGCAGGCGGAGCGCTGGTTCCCCGGCATCCTGGCAGGCGAGACGGTCGCCGCGCTCGCGATCGACGAGGGCGCCAAGCATCGCTCGACCGTGGAGATGAAGGCGGAGCGCGCCGGCAACGGCTTCCGCCTGACCGGCAAGAAGCAGTTCGTGACCCACGGGCATGTCGCCGATCTGCTGATCGTCGCCGCGCGCACCGCCGGCAGCGCCGCGGACGAGCAGGGGGTGACGCTGTTCGCCGTCCCCAAGGATGCCGCCGGCTTGACCGCGACGCCCGAGCGCCTGGCCGACGCCAGCCTCGCCGCGCGGATCGCGTTCGACGGGGTCGAGGTGGATGCCGATGCGGTGATCGGCGAGGTGGACGCGGGGCGCGATCCGCTGAACCGCCTGCTGCGCGCGGGGCGCACCGGCGCGGCGGCGGAGATGCTGGGCGTCGGCGGCGGCGCGATGGACATGACCGTCAGCTATCTGAAGGAGCGCAAGCAGTTCGGGACGCTGATCGGCAGCTTTCAGGCGCTCCAGCACCGCGCCGCGCATCTCTATTCGGAGATGGAGGTCGCGCGCGCCGCGGTGCTGAAGGCGCAGCAGCTGCTCGACGCCGGCGACGACCGCGCGATGCAGGCGGTGTCGGTGGCCAAGGCGATGACCGGCCTCGCCACGACGCTCAGCGTCCAGGAAGGCGTCCAGATGCACGGCGGCATGGGCATGACCGACGCGTTCGACATCGGCTTCTACATGAAGCGCGGGCGCGTGCTGGCGGAGATGTTCGGCGATTCGAACTTCCACGCCGACCTGCTGGCGACCACCGCGGGCTATTGACCCCGCATATGCTCCTGCGCACGCGGGAGCCCAGGATGACGAACGCGACGCCTGCGGCCCTGGGCTCCTGCGTGCGCAGGAGCACGTAGATGACCGATACGCCCCCCACCCCCGCCGCGCTCGCCGCCGACCTCGTCGACCTGCTCGACGTCGAGGAGATCGACACGGATCTGTACCGCGGGCGGCGCTCGGCGGGGGGCGTGGGGCGCGTGTTCGGCGGGCAGGTCATCGCGCAGGCGCTCCAGGCCGCGCAGCGCTCGACCGATGGCGCAGGCGAGAGCGACGGCAAGATCGCGCATTCGCTCCACGCCTATTTCATGCGCGCCGGGTCGGAGGATCATCCGATCATCTACCGCGTGGTGCGCGATTTCGAGGGGCGCAGCTTCGCCACGCGCCGCGTGATCGCGATGCAGCGCGGGCAGCCCATCCTGAACATGGCGGCCTCGTTCCAGCTGCCAGAGGACGGCTATCACCATCAGGACCGCATGCCCGACGTCCCCCCGCCCGAGTCGCTCAGGACCGAGGCGGAGCTGCGCGCCGCCGACAGCGCGCATGTCGAGGAGCGCTTCCGCAAGCAGCTGACGCGGCCGCGCCCGATCGAGATCCGTCCGGTCTATCCGCGCAAATGGTTCAGCCCGACGCCGGCCGATCCGGTCCAGCACAGCTGGTTCCGCGTCGTCGCGCCGGTGGGCGACGATCCCGCCGTGCACCGCGCGATCGTCGCCTATGCCAGCGACATGGCGCTGCTGGGGACGTGCATGCTGCCGCACGGCGTCAACTGGACCACGCCGGGGTTCCAGAGCGCGAGCCTCGACCACTCGCTGTGGCTGCACGAGCCGGTGCGCGCCGACGAATGGATGCTCTACGCCACCGACAGCCCCTGGGCGGGCCATGCGCGCGGCATGAACCGCGGCAGCATCTTCACCGCGGACGGGCGGCTGGTCGCGACGGTGGCACAGGAAGGCCTGATCCGGATGCGCAAGCCGCGGGGGTGAGCGCCGCTTACCCCACCACCAACGGCTGGTAATCCGCGAGTCGGGACAGCGCGGGCACGTCGATCAGCCCGACCTCGCGCTCGCGCAGCGTGACCAGCCCCTGCTGGCGCATCGCCTGGAGCGTGCGATTGACGTGGACGCTGGTCAGCCCCAGCGCATCCGCCAGCATCTCCTGCGTCAGCGGCATCTCGAACCGGGTGCCGTCGCCCAGCCCCGCGAGCCGCAGTCGGTCGCGCAATTCCAGCAACAGATGCGCGAACCGCTCCAGCGACGATTGCCGCCCCACGCGCGCCACCGCGTTGAAGAGGTGCTGGAGCATCAGCGCGGCGTGGCGGCGCACCGCTTCCTGCAACATGGATTCCGCCGGGGCCGCCGGGGTATCGAGCTCGATCAGCGTCACCGGGGTGAGCGCCAGGAGCGACGCGGTCAGCGGGCCCCCTGGCCCCAGGCCGACGATATCCCCCGGCACCAGCAGATGCTCGATCTGCCGCCGCCCATCGTGGAAGTGCCGCGCGAACGCCGCCCAGCCCGACTGGATCGCCAGCGTCGTCCCCGGACATTCGCCATCGCGCAGGATCTCGCGGCGGGCGCGGATCGTCCGCATCGGCATGCGCCGGATGCCCAGTCCGATCGCGTCCGCCACTCCGGGCATCAGCGCATTCAACCGGCAGCGCAGCGGATCCACGATCGGCCGCGCCCGCCCCGGCCGGCTTGCGGCGATCATCGCCCCGCTCCGTGCCGCGCTCGACATCCAGGCGTCATCTCGATCTCCCGTCGATCCACCCCGCCCCTGCGCCACTAACCCCGAACGGAGTGACGCCGTAAATATAACAGGTTGGGAAAAGGGCTTAAACCGGATCAACCGCCCCGCGTCCGCCGGGAGGCGCGCGCGCGACGAAGCCCGTGCGCCGCACGGCCACGCGCTTCGAAACCGACGATGTCGTGAATTGGTCGGGGCGACAGGATTCGAACCTGCGACCCCCACACCCCCAGTGTGATGCGCTACCAGGCTGCGCTACGCCCCGACCGAAGGCGCGCTCCTACGCGCGCTGTTGCGGCAATGCAAGGCCCGTGGCGCCGCGAAGACATATGGGCGAAGACGCATGGATTGCGCCGTCGCGCGTGCGATGATAGCGGCAGCGGCTTCGCGGACGGCATCGGTCGCCCGCTCCATGGCCATGCACGGAATTCCATGCTCATCTCTCCAGCCTATGCGCAGACCGCGGCGGGTGCCGCCAACTCCGGCGGCGGGCTCGCCGGTTTCCTCGGCCTCGCGCCGCTGTTCCTCGTCTTCATCGTCTTCTATTTTCTGATGATCCGTCCGCAGCAGCGGCGGATGAAGGCGCTGCAAAGCGCGGTGGCGGGCGTGAAGAAGGGCGACTCGGTCGTCACCGCCGGGGGCCTGATCGGGCGCGTGACCAAGGTGGAGGACGCCGTGGTCGAGGTGGAGATCGCCCCCAACACCCGCGTGCGCGTGGTGAAGGCGACGCTGGCGGAAGTCACCCCGCTCGGCGGCAAGCCGGCGAACGACTGACATGCTCGATTTCCCCCGCTGGAAGGTCACCGCCATCTGGCTGGTGCTGGCGATCCTGGTGTCGCTGTCGATCCCGAGCTTCCTGCCGGAGCGCGTGACGCAGGGCTGGCCGTTCACGCCGCCGCGGATCAACCTGGGGCTCGACCTCGCCGGCGGCAGCTATCTGCTGCTGGAGGCGGATACCAACGACGTCGCCGCGACCCGCGTCGAGGCGATGCGCGAGCAGGTCCAGACCGAGATGCGGCGGCAGAATCCGCGCATCGAGATCGGCGAAATCTCCAGCCGCAACGGGCAATTGTCGTTCCTGTTGCGCGATCCGTCGCAGGTCGACGCCGCACGCGAGCGGCTGCTGTCGATCACCGGCACCGGCGCGGGCATGACCGGGCAGCGGCAATGGGACATCCAGGTGGTGGATTCGAGCCGCTTCGTGCTCACCCCGACCGCCGCGGGCCTGGCGCAGGCGGTCGATACCGCGATGGGCGACGCGACCGAGGTCGTGCGCCGCCGCATCGACGAGCTGGGCACGCGCGAGCCGACGATCATCCGCCAGGGCGCGAACCGCATCGTCGTGCAGGTGCCGGGCCTGCAGGACCCGCAGGCGCTGAAGAACCTGCTGGGCAAGACCGCCAAGCTGGAATTCAAGCTGGTCGACACCAACGCCGACCCGGCGGGCCTCGCCAGGGGACAGGCGCCCGCGGGCAGCCAGGTGCTGCCCTATCCCAACAATCCCTCGGGCATCCCCTTCATCGCGGTGAAGCGCTCCGCGATCATCACCGGCGACATGCTGGCCGACGCGCGGCAGGAGTTCGAGCCGACGACCAACGCGCCGCAGGTGTCGATCACCTTCGACAGCCAGGGCGGGCGTCGCTTCGCACGCGTGACGCAGGAAAACGTCAATCGCCCGTTCGCGATCATCATCGACAATTCGGTGATCTCCGCGCCCAACATCAACGAGCCGATCCTGGGCGGCCGCGCCTCGATCAGCGGCGGCTTCACCACCGACAGCGCCAACCAGCTCGCCATCGCGCTGCGCTCGGGCAAGCTGCCGGTCGATCTGAAGATCGTCGAGGAATCGACCGTCGGCCCCGACCTGGGCGCCGATTCGATCCGCGCCGGCATCCTCGCCTCCGCGATCGCGGTGGCGCTGGTGGTGGCGTTCATGCTCGTCACCTACGGCCGGTTCGGCGTCTATGCGAACCTGGCCGTCGTCATCAACGTGTTCGTCATCCTGGGCGTGCTGGCGCTCATCAACGGCACGCTGACGCTGCCGGGCATCGCCGGCTTCGTGCTGACGATCGGCACCGCGGTCGACGCCAACGTGCTCATCAACGAGCGTATCCGCGAGGAGCGGCACCGCGGGCGCGGCGTGGTGCAGGCGGTGGAGCTGGGCTACAAGGAGGCCAGCCGCACCATCTTCGAGGCGAACGTGACTCACGCCATCTCGGGCATCATCATGTTCTTCCTCGGCTCCGGCCCGGTGAAGGGCTTCGCGGTCGTGCTGCTGATCGGCATCGCCACCAGCGTGTTCACTGCGGTGCTGTTCACCCGGATGCTCGTCGCGGGCTGGCTACGCCGCACGAAGCCCAAGACGATCAATATCTGAGGCGGGACGTCAGATGAAACTTCTCAAGCTCGTCCCCGACGACACGAACATCGATTTCGTCCGGCTGCGCGGCTGGGCCTTCGGGCTCACCCTGCTGCTCAGCGTGCTGGCGGTGGGCGTCACCTTCTACAAGGGGCTGAACTTCGGCGTCGATTTCGAAGGCGGCCTGATGATCGAGGAACGCTTCGCACAGAAGCCGGACCTCGATCAGGTCCGTGCCGTCGTCGATGCGCAGGGCGTGGGCGAGGCCGCGCTCCAGCAGTTCGGCGACCCGCGCACCATCACCATCCGCCTGCCCGTCCAGCAGGGCGGCGACGAAGGCGCGACCAACGCCGCGGTGAAGAAGATCGAGGCCGCGCTGGCGCAGCGCTTCCCCGGCGCGGAGTTCCGCCGCTATTCGACCGTGTCGGGCAAGGTATCGGGCGAGCTGATCCGCAACGGCCTGCTCGCGGTGGTGCTGGCGATCCTGGGCATCGGCCTGTTCGCGATCTTCCGCTTCGAATGGCAGTTCGGCGTGTCGACAATCGTCGCGATCGTCCACGACCTGCTGATGACGCTCGGCTTCTTCGCGCTGACGCAGTTCGAGTTCGACCTGAACATCGTCGCCGCGGTGCTGACCATCATCGGCTATTCGATCAACGACAAGATCGTGATCGACGACCGCATCCGCGAGAACATGCGCCGCTATCGCAAGATGGAGATGCGCGACATCATCAACCTGTCGGTCAACGAAACGCTGCCGCGCACTGTCATGACCTCGGTCACGATCCTGCTGGCGCTGTTCGCGCTGCTGTTCCTGGGCGGGCATGTGCTGCGCGGGTTCACCGCGGCGATGATCCTGGGCATCGTGGTCGGCACCTATTCATCGATCTACGTCTCGTCCTCGCTGCTGATCTCGCTGGGCCTGCGTGCCGAGCCCGAGGCGGCCGACAAGGCGCGCCCGGCGAACAGCGTCGAGGGTGCCGAGCGGGTCGGTCCGCGCACCTGATGCGGATCGACCGCGACCGTCCCGCCGCCGGGCCGCTGGTGCGCGGCTTCGGCGCCGGCGGCTTCAAGGTGGACGCGCCGGACGGCACGATGGGCGTCTATCCCGCGCTGCTGCTGACCGCGACGCGCGCCGATACGTGGTCCCCCCCGCCGATCGAGGCGTTGGACGAAGCGGCACTGGCGCCGCTGCTGGGTGAGCCGATCGAGTTCATCGTGCTCGGCACGGGCGAGAATGTGCGCCGCCCCCCGCGCGCGTTGGTGAGCGCGCTGGAGGAACGGGGCATCGGTATCGAGCCGATGGACAGCCGCGCCGCGGCCAAGGCCTGGGGAATCCTGCGCGCCGAGGATCGCCGCGTCGCCGCCGCGCTGTACCCGCTCGGCTCCTAAGGGTCCTCCCGTAGAAGGCAGGGTTCGGGGTGGTGGGAGGCCGGGTGATACGGACACCGCGATCCGAGTCCGATCCGCACCGCCAAGCCTCCACCCACCCCCGGCCCCTTCCTTGAAAAGGAGGGGAGCTACTCCCCCCGCACTGGCCACTCCTTGACCGGGTGCCGCCCCGCGGTGGGCCGTCGCATCGCCGTAGTGGATACCGTCATCGTCCAGCCCGGCCGCACCGTGCGCCGGCGCCGCCGGTGCTTCAACCACGACCCGTGCGATGCCGGTGAACCAGGCTAGCGAGATGTTCGTGCAGCGCCGCCGCATTCGCCGCCCACGTGAACCGCTCCGCCGCGGCGCGCACCGCAGCGCGTGGCGGCGGAGCGGCGATCAGGTCGCCGATCGCGCCGGCGAAGGCGACCGCGTCACGCGCCACGATCCGTCCCACGGCGGGCGTCGTCACCACTTCCCGCGCGCCGCCGGCATCGGCGATGACGATCGGCGTCCCGCAGGCGAGCGATTCGACCCAGGCGTTGGCCAGCCCCTCCGACGCGGAGGCAAGCGCCATGACATCGGCATCGGCCAGGATCGCGGGCAAGTCACGGTGCGCGACCGCGCCGGTCAGGTGGACGCGCCCTGCGACCCCCAGCCGCCGGGCCAGCGCCATGAGCCGCGCGCGCTCCGGCCCTTCCCCCACGATCGACAGCGTCACGCCGGGGAGCCGTGCGATAGCCGCGATCACCACGTCATGCCCCTTGCGCGGGATCAGCGCGCCCAGCGACACCACGTGCGGCGCCCCTCGCCGCCGCTCGACCGGCACGAAGCGGTCGAGATCGACCCCGGTGCGATGCACGCGCACCCGTGCCGGATCGATGCCGAGCGCCGCCATGTCGTCGCGCATCGCCGCGCTCACCGCGAGCAATCCGTCCGCCGCCGTGGCCGACGCGCGAACCTGCCCGCGCGTGGCGCCCTGCCGAGCCCAGAAATGAATGTCCGCGCCGCGCGCCTTGATCGACACCGGCACGTCGTATCGCCGCCCCAGCGCCACCGCCGCCGGTCCATCGGGGAAGAAGAACGACGCGTCGATCGCGTCGAACGGCGCCTCGCGCCACAGGTCGTCCAGCACCGGCCGCAGCGCGCGCGCCAGCAACGGCGCGTGCCACCGCCCGCGCGTCGCGGGGATCGCCGCGAACCGCGGGCGCGCCACCGGCAGCCCGTGCCACGTCTCCCGCGGCGGCAGGGTCGCCAGCGCATGGTGACGCGCCGCGCGCGGCAGCGGCCATGGCGGCAGTCCGACCGGCGCCACCACGCGCACCGATACGCCGTCGCGCGCCGCCAGCGCCTGCGCCTGCCGCTCCACGAACACGCCGAAGGTCGGCCGCGTCGCGTCGGGAAACAGCGTGGAAAGCGTGACGACCCGCAACATGGCGCAGCTTCTACCCGAGGCGGGTAAGCGCCGCGTGAACGCGCTAGACCCCGTCCGCCGCGGTCAGGTAGCGCCACATCGCTTTCGACCCCTTCTCGGTCAGCTGCACCATGACGCGGCGGCGATCGACCGGGTCCGGCGCACGCCGCACGTATCCGCGGTCGACCAGCATCGCGATCTGGCGCAGTGCGGTGGTCAGCGGCGCGCCGGACGCCACCGCCAGACTGGTGGTATAGGCGTTCTGCCCGTCGACCTCCTGGATGAAGAGGTCGAGCAGCAGGTCGAACGCCGGCTCGCCGTACATGTCGTCGCCGAAATGGTCCTGCCGCAGCCGCCGCCGCGTCAGGATCTGCACCGCGGCGCGGCGGACGATCACGCGCGGATCGTCGGGCACCGCGTCGCCCATCGGCTCGACGGTCGCGATCAGCTGCCGCCGCTGCGCCGCGCCGAACAGGCTGATGTGGCTGGTCATCCACAACAGCCGTCCGTCCACCGTGCAGAAGCGCTGGCGCATCCCCACCGACGCACCGTCCCGCATCAGCCGATCGAGATGCTCGCGCACGAAATCGCGATCGTCCGCGTGGGTGAGGTCGAGCAGGTCGCGCCGCAGCAGTTCGTCGCGCCCATAACCCAGCGCGTCGACGAACGCCTGGTCCGCGTCGACCAGCCGCCAGCGATCATCCGCCAGCCAGCTCATCAATCGCCGCGACCGAGCCCGATCCATCCGCTTGTCAATCCCCGGTTACCGTACCATCCGAGCTGGAGCGATTAACCTGCATCACGCCGCGTTCACAGCGTTTTCGGATGCTATCGGAAACTTGCGCCGACATAGGCGAAGAGCAGATCGGCATCGGCGGAGGCGTGCAGTTCCTCCGGCCCCTCGACCAGCACGCACTCGCCGGCCTTCCACGCCACCCCGGCGACGACGCCCTCTCCCCTGATCGGCACCAGCCAGCCCTGCCTGCCCTCGGGCAACTCGATCATCCGCTTGCCCCCGGTCCAGCGCTCCAGCACGAACTTCGGCCCGTTGACCAGGATGATGCGTCCGGGCGCGATCTCGCCGGGTGCCTCGGGCGCGACATAGGGGGTCAATTCGGCGACCGCGACGCCGTCGTCCAGATGCAGTTCGCGCGGACGACCGTAATCGAACAGGCGATACGTCGTGTCCGAATTCTGCTGCACCTCGATCACGGTGAGCCCCGCGCCGATCGCGTGGATCACGCCGGAGTGCGAATAATAGAAGTCGCCCGCCTTCACCGGCTTCCAGTCGAGCTTGTGCTCCAGGCTGCCGTCCTCCGCCGAGGCGCGCAGCTCCTCGCGTGTCATCGGCCTGAGCGGCCCAATCGCGATCGTCGAATCGGGCTCCGCGGTCAGCACGGTCCAGCATTCGTCCTTGCCGCGCGGCAGGCCGCGCTTGTGCGCCTCCTCGTCCGACGGGTGATTCTGCACCGACAGCTTCTCGCTGGTGAAGAGGTATTTGATGAGCAGTTCCGGCTCCTCGGGGTGCGGCGACTGGAACCACACCTCGCCGATCGGCTCCGCGTCGGGCGCGGGGTCGGGAAAGCCGGGATACAGGTGATGCCGGCCCCAGGGCTTCTCGACGCGCTTCGTGGCGAGCAGGGTGGCGGGCATTCGAACTCCTGTGGCTGGACGCGATCGTCGCGGACATCAACGCGCACCCCGGCCTGCCCGCTCCGCATGGTCGCGCAAAAGCCGTTGTTCGCGGCCCGCTCTCTACGCTAAGAGCCGGGCCGATGCGTACCCCCCTTTTCCGCCCGCTCACGCTCGGGCTCCTCGCCGCGCTCGCGCTTCCCGTCACCGGTTGTGCGCGTAACAGCGCCAAGGGCGACCTGCCCTATGTCGCGCGCGACGTCGGCACGCTGTATTCCGCCGCCAAGCAGCGGCTGGACCAGGGCCGCTACAAGGAAGCCGCCGCGCTGTTCGACGAGGTGGAGCGCCAGCACCCCTATTCGGTATGGGCCCGCCGGGCGCAGCTGATGGGTGCGTTCAGCTATTATCTGAACCGCGATTACACGCAGGCGATCCAGGGCGCGCAGCGCTTCCTGTCGGTCCACCCCGGCAACCGCGACGCGCCTTATGCCTATTATCTCGTCGCGATGAGCTATTACGAGCAGATCAGCGACGTCAGCCGCGATCAGAAGATCACGCAGCAGGCGCAGGATTCGCTGGGCGAGTTGATGCGGCGCTATCCCAACACCCGCTATGCCGCGGATGCGCGGCTGAAGCTGGACCTGGTGCGCGACCATCTGGCGGGCAAGGAGATGGAGGTCGGCCGCTTCTACGAGCGTCGCCGCCAGTGGCTCGCCGCGACGCTGCGCTTCCGCCGCGTGATCGACCAGTATCAGACGACGACGCATACGCCCGAGGCGCTGATGCGGCTGACCGAGACATATCTGGCGCTGGGCGTCCGCGACGAGGCGCGCAAGGCCGCCGCGGTGCTGGGCGCGAACTATCCCGGCACCGACTGGTACCAGCGCGCCTACAAGCTGATGGGGGAAAATCCCGCGACGCCGATCGCGCCGCTGGCACCGGGCGAGACGGTCGTCCCGCCGCCGCCGCGTCCGCAGGTCGAGGTGCTGGAGCCGCTGCCCGAGGGCGCGGCCAAGCCCGCCGCGCCGGCCCCGGCCCCGCCCACCCCGACGACGACCGGGGGCGACAACCCCGCCGGTGCGACGGGGGCGACCGGGGGCACGCCGGCGCCGGGGCTGCCGCCGGCCTGACGTCGGGCGTTCCAACCCGCCGTCAGAGAACAAACAGGGTAAACACCCGCCTCTTTTGCGGCTAAGGAGCGCGCGACCATGCTGACCGCGCTATCCATCCGTGACGTCGTGCTGATCGAGGCGCTGGACCTGGAGTTCGGCCCCGGGCTGGGCGTGCTGACCGGCGAGACCGGGGCGGGCAAATCGATCCTGCTCGACGCGCTCGGGCTCGCGCTGGGGCGGCGCGGCGAAACCTCGCTGGTGCGCAGCGGCGCGGCGCAGGCGGTGGTGACCGCCACCTTCGACGCGCCTGCGGGCGTCGCGGACCTGCTGACCGGCAACGGGCTGGAGATCGACGCCGGCGAGCCGCTGATCGTGCGCCGTATCGTGAAGGCGGACGGCGGCAGCCGCGCCTTCGTCAACGATCAGCCCGCCGCCGCCGCGCTGCTGCGCGAGATCGGCGCGATGCTGGTCGAAATCCACGGCCAGCACGACGATCGCGGGCTGCTGGCGGCGACCGGGCACCGCGCGCTGCTCGACGCCTATGCAAAGGGCGGCACGCGCGAGGTGGCGCAGGCGCATGCCGCATGGCGCGCCGCGACGGCGGCGCTGGACGAGGCCCGCGACGGTATCGCCGCGGCACGGCGCGACCGCGAGTGGCTGGAGCATGCGGTCGGCGAACTGACCACGCTGGCGCCCGAACCGGGCGAGGAGGAGGCGCTCGCCGAGCGCCGCCGCACGATGCAGCGCGCGGAGAAGATCGCCGACGATCTGAATGCGGTCAGCGGACATCTGGAGGGCAGCGGCGGCGCGCTGACGCATCTGCGCCAGGCCGCGCGTGTGCTGGAGCGGATCGCGGAGGATCATCCCGCGCTCGGCGAGGCATTGGCCGCGGTCGACCGCGCGGTGATCGAGGGCGCGGTGGCCGAGGAAAAGCTGCGCGACGCCTCGATCGCGCTGATGCACGATCCGCGCGCGCTGGAGGACGACGAGGAGCGATTGTTCGAGCTGCGCGCGATGGCGCGCAAGCACCGCGTCCAGCCCGACGAGCTGGCGGCGCTGGCGGACGATCTGCGCGGGCGACTGGAACGGCTCGACGCGGGCGAACAGGGGCTGGCCGGGCTGGAGGCGCGCGTCGCCACCGCGCGCGCCGCCTATGAGAAAGCCGCCGCGGCGCTGAGTGCGATCCGCAGCGCGGCCGCCGCGCGGCTGGACGCCGCAGTGGCCGCCGAGCTGGCCCCGCTCAAGCTGGACGCGGCGCGTTTCCGCACGGTAGTCGCCCCGCTCGACGAGCGCGACTGGTCGGCGGCGGGGCGCGACCGGGTGGAGTTCGAGATCGCGACGAACCCCGGCGCGCCGTTCGGCCCGCTGGCGAAGATCGCGTCGGGGGGCGAATTGTCGCGCTTCATCCTGGCGCTGAAGGTCGCGCTGGCGGAGGAAGGCGGGGCGGCGACGATGATCTTCGACGAGATCGATCGCGGCGTCGGCGGCGCGGTCGCCTCCGCGATCGGCGACCGGCTCGCGCGGCTGGCGACGGCGACGCAATTGCTGGTGGTGACCCACAGCCCGCAGGTCGCCGCACGCGGTGCGACGCACCTGCTGATCGCGAAGTCGAGCGACGGCACCGTGACGCGCACCGGCGTCCGCCCGCTCGACGCCGGCGAACGCCGCGAGGAGATCGCGCGGATGCTGTCGGGCGCGACCGTCACCGACGAGGCGCGCGCGCAGGCGGAGCGGCTGCTGGCGGGCTGATGGAGCCCTTCCCCTTCAGGGGAGGGGTTGGGGTGGGGTGGAGACCTCGTGAAACGACTCGTCCCGCGCTCGCGGATCCGTATCGGGGTCACGCCACCCACCCCCGGCCCCTCCCTTGAAAGGGAGGGGAGAAAGACGCCTCACTCCGCCGTCACCGCCCCCTTCGCCACGTGCGTGATGCGGCACGCGAGGTCGGCCTCCCCGCTTGCCACCACCCAATGCGCGCCACCGTCCGCGATACCCGTCGTGAAGACGACGTCGTCGAGGTACATCCGCTCCTTCATCGCCTCCGTCAGCGCGGGCGCTGGCTCCAGCAGCGGCGTGTGGCTGGTCGCCAGCGCCACCGACGGATCGTCGCGGTCGAGCAGCGTCCAATAGGTGCGATAGATGCCGACGACGCCCGACGGCTCAACCCCGTGCCACAGGGTAAGCCACCCTTCGCGCCCGTCGACCTGCGCCAGCACCGGCGGCGCGCCGCCGCCCATCCGCGCGGTGGCGGTCGTCGCCGCATGCGCGCGGAGGCCGGGGCGGTCGTGCGGCTTCCAGTGGAGCGCGTCGGGCGAGGTGGCGAGGTTGATCGACGGCCCCGATCGCCATTCGCTGTCGGGCGGATAGGCGAAATACAGATCGCCGAGCGGCCGCGTCTGCGCCCAGAACCTGCCCTGCACCTTCCCCTCGAAGATCAGCATGTCCTTGTTCTGGTGATCGAGGACGATCCCCTCCAGCGTCCAGTCGAGCGCATCGTCGCTGGTGTAGAGCGTGGTCGAGTGCCGCTCCGGACTGACCGAACAGGTGGTCATGTAATAGCGCCCGTCGACACGGCTGATCCGCGCATCCTCGACGCCGTAGCATTGGTAGGACGCACGCGGCGCGATCGCGCGGTCGTAATGGACCGCCACCACGCTCCTGCCCTCGCCGTCGAGCTCGACCGGCAGCAGCCACGACAGCGAGGTGAGCGCCATCACCCGCCACCCGCCGCCGCGCATCATGAACTTGCGCGGATCGGACGTATCGACCAGCGCCAGCGGCCAGGCGTCGAGGCGATAGCCGCCCCCATCCGCATCGCCCGACCAGCGGATCGCGTGGATCCTGCCATCGGCGATCGGGTGGCGCAGCGCCTCCGCGACGCGCACCATCAGCAGCAGATTGCCGTTCGGCAGCCGCGTCATGCCGGGGTTGAACGCGCCGAGCACATAGGTCTCCGCATCGATCCGGCCCGCCAGCGGCGATCGCGACAGGTCGACGTCGTCGGGTCCGAAGATCAACGCGTCGTACAGATGCTCCACCGTCATGCCGGGCCTCACTCCTCGTCCTGCAAGAAGCGGCTGATCGTCAGCCGCCGGACCGCCGCGCGGCACCCGGATGACGGCGGCACGACCGTGTGCGCGTCGGAAGAATCGATCATGTCGGCATCCTCGTGCGGCCGGGAGTGTCCGCTCGAGACGCCCCAGCTAAGCGGGTTGTTCCGGGGACGCGCGCAAGGTCGCCTCGATCGCGGCGACCGCCTCCGGCTCGTCCAGCGTGGGCGCATGGCCGACGCCGGGCAGCGTCAGCAGCGCCCCCTGCGGCAGCGCCTCGACCATGCGCCGCGCCGTTGCCGCGGACAGGATGTCGGAGCGCCCGCCGCGCACGACCAGCACCGGGACCCCCGCCAGCGCGGCCAGCGCGCGCCACATGTCCGGCCCCGCCTCCCCGCCGGGCAGGCGGAACGGCTCGGCGATCTTCATGTCGTAGTCCAGCACGATCCGGCCCGCGGAATTGAGCCGGTACAGCCGCTTGGCCATCGCCAGCCATTGCTCGATCCCCCAGTCGGGATAGGCGTCGGCGTTCATTTCCTGCACCCCGCGCGCGGCGTGCATCCAGGTCGGCCAGGTGCTCGACCTGCCGACATAGCCGCGGATGCGGGCGAGGCCCGCCGCCTCGATCTCCGGCCCGACGTCGTTGAGCACGGCGGCGGCGATCCGCCCCGGCAGCATCCCCGCCAGCAGCATGGTGACGATCCCGCCCAGCGACGTGCCGATCGCGACGAAGCGGTGGATCTTCTCCTCCTCCAGCAGCGCCACCACGTCCTGCGCATAGGTCAGCGGGACATAGGTCATCGGGTCCCTGGCATAGCCGCTCTCGCCGCGACCGCGGAAATCGACCGCGATCACGCGCCGCGTCGCGGACAGCGTGGCGGCCAGCGTCGCGAAGTCGCGCGCGTTGCGGGTCAGCCCGGCCATGCAGACGACCGGGGGTGCGTCGCTCTCCGCCGGGCCGGGATAATCGCGCGCGTGAAGCCGGATGCCATCGGCGGACCACCAGAACAGATCCCGATATTCGGACATGCGTGTTGCGCCCCTCGCCAAGCCGCCCCCATATCGCGGCATGGCTTTCGACCCGCAAGCATATCGACCCGAGCGGACCATCCTGACGCTCGGCGACGCCTTCTACGATCCCGTCGCCGCCGCGGACTTTCCGGACGCGCGGCTGCGCTGGCGCAACGACCGCGCCGCGGCGGAGGTGGGCGCGGGCACGCTCGACGATGGGGAGTGGGTGCGCCATTTCGGCCGCTTCGCCCCCCTGCCCGGCTCGCTCGATCGGCCGCTGGCGCTGCGCTATCACGGCCACCAGTTCCGCACCTACAACCCGGAGCTGGGCGACGGCCGCGGCTTCACCTTCGCGCAACTGCGCGATCGGAACGGCCGGCTGATGGACCTCGGGACCAAGGGTTCGGGCCAGACGCCGTGGAGCCGCTTCGGCGACGGCCGCCTGACGCTGAAGGGCGGCGTGCGCGAGGTGCTGGCGAGCGAGATGCTGGAGGCGCTGAACGTCCCCACCTCGCGCACGTTCTCGCTGATCGAGACCGGCGAGGCGCTGGAGCGCAACGACGAGCCCTCCCCCACGCGCTCGGCGGTGCTGGTGCGGCTCAGCCACGGGCATATCCGCATCGGCACGTTCCAGCGGCTGGCGTATCTGCGCGACGAGGACGGGCTGCGACGGCTCACCGCCTACGCCCTGCAAGAGCTGTATGGCGAGGACGGCGACGATCCCGTCCGGCTGCTGGCGCTGGTGGTGGAGCGCACCGCGCGGCTGGCGGCGCGCTACATGGCGGCGGGGTTCGTCCACGGCGTGCTGAATACGGACAATATCAACGTCACCGGGGAGAGCTTCGACTACGGCCCGTGGCGGTTCGCGCCGACGTGGGACCCCGGTTTCGTCGCCGCCTATTTCGACCAGACCGGGCTTTACGCCTTCGGCCGGCAGCCCGAGGCGATCCACTGGAACGCGATGCAGCTGGCGGTCGCGCTTCGGCCGCTGGTCGAGGCCGAGCCGCTGATCGCCGAGCTGGACCGCTTCCCCGCGCTCTACCAGCCCGCCGTCACCGCGGCGATCCTGTGGCGGCTGGGGCGGACGCCCCGGTCTGCGGACGAGGATCGCGCGCTGGTGCAGGAGGTGGAGCGCGCGCTGCGCATCACCGGGGTCGGCATCGACCGCTTCTTCTTCGATGCCTTCGCACAGGCGCCGCCCGACAGCTACGGCAGCGAATGGGATGCCGCGCGCGCGCTGCTGGACCGCCATGCCCCGCGCGCGGCGCGCGACCACGAATACTGGCGCGGCAGCCCGCGATCGATGCTGATCGAGGAGGTCGAGGCGATCTGGCACGCGATCGCACAGGCCGACGACTGGACACCGTTCCACGATACCGTCGCGCAGATCCGCGCGATGGGCGTTGCACTCGCGTAATGGCCCTCTAGAAAAGACGGCATGGCAGACCTGATCTCCTACGAACCCGCGACCGGCGCGGAGCTGTGGCGCGGGCCGATCGGCGATGTCGAGCTGGAGGTGGCGACCGCGCGCGACGGGTTCATGCCGTGGGCGTCGCGCTCGCTGGCCTATCGGATCGAGACGCTGCGCCGCTTCGCCAACGTCGTGCGCCAGCGCGCCGAGCCGTTCGCCGACGTGATCGCGCGCGAGACGGGCAAGCCGCTGTGGGAGGCGCGCACCGAGGTCGACAGCGTCATCGCCAAGGTCGACATCTCGGTCACCGCTTATGCCGAGCGGACCGCGCAGCGCCGCATGGACGCGCCGATGAACAGCCGCATCGCGCTGCGCCACAAGCCGCATGGCGTGCTGGCGGTATTGGGGCCGTACAATTTCCCCGCGCATCTGCCCAACGGCCATATCGTCCCCGCGCTGATCGCGGGCAATGCGGTCGTCTTCAAACCGTCGGAAAAGACCCCGGCGAGCGGCATCTTCCTGGTCGACTGCCTCTATGCCGCCGGCGTGCCGGAGGAGACGGTGCGCGTCCTGATCGGCGGCCCGGCGGAGGGGCGCGCGCTCGCCGCCCACCCCGATATCGACGGGCTGCTGTTCACCGGCTCCGCGCGCACGGGGATCGCGCTCAACCGCCAATATGCGGAGATGCCGGAGAAGATCCTCGCGCTGGAGATGGGCGGCAACAACCCCATCGTGGTATGGGACACCCCCGACCTGCACACCGCCGCGGTGCTGGTGGCGCAATCCGCCTTCACCAGCGCCGGGCAGCGCTGCACCGCCGCGCGCCGGCTGATCGTCGACCAGCAGCTGGCCGACGCGCTGCTCGCCGAACTGTCGAAGCTGACCGCGCGGCTGATCCTGGGCGCGCCGCACGACACGCCGCAGCCGTTCATGGGGCCGGTCATCGACAACGAGACCGCCGATGGCCTGACCGAAAGCTTCCTGACGCTGCTGATGAAGGGCGGCCGCCCGATCCGCCACATGGCGCGCCCCGATCCGGCGCGCCCGTTCGTCACCCCCGGCATCATCGACGTCACCGATCTGGTCGAGCGACCCGATGTCGAGCTGTTCGGCCCGCTGCTCCAGGTCGTGCGCGTCGACGATTTCGACGCCGCCATCGCGGAGGCGAACAACACCCGCTACGGCCTGTCGGCGTCGCTGATATGCCAGACGCCGGCCCTGTTCGACCGCTTCTGGGCCGGTGCGCGCGCCGGCATCGTCAACTGGAACAAGCCGACCAACGGCGCATCGTCCTCCGCGCCGTTCGGTGGCATCGGCTGGTCGGGCAACCACCGGCCGAGCGCCTATTACGCCGCGGACTATTGCGCCTATCCCGTCGTCTCGAACGAGGCGGAGGCGGCGCGCGCGGCGATCGGCATCGGGCTGGCGGACGGCTGAACACGACAGGGATTCTTCATGGCAAGTGGACTGGTCGCGCTGCTGGACGACATCGCGGGGCTGACCCGGCTGGCCGCCGCCTCTCTCGACGACGTGGGTGCCGCGGCGAGCAAGGCGGGGGTGAAGGCGGCGGGGGTCGTGGTGGACGATACCGCGGTCACGCCGCGCTACGTCACCGGCCTGTCGCCCAAGCGCGAGCTGCCGATCATCGGCAGGATCGCGCTGGGATCGATCCGCAACAAGCTGCTGTTCCTGCTGCCCGCCGCGCTGATCCTGAGCGCGGTCGCCCCCTGGGCGCTGGCCCCGCTGCTGATGCTGGGCGGCGCGTTTCTCTGCTTCGAGGGCGCGGAGAAGGTGCTCGAAGCGATCGGCGGCCATCACGCCCCGATGGAGGAGGATGTCGTCACCGACCCCGTCGCGCTGGAGAATCAGAAGGTTGCCGGCGCGATCCGCACCGACTTCATCCTGTCGGCCGAGATCATGGTGATCGCCCTGCGCGAGGTCAGCGACTATGCGCTGCCGATGCAGGCGATCACGCTCGCGGTGGTCGCCATCGCGATCACCGCGGGCGTCTACGGCGTCGTCGCGCTGATCGTGAAGGCGGACGATGTCGGCCTGTACCTCGCGCAGCGCCGGTCCGGCGTGGCGCGCCGCGTCGGTCGCGGGCTGGTGAAGGGCGTGCCCTATCTGATGAGCGTGCTGTCGGTGGTCGGCACCGCCGCGATGATCTGGGTCGGCGGCGGGCTGCTGCTCCACAGCGCGGAAGAGATCGGCTTCGGCGGACCCGCGCACTGGGTCCACCATGTCGCGGAAGGGGCCGGCGGCGGCGCGATCGGGTGGATCGTCAACGCCGCGCTGTCAGGCGTGCTGGGGCTGATCGTCGGCGCGATCATCGCGTGGGTGGTGCACCAGGTCGCGAAGATGCGCGGGCATTGAGGGCACCACCGTTCCCGTCATTCCCGCGAAGGCGGGAATCCATAGACGCTGCCGCTGCGGCCCTTTCGATGACCTGCGCGTATGGATTCCCGCCTTCGCAGGAATGACGGCCGTTTCGGGCGCTGCCGTCACAAAACCTCTCCTACGCCGCCGCCAAGCATCGCTGGTTTGCCGTTCCGCATCGACGCGCCCATCTCCACCCCATGGCAACCTTGCTCGATCCCGATGCGCGCGGCCGCGTCATCCTCGTCGGAGCCGGTCCCGGTGATCCCGGGCTGCTCACCGTTCGCGCGGTCGACGCGCTGCGCAGCGCCGATGTCGTCGTCCACGATGGGCTGATCGACCCGCGCGTGCTCGACATCGCGCCCCCCGGCGCCCAGCGCATCTCGGTCGCCAAGCGCCGCGCGCGTCATACGCTGCCGCAGGAAGCGATCAACGCGCTGATCGTCGCGCATGTCATGGCGGGCAGCGTCGTCGTCCGGCTGAAGGGCGGCGACCCGTTCATCTTCGGCCGCGGGGGCGAGGAAGTCGAGGCGGTGCGCGCCGCCGGGCTGACCGTCGAGGTGATCCCCGGCGTGTCCGCCGCGCTCGGCTGCGCCGCGGAGGCGATGCTGCCGCTCACCCACCGCGACCACAGTTCCGCGGTCAGCTTCGTCGCGGGCCAGTGCAAGGGGCTGTCGGAGCAGGACTGGTCCGGCCTCGCCGGTCAGGGCCGCACGCTCGTGATCTACATGGGGGTCGCGACGGCGGAGGCGATCGCCGACAAGCTGATCGCGGACGGTGTCGCCCCCGACATGCCGGTCGCGGTGCTGGAAAAGGGTACGCTCCCCGGCCATCGCGCGCTCCGGACGATGCTGGCGGACCTGGGCGCCATGGTGGCGCGCGAGAATGTGGCCAGCCCCGCGATCATCGTTGTGGGCGAGGTCGTCGAACTGTCGGATGCGGAGGACAAGCTGGCCTCCTACGCGAAGGTAGCGGAGAATATGTCGTGAAGCTGGTGACGGGCAACGATCTGGCGAGCGGCGACGTGATCTGGTGGACCGGCAGCGACTGGTCGCGCCACATCGAGGAAGCGCGCGACGCGGGCGACCGTGCCGAGGCGATCGCGCGCGAGGAGGAGGCGGCGCGGCGCGTCAACGGCCCCTATGTCATTGCCGCGACCGACACGCCCGAGGGTCCGCGCCCGGCGCATATCAAGGACCGCATCCGCGCGCTCGGCCCCACCGTGCGCCCCGACCTGACGTTGAAGCCCGCGGATGCCTCCGCCGGAAGCTGGGTGATCTGATGTACAAGTATGACGAATACGATCAGGCGATCGTCGATGCGCGCGTCGACGAGTTCCGCGACCAGGTGAAGCGCCGCCTGGCGGGCGAGATCACCGAGGATCAGTTCAAGCCGTTGCGGCTGATGAACGGCCTGTATCTCCAGCTGCACGCGTACATGCTGCGCGTCGCGGTGCCCTATGGCACGCTCGACAGCCGGCAGATGCGGATGCTGGCGCATATCGCGCGCACCTACGACCGCGGCTACGGCCATTTCACCACGCGGCAGAACATCCAGTACAATTGGATCAAGCTGGACCAGGCGCCCGACATCCTCGCCGAGCTGGCGACGGTCGAGATGCACGCCATCCAGACGAGCGGCAATTGCATCCGCAACATCAGCTCCGACCAGTATGCCGGCGCCGCCGCGGACGAGGTGACCGACCCCCGCCCCTGGGCCGAGCTGCTGCGCCAGTGGAGCACCTTCCACCCCGAATTCAGCTACCTGCCGCGCAAGTTCAAGATCGCGGTGATCGCCGCGGACGAGGATCGCGCCGCGATGCGGCTCCACGACATCGGCATCCAGCTTTTGGAGCGTAACGGCGTATTGGGTGCGAAGATCTTCGTCGGCGGCGGCATGGGGCGCACCCCGATGATCGCGCCGGAGATCAAGGACTTCGTCACCGCCGGGGACCTGCTCAGCTATCTGGAGGCGTGCCTGCGCGTCTACAATCGCTATGGCCGGCGCGACAATATCTACAAGGCGCGGATCAAGATCCTGATCCACGAGCTGGGCGCGGACGAATACCGCCGCCAGGTCGAGGAGGAGTTCGTGCAGGTGAAGGCGCTGGGGATCGATCCCCCCGCCGCCGAGCTGGCGCGCATCACCGCGATGTTCGCGCCGCCGGCCTATGCCGCGGACGCGCCGAGCGATCTCGACCGCAGCGACCCCGATTTCGCGGTCTGGCTCGACCAGAACGTGAAGCCGCACAAGGCGCCGGGCCATGCGATTGTCAACATCTCGCTCAAGCCCGTCGGCGGCATCCCCGGCGACGCCTCGGCGGACCAGATCGACGTGATGGCGGATCTGGCGCAGCGCTACGGCCATGACGAACTGCGCGTCACCCATGCGCAGAACATCGTCCTGCCGCACGTCCGCATCGCCGATCTGAAGGCGGTGTGGGAGGCGCTGGTGGAGGCGCGGCTGGCCGAGGCGAACCTCGACCTCATCAGCGACATCATCGCCTGCCCCGGTCTGGATTATTGCAGCCTCGCCAACGCGCGCTCGATCCCCGTGGCGCAGAAGATCGCGCAGCGCTTCGCCGATCCGGCGCGGCAGCGCGACCTGGGCGAGCTGAAGCTGAAGATCTCGGGCTGCATCAACGCCTGCGGCCACCATCATGCCGGGCACATCGGCATCCTGGGCGTCGATAAGAAGGGCACCGAGAACTATCAGCTGCTGCTGGGCGGATCGGGCGCGCAGGACGTGTCGCTCGGCAGGATCACCGGCCCCGGTTTCGACGAGGACGGCGTGGTCGACGCGATCGAGCGCGTGACCGACAAGTACGTCCAGGTGCGCGAAGAGGGCGAGCGGTTCGTCGACACCTACCGCCGCGTCGGCATGGAGCCGTTCAAGGAGGCGATCTATGGTTGAGGTGCCCGCCCACCTGCTGTTCCGCGAGGATACCCCGCACGAGGAGCCGGCGGTGACGCTCGACGCGTTCCTGGCCGATCAGTCGAACGCGACCGCGGTGCGGATCGAGCCCGGCGACGACGCGCGCCAGCTGATCCCGCTGCTCGACCGGATCGCGCTGATCGAGGTGTCGTTCCCGACCTTCCGCGACGGGCGCGGCTATTCGGTCGCGCGCATCCTGCGCGAGGCGGGCTATGCCGGCGAGCTGCGCGCGGAGGGCGACGTGCTGGTCGACCAGATCCCGCTGATGCGCCGCTGCGGCTTCGACAGCTTCGCGCCGCAGGCGGCGGTCGATGCCGCGACGCTCGCGCGCTCACTCGACCGCTACGACCATGTCTATCAGAAGGCCGCCGATGGCGCGGTCCCGGTGTGGAAACTGCGCCATGGGTGAAGCCGCCCGCACGCTCGACATGATCGACGTCCGTCCCGTCTTCACCGCGGAGGATGCCGCCGCGATGGAGGCGCGCTTCGCCGGGGTCGCAACGCAGGACATGCTGCGCGAATTGCTGCAGGGCGAGCTGAAGGGCCGCATCGCCGCGGTGTCGTCGTTCGGGGCCGAGTCGGCGGTGTTGCTGCACATGATCGCGTCGGTCGACACCGACGTGCCGGTCATCTTCACCAATACGCAGAAGATGTTCGGCGAAACCCTCGCTTACCGCGACGAACTGTCGGAGCGGCTGGGCTTCACCGACCTGCGCGTATTCCGCCCCGACCCGCGGCTGCTGCGGCTGAAGGACGACAAGGGGCTGCGCTGGTCCTACGACCCCGACGGCTGCTGCGACCTGCGCAAGGTGGAGCCGCTGCGCCGCGCGCTGCTGCCGTTCGACGCCTGGATCTCGGGCCGCAAGGGTTTCCAGGCGAAGACCCGCGCCGCATTGCCGCGATTCGAGGCGGACGAGGGCCGGTTGAAGATCAACCCGCTGGCGTCATGGGACAAGGCCCGCCTCGACGCCTATTTCGACGCGCACGACCTGCCCCGCCACCCGCTGGAGGCGCAGGGCTATCTCTCGATCGGCTGCGCGCCCTGCACCTCCAAGGTACGCCCGGGCGAGGACCCGCGCGCCGGTCGCTGGCGCGGCTGGGACAAGGTGGAATGCGGCATCCACGTGCCCGAGAAGCCGGGCGAGGAACCGGCGTTCTGATCGTCGCCCCCCGTCACCCCGGACTTGTTCCGGGGTCGAGGGTTCAGCACGCATCACCGTCGTTCGGCGCGGAAAACCCTGGATGCCGGAACAAGTCCGGCATGACGGCTCGGGGATGACACCGCGAGTGGACCTCTACCGTCCGATCCCCGCCCGCTGCATCGCCAGAAAGCGATCCACCAGCGCCAGCCGCGCCGCGATCTCGCGCCCATAGGCCGACCCCGGCGGCGACAGCGCCAGCGCGCGGCGCCAATAGCGTTGCGCCTCTGCCGCATCCCCGGCGCGCACATAGGCCAGCCCGAGATAATAGCGCGGCGCGGGATGCTCCGGCGCCAGCCGCGCCGCCTGGCGGAACGCGAGCAGCGCGGGCGGCGTCACCTGATCCTTCGCATCCGCCGCCAGCGTCACCCCCCGCCCAGGTCCACAGGATGAAGCTGCGCGGCAGTCGCGACAGTCCGCCCATCACCGCGCGCGCCGCCGACGCGGTATCGCCGCTGCGCGTCATCGCGTCCGCCGCGACGAGATAGGCGGCATCCTGCGTGTAGCGGCCCAGCAGCATGTCGCGCAGCGCGATCTCGTCCGGGTCGATCTCCGCCATCGTGGTACGGGCCTGCGCGGGCGCGGCCTCCAGCGAGGGCCGCCCCTGCCACGCATAGCCGATCGCGCCCAGGAACAGCGCCGCGCCCACCGTCGACCACAGCAGCCGGCCGAGCCCCAGCAGCACCATCGCGCCGAACGCCCCCACCCCCAGTACCGCGAGCGCGACGAAGCCCATCACCTGGCCTCCAGCGTCTTCGTCTCGTGCATCTTTCCCGCCATCTGGGGGGGCATGTACTTCTCGTCGTGCTTGGCGAGCAGGTTGGTCGCGACGAACGAAGCGTCGGGCCGGAAATGCCCCTCCGCCACCACGCCCGACCCTTCGCGGAACAGGTCGGGCGCGATCCCCGCGAAGCGCACCGGCGTCGTCGCCTTCCCATCGGTGACGACGAAGTCGATCGTGACGCCGTCGGCCGCACGCCTGATCGACCCGCGCTCCACCATGCCGCCCAGCCGCACCGCCTCGTCCGGGGCCGGCAACCGCGCCGCGACATCGGACGGCGCGTAGAAGAACGCCGCCTGATCCTTCAGCCCGGACAGCGCCAGCAGCGCCGCCGCGACGATCGCGCCCAGCCCCAGCAGGACGAGCGTCAGCCGCTGGTTCTTGCGCGTCACTTCTCGGCCCGCCGCATCGCGCGCCACGCCAGCAACGAGACGACACCCGTCCCCGCGATCACCAGCGCATAGGCCGCGGTGACGAAGGCCCACTGCCCCGTCATGCGCGCGCCCTCCGACGCATCCGCGCCTCCGCCTTGGCCGCGGCGAGCATCGCGCGCATCCGCATCAGGACGATCCCGCCGAACAGCAGGGTGAAGCCGATCGTCGTGATCGGCAGCGGCCACAGCAAGGAGCGATCGATCGTGGAGCTGGTCAGTCCGATGCTGGGCCCCTGGTGCAGCGTGTTCCACCAGATCACCGAATAGCGGATGATCGGCAGCAGCACCGTGCCTGCGATCCCGTAGAGCGCGGGCACGCGCCCGTCGCCGCCGCGCTCGCGATCGGCGTTCGACAGCGCGATGAAGCCCAGATAGACGAAGAACAGCAGCAGCATCGACGTCAGCCGCCCGTCCCACTGCCACCACGTCCCCCATGTCGGCCGCCCCCAGATCGCGCCGGTGACGAGGCACAGCGCGGCGAAACAGGCGCCCGGCAGCGCGATCGCGCGCGCCGCGACGGCCGCGAGCGGGTGGCGCCAGACGAGATAGACGATGCTGCTGATCGCGATCCCGCTCCAGCCCCCCATCCCCAGCCAGGCGGCGGGGACATGGATATAGAGGATGCGCACCGTCTCACCCTGAAGATAGTCGGCCGGCGTCTGCGTCAGCCCGGCCCAGCACCCGATGGCGATCAGCACCCCGCCCGTCCACCACAGGATCGGCGTCAGCGGTCGCGCGAGGCGCAGGAACCGCGCGGGATTGGCAAGGGCATGAAGGGTGGCCACGATGCCGCTCGATAAGACAGGATCACGGCGCCGTCATCCCCCCGCGATCGGGGAAAAGATGCCGCGCCCGGTCAAGGAATGACGGCCCGTGGCTCGCGCCGTCGTGGAGAGGAAAACGGCGCCGCGGATATGCTCCGCGACGCCGTGCCTATGGTGCCGTCGGTCGGCCGGATCAGCGCCCGGTCGGCGGCGCTCCCGCGCCCGGCGCGCCGCCACCCGGCATGCCGCCGGCGCCGCCCATCATCTGCTGCTGCATCTGCAACTGGCGCAGCGTGGCCTCCGGGATGAAGTCCTGCAGCTCGACGTCGAAGACGAGCGTCGAATTGGGCGGGATCGGGCCGGTGGCGCGGTCGCCGTAGCCCAGTTCCGGCTTGATCCAGAAGCGATACCGGGCGCCCTTGTGCATCAGCTTCAGCCCCTCGGAGAAGCCGGGCACGACGCCCGCCACCGGGAAGGGCGTCGGCTGCTGCGACTTGTCGAAGGTGGTGCCGTCCAGCAGCTTGCCCTCATAGTTCACCAGCGCGACATCGGCGTCGGTCGGGCGTGCGCCCTTCACGTCGCCGGGCTTGATGACCTTGTAGCGCAGCCCCGACGGCGTCGTCAGGATGCCGGTGTCGCCCGCCCGCGCCAGCGCCACCCCGGCGACCAGCGCCAGGATCAGCCCGACGACGAGCCACGTCACATAGGCACGCTTCACAGGCTGGAGCGGAACGGCGGTCACGGTCGACATGCGGCAAATCCCGATTCGCGAGCGACCGCGAACGGTCGCCGCCGGAAGAGAACATCAGGCGTGCCGGCCCCGGTCAGCGGGCACCGGCCGGCGACACGTTCTTACCGTGCGCCGTCGCGCTCGGCGCGCTTGCGCTCCAGCTTGCGCGCACGACGCACCGCCGCCGCACGCTCGCGCGCGCGCTTCTCGGACGGCTTCTCGTAGTGGCGACGCAGCTTCATCTCGCGATACACACCCTCGCGCTGCAGCTTCTTCTTGAGCGCACGAAGGGCCTGGTCGACGTTGTTGTCGCGAACGATGATCTGCATAAAACCGTAAGACTCCGGACGAAACGGGTTATAGCGGCTGCGGGCATAACCCGCGCCGAACGCACCGCCCCTAGCAGCACGTCCGCAAAACCGCAACCCGCGCGCGCCCAGACCTAACCGACCACCATCGGCGCCGGCACCGCGCGGCGGTGGCGCAGCGCGGGCACCCGCGCGCGGACGTCGGCGGTCATCGCCGCGTCGATGTCGGCATAGCCGATGCCGGGCGCCTCCCCCATGTCCAGCACCACCTGTCCCCAGGGGTCCACGACCAGCGAATGGCCGTAGGTGGCGCGCCCGTCCTGATGCTCGCCCGTCTGGGCGGCCGCCACGACCCACACGCCCGCCTCGATCGCGCGGGCGCGCAACAGCGTATGCCAATGCGCCTGCCCGGTCGGGCGCGTGAAGGCGGCCGGTACCGACAGCACCTCCGCCCCGGCATCGGTCAGCGCGCGATAGAGATCGGGGAAGCGCATATCGTAGCAGATCGACAGGCCCAGCGGCCCGACCGGGGTGCGCACCACGACCGGGCGGTCGCCGCCGGCATAAGCGGCCGACTCGCGATAGCGCTCGCCATTGGCCAGATCGACGTCGAACAGGTGCATCTTGTCGTAGCGCGCGCGGATGCTGCCCGTGTCGTCGATCACGAAGCCGCGATTCGCCATGCGCGGGTCCTGCCGTCGCAGCGCCAGCGACCCCAGGTGGACCCATACGCCCGCGCTGGCCGCGGCCTCGCGCACCGCGACCAGCACCGCATCCTCGCCCTCTTTGCGCACCGACGCCGCGGCCCGCTCGCGGTCGCGGTCGAGCAGCCCCGACATCTCGGGCGTGAAGACCATCCGCGCACCTTGCGCCCCCGCGGTCGCGATCGCCGCGACCAGCGCCGCGGCATTGGCGGCGGGATCGATACCCGTATTGGTCTGGACGACGGCAATCTTCGGCACGCATTTCTCCTCGACGGCGACCCTCATGCGGCCAACGCCCGCGCTGTGGCCCGCGCGCCACACATAGCGGGAAAATTCGACCCGGTGCAGCCATGCCGTCCGTCCGGATCGAATCGCCCCCGCCGCGTCATCGGGCTTGCGTGGCGACGCCGCCCTCGCGCATGGGCGCGGGATGACCGGCGCGCCCCTGATCCTGTACAACAGCCTGACCCGTAGCGCGGAGCCGTTCCGCCCGCTCGATCCGAGCAACGTGCGCGTCTATTCGTGCGGCCCGACCGTCTACAACTATGCGCATGTCGGCAATCTGCGCGCCTATGTCTTCACCGATACGCTGGCGCGGACCATCCGGTGGAAGGGCTGGCCGCTCACCCATGTCATCAACATCACCGATGTCGGCCACCTGACCAGCGATGCCGACGCCGGCGACGACAAGATGGAGGCCGCGGCGCGCGCGCAGGGCCGCGACATCTGGGCGATCGCGCGGCATTACACCGACGCGTTCAAGCAGAATCTCGCCGATCTGAACATCACGCCCCCCACCCACCTGCCGCTGGCGACCGATCACGTCGCGGAGATGATCGAATGGGGCGTCCGGATCGCGGACAGACACTGCTACCGGCTCGCCGACGGCCTGTATTTCGATACCACCACCGTTCCCGACTACGGCCGGCTGGCGGGGGCCGCGGACGATGCGGCGCATGCGCGGATCGAGGCGGTCGCCGGCAAGCGCCATCCGCAGGACTTCGCGATCTGGCGCGCGACCCCGCCGGGCGAGACGCGCCAGATGGAATGGGATTCGCCCTGGGGCCGCGGCGCGCCGGGCTGGCACCTGGAATGTTCGGTGATGGCGGCCAAGTACCTGGGCCCCGCGTTCGACATCCACACCGGCGGGATCGACCACCGCGAGATCCACCACCCCAACGAGATCGCGCAGAACCAGGCGCATTGCGAGTGCGCCGACACCGGCGCGCAGCTGTGGATGCACAACAACTTCCTGGTCGATCGCACGGGGAAGATGAGCAAATCCTCGGGCGAGTTCCTGACGCTCGCGCGCCTTGTCGAGCGCGGCTTCCACCCCCTGGCGTACCGTCTGATGTGCCTTCAGGCGCATTATCGCAGCGAGCTGGAATTCTCCTGGGAGAATCTCGCCGCCGCGCAGGTGCGGCTGAAGCGACTGGTCCACGCCGTCGCCGCGCTGAAGGCGCGGGGCGAGACGCCCGCGACCGGCAGCGCCGCCGCGTACCGCGAGCAGCTCGACGCCGCGCTGTCCGACGACCTCAACACCCCGCGCGCACTGCCGGTGCTCGACGCGATGCTGGCCGACAAGAAGGTATCGCCCGCCGACCGCCTCGCGATGCTGGCGGAGTTCGACGCGGTGCTCGGCCTCGACCTGCTCCAGCGCGACCGCGCCGGCCTGCGCGTCCGCCCGGCGAGCGCGACGATCGACGCCGACACGATAGAGGCGCGCCTGGTCGAGCGGCGCGAGGCGCGCGCGGCGAAGGACTTCCCCCGCTCCGACGCGATCCGCGACGCGCTCGCGGCCGCAGGCGTCGAGGTGATGGACGGCGACCCGCTCGGCTGGGACTGGAAGCTCAATCCGTGAACCTCGTCACCCCCGGGCCCTTCGACTTCGCTCAGGGGAGTCTTGACCCGGGGGCTCGCTTCCTGTGCAAGGTCAATCAGTAAGCGGGACGCCGGATCACGTCCGGGGTGACGAAAGCAAGCGGGAGAGGCACGATGTCCGAACTCAAACTGGTCCTCCCCGCCGCCGCGCGCCCGCTGCTCGAGCCGCACCTCCCTGCCGACGTCACCGTGGACTGGTTCGCCAGCGCCGCCGAGGCGAAGGCGATGACCGCCGATGCCGATATCGCCTGGATCGACATGGAGTCGAAGACCGCGATGCGCGACGCCATCATCGGTGCCGGCCCGCGGCTGAAATGGGTGTCGACGCTGTACGCGGGGCTCGACGCCTTGCCGCTCGACGATCTGAAGCGCCGCGGCGCGACCGTCACCAACGGCGCGGGCATCAATGCGATCGCGGTCGCCGAATATGCGGTAATGGGGGTCCTGGTCGGCGCCAAGCGCTTCGACCAGGTGCTGCGCGCGCACGACCGCCACGAATGGCCGCGCGACGCACCGGGCAAGATGGAGCTTTTCGAGAGCCGCGCGCTGATCGTCGGTTACGGCGCGATCGGGCGGCTGATCGGCGAGCGGCTGGCCGCGTTCGGCGTCGCGGTGACCGGCGTCACCCGCTCGGGCCGCGACGGTACGATCCGCCCCGATGCGTGGCGCGCGCGGCTGGGCGAATTCGACTGGGTCATCCTCGCCGCGCCCTCTACCGACGCGACCCGGGCGATGATCGGCGCGGCGGAGCTCGCCGCGATGAAGCCCTCCGCCTGGCTCATCAACATCGCGCGCGGCGACATGATCGACGACGACGCGCTGATCGCGGCGCTGACCGACAAGAGCATCGCCGGCGCCTTCCTCGATCCCACCAACCCGGAGCCGCTTCCTGCCGATGCCGCCTTGTGGGACGCCCCGAACTGCATCGTCACGATGCATCTGTCGGGCCGCAGCCAGACAAAGATGTTCCAGCGCGCAGGCGCCCTGTTCCTGCGCAACCTGGACGCGTTCCGCGCCGGTCGCGCGATGGAGAATGTCGCCGATCTCGACGCAGGTTATTGAGCGCGCGCCGCGCATTTGTCATCGCGCGCCCATCTTGCCATAGGGGCCGCATCGTCGGCGCGAGAAGGAGCATGACTTGGAACTGCGACTGGTCATCGCCTATTTGATTATTGCCGCGTTCGTGGTCGGTGTGGTCATCGGCGCGATCGTATTTCAGCGTCGCCGCGCCGCGCGACGGCTGCGGATGCGCGGGGTGAAGGTCGACCAGCGGGCCCAGCGTCCTTAGGCCCAGCGTCCTTAGGCCCAGCGTCCGTAGGTCAGCGGAACGCCACCGCGATCGCGGCGAAGATGGTGGCACCCCCGATCGGGGCCACCAGCAGCAGGAACAGGTTCAGCCCGATCACGCCGGTCATCACGCGCCGCTGACGCTCGGTGAGGCGCGGCTGCGGTCGCGGCGGCTGCCATGGCGGCGGTGCAGGCGTATCGCGGAAATCGACGAACATCGTGAGCCTCCGATCGAGACGCCATGCTCAACGATCGGCGTGGCACAACGCCTCACCTCCCCTTACCTTCCTCGATCGACGGGCTATTCTGCGCCCGCTTCGTCGCTTTGTGAAGGAAACCCCATGGACCTCGGCCTCTCCGGCAAGACCGCGATCGTCTGCGCCTCCAGCCACGGGCTCGGCCGCGCCTGCGCCACCGCGCTCGCCGATGCGGGATGCGCCATCGTCCTCAACGGCCGCCACACCGACGCGCTGGAGGAAGCCGCCGCCGCCCTGCGCGACCGCGGCGCTGCCGTCACGGGCGTCGTCACCGGCGACGTCGCCGACGACGGCGTGCAGCGGGCGCTGATCGATGCCGCGGGGCGCGCGCCCGATATCCTGATCAACAACAACGCCGGCCCGCCGCTGCGCGACTTCCGTCAGCTCGACGCCGATGCGCTGCACGCCGGGCTCGACGCCAACATGGTCACCCCGATCCGGCTGGTGCAAAAGGTGATCGATGGCATGATCGAACGCCGCTTCGGCCGCATCCTGTGCATCACCTCCGGCTCGGTGAAGTCGCCCGCCGCCGGGCTGGACCTGTCGAGCGGCGCGCGGGTCGGGCTCACCGGCTTCCTCGCCGGGGTGGCGCGGCAGGCCGCGCATGCCAACGTCACGATCAACTTCCTGCTCCCGGGCCTGTTCGCCACGCGCCGGCTGGAGGGCGTCCACGCCTTCGCCGCCAAGGCCCAGGGGGTCGACGTCGCGGAGGCCGAAAGGCGCGCCCGCGCCCGCGTCCCCGCCGCGCGCTTCGGCGATCCGGCGGAGTTCGGCGACGCCTGTGCGTTCCTCTGTTCCGCGCAGGCCGGATTCATCACCGGGCAGAGCCTGCTGATCGACGGCGGGGCCTATCCGGGACTGCTGTAAAGCGGAAGTTGTTTGCGGTTCGCGCACGATTCGGTCATGGACGCGCCCGCATTGGAAGGAAGATTACCGATGGCCACCAATTGGGCCCCCGACAGCTGGACCGCGGCAGAGGCACGCCAGCTCCCCGAATATCCCGACGCCGCCGCGCTGAACGCCGCCACGGAGAAGCTCACCAGCTTCCCGCCGCTGGTCTTCGCGGGCGAGGCGCGCAACCTCACCACCGACCTCGCGCGCGTGGCGGAGGGCAAGGCGTTCCTGCTCCAGGGCGGCGACTGCGCGGAAAGCTTCGCGGAGTTTCACCCCAACAACATCCGCGACACCTTCCGCGTCATCCTCCAGATGGCGGTCGTGCTGACCTATGCATCGAAGCTGCCGGTGGTGAAGGTCGGCCGCATGGCGGGCCAGTTCGCCAAGCCGCGCTCCGCCCCGACCGAGACGATCGACGGGGTCGAGCTGCCCAGCTACCGCGGCGACAACGTCAACGACATCGCCTTCACCGCGGAAAGCCGCATCCCCGATCCCGACCGGATGCTGCGCGGCTATGCGCAGTCGGCCGCGACGCTCAACCTGCTGCGCGCCTTCGCGCAGGGCGGCTATGCGAACCTCCACCAGGTCCACCGCTGGACTCACGACTTCATGGGCCGCAGCCCCTGGGCCGCGAAATATGCGGAGACCGCCGACCGGATCGGCGAGGCGCTCGACTTCATGGAGGCGTGCGGGATCAACCCCGACACGGTGCCGCAGCTGTCGCAGACCACCTTCTACACCAGCCACGAGGCGCTGCTGCTCCCCTATGAGCAGGCGATGACGCGGCAGGATTCGCTGACCGGCGACTGGTACGATACCTCCGCCCACATGCTGTGGATCGGCGACCGCACCCGCTTCGAAGGGTCGGCGCACGTCGAGTTCCTGCGCGGCATCGGCAACCCGATCGGGATCAAGTGCGGCCCCAGCCTGGAGCCCGACGCGCTGCTGGCGATGCTCGACACGCTCAATCCGGGGCGCGTGCCCGGGCGCATGACGCTCATCACCCGCTATGGCTATGACACGATCGAGAAGCACCTGCCCCGCCTGGTCCGCGCGGTGAAGCGCTCGGGCCATCCGGTGGTGTGGAGCTGCGACCCGATGCACGGCAACGTCGTGAAGGCGGCCAACGGCTACAAGACGCGCCCGTTCGAGCGCATCCTGGCCGAGGTCCGCGGCTTCTTCGCCGTGCATCGCGCGGAGGGCACGCATGCCGGCGGCATCCATGCCGAGATGACGGGGCAGAACGTCACCGAATGCACCGGCGGCGCGATCGACGTCACCGAGCAGACGCTGGCCGACCGCTACCACACGCACTGCGACCCGCGCCTCAACGCGGGCCAGAGCCTGGAGCTGGCGTTCCTGCTGGCGGAAATGCTCAACACCGAGATGGCGGAGCGCCGCAAGGCGGCCTGATGCGCCGGTAGGGGATCCTCCGGCCTGGTGCCCGGCGCAGGCCGGGCCCCGGGCGGGACGGCGCGCCGGGGCTGCCGGGTGGCGACGACCACCACCGGCGGAAAGGCGACGAATCCCCTTGACGCACCCGGCCCGCCTTCGTAACAGCGCGCCTCACACCGCGCACGGCCCCTTCGTCTAGCGGTTAGGACGTCGCCCTCTCACGGCGAAAACACGAGTTCGATTCTCGTAGGGGTCACCAGCGACATTGCGGTGTCGGATGCCACACTGTGGCTTACCCCCGCAATTTCGGTAGCGAAGCGGCTATAAGCGCTCCCGGTGTACCGCGGACTGCGGCACTCGCTTGGCTATCGCATCACACCGCTTGAGAAAGTGGATCGCGACCCGATCCGGGCGAGAGAGCACCCATTCGCAGCGCGTCTGGCATAAGCCACTGATTTCGTCGTGTCCTGACATCCCCGACGCGGCCCGAGCCCGGCCGCGAAACGCAGCCGTACGACGCGCGGGCGACTGGGCGAGCGCGCCAGGGGGCGAGCGGGGCGGCCTCGCGCCCCGCTTCGTCCTCAGCGATCCAGCCGGTGCTCGCCCTTCACCCAGCGCACGGTGCCCGAGGAGGCGCGCATCACGACGCTCTCGGTGCTCATCACCTTGCCCTTGCGCTTGACCCCGGCGAGCAGCGAGCCGTCGGTCACGCCGGTCGCGGCGAAGATGCAGTCGCCCTTCGCCAGATCCTTCAGATCGTACTGCCGGTCGAGATCCTCGATCCCCCATTTGCGCGCGCGGGCGCGCTCGTCGTCGTTGCGGAACAGCAGGCGGCCCTTGAACTGTCCGCCGACGCAGCGCAGCGCGGCGCAGGCGAGCACGCCCTCGGGCGCGCCGCCCGACCCCATATAGACGTCGATCGTCGTATCGGGATCGGTCGTCGCGATCACGCCCGCCACGTCGCCGTCGCCGATCAGCACCACGCCGCAGCCCAGCGCGCGCAGCTCCGCGATCAGCGCCTCGTGCCGCGGACGGTCGAGGACGCAGGCGATGATGTCCCTGGGCTCGACGCCCTTGGCCGCGGCGATCGCCTTCACGTTCTCGGTCGGCGAGCGGTCGAGGTCGATCACGCCCGCGGGCAGGCCCGGGCCGACCGCCAGCTTGTCCATATAGACGTCGGGCGCGTTGAGCAGCCCGCCCGCCTCGGCGATCGCGAGCACCGCCAGGCTGTTGGGGCCGGACTTGGCGCAGATCGTCGTACCCTCCAGCGGATCGAGCGCGATGTCGATCGCAGGACCGCTGCCGGTGCCGACCTTCTCGCCGATGTAGAGCATCGGGGCCTCGTCCCGCTCGCCCTCGCCGATGACGACGGTGCCGTCCATGTCGAGCTCGTTGAGCGCAGCGCGCATCGCCTCGACCGCGGCGGCGTCCGCCGCCTTCTCGTCGCCGCGCCCGGTCAGGGTCGAGGCGGCGATCGCCGCGGCCTCGGTCACGCGGACCATTTCGAGGACGAGAACGCGGTCGAGTACCTTGCTGGCGGTCGTCGTCGTCATGCTGCTGCCTGCCCCTGGATCGTTGATCGTTAAACGCGTTTAACGGGCTTAGAAGACACGCACGTGACGAACAAGCCCGTTGATCGCACGCGCGTACCGATCAATCCCGCAACAATTCGTTGATGCTGGTCTTGCTGCGGGTCTGCGCATCGACGCGCTTGACGATGACCGCGCAATACAGGCCGAGATTGCCGCCGGTCGAGCCGGGGACGACGACCGCATAGGGCGGCACCTCGCCGCGATAGACCTCGCCGGTGGCGCGATCGACGATCTTGGTCGAGGCGCCGAGATAGACGCCCATCGACAGCACCGCGCCCTCGCCGACGCGGACGCCCTCCGCCACTTCCGAGCGCGCGCCGATGAAGGCGCCGTCGCCGATGATGACCGGATCGGCCTGGAGCGGCTCCAGCACGCCGCCGATCCCGGCGCCGCCGGATATGTGGACGTTCTTCCCGATCTGCGCGCAGCTGCCGACCGTGGCCCAGGTATCGACCATCGTTCCTTCACCGACATAGGCGCCGATGTTGACGAAACTGGGCATCAGGACCGCGCCCTTCGCGACGTGCGCGCCGCGGCGCACGACGCTGCCGGGCACCGCGCGGAAACCCGCGGCGCGGAACGCGGCCTCGTCCCAGCCGGAGAACTTGCTCGGCACCTTGTCGAACCAGTGGCCCGCGCCCGGGCCGTTGTCGATCAGCACGTTGTCGTTGAGGCGGAAGGACAGCAGCACGGCCTTCTTGAGCCACTGGTTCACCTGCCAGCCGCCCCGACCGTCGGGCTGCGCCACGCGCGCCTCACCCGAATCGAGCAGCGCCAGCGCCTGCTCGACCGCGTCGCGCACCTCGCCCTGCGTCGTCAGGCCGAGCTCGGCGCGATGGTCCCAGGCGGCGTCGATCGTGGCGGCCAGGTCAGCAGTCATCATTCCTCCAGCAGGGATTCGAGCCAGGCGGTCACGTCGGTGACGCGGACGTCCACATAGGCGCGGTCGTGGTCGTGGTCCTGCTCGGACCCGTTGTCGACCCAGACCGTCGTCATGCCGATCGCCTTGGCGGGTTTCAGGTTGCGCGCCATGTCCTCGACGAACAGCGCGCGGGTGGGATCGATCGCGAAGGCGGCGCACAGCCCCGCATAGGCCGAGGCGGCCGGCTTGGGCACCAGGTCCATCGCATGGATGTCGTGCACCGCCTCGAAACTGGCACCCAGGCCGAGGCGGTCGAGCACCTTGAGCGCATACGGCTTGTCGCCGTTGGTGAAGACCAGCTTGCGCCCCGGCAGCTTCGCGAGTGCGGCGGCGAGCGGGGCGTTCTCCTCCAGCACGTCCATCTCGATATCGTGGACGTAGGTGAGGAAGTCGGCCGGATCGACCTCATGCTCCGCCATCAGCCCGGCGAGCGTGGTGCCGTGATCGAGGAAATGCTGCTTCTGGACGCGGCGCGCCTCTACGCGATCGAGGTCGAGCAGGCGCGCGACATAGGCGGTCATCCTCGCGTCGATCAGCGCGAACAGATTGGCGCGCGCCGGGTAGAGCGTGTTGTCCAGATCGAAGATCCAGGTATCGATATGGGCGAACGCAGGCGGCATCGGGGGCGGCGTGTAGTGGGTTTTGGCGGGGGGTGGAAGGCCGCCCGCGTCACTTCACGCCGTCATTCCCGCGAAGGCGGGTATCCAGAAGCGCTGTCGTCGATGGAGGCACGAGCGCAGCGCGTCTGGATCCCCGCCTGCGCGGGGATGACGGAAGGAGGCTGGGCAAAGTTGGCCTTTCCGCCCCCCAACGCCAAGCGACTGGTATCGAAACGCAACCGACCCCATGTTCCCGGCATGACCCGATATTCGCTCCTCGATCTCGTCCCCGTCACCGACACCGGCACGGTGGCGACCGCGCTGGCCAACGCCGCCGATCTCGCCCGCCATGCCGAGGCGTGCGGCTACAACCGCTATTGGGTGGCGGAGCATCACGGGATGGAGGGGATCGCGTCCGCCGCCACCGCGGTGGTGCTGGCGCATATCGGACAGGCGACGTCGACCATCCGCATCGGTGCGGGCGGGATCATGCTGCCCAATTCGGCGCCGTTGCAGATCGCCGAGCAGTTCGGGACGCTCGACGCGCTGTTTCCCGGGCGCATCGACCTGGGGCTCGGGCGCGCGCCCGGCTCCGACCAGCGCGTGGCGAACGCGCTGCGACGCAACCTGAACAGCGACGCCAACCAGTTCCCCAACGATGTCGTCGAGTTGCAGAGCTATTTCGCGGACGACGGACGCACCGGCATCCGCGCGACCCCGGGCGCGGGTGCCGCACCGCAGATGTGGATCCTGGGATCGAGCCTGTTCGGCGCGCAGCTGGCGGCGATCCTGGGGCTGCCGTACGCCTTCGCGTCGCATTTCGCGCCCGATGCGCTGGATCAGGCGCTGGCGATCTACCGCCGCGAGTTCCGGCCGTCGGCGGTGCTGGAGCGGCCCTATGCGATGGCGGGGTTCAACGTCTTCGCCGCGGACACCCATGCGGAGGCGGAGCTGCTCGCCTCGTCGCAGCAGCAGTCGTTCGTGGCGCTGCGCACCGGGACGCCGGGCAAGATGCGCCCGCCCGTGGAGGGTTATCGCCAGTCGCTGCCGCCGTCGCACGCCGCGATCCTCGACCATGTGCTGTCGGCGAGCGCGATCGGCACGCGCGACGAGGTGGCGCGCGGGATCGCCGCCTTCGTCGAGCGGACGGGGGTGGACGAGGTGATGGTGACGAGCGCGATCTACGATCACGACGCGCGCAAGCGCTCGGTGGCGCTGGCGGCGGAGGCGATGGCGGAGGTGCGCGTGGCGGCGTGAGGGTTGGCGCGCGCCGGGCTTGTCCCGGGGTCCAGGGCGTACGTCGCAACGGCACCCATGCGCGCGGAACCCTGGATGCCGGGACGAGCCCGGCATGACGGGTGAGCGGGGCGAGCGTTTCATGACCGCATCGTCTCCCCGGACTTGATCCGGGGTCCCGCTTTTACGGGCTGTCGCAGAGGAAGTGGGACCCCGGCTCGAGGCCGGGGTGACGGGAGTTACCGACGGCTCAGGCTCCGCCTTCCTCCGCGCGCCGACCATGTCACGCGTCCGGCAGCCACTCCGACAGGATTGCGTTGACCTTCTCCGGCGCCTCCTGCTGCACCCAGTGCGACACACCGGGCAGGCGGCGGATCGTCAGGTCGGCGACGAAGCGCTCTGTCCCGTCGAGCGTCTCCAGGCCCAGCGCCTTGTCCTCCTCGCCCCAGACGATCAGCGTCGGCACGTCGACGCGGCCGCCGTTCTCCAGCGCCAGCCCCTCGCGGTAACGCGCGGCGGCGCGGTACCAGTTGATCATCGCGGTCATCGCGCCCGGGCGCTGCGCCGCCTTGGCATAGACGTCGAGCACCTCGGGGCCGAAGCGCGCCTTGTCGATCGCCATGCCGTGGAAGGCGCGGCGGATCGCGGCGGCGTCGCGCGCCAGCATCATCCGCTCCGGCAGCCACGGCAGCTGGAAGAAGGCCATGTACCAGCTGCGGCGGCGCTGCGCCTTGTGCCTGAGCGCCTCGGCGAAGCAGCGCGGGTGCGGCAGGTTCATCACCACCAGCCGCTCGATCGGGCGGGCGCGGTTGATCGCGAACAGCCATGCGATCGCCCCGCCCCAGTCGTGCGCGATCAGGGTGAGCTTCGTCGCCCCGCTGGCGTCGAACAGCGCGGCGGCGTCCGCGACGAGGCGATCGGCGCGATAGGCATCCACCCCGCCGGGTCGCGACGAGGCGCCGTAACCGCGCTGGTTGGGTGCCCAGACGCGGTAGCCCTTCGCCGCCAGCAGCGGCATCTGCTCGCGCCACGAATAGTTCAGTTCCGGAAAGCCGTGGAGGCACAATGCGAGGTGATCCCCCTCGCCTGCCTCCGCCACCTCGAACGTCAGGCCGCCCGCCGCGACCTCGCGCACGCGGACACCGCTGTCGGGATCGGGCTGCCAGCTGGGCGTCACGCCGCGCGCCGGCTGATCTGGGTATGCGGCACGACGCCGGCGAAGTTGGCGACATCCGCCTGCACCTCCGCGCTGCGCGGGTTCGCCATCGCCTGCTGGAACGCCTCCATCGACGCAAATTCGAGCTGGGCGATCGCGGCGAATGCCGGGTCGCCCGCAAGGCCCGCCAGCGGGTAGTGGACGCTGACGCCGGTGACCGCATCGCCCCACACCTCCTTCGCCAGCGGGAGGTGATGCTCCAGATAATAGCGCTCGTCGAAGGGCTTGGCGGCGTCATACGGGTAGGCGACCGTGAGCGTGACCATGTTCGAACATCCTCTTCGCGCTGGTCGTCCGTCGAGCCTGGGAGGTTGATTCGATCGTCGACCGCGGGCATCATAACTTTCGTTACGGCGGAATGAAAAGGCCGGGCGAGAGGAGCGGGTATGACGGATCGCAAGCGCGCCTGTATCATCGGCGCGGGCTGTTCGGGGTTCACCACGGCCAAGCGGCTGCGGGACGAGGGCATCGCCTTCGACTGTTTCGAGATGTCCGACGATGTCGGCGGGAACTGGTATTACCAGAATCCGAACAATCGCTCCGCCTGCTATCAGAGCCTGCATATCGACACGTCGAAATGGCGGCTGGCGTTCGAGGATTATCCCGTCCCCGCCGACTGGCCCGATTTTCCCAGCCACGCGCAATTGTGGCAGTATTTCAAGGATTACGTCGCGCACTTCGGCTTGCGTGAGACGATCACCTTCAACACCGCGGTGACGCAGGCGGCGCGGCGCGCGGGCGGCGGGTGGCGCGTCACGCTGTCGACCGGCGAGACGCGGGAATACGACGTGCTGTTCGTGTGCAACGGCCACCATTGGGACCCGCGCATCCCCGCCTATCCGGGCACCTTCGACAACCCGCATTTCCACGCGCACGACTATCGCACGCCGTACGATCCGGTCGATCTGCGGGGCAAGAACGTGGTCGTCGTCGGCATGGGCAATTCGGCGATGGATATCGCCAGCGAGCTGTCGCAGCGGCACGTGGCGGGCAACCTGTGGGTCGCGGCGCGGCGCGGGGTGTGGGTGCTGCCCAAGATGGCGGGCGGCAAGCCGATGGACAAATCCGCGATCCCGCCGTGGTTTCCGCGCAAGCTGGGCAAGGCGCTGGCGCGCCGCAAGATCAAGCAGCTGGTCGGGCGGATGGAGGATTACGGCCTGCCCACCCCCGATCACGAGCCGCTGGACGCGCATCCGTCCGTCTCGGGCGAATTCCTGACCCGCGCGTCGTGCGGAGACATCCGGTTCAAGCCGAATATCAAGGCGCTGGAGGGGCGCTACGTCCGGTTCGAGGACGACAGCGTCGAGCCGGTGGACGCGATCATCTATGCCACGGGGTACAAGATCAGCTTCCCGTTCTTCGACGACGCCGCGCTGCTGCCCGACAAGGACAACCGCTTCCCGCTGTTCAAGCGGATGGTGATCCCCGGCGTGCACGACCTGTTCTTCATGGGTCTGGCGCAACCGCTGCCGACGCTGGTGAACTTCGCGGAGCAACAGTCGAAGCTGGCGGCGGCGTATCTGGCCGGACGCTATGCGCTGCCCGACGTGGAGGAGATGCGGCGCATCACCGCGCGCGACGAGGAGGTGGAGCTGGGGGATTACTACCAGTCCGCGCGGCACACGATCCAGGTCGATTTCGGACGCTACGTCGCGGACCTGCACAAGGAGATCGCCGCGGGCGAGAAGCGCGCGAGCGCGATTCAGAAGGTGGCGGCGTGAGGTGCGTTCCCCTTCGTCATGCCGGGCTTGTCCCGGCATCCAGGGTTCCCGGCACATCGCGGGCGTTGGGTGCCCGCAACCCTGGACCCCGGGACGACCCCGGGGTGACGGGGAGTGCGGGGCGGTGACAGCACTCTCCCACGAAGATCGTGCCGCGCTGGTCGATTCCGTCCGGCGGCTGCTCGCGGACCGCTGTACCGAGGCGGACGTGCGGCGCATCATGGACAGCGAGTCCGGACACGACCCGGCGCTGTGGCGCGCCCTCGCCGACATGGGGGTGCCCGGCCTCACCATCGCCGCGGAGCATGGTGGCGCCGGGCTCGGGCCGGTCGAGCTGGAGCTGGTGATGGAGGAAGCGGGGGTGGCGCTGCTCCCCGCCCCGTTGCTGTCGTGCACGATCGCCGCCGCGCTGCTGGCGGACGGCGACGCCGGCGACCTGCTGCCCGGCATCGCCGACGGCTCGTTCATCGCGACGGTGGCGTTTGCGGGGGCGGGCGGCTGGTCGGGCGAGGGCGACGTGATCGTGCGCGGCGGCCGCGCCACCGGCACCGCGCGGTTCGTGACCGATGCCGCGATCGCCGACGCGGTGCTGATCGCGAGCGACGACGGCGCGTACCTGCCGCTGCACGCGCCGCGCGTGACGCCGCTGCCGGTGTTCGACCGCACGCGCCGCATGGCGGACGTGACCTTCTACGGCGAGGTGCGGCGCGTCGGCGACGCCGCGGCGGTGCGCCGCGCGCTCGATCTGGCGGTCGTGGCCCTCGCGGGCGAACAGGCGGGCGTGGCGCGCCGCGTGCTGGAGATGTCGGTCGGCTATGCCGCGGAGCGCCACCAGTTCGGTCGCGCCATCGGCAGCTTCCAGGCGGTGAAGCACATGGCCGCCGACCTGCTGCTGGAGAGCGAGAGTGCGACCAGCGCCGCGCGCGACGCCGCCGAGCATTTGGCGGCGGGGAGCGGCGAGAGGGAGGCGGCGGTGGCGCTCGCCGCCTTCGCCTGCGCCGATGCCGCGGTGCGCTGCACGAAGGATGCGATCCAGATGCACGGCGGCATCGCCTTCACCTGGGCGCACCCGGCGCATCTGTATCTCAGGCGCGCGCGATCCGCAGCGCAAATGTTCGGCGCGTCGCCGCTGTGGCGCGACCGTTACCTGACCGCGCTGGAGGCGATGGCATGACCGACGACGAGGTGCTGCGCGAGGTGCAGGACTGGCTGGCGGCGCACTGGAAGGGGCTGCCCGCGCATCACGAGAGTTTCGGGCGTGACCCGCGTTCCGAATGGCTGGCGCAGGTGCGCGACGCCGGCTGGGCGGTGCCGCGCTGGTCGCGCGACTGGTACGGGCGCGAATTGTCCAACGACCAGGCCAGGATCGTCGAGCGCGCCTTTGCCGCCGCCGGCGCGCCCGGCGCCGGGCAGGACCGCAGCAACCTGTGGGCGAACACCGCGCTGGCGCACGCGACCGACGCGTTCAAGCGCGTCATCGTGCCGCAACTGCTGGCAGGCGAGGTCGGCATGTGCCTGCTGTATTCGGAGCCGGGCGCGGGATCGGACCTGGCGGCGATCCGCACGCGCGCGGACAAGGTGCCGGAGTCGGAGGGCGGCGGCTGGCGCATCACCGGGCAAAAGGTTTGGACGTCGGGCGCGGCGGTGGCCGATTATGGCATGCTGATCGCGCGCACCGACTGGGACGTGCCCAAGCATCGCGGCATCAGCTTCTTCTTCCTGCCGATGAAGCAGGATGGCGTCGAGGTGCGTCCGCTGCGCCAGATCACCGACGAGGCGCATTTCAACGAGGTGTTCATCACCGACGCATTCGTGCCGGAGGCGAACCTGCTGGGCCCGCTGAACGGCGGGTGGGGCGTGCTCCAGACCGCGCTCGCCTATGAACGGTCGGTGATGGGCGACAATGCGCGCGGGCCGCGATCGGGGGCGGGCGGGCCCAAGGGCGACCATTCGCTGCTGGGGCTGGCGCGCGAGGCGGGGAAGCTGGACGATCCGGTCGTGCGGCAGGAGGTGGCGCAGGTGATCGCATGGCGCGTGCTCAACAAGCTGAACACGCGGCGCGCGAAGGCGGAGCTGGCGCAGGGCAATTCGTCCTCGATCATGTCGCTCGGCAAGCTGGCGATGAGCCGCATCCTCCACGAGGAGGCCCGCGTACGCACCCTGCTGCTGGGGGCGGAGAGCCTGCTGGAGGGGCCGGAGCATCCGCGGGCGGAGGATGCCAACTTCCTGGCGCTCAACGCCTATTTCACCTCGATCGGCGGCGGCACCGACCAGATCCAGCGCAACATCATCGGCGAGCGCGTGCTGGGCCTGCCGCGCGAGCCCGAGGTGGATCGCACCGTGCCGTTCCGCGAGGTGCGCGCGGGGTGATGTGGTGTGCCCCGGCGAAGGCGGGACCTTTGCAAAAGGCTACACCGTGCTCCTGCAAACGCAGGAGCCCGGAGTTGCAGGTCCCATAAGGCGTTGTCCTGCTGGGCCCTGGGCTCCTGCCTTCGCAGGAGCACGGTGTGGACTCCGCGTCGTTGCACCCGTTTTTTGCAAAGGTCCCGCCTTCGCCGGGGAAGGAGAGAGGGAAGCTCGATGACCGACCAACGCAGCATCTTCATCACCGGCGGTGCTTCGGGCATCGGGCTGGCGGCCGCGCGGCGGTTTCATGGCGAGGGGTGGCGCGTCGGCATCGGCGACATCGACCATGCGGGGATGGCGCGGGTGGCCGACGAGCTGGGCGTCTTCACCGCCCCGCTCGACGTGCGCGACCGCGCGCAATGGGCCGGGGCGCTCGGCGGGTTCGTCGGCGCAGGCGCGCGGCTCGACGTGCTGCTCAACAACGCGGGCATCGCGCGGTTCGGCATGTTCGAGGAGGTGTCGCCCGACGAATCCGACCTTCAGGTCGACATCAATGTGAAGGGCGTCATCAACGGCGCCTACGCCGCCCTCCCCCACCTGAAGGCCACGGCGGGCGCGAAGCTGGTCAACGTCGCATCGTGCGCGGGATTGTTCGGATCGCCGGGGCTGGCGGTCTATTCCGCGACCAAATTCGCGGTGCGCGGGCTGTCGGAGGCGCTGGACGCGGAGTTCACGCGCCACGGGGTCGGCGTCGCCTGCGTGATGCCGTGGTTCGTCGAGACGCCGATCCTCGATTCGGGATCGGCCGGCACCAACCGCACCCTGCGCGATGCGACCGCGGGCCAGGAGGTCTATACCGTCGAGGAAGCCGCGGACGTCATCTGGCAGGCGGTCCACGGGCGCGAGCGGGATTATATCGTCGGCAAGGCGGGGAAGAAGGTGCGCTTCGCCAGCCGCTTCATGCCGGGGCAGATGCGCAAGCGGCTGAAGGCGGCGTTTGCGGCGGGGTGAGGCTTCTTAACGCCTGACCGATATGGGTGGGCGATGTTCGAGATCCGCTTCGACCCGGCGCAGCGCGTCCTGCACCTGACGCTGTCGGGCTTCTGGACGATGGCGACGGTCGTGCGCTTCGCCGCGGAGATGATGCTCCGCGCGACGATGATACGCGCGCGATACGGCACGTTCGCGACGCTGAGCGACGCGCGCGACTTTCCGATCCAGTCGGCGGCGGTATCGGAACGGTTCGAGCGCATTCGTGCGCGGGGACTGGAAATGAACCTCGGCCCGACGGCGATCGTCGTGGCGTCGCAACTCAGCAAGCTCCAGGCCGAGCGGGTGCTGAAGACCGAGCAGGTTCGCGTCTTCCTCGACAGGGCGGCGGCGGAGGCGTGGCTGGAAGCGCAATGGGCGCTGCATCCGGGGGCGGCAACCGAGGGATGATTTCCTGCCGTCGCGCCGAGAGGCACGAAGGCAGGGGGCAGATCAGTCCCGGATCGGTTCGCACGCCACCCCGTCACCGTCGCCGTCCATGCGGTCGTCGAACCCCGGCTCGCCTCGATAGATCGGCGCGGTCCCGGCGGAGCGGGCGTCGTGGCACCCGCCCCAATGATCGCCGGCGACAGGTTCTCGCGCGCGCCGCATCCCCGTGGCGATGGCGACAACGGCGGCGGCGCGACCGATCCCTGCCCGGCCCTCCGTTTCGAGGGCGAGCGATCCTGCGCCGGCGGCCAGCCCCACCAGACCACCGCCCAGCAATACGTGCGACAAGGATGATGGGCGGCGCGTTCCCATGGCGGGACCGTCGCATGGTGGCGGTGAAAGTTTCCCTAACGCCGACGCTTCTTCCGCTTCGGCACCGCCTGCGCCTCCAGCGTGGCCAGCAGCGCGGTGGCGGCGGCCGTTTCGGCCTCCTGCTTGCTCGCGCCCTCGGCCGTCACCTCGTCCTTGCCGACGCCGACGCGGACAGTGAAGCGCGGCGCGTGGCCGGGGCCGGAGCGCTCGACCAGCGCATAGGCGGGGACCGCACGGCGGTTGGCCGCGGCCCATTCCTGAAGCGCGGATTTCGGATGCTGCGGCGCGCGGTCGTCGGCCTGGATGCGGTCGGCCCACAGGCGACGCACCGCGGCACGCGCGGCGTCGAGCCCGGCGGTGCGATAGAGCGCGCCGAGCAGCGCCTCCATCACGTCGCCCAGCACGTTGTCGCCGTGCTGCGCGCCGTCGTTCTGCGCCTGCTTGCCGAGCCGGACGCGCGCCTCCGCCCCGATCGAGCGCGCCACCGCGGCACAGACCGCGCCGGTGACCAGCGCGTTGAACCGCTTCGACAGCGAACCCTCGGGGTCGTCGGGGAAGGCTTCCGACAGCCATTCCGCCATGACGAGGCCCAGGACACGGTCGCCCAGGAACTCCAGCCGCTCGTAGCTTTGGCCGTCATGGCTGGAATGGGTCAGCGCGCGGACGAACAGCGCGGCGTCGGCCGGGCGCGTCCCGAACGACTGCTCGATCCAGTCCTCCAGCGGCGTACTCAGAAACGCATCCCCGTCAGAACCCCTGCCCGATGCGGCGGAACCGCGCCGCCGACACCCAGGTCCACGGCTTCAGCCACTCCGCCGATCCGTCGGTCGACCAGAAGGTGACGAGCGCCCTCCCCTCGATCCGGTCCATCGGGATGTAGCCCATCCCCTCCGGCGGGGCGAAGCGGCTGTCGGCGCTGTCGTCGCGATTGTCGCCCATCAGGAAGACGGTGCCGGCGGGGACGCGGTAGACGTCGGTATCGTCGGCGCGCGGGATGTTCTCCTGATCCAGCACCTCGTAGCTGCGGCCGTTTGGCAGCGTCTCGCGAAAGCGCGGGTAGCGGCAGATCGCAGCACCGTCGGCATCGACGTCCTGGAACGCGGTGCCGCATTTTTCCGACGGGAAATTGGGCGTGATCGGCACGATGAAATCGGCCACGCGATCCTTGGGCACGGCGCGGCCGTTCAGGAACAGCTGGCCGCCGCGCATCTGCACCGTATCGCCGGGCAGCCCGATCACGCGCTTGATGACGTCGTGATCGTCCGGCCCCATCGAGCGGAACACGACCGTGTCGCCGCGCGTCGGATCGCGACCGAAGATTCGCCCCGGGATCAACGGGATGCCCCAGGGCAGCGACCAGCGCGAATAGCCGTAGTTCCACTTCGACACGAACAGATAGTCGCCGATCAGCAACCGCGGCAGCATGGACTCGGACGGGATCGAGAAGGGCGCGAAGATGAAGCTGCGCAGGATGAAGACGAACAACGCCAGCTTCAGGAAGAAGCGGATCGATTCGCTCGTTTCCGAACGCGCGGGCTTGCCGGTCGCAACAGGGGTGGCCATGTCGCACCGCGTCGCCTAACGGCGCGGGCGCGTCAAGCGAAAGGGAAGTCTCATATGGCCGATTGGTCTGCGATCGAAGCACTGCCCAACGAGCGGCTGGAAACGCTGTTCGCGAACGACGCCGAGCGGTTGCGGCGGCTGTCGCTGGACGTCGCCGGCATCCATTTCGACTGGTCGAAGACGCATCTGACGCCCGACGCGGTGGCGGCGTTCGAGGCGCTGGCGAAGCAGGTGGACCTGGCCGGCAAGCGCGAGGCGATGTTCGGCGGCAGCCACGTCAACGTGACCGAGGATCGTCCGGTCGAGCACACCGCCGAGCGCGGCGAGGGCAAGGCCGAGAGCGTGTCGCGCGCCGCCTCCTATCACGCCCGCATGCGCGCGGTGATCGACGCGATCGAGGCGGAGGCCTTCGGGCCGATCCGCCACGTCCTGCACGTCGGCATCGGCGGTTCCGCGCTGGGGCCGCACCTGCTGGTCGATGCGCTGGGGCGCGACAGCGACCGCTATGACGTGGCGATCGTCTCCAATGTCGACGGCGTGGCGCTGGACGATGTCTTCGACCGTTTCGACCCGGCGACCACGCTGCTGGCGGTGGCGTCCAAGACCTTCACCACGACCGAGACGATGATGAACGCCGAGAGCGTCATCGAGTGGATGAGCGGCGCGGGCGTCGCGGACCCGTATGGCCGCGTCATCGCGATCACCGCCTCGCCCGAGAAGGCGATCGAATGGGGCGTCGACGAGACGCGCGTCCTGCCCTTCTCCGAAGGGGTCGGCGGGCGCTATTCGCTGTGGTCGTCGATCGGCTTCCCCGCCGCGATCAAGCTGGGCTGGGAGCAGTTCCAGGAGCTGCTGGAGGGCGCCGCCGAGATGGACCGCCACTTCCGCCTGTCCGCGCTGCACGAGAACGCGCCCGCGCTCGCGGCATTCGCGGACCTCTATTACACCCAGGTCCGTGGGTGCGAGACGCGTGCGCCCTTCGCCTATGACGAGCGGCTGCGGCTGCTGCCGAGCTACCTTCAGCAGCTGGAGATGGAGTCGAACGGCAAGAGCGTGACCGCCGACGGCCGGCCGGTCGGCCGCCCGACCGCGCCAATCACCTGGGGCGGCGTGGGCACCGATGCGCAGCATGCGGTGTTCCAGCTGCTGCACCAGGGCACGCACCTGATCCCGGTCGAGTTCCTGGCCGTGATCGAGCCGGGCGACACGCTGCCTGCGGAGCATCACCGCCAGTTGCTGCTCAACGCCTTCGCGCAGGGTGCCGCGCTGATGAAGGGCAAGCAGGTCGACGATCCGGCGCGCAGCTATGCCGGCGACCGCCCGTCGTCGACGCTGCTGCTCGACCGCCTCGACGCGCGGACGCTCGGCGCGCTGATCGCCTTCTACGAGCATCGCACGTTCGTGAACGGCGTGCTGCTGGGGATCAATTCGTTCGACCAGTTCGGGGTCGAGCTGGGCAAGGAAATGGCGAAGGCCGCGGCCAAGGGCGGCGGCGACTTCGACCCTTCCACCACCGACCTGATCGCGCGCGCCGGTCTGGCGTAGGCGGCGCGGCACGCCTATGTGTATGGCTCTGCGGAGCCATACACATGCGGATGACACTCAACATCGACGACCAGCTCCTTGCGCTTGCCGTCCGGTCCAGCGGCAAGCGGACGCGTAGCGAGGCGGTCGAGGAAGCCCTGCGCCGTATGATCGCCATCAACCAGCAGGAAGCGCTCCTGTCCTTGCGCGGCATCGGGTGGGAAGGTGACTTGGACGACATGCGGACGAGCAAATACATTCCAGCCGAATGATCATTCTCGTCGTTTCCAGTATCTGGATTGATCTGTTTCGCGGCCGTTCGACGGTCGGCACGGCGGCGTTGGAAACCCTCATCAAACGTCGGCGGGTTGCCATCGGCGACCTGATCCTGACCGAAGTGCTCCAAGGCTTCAAACGTGAGACGGAATTCGAACGAGCACGGCAGACGCTGCTGCTCGCCGCGCCGTTAACGATCGTCGATGAAGAAGTCGCGCTGCAAGCCGCCCGCCACTACCGCACGCTGCGCGACCGCGGCATCACCGTGCGCAAGACGATCGACACGCTGATCGCCACGCGCTGCATCCTCGATCGCACCCCGCTGTTGTACAGCGACCGCGATTTCGACCCGTTCGTCCAGCATCTCGGCCTCCGGTCGGCGATGGACCTGCCCGGAGTGACCTGAATGCCCGAGTTCGACTACGATCTGTTCGTCATCGGTGCCGGTTCCGGCGGCACGCGTGCGGCGCGCGTGTCGGCGGCGCACGGTGCGCGCGTGGCGGTGGCGGAGGAATATCGCGTCGGCGGCACCTGCGTCATCCGCGGCTGCGTGCCCAAGAAGCTGCTCGTCTACGGTGCGCATTTCGCCGAGGACCTGCGCGATGCGCGCCACTTCGGCTGGGACGTGCCCGACGACTGCAACTTCCACTGGCCGCGGCTGCGCGACAACGTGCTGAAGGAAGTCGACCGGATCAACCAGGCGTACACCGCCACGCTGGAATCGAACGGCGCGGAGATCATCCACCAGCGCGCCACCGTCTCGGGCCCGAACGAGGTGACGCTGGCGGACGGGGCGAAGAAGACCGCGAAGACGATCCTGATCGCGGTCGGTGCGCATCCCGCGGTGCCGGAATGCCCCGGGCACGAACACGGCATCACCTCCAACGAGGCGTTCCACCTGGAGGCGATCCCCAAGCGCATTCTGATCGCTGGCGCGGGCTATATCGCCAACGAGTTCGCGGGCGTGTTTCACCAATTGGGCGCGCACGTCATCCTGATGAACCGGACGAAGGAGATCCTGCGCGGCTACGACCTGCAGATCCGCGACCGGCTGCTCCAGATCAGCATGATGAAGGGGCTGGAATTCCGCTTCGACGCCGCCTTCCAGGGGATCGAGAAGATGGAGGACGGCTGCCTGAAGGTGAGCATGGCCAACCACGAGCCGGCGATCGTCGACATGGTGATGTTCGCGACCGGGCGGAAGCCGAACACGCACGGTCTGGGGCTGGACACCGCCGGGGTCGAACTGGACGACATGGGCGCGGTGAAGGTGGACGGCGACAACCGCAGCACCTGCCCGTCGATCTACGCGGTGGGCGATGTGACCAACCGTATCCAGCTGACTCCGGTCGCGATCCGCGAGGGGCAGGCGTTCGCGGACAATCTGTTCGGCAAGGGCGGCGCGACGGTCGATTACGACTGCGTTCCCTCCGCGGTGTTCAGCCATCCGCCGCTCGCGGGCGTCGGCATGACCGAGGCGGAGGCGCGGCAGAAGCTGGGATCGGTGAAGGTCTATTCCAGCGACTTCCGCCCGATGAAGAACGTGCTGGCCGGGCGCGACGAGCGCGCGCTGTACAAGATGGTGTGCGACGGGGAGACCGACCGCGTCGTCGGTATCCATATGATCGGCCCCGACGTGCCCGAGATCATCCAGAGCGCCGCGGTGGCGGTGAAGGCGGGACTGACCAAGGCGCAGTTCGACGCCACGGTGGCGCTGCACCCGACGATGGCGGAGGAACTGGTGCTGTTGAAGTGATCGTGCTCCTGCGCACGCAGGAGCACGGTGAAGCGCGGGGTGACGTTCGACCTACCCCGCCGCCACCCCGCCGCGCCCGGTCGGAATGACCGCGGCGGTCATGCGCGCGACGCACACCAGCCGCCCATCCTCGTCCTCGATCCGGATCGACCAGACCTGGCTGGTGCGGCCGCGCGCCTCGGCGCGGGCGGTGGCGTAGACGAAGCCGTCGCCGGCGGGGCGGATGTGGTTCGCGTTGATCTCCATGCCCACGGCGGCGGATACCGCGGGGTCGACGGTCATCGCCGCGGCGACCGAGGCGACCGTCTCCGCCAGCGCGACCGAGGCGCCGCCGTGGAGCCGGCCGTAGGGCTGCTTCGTCCGCTCGTTCACCGGCATCCGCGCCCTGATCCAGTCGTCGCCCGCCTCGACGAACTCGATGCCGAGGAATCCGGGCATGGAGGTCGCCCCGGTGCGCGTCATCGCGGCCAGATCGGGGGTACCGGCGTGCCAGATCGTCATGATGTTCCTCCGAAAGGCAGGATGGATTCGTAGCTGTCGAGCGGCGGCGCGCCGGGCACGGTCCGCCCGCGGCGCAGCAGGAAGGCGTGGCGGACGATCTCCGCCTGCTGTTCGATGCCGTAGCGCCGAAGCGGCCAGCCGGGGCGGACGCTGTAATAATAGCGGCAGAAGGGATGGCGCGCGAGCGGCAGGCATATCCCCTGCTGATGCTGCCACACGTGGCACATCTCGTGGATGAACAACCCCTGCGCGTCGAGCGGAGCGGCGGCGAAATCGTCGCGGCACAGCCCGCCCCGGGGGTGGAAGTGGATATGCCCGCGCGGCGCCATGACCACGTCGGCGGGCTGGAAGAAGGCCCATTTGCGCCGGACGATCGTCACCGGCGCATAGTCGATCGCATCGCCGTAGACCGACCGCGCCAGCGCGATCTCGCCCGGGGTCAGCGGGCGCGCGGTCAATGCGGCGCCGCCTCGCCCGCGCCGACGACCTGCGCCGCGGCCTCCACCGCATGACCATCGGCGAAGCGGAAGGTCAGCGGCAACGTCGCGCCGGCGGTCACGGTGGCGGGGACGCCGAACATCATCGCGTGATAGCCCCCCGGCGCGAGCTTCGCGGCACCGCCGGCCGCGACGGGGAGCGCGGCGACGGCGTCCATCGCCATCATCCCGTTGCCGGTCATGCGGCTTTCGTGAAGCTCGATCCGCGCGACGCCGGGGGCGGTGATCTGCACCAGCTGCGCGTCCTTCGCGCCGCCGTGGAGCACGGCATAAGCGGCGGCGGGGCGGCCGGGGACGGCGGCGAGGCGGACCCAGGCGTCGCTGACGGTCGGGGTGGCGGGCGCCTGCGAGCAGGCGGCGACCAGCAGGGCGGCGGCGATCGTGGCGAAACGGCGCATCGGTTCTTCCTTCGTGTCGTATCGGATTAGGGAGCGTAGCGGATGGCGGCAACTCCCCCGCAGTGACGACGAGTCATTACGACCGCCGCCGCGCATCCGCGTTCTTCGTGCGCAGCGTCGCCGCCGCGCCGGCGGGGTCGTCGGGCCAGGGATGGCGCGGGTAGCGCCCGCGCATCTCCTTCGCCACCGCGCTCCAGCTGCCGCGCCAGAAGCCGGGCAGGTCGCGCGTGGTCTGGATCGGACGGCCGGCCGGGCTGGTGAGCGACAGGACGAGCGGCACGCGCCCCTCCCCCACCACCGGATGCGCCGACACGCCGAACAGGGCCTGGACGCGCAATTCCACCGTCGGCCCGGCCTCCGCCCCATAGTCGATCGCATGGGTGGAGCCCGCGGGGCTGGTGAACGAGGCGGGGGCGAGGCGGTCGATCTGCCGCATCGCGTCCCAGCCGGCGAGCGTGCGCAGCGCCTCGACCAGGGCGCCGGGCGGAATCGCGTCGAGCCGGCGGCGCCCCTCGACCAGCGCGGGGAGCCAGTCGTCGAGGCGGTCGAGCAGCGTCGCATCGTCGAGCGCGACGCCGGCATAGGCGGCGCGCGTGCGCAGCGCCTGCGCGCCCTCCGACCAGGGCAGCAGCGACAGGCCGTACGTCCTCACCCCCTCCACCAGCGCGTCGGCGATCGCGGCGGGATCGGCGGCGGTGTCGGGGCCGCTGGACAGGCGGATCGCGCCCAGCCTGCGTTCGCGCAAGGGCTGGACCGCGCCGGTCGCGGGGTCGAAGGCGGCGGTGCGGCGGGTTTCGAGGCGATCGGCGAACATGCGCTCCACCTCGGCCGGGTCGATCGCCGCGGCCGAGAGGATGCGCGCCCCCGCCGCCATCCCCTGCGTCTCGGCGACTGCAAGCCATTCGGCACGCGCCAGCGGGGAGGTGGCGTCGAGCCTGAACCCGCGCCCGCCGGCGGAGGCCCAGCGCTCGCCGCCGGCGTCGCGGCGTTTCGCGACGCGGTCGGGGAAGGCGAGCGCGATACAGCCCGCGATCGTCCCCTCGCCGCCTGCGCCCTTCACCATCCCCGCCCAGCGACGCGCCAGCCCGCGCGCGCTTTCCGCCTTGGGCGAGCGGTCGCCGCGCCAGCGTCGCCACCGCAGCTCCAGATCGGCGTCGTTGCCGCCCAGCCCGCGCTCCTGCAACAGCACCGCGACCTCGGCGGCGAGGCGCTTGTCGGGCGCGAGCAGCAGCATGTGCGCGAGCCGCGGCGACATCGGGAGCGCCGCCATCGCGCGGCCATGCGCGGTCGGGCGGCCGTCGTCATCCAGCGCGCCCAGCGTGGCGAGCCGCGCGCGCGCCTCCGCCACCGCCGCCTCGGGCGGCGGGTCGAGCCAGGCGAGCGAGCGCGGGTCCGCCACGCCCCAGATCGCGGTGGCGAGCAGCAGCGCGGACAGGTCCGCCTCCAGGATCTCGGGCGGGTCGAAGCGCGGCATTCCCGCGGTCGCCGCCTCCTCCCACAAGCGATAGGCGACGCCCAGTCCCTGTCGCGCTGCGCGCCCGGCGCGCTGGGTGGCGGCGGCCTGGCTCTCGCGCTCGGTCACCAGCCGCGTCATGCCCGCGGCGCGATCGTAGCGCGGGCGGCGCGCGAGCCCCGAATCGACGACGATGCGGATGCCGTCCAGCGTCAGGCTGGTTTCCGCGATCGACGTGGCGAGCACCAGCTTGCGCGCGCCGTCGGGCTCGGGGCGGATCGCGGCGCGCTGCGCGGCGGGGTCCAGGCTGCCGTGGAGGCGGTGGAGACGGACGCCGGGCAGGTCGGGGAGACGCTCGGCGGTCCGCTCGATCTCGGCGACGCCGGGCAGGAAGGCGAGCAGCCCGCCCTCCGCCTCCGCCAGCGCGCGGCGGATCGCGGCGGCCATGCCGTCCTCGATCCGCGCCTCCGCGGCGCGGCCGATATGGCGCAGGTCGAGCGGGTGGCTGCGCCCTTCGCTCTCGATCACCGGCGCGCCGTTCATCAACGCGGCGAAGCGCGCGCCGTCCAGCGTCGCGGACATGGCGACGATGCGCAGGTCGGGGCGCAACGCCCCCTGCGCGTCGAGCGCGAGCGCGAGGCCGAAGTCGCCGTCGAGGCTGCGTTCGTGAACCTCGTCGAAGAGGATCGCGGCGACGCCCGCCAGTTCGGGATCGTCCTGCAACCGCGCAGTCAGGATGCCTTCGGTCACGACCGTGACGCGGGTCGCGGCGGAGCGCCTGGTATCGAGCCGCGTGGCATAGCCGAAGGTGCGCCCGACGGGCTCGTCGGCGAGCGCGGCCATCCGCTCCGCGGCGGCGCGCGCGGCGAGGCGGCGCGGCGAGGTGACGAGGACCTCGCCCGTGCACCACGGCTCGGCCAGCAGCGCGGGCGCGACCGCGGTGGTCTTGCCCGCGCCGGGCGGGGCGACCAGCACCGCCGCCGGCCCCGCCCGCAATGCGGCGAGCAGGTCGGGGAGGACGGCGTGGATCGGGAGGGTCATGCAGGCGGCCCTAGCGCGATCGGGGGCCGGGGTGAAAGCGGGACGGTCGCCCCACCTACCACGTCACCCCGGACTTGTTCCGGGGTCCAGGGGTCCGCACGAAGCGGTCAGCGAGGTTCATGGAACCCTGGATGCCGGGACAAGCCCGGCATGACGGGTGACGACGGCGTCATTTCCGCCCGCCCCCCCGGGACCACACGGATCACACGTGCGCGGTCAGCGCCTTCAGGTCGACGATCGGGCGTGCGCCGAAATGCTGGATCACCTCCGCGGCGCAGATCGCGCCCATCGTGAGCGAGGCCTCCAGCGACCGCCCGCGCGCCTGACCGTGGAGGAAGCCCGCGGCGAACAGGTCGCCGGCCCCCGTGGTGTCGACCACCTTCTCGATCGGTTGCGCGGGGACGGTGACGCGCTCGTCACCCGCCACCGCCATCGCGCCACGCTCGGCGAGGGTGACGACGACCAGCGGCACCTTGCCCGACACCGCGGCGACCGCGGCATCGACCGACGACGTCTCGGTCAGGAACATGATCTCCGCCTCGTTGGCGAACAGAACGTCGATCAGCCCGGCGTCGATCAGCTCGTGGAAGGCGGCGCGGTGGCGATCGATCACGAATTCCGCCGACAGCGTGAAGGCGACCTTGCGCCCCGCGGCGCGCGCGATGTCGATCGCGGCGCGCATCGCGGCGCGCGGTTCCTCGGGATCCCACAGATAGCCCTCCAGATACAGATAGCGCGCGTCCGCGATCAGCGTCGCGTCGAGCTGGTCGGCGGGCAGATAGTGCGACGCGCCCAAGAAGGTGTTCATCGTGCGCTGCCCGTCCGGCGTCACGAAGATCAGGCAGCGGCCGGTGGTGGGAGCGCCGGCGCGCGCGGGCGTGTCGAAGCGGATGCCGGCGGCGCGGATGTCGTGCGCGAACACCTCGCCCAGCTGGTCGTCGGCGACCTGACCGATGAAGGCGCACGCGCTGCCCAGCGTCGCCATGCCCGCGATCGTGTTCGCCGCGGAGCCGCCCGACACTTCCTGCCCCGGTCCCATCCTGGCATAGAGCGCGTCGGCCTCCTCCGGCGAGAAGACGAGCGCCATCGCGCCCTTCGTCATGCCGTTGTCGGCGATGAAATCGTCCTGCGCGGGAGACAGGATGTCGACGATGGCATTGCCGATGGCGACGATGTCGTAATGGGGTTCGGGGCGGGAGTCGGTCACGGGGGGCCTTTCGGGAAAGAACGCGAGGAGCCCCGCAACCTCCGTTCGTGCTGAGGAGGCATCGAGCGAAGTCGAGAGGCCGTCTCGAAGCACAAGCGCTGCGCTTACCCTTCGAGACGGGTCCTCGACAAGCTCGGCCCCTCCTCAGGGCGAACGGAGGGGGTGGCGGGGCGATGTTGGCCCGCGCGGTAAAGGGCGCCTGGCACTTGCGCAACCATTGCGACCCCGCAACGCTATGACGGGATGATCCGCGCCTTCCTCCTGTCGCTGGGCCAGCTCGGCGATCCGCCGGTGCTGCGCGTGCTGGCGGCGTCGCTCGCGATCACGCTCGCGCTGTTCGCCGCGCTGGGTGCGGGGCTATGGTGGGGGATCGACGCGGCGCTGGCCGGATGGACGTGGCACGGCACGCTGGCGGGAATCGCCGCGGCGTTCGCGACCGCGCTTGCGGGATGGCTGCTGTTCCGCGCGGTCGCGGTGCTGGTGGTCGGGCTGTTCGCGGACACGATCGTCGCCGCGGTGGAGCGGCGGCATTATCCCCACGCACTCGCCGGCGCGCGCGACGTGCCGTTCCACCGCGGCCTGGCGATGGGGCTGGCGTCGGCGGGGCGGTTCGTCGCGGTCAATTTGGCGCTGTCGCCGCTCTACCTGCTGCTGCTGCCGACCGGGGTGGGCACGCCGATCGCCTTTTCGACCGCCAACGCCTGGCTGCTGGGGCGCGACCTGGGCGACATGGTGGCGGTGCGGCACATGGATGCCGCGGCGATGCGGGGCTGGCGTGCGGCGACCGCGGGGCGGCGGTTCGCGCTGGGGCTTGCGGGAACCGCGCTGTTCGTGGTTCCGCTGGTCAACATCCTCGCCCCCGTGCTGGGGGCGGCGATGGCGACGCATCTATTCCACGGAACCCGCCGATGAAGCCTGTTGCCGCCCTCCTGCTGCTCGCCCCGCTCGCGGCGTGCGCGACCGACACCGCCTCGACCGCGGCGCCCCCGGTGCTGGCGCCGATCCCGCAGGCCGGGTTGCAGACGGTGATGGGGCAGGACGCCGCCGCGCTGGTTCGCGGGTTCGGCACGCCCGACGCCGACGTGCGCGAAGGGACCGCGCGCAAGCTGCAATTCTCCAGCGCGATCTGTATCATGGACGCCTATCTCTACCCCGCGAAGGCGGGCGCCGAGCCGCGCGTCAGCTGGGTCGATACGCGGCAGCGCGACGGCAGCGCGATCGACCGCGCCAGCTGCGTGGCCGCGCTCGCGCGGCGGACCGGGGGCAAGTGAACGCGGTCGAGGCGACCGGGCTGGTCAAGCGCTTCGGCACCCGCCGCGTCGTCGACGGCGTCGACCTGAGCGTGCCGGCGGGTGCGATCTACGGCGTGCTCGGCCCCAATGGCGCGGGCAAGACGACGACGCTGCGGATGATGCTGGGCATCATCGAGCCCGACGCGGGCATGCGCACGCTGCTGGGCGCGGCGCACCCGCGCGACGCGGGCGACCGCGTCGGCTATCTGCCCGAGGAGCGCGGGCTGTATCCCGCGATGAAGGCCCGCGAGGCGATCGCCTTCATGGGGGCGCTGCGCGGGCTCGACTGGCGCACGGGCCGCGCGCGCGCGGGCGACCTGCTGGAGGCGGCGGGGCTGGCGCAGGCGGCCGACCAGAAGATCCGCAAGCTGTCCAAGGGGATGGCGCAGCTCGTCCAGCTGCTGGGGTCGGTGGTGCATCGCCCCGACCTGCTGGTGCTGGACGAGCCCTTCTCCGGGCTCGACCCGGTCAACCAGGAACGGCTGGAGGCGCTGATCCTGGCCGAGCGCGACCGCGGGGCGACGATCCTGTTCTCCACGCACGTCATGGCGCATGCGCAGCGGCTTTGCGACCGGCTGGCGATCATCGCGGGCGGGCGACGCCGGTTCGAGGGGACGGTCGACGAGGCGCGCGGCACGCTGCCGCAGCAGGTGCATTACGTGCCGCATCGCCCCGATTCCGCGATCGTCGCGATCCTGCCGCCGGATGCGCGCGCGGAGGGCGACGGCTGGCGCTTCGCGCTGCCGGCGGAGGGGATCGAGGGATTGCTGAAGCGGCTGATCGACGCGGGATACGGCATCGCGGGGCTATCGATCGAGCGGCCCGGGCTGCACGAGGCGTTCGTGCGGATCGTGGGCGGGGCGCAGGCGCAATGATGGGACGGCGCCTCCCGGCCTCCGCCACGCCGTGCTCCTGCGCAGGCAGGAGCCCAGAGCCCGGCAGAGCCACGTCCGTGACGAACAGCAACCCTGGGCTCCTGCGTTCGCAGGAGCATTGCAATTACTTGGGCAACCGTCTTGTAGCGCGAACGGCGATGCGCGCATGACCCGCCTGCGCCGCCAGATCCGCCAGACGCTGACCATCGCGCGGCGCGATTTCATCGCGACGGTGTTCACCCCCGTCTTCCTGCTGTTCCTCTTCGCCCCGCTCATCATGGTGTCGTTCGGTGCGATCGGCGGGCTGGGCGCCGCGACCGCAACGCAGAGCGCCGCCGACGGCCAGCGGATCGTCGCGATCCTGCCCCCCGCGGAAGCCCGCGCGCTCGCCGCCGCCGACGCGCGGCTGCGTCCGCTATTCGGCAGCGAACGCCCGCCGCCCGCGCTCCAGCTGCGCCGCCCGGCCAGCGATACCGCGGCCGAGGCGCAGCGCGCGCTCGCCAACCCGCATGTCGACGTCGCCGCGGTACTGCGCGGCCCGCTCGACCGCCCCGCGATCCTCCACGACGACGGCGACGGGGACGCCGCGCGCTACCTCGCCGCCACGGCACGCGAGGCGGCGTGGGCGCTGCGCGCGCCGGCACCGCGACCGGCGACGCTGGAGAGCGTCCGGCGCGCCGCCCCTCCGGCACAGGCGCGCGGCACGTCGGGGTTCTTCGCGGTCTTCGGCATCTTCTTCCTGACGCTGTTCCTCTCGGGGCAGGTCGTCGGCACGATGGCGGAGGAGCGCAACAACAAGGTGATCGAGGTGCTGGCCGCCGCGGTCCCGCTGGAAAGCGTGTTCCTGGGCAAATTGCTCGGCATGTTCGGGGTCGCGGTGCTGTTCGTCGCCTTCTGGGGCACGGTGGTGACGCAGGTCGGTGCGCTGCTCCCCGGCGAGATCGGGGCGGACATCGCGATGCTGTCGCCGGCGATGGGCCGCGGCGGGTTCGCGCTGCTGTTCGGCGCCTATTTCACCACCGCCTATCTGCTGCTCGGATCGGTCTTCCTGGGGGTGGGCGCGCAGGCCTCGACCATGCGCGAGATCCAGATGCTGTCGCTGCCGATCACCGTGATTCAGGTGGCGATGTTCGCGCTGGCGTCCGCCGCGGTGGCGCAGCCCGGCTCCACGCTGGCGCTGGTCGCGGAGCTGTTCCCGCTCTCATCCCCCTTCGCGATGGCCGGGCGCGCCGCCGCGTCCGCTGCGGTATGGCCGCATGTCGCGGCGCTGGCGTGGCAGCTGCTGTGGGTGTCGCTGTTCATCGTCACCGGCGCGCGCGCCTTCCGCCGCGGGGTCCTGCAATCGGGCAGCGCCGCGCCGATGTGGCGGCGGATATTTACCATTCGCCGCAAGGCCATTGACACGACTGTCAGTTAGGTTTTCTCTCGCAACCAATAGAATGGGAGAGGAATGATGGCGACTCTGGCGAGAGACGTGTCGGCGCCCGTCGATCCGTTCGACATGAGCCGGGCGGAATTGTACCGCGACGATACCTGGCACGCACCCTTCCGCCAGCTGCGCGCCGAGGCGCCGGTCCACAAGGTCGAACATTCCGACTTCGGCCCCTATTGGTCGCTGAGCACCTACAAGCCGATCGTCGAGGTCGAGTCGCTCCCCGACCTCTATTCGTCGGAGGCCAACGGCTTCACCATCTCGCGCATCGCCAATGACGAGGTGCGGATGCCGATGTTCATCGGCCGCGACCGCCCGATCCACACCGCGCAGCGCCGCACCGTCGCCCCCGCCTTCACGCCGAGCGAGATGGTGCGCCTGTCGCAGGACATCCGGCGCCGCTCGGGCGAGATCCTGGACGGGCTGCCGTGGAATACCGGCTTCGACTGGGTCGAGCGCGTGTCGATCGAGCTGACCACGCAGATGCTGGCGCTGCTGTTCGACTTCCCCTGGCACGACCGTGCGAAGCTGACGATGTGGTCCGACTGGATGGGCGACATCGAGATCGCGAAGGACGAGAGCCTGCGCCAGCAGCGGCTGGAGAAGATCTACGAGTGCGGCGCCTATTTCCAGAAGCTGTGGGCCGCCAAGGCGCAGGGCGAACCGACGCCCGACCTCATCTCGATGATGATCCATTCGGACGCGATGAGCCACATGGACCATAACGAGTTCATGGGGAACCTCATCCTCCTGATCGTCGGCGGCAACGACACCACGCGCAACACCATGTCGGGCCTCGTCTATGCGCTCGACAAATTCCCCGACCAGCGCGCGAAGCTGGAGGCGGACACGTCGCTGATCCCCAATGCGACGAGCGAGATCATCCGCTGGCAGACGCCGCTGGCGCATATGGCGCGCACCGCGCTGCGCGATACCGAGCTGGCCGGGCAGCAGATCGCGGCGGGCGACAAGCTGGTGATGTGGTACATCTCCGCCAATCGCGACGAGAGCGTGTTCGGCCCCCATGCCGACGATTACCAGGTCGATCGCCCCAACGCGCGCCGCCACCTGGCGTTCGGCCACGGGATCCACCGCTGCGTCGGGGCACGTCTGGCGGAGCTTCAGGTGTCGATCCTGCTGGAGGAGATGGCGAAGCGCCGGATGCGCGTGAACGTGACCGGCGCGCCCGACCGCGTGCCGGCGTGCTTCGTCCACGGCTACCGGCACCTGCCGGTCGAGATCGAGCGCTACTAGGCTGCTTCCCCGGCACACCGGCCGTTCGCTCGGGCGACGGGTACGACAGGGGCGGCGACAAGGGCGACAGGGCGGGAAGGACACCCGCCCTGTCGCTTTTTTGCAACGCACAAACCTCACGTTTCATTCACGAACGAATCGACTCGCGCCTGTCACCGGACTGACATAATCGCGGGGCAGTGGCGCATACAGGACGGCAACAGCCGCACGTCACGGGCCAGGGCTCAAAGGGACAAAATTCATGCGAAACAACCTCTTCATGGGCGCGGCCGCGATCTCGCTCATCGCACCGATGGGCGCCATGGCGCAGGAGACGACCTCCACGATCCGCGGCACCGTGACCAGCGCCGGCGCGCCGGTGGCGGGGGCTTCGGTGGAGATCGTGAACGTTCCGACCGGCGGCACCACGAACGTGACGACCGACGCGGCCGGCAGCTTCAATTCCACCGGCCTGCGCGCCGGCGGGCCCTACACCGTGACCGTCACGGCGCCGGGCTATGCGTCCGTCACCGTCACCGACATCAACACCGTGATCGCGCAGAGCTACGAGCTCCCGATCGAACTGACCGCCGCGGATGCAGCGACGGCCGGCAGCGACATCGTCGTGACCGCATCGCGCCTGCCGAACGCCCGCACGCTGAGCCAGGGTCCGGCGACCGTGCTGTCGGCGGCCCAGATCGCCAGCGTGGCGTCCGTCAACCGCGACATCCGCGACCTGATGCGCCGCGACCCGTTCGCCCGGCTCGACTACGCCGAGGGCAGCGGCCGCGCCGTCAGCTTCGCGGGCCAGAACGCGCGCTTCAACCGCTTCTCCGTCGACGGCGTCCCCGTCACCGACAATTTCGGCCTCAACCCGGACGGCCTCCCCACCCGCCGTTCGCCGGTCCCGTTCGACGCGATCGGCCAGTTCCAGACCAAGGTCGCGCCGTACGACGTTCGCGAAGGCAACTTCCAGGGCGGTGCCATCAACGCCATCCTGAAGTCGGGCACCAACACCTTCCACGGCACCGGCTTCTACGCCTATTCGAGCGACAAGCTGACGGGCAAGGAGACGAAGGCAGGCCCGGGCGTGCCGACCGGCCGCGTCTCCATCCCGAGCTTCAAGTACGAGAATTACGGCGCCGAGCTGTCGGGTCCGATCATCAAGGACAAGCTGTTCTTCATGGTCGCGGGCGAGCGTATCCGCGCGGGCACGCCGATCGTCGAGGGAACGCCGGGCGACAACGCCGGCACCGTGATCCCGAACATCACCGACGCGGCCGTGGCGCGTATCCAGCAGGTGGCGCAGAGCCGCTATGGCTATAACACCGGCGGCATCCTGAACAATTCGGACGACCAGGACGATCGCCTCGTCGCCAAGCTGGATGCGAACCTGTCCGATACGCAGCGTGCGTCGGCGACGTACATGTACACGAAGGATTCGATCCGCTTCAACCAGAACACCAATACCAGCCCGGCAAGCGGCACCGCCAACGCGACCGGCCTGGGCCTCGAGTCCAACGGCTACATCGCGACGAATCGGCTGCACACCGGCGTGTTCCAGCTGAACTCGGACTGGAGCGACGATTTCTCCACCGAGGTCCGCGGCTTCTACAAGGACTACAAGCGCGGACAGGACCCGATCCTGGGCCGCGGTTTCGCGCAGTTCCAGGTCTGCACCGCACCGACCTCGGATCGCGGCACGTTCGGAACCGGAACCAATTCCGGCAGCCTGGGTACGGGCAACGATCTGTCGATCAACTGCGCCTCGGGTAACGGCGTGGTGTCGTTCGGCCCGGACATCTCGCGCCAGGCGAATTCGCTCACCAGCCGCACCTATGGCGGTCTCGTCCAGGGTCGCCTGACCCGTGAGAACCACGACCTGCGCGTCTTCGGCGAGTTCCAGGACACGAAGATCTTCAACCTCTTCGTGCAGCGCACCGCGGGCGATTACTACTTCGACTCGCTGGCGGATTTCGAGGCCGGCAACGCACAGCGCCTGCGCTACCAGAATGCGGTTCCGTCGCTCGACCCCGCGAACGGCGCGGCGCGGTTCCGCTACCAGTCCTACTCGTTCGGCATCCAGGACATCTGGCGCCTGAGCGACATGCTCACGCTGTCCTACGGCGCGCGTTGGGACATGTACGGCGGGCAGAGCCGCCCGGCGCTGAATACTAACTTCCTGAACCGCTACGGCTTCTCCAACCTGACCTACATTTCGGGCCGGGGCGTGTTCCAGCCGCGTATCGGGTTCGACTTCAAGGCGACGCAGAACCTGGTCTTCGGCGGCGGCATCGGCATCTTCTCGGGCGGTTCGCCGGACGTCTATGTGTCGAACAGCTTCTCGAACACCGGCTTCCTGACCAACAGTATCGACGTTCGTCAGAACAACAACGGCAGCTACACGACGGGTACGGGTTCGCAGATCCTGACCAACGTGAACGGGACGACGATCCCCGCCGCCGCCAACACGCTGCTGACCAACGCCAGCTCGTCGACCACGTCGCCGACGAATGCGCTGGTGCCGGACTTCCGCCTGCCGTCGCAGTGGCGCGGCACCCTGTCCGCCGATTACGACAGCGACTTCGGCGGTTTCCTGGGCGGTGGCTGGCACCTCGGCGCCGACTTCCTGTGGTCGGGCGTCCGCGACCAGGTCTATTTCGCCGATCAGCGCGTCACGCCGACCACGCTGCTGACGCCGGACGGACGGACGCGCTACGCATCCGTCACCACGTTCGGCGACACGTTCCAGGACATCGTTCTGCGCAACACCAGCCTGGGGCGTTCGTACGTCGCCGTCGGCCGCTTCGACAAGACGTTCGACCTGGGCCTGACCCTTTCGGCGAGCTACACCTACCAGGACGTCAGGGATCAGACGCCCGCCACGTCGTCGACCGCCGGGTCCAACTACGGCAACGGCGCCTTCTTCGACGGCAGCGGCGCGGCATACGGTCGGTCGAACGACGAGGTTCGTCACCTCATCAAGTATAGCGTGACGCTCGATCGCGCGTTCTTCGGTGACTACAAGACCAACATCTCGCTGTTCGGCGAAACCCGGATCGGCAAGCCGTACAGCTACACGATGCAGGACACCTCGTCGGCGCGCAGCCAGATCTTCGGCAACGTCGGCACCCAGTCGCGCTACCTGCTCTACGTGCCGACCAGCACCACCGATCCGCTGGTCAGCTACGGCGATCGCACCGTGGGCGGCACGGTCGTGACCGCCGCACAGACTCAGGCGGCGCTGGATGCGCTCATCAACTCGACCGATCTGGCCAAGTATCGGGGCAAGGTGGCGCCGCGCAACGGCTTCAACTCGCCGTGGTTCACCCGGATCGACCTGCACGTCTCGCAGGAAATCCCGACGGGCCTGGGCGGCAGCCGTATCCAGCTGTTCATGGACATCGAGAATCTGACCAACCTCATCAACAAGAACTGGGGTCAGATCCGCGAATACTCCTTCCCGTACACGATCCCGGCGGTGCAGGTGACCTGCCTGACGACCCCGGTCGCGACGGGTACGGCGGCGACCGCCGCGCAGACGACGCAGAACACGACGCAGCCCTGCGCCCAGTACCGCTACACCGCGGCCTCGACGGCGCCGGACCAGCAGAACATCATCTCGTCGCGTCAGTCGCTGTACCAGATCCGCATCGGCGCACGCTTCAGCTTCTAAGCCTCGGCGCGCACCAAACGGGCCATACGGGCCGCCGTCCTCACCGGGACGGCGGCCCTTCTTTTTGCACGTGTCCACGCCACGGTGTAGAACGCCGCCGCAATGGCGACCCTTTCCGCTTCCCCCGCCCCCTCGTCGGCCCCCTCCTCCGCCCCGCTGCCGTCGGGCCCGAGCCCGGAACGCCCGCTCTTCGTGCGGCCCTTCTTCGAGGACAAGTCGGCCGCGTTCTGGAAGCTCCAGGCGGCAGGGTGGACCGGCTATCTGCTGCTGCGCTCGGTCTCCACGCTGTCGGGCAATTTCTCGCTCCAGGCGATCGTGCCCAACATCATCGAGGCGATCGTCGGCTATTGCCTGACGCTGCTGCTGAGCGTGCTGTACGGCCATTACCGCCAGCTGCCGCGCGTCACCGGCATCCTGCTGTCGATCTTCACGCTGGCGTTCGCGACCTTCCTCTACGCCACGCTCGACGCCTTCTCGTTCAGCTTCATCAAGCTGGCCGCGCCCGGGGTCGACGTGTCGCTGCTGCTGGGAACGCTGTTCCTGAACTTCACGGTGCTCGCGGGGTGGTCGGCGCTGTATTTCGGGATCAATTTCTACCTGATCGTCGAATCGCAGATCGACCAGATGGAGCATCTGGAGAACCAGGCGTCCTCGGCGCAGCTGGCGATGCTGCGCTATCAGCTGAACCCGCATTTCCTGTTCAACACGCTCAATTCGATCTCGACGCTGGTGCTGCTCAAGCAGACCGAGCGCGCCAATGCGATGCTCAGCCGCCTGTCGTCGTTCCTGCGCTACACGCTGGCGAACGAGCCCACCGCGCATGTGACGGTGGCGCAGGAGATGGAGACGCTGAAACTGTACCTCGAGATCGAGAAGATGCGGTTCGAGGACCGGCTGCGCCCGATCTTCGATGTCGATCCCGCGGTGGAGAAGGCGCGGCTGCCGTCGCTGCTGCTCCAGCCGTTGGTCGAGAATGCGATCAAATATGCGGTCACCCCGCAGGAGGACGGCGCCGAAATCCGCGTGTCCGTGCGGCTCGTCGGGGAGCGGGTGCTGCTGGGCGTATCCGACACCGGACCGGGTTTGATGCCGACCAAATCGCGTCCAAGCCTTTCAACCGGCGTGGGCATCGCCAATATCAGGGAGCGGCTGGCGCAGGCTTACGGGGCCGACCACCGCTTCGATGTGCGCGCCATGCCGACGGGCGGGTTCGGGGTCCAGATCGAGATCCCGTTCCAGCTCGAAGTACCGAATAGAGAGGTGTGATGACCATTCGTACCATCCTCGTCGACGACGAGCCGCTTGCGATCCAGGGGCTCGAGCTGCGGCTTCAGGCGCACGACGACGTCGAGATCATCGCCAAGTGCCAGAACGGGCGCGAGGCGATCAGCGCGATCAAGACCCACAAGCCCGACCTCGTCTTCCTCGACATCCAGATGCCCGGCTTCGACGGATTCTCGGTGGTGCAGGGGCTGATGGAGGTGGAGCCGCCGCTGTTCGTGTTCGTGACCGCCTATTCCGACCATGCGATCCGCGCGTTCGAGGCGCAGGCGACCGATTATCTGATGAAGCCGGTCGAGGAGACGCGGCTGGCCGACACGCTCGACCGGGTGCGCCAGCGGCTGGCCGAGCGGCAGAGCGCGGGCGAGGCGGACCGGCTGAAGGAAGTGCTGGCCGAACATGCACCCGAGGCGGCGGCGGAGATGGTCGACACCGGCAGCGGCGATCAGGTCAACGCCAGCCGGTTCGAGAAGATGATTAACATCAAGGACCGCGGCCAGATCTTCCGCGTCGATGTCGATACGATCGAGCGGATCGACGCCGCGGGCGACTATATGTGCATCTACACCGGCGACAACACGCTGATCCTGCGCGAGACGATGAAGGACCTGGAGAAGCGCCTGGACCCGCGCCGGTTCCAGCGCATCCACCGCTCGACCATCGTCAACCTGGACCTGGTCAAGCAGGTGAAGCCGCACACCAACGGCGAATGCTTCCTGGTGCTGGATTCGGGGGCGAGCGTGAAGGTCAGCCGGTCCTATCGCGACGTGGTGGCGCGCTTCGTCCACTGATGATCCGGATTTCGGCACTCTATCGCTTCGCCCGCTTCGATGACCCTTCCGCGCTGCGCGGCCCGCTGCTCGCGGCGGCGCAGGCGGCGGGGGTGAAGGGCACGCTGCTGCTCGCGACCGAGGGCATCAACGGGACGATCGCGGGCGAGGCGGCGGCGCTCGACCGCGTGATCGCGCACATTCGCGCGTTGCCGGGCTGTGCCGACCTGTCGCTCAAGCACAGCTGGGCGGAGGCGAGTCCGTTCCACCGGCTGAAAGTGAAGGTGAAGCGCGAGATCGTGACGATGGGGGTCGCGGTCGATCCGCTGGCGCACGCGGGCACCTATGTCGCACCGGCCGAGTGGAACGCGCTGATCGCCGATCCCGCGACGCTCGTGATCGACACGCGCAACGCCTACGAGGTGGCGGTGGGCACCTTCGCAGGGGCAGTCGATCCGGCGACCGCGAGCTTCGCCGACTTCCCCGCATGGTTCCGCGATCATCGCGACACGCTGATGGCGGGCAAGACGCGTGTCGCGATGTTCTGCACCGGCGGCATCCGCTGCGAGAAGTCGACCGCCTTCCTGAAGGCTGAAGGCGTGGAGGCGGTCCACCACCTCGACGGCGGCATCCTGCGCTATCTGGAGGAAGTGCCCGCAAGCGAGAGCCGGTGGCAGGGCGAATGCTTCGTCTTCGACCAGCGCGTCGCGGTCGGACACGGTCTGGCGCCCGGAACCCACGCGCTCTGCCACGCCTGCCGCATGCCGGTGAGCGCGGCGGATCGCGCATCCCCCCTGTATGTCGAGGGGGCGAGCTGCCCCGCCTGCCATACCACCCGCGACGATACGCAGCGCGCCGGCTATGCCGAACGCCACCGCCAGCAGCGGCTGGCGGAGGATCGCGGCGAGGCGCATGTCGGGCGGCGGTTCGACTGAAGGTCATCGCGGTCCTGATCGGGGGGTCCCGCCTCTCACCATGACTGAAGACGAAGGCGACCCCGGATCGAGGCGGAACCCTATGCGAACGTCTCACCCGTGCTCCTGCGAAGGCAGGAGCCCAGGGTCCGGCAGAACAACGCCTTATGGGGGCGGCAATTCTGGGCTCCTGCCTCCGCAGGAGCACGGCCGGTATGCGGCGCCGTTCCGCCGTCATTCAGAGGCATTGCTCAAGCGTGTCCTGAGCAAGGCCGAAGGGGCTGGGCTTGGTGCGAAGCGCGCTCATCCTCTCCGCGCGCGGGCGGCAGTCGTATCGGCCTGAACGCAAAGGTGACCCCGCGCTCCGCACACACCCTTCGCGGCTTCGCATGAACCCACCTTCCCGATTTCGCCGCAATGCGGTATGAGCGCGCATGCTCAACCTCAACGGCATCACCGTGCGCCTCGGCGGGCGCACGATCCTCGACGGCGCGACGGCGGCGCTGCCGCCCGGCAGCCGCGTCGGGCTGATCGGGCGCAACGGCGCGGGCAAGTCGACGCTGGTCCGCGTCATCGCCGGCATGCTGGAGCCGGACGACGGCTCCGCCGACATGCCGAAGGGCGCGCGGCTGGGCTATATCGCGCAGGAGGCGCCGTCGGGCACCGCGACGCCGTTCGACACGGTGCTCGCCGCCGATGTCGAGCGCGCGGCGCTGATGCTCGAATCGGAGACAACCGAGGATCCCGACCGGCTGGGCGACGTGTACGAGCGGCTGATCGCGATCGACGCCTATACCGCGCCCGCGCGCGCTGCGCAGATCCTGCTCGGGCTCGGCTTCGACGAGGAGATGCAGCAGCGTCCGCTCGACAGTTTCTCGGGCGGGTGGAAGATGCGCGTGGCGCTGGCGGCGTTGCTGTTCTCGCAGCCCGACCTGCTGCTGCTCGACGAGCCGTCGAACCACCTCGACCTGGAGGCGGTGATGTGGCTGGAGGACTTCCTGGTCAATTACAAGGCGACGATCGTGGTGGTCAGCCACGAGCGCGACTTCCTCAACAACGTCGTCGACCATATCCTCCACCTGCAAGGCGGGAAGATCACGCTCTATCCGGGCGGCTACGACAGTTTCGAGCGCCAGCGCGCCGAGCGGATGGCGCAGCTGGCCGCCGCGAAGGCGAACCAGGATGCGCAGCGCGCCAAGCTGCAGGACTATGTCGCGCGCAATTCCGCCCGCGCCTCCACCGCGAAGCAGGCGCAGAGCCGCCAGAAGATGCTGGCCAAGATGCAGCCGATCGCGGAGCTGGCCAACGATCCGTCGCTGTCGTTCGACTTCCCCGATCCCAGCGAATTGCGCCCGCCGCTCATCACGCTCGACATGGCGAGCGTCGGCTATGGCGAGACGCCGATCCTCAAGCGGCTCAACATGCGGCTCGACCCCGACGACCGCGTCGCGCTGCTGGGGCGCAACGGCAACGGCAAGACGACGCTCGCCCGCCTGCTCGCCGCACAGCTGACGCCGATGGAGGGCGACATGGCGTCGTCGGGCAAGATGAAGGTCGGCTATTTCACCCAATATCAGGTGGAGGAGCTGGACGCCGACGACACGCCGCTGGAGCATATGACGCGCACGATGAAGGGCGCGAGCCCCGCCGCGGTGCGTGCGCAGCTGGGCCGGTTCGGCTTTTCGGGCGACAAGGCGACGGGCAAGGTCGGCAAGATGTCGGGCGGCGAGAAGGCGCGGCTGGCGCTGGCGCTCATCACCCGCGACGCGCCGCACCTGCTGATCCTCGACGAGCCGACCAACCACCTCGACGTCGACGCGCGCGAGGCGCTGGTGCAGGCGCTCAATTCCTACACCGGCGCGGTCGTGCTGGTCAGCCACGATCGCCACATGCTGGAGATGACGGCCGACCGGCTGGTGCTGGTCGATGACGGCACCGCGGCCGAGTTCGACGGGACGCTCGACGATTATATCGCGCTGGTGCTGTCGGGCGAGAACAAGGCGGAGGGCAAGCCCGCCAAGGGCAGCAAGAAGGACCGCGCCGCCGCCGCCGATCGCCGCGCGGCGGAAACCGCGATCCGCAAGAAGGCCAAGGAGGCCGAGGAGGCGCTCGCCAAGCTCAACGCGCAGCGGGCGGCGGTGGACCGGGCGATGTTCGACCCCTCGACCGCGGACAAGACGCTGGCGAACCTGTCGATGACCGAGCTGATGAAGCGGCGGTCGGAGCTGTCGGATCGGATCGACACGGCGGAAGCGACGTGGCTGGAGGCGAGCGAGAAGCTGGAAGCCGGGTTGGTCGCCGCGGCGTAGCCAGCGGCTACCAACCCGGCCGGCCGGCCTCGCTCATACGAGGACCGACGGCGCGGCTACGCCGCGACGGGGTTCCAGGTCGTGCCGGTCAGGCTCGTGCCCGCGTTCGAGCGACGCTTGCCCCCAGGCACGGCGTCACCCGGACTTGTTCGAGACCTCTGCGAAACGGGTGCAACGGCACCGAGTACTTGCCGTGCTCCTGCGCAGGCAGGAGCCCAGGGCCCAGCAGAACAACGCCTTGTGGGATCCGCAACCCTGGGCTCCTGCCTATGCAGGAGCACGGCGTAGCCATTCGCAGAGGTCTCGACTTGTTCCGGGGTCCAGGGTTCCGCGCCCCCAACGCCGGCAAGGCGCGCGACGCCCTGGATGCCGGGACGGGCCCGGCATGACGGCGTGAGAAAGGCGGCATCCCCCCAGCGCCCCGTCCTGCGCCGGAATGCAAGCGGACGTCAGTCCTGTGCTTCGTCCCCGTCCTCGGCACCACGCTCGAACCATGCCTCGACCGGGCCGGTCAGCTTGATCGTCAGCGGGCGACCGCGGCGGTCGACCTTCTTGCCCAACGCGACGCGGATCCAGCCTTCGGAGATGCTGTATTCCTCGACGTCCTTGCGCTCGACACCCTTGAAGCGGATGCCGACGCCGCGCTCCAGCGCGGGCTGGTCGAAGTACGGACTCGACGGATCGATCGAGAGATGATCGGGAGGGGTATCGCTCATGGCGCGCGGCCATGCCGCAATTGACGCGCGCGGGCCACAAAAAACGGCGCGGGGACAACTCCCCGCGCCGTCGTGCGCCTACCAGCCGTAGCCGTAATAGCCGCGCGGCTGGCCATAATAGCCGCGGTACGGGTCGCGATAGTAATCGCGGTACACCACCGGGGGCGGCGGCGCGTAGTAACGCTCGCGATAGACCACGCGTGGCGGCGGCGCATAATAGCGGTCGTCGTAATAGCCGCGGTCGTAGAAGCGGTCGCGGTTGCTCGACGCGATCGCCGCGCCCAGCCCCAGACCGATCACGCCGCCGATGATCGCCCCCGCCGCGGCATCCCCGCCACGGTCGCGGCGCCAGTAACGCTGCGCCTCCGCCGGCGCGGCGGTCGCGAGCACGCTGGCCGCCAGCGCGGTGCCCAGCACGGCCTTCTTGCCCATACCCATCATGTCGGAATACTCCTTCCGTTACGCAGGGTTCGCACACGGGTTGAACGCAACCGCTGCGATCCTGTTTCCGTGCCTACGCGAGTCGCGCTGAACGGGTGCGGAATGCGATGTTCATAAGGGGTTTATTCGTCGGCTATACCGGCGCGGCGTCCGCCCCCGCCCCATAATGGTGCCACGTGAAGATCGCCGCCGCCCCGCGGTACGGCCGCCACGCCTCCGCCAGTTCGCGGGTCAGCTTCTCGCTGGGACGCGTGTCATGGCCCAGGATGCGGCCGACCTCGATCTGTACCGCCAGGTCACCGGCGGGCCAGATGTCGGGCCGCCCTTCCGCGAACAACAGGTACACCTCCGCCGACCAGCGGCCGATGCCCTTGACGCGGACCAGTTGCGCGATCGCTTCCTCGTCGTCCTGCGGCAGCGCGTCGAGGTCGAGGCGGCCGCTGGTCACTTCCTCGGCGAGGCTGCGGGCATAGCCGCTTTTCTGGCGCGAGAAGCCGCACGCGCGCAGCATGTCGTCGTCGAGCCGCTGGACGAGCGCGGGGTCGGCGGGGTCGCCCAGCGCCTCCAGCTTGCGCCACACCGCGTCGGCGGCCTTCACGCTGACCTGCTGGCCCAGGATGGTGCGCAGCAGCGTGGCATAGCCACGCGCGCGGATGCGCGGCGCGGGATAGCCGACACGCTCCAGCGCCGCGGCGAAGGCGGGCTCGCGGGCAGCGAGAGCGTCGAGGCCCGCGTTCAGGTCCGGCGCGCTCAGCCCCATTGCACCGGCCCCCGGCAGGCGGCATGGGGAGACGGATTCATCGGGGAGACAAACATGCCCAAGCTTATCGTCGTCACGCGTGAGGGGGAAGAACGCGAAATCGACGGCGACGCCGGTCTGTCGGTGATGGAGGTCATCCGCGACGCCGGTATCGACGAGATCCTGGCGCTGTGCGGCGGCTGCTGCAGCTGTGCGACCTGCCACATCCACATCGATCCCGCCTTCGTCGACAAGCTGCCGCCGATCAGCGAGGACGAGAACGACCTGCTCGATTCGTCCGCCGACCGCGACGAGACGTCGCGCCTGTCGTGCCAGGTCGAGTTCGGCGACGCGCTGGACGGGATGAAGGTGCGCATCGCCGCGGAGGATTGAGGGCCCGCCCCACGCACAACGTCACCCCGGCCCCGTGCCGGGGTCCAGGGTCCCGCTCACCAACGCCAGTGGGTCGCGTGGAACCCGTCATGCCGGGACGCGCCCGGCATGACGGGTGCGCGTTACGACACCCGCGCCGCCACCGCGTAGAGCGCGATCGCGGCGGCGTTGGAGACGTTCAGGCTCTCCACCTTGCCCGAAATGGGCAGCTTCGCCAGTTCGTCGCAATGCGCCTCGGTATTCTGGCGCATCCCCTCGCCCTCCGCGCCCAGCACGATCGCGATCCGTTGCGGCCCCATGGCCTGCGCCAGCGTCTGCGTGGCATGGCCGGTGAGGCCGATCCGCCAGAAACCGCCCTCGCCGATCTCGTCCAGCGCGCGCGCCAGGTTGACGACACGCACCCACGGTACCGTCTCCAGCGCGCCCGAGGCCGCGCGCGCCAGCGCGCCCGATTCGGGTGGCGAGTGGCGATCCTGCGTGACGATGCCCAATGCGTCGAACGCCGCGGCCGAGCGCAGGATCGCGCCGACGTTATGCGGGTCGGTCACCTGATCGAGGATCACCAGCGGGCGCTGATCGCCCTGTCCCTGATCCAGCAGGTCGCCGAGCCATACGTCCTCCAGCGGATCGACCTCCGCCACCAGCCCCTGATGCGGTGCGTCCGACGGCACCAGCCGCCCGAGATCGGGTGCCTCGGCATAGACGATCGGCAGCACCGGCGGCAGGTCGAGCGCCGCCAGCGCCTCGCGCGTGCCCCACACCTTGCGCACGACGCGCTCCGGATTGGCCAGCGCGGCGGTCACCGCATGGCGGCCCCACAGGCGGGGCCGGTTGCCCTGCGTCTGGCTGGGGCGGTGTCCACGGCGTGCCATCAATCGTCGTCCTTCGGATAGGCATAGGGGTCACTGACCACCGGCTGCGTCGGCAAGGGCCCCCGTGGCAGCGGCTGTTCGGCATTGGCGGCGTTGAGCAGGAACGAGGCGAGGATGGTCGACGCCTGCCGCATGTCCTCCGCCTTCAGGTGATCGAACGTGTCGATGCTGCTGTGGTGGATGCGCGTCTCATAGTCGAGCGGATCCTGGATGAACTGGAAACCGGGCACGCCAACCGACTGCATGAAGACATGGTCGGTGCCCCCGGTCGACATCATCGACACCTCGGTCATGCCCATCGCGCGGAACGGCGCCATCCATTCCTGGAAGATCGGCACCACGGCCGGGTTGCCCTCGGCATAGATGCCGCGCAGCTTGCCCGCGCCATTGTCGATGTTGAAATAGGCGGCCAGCTCGCCCCAGCCGGGCTGCGGGGTGATCGGGAAGCGCGTCGGGAAGCCGTAATATTTCTCGTCCCCGCGGCCGGTGCCGGTCGCCGTCACCCCGCCGCGCGTCGCCAGGTGCCGCTCGGTATAGGCCAGCGAGCCGAGCAGCCCCTGTTCCTCGCCGGTCCACAGCGCGAAGCGGATCGTGCGCTTCGGCCGGATGCCGGTGCGCGCCAGGATGCGTGCCGCCTCCATCACCATCGCCGAACCGGCGGCATTGTCCGCCGCACCGTCGCCCGCGACCCAACTGTCGAGATGCGCGCCCGCCATGACATAGCCCGCCTTCGCGTCGGTGCCGGGGATCTCGGCGATGACGTTATAGGCGTTCATGTCGCTGTCGTCGAAGCGCACGTCGCTCACGATCTCCAGCGTCGGTGCCGGGCCGGTCTTCGCCAGCCGCGCGAGCCGGCGATAGTCCTCCGCCGCGATCTGCACCGCGGGCAGCGCCGGCGTCTCGTCCTTGCCGAACAGATAGCCCTCGCCGTGGAGCAGCTTGCCGTCGCGATAGGACATGGTCGCCTGCGCCACCGCCCCCTCCGCCTTCAGGAACGCGTCGAGTTTGGCGGGGAACAGCGCACGCTTCATGCGACGATCGAGCGCGCCGGGGTCGTAGGTCGGCTGGCGGTAGCCGTCCTCCTTCGCCAGATCGGCATCGCTCAGCCGCTGGAACGGCGCCTCCCGGGGCTCCGATCCGCTGTCGGGGCGCGTCACCATCACGATCTTTCCCGCCAGCTTGCCGCGCCACTTGGCGAAGTCCGCCTCCTTGCTCATCGGCGCCACCACGACCGGCGCGGTCAGCGTGCCGTTGGTCGCGGGCGTCCAGGCGACGGGGATCGCGGTCAGCTGGATCGGGCGCGGCGTGACCATCCGCACGCTCGACCGCTCGATCCACCAGCCGCGCCCGAACGGGACCGGCTCCTTGTGGACCTTCAGTCCCCATTCGGCGAAGCGCGCCTGCGTCCACGCCTCCGCCGCGCGGGCCTGTGGCGAATTGGTCAGCCGCGGGCCGATCACGTCGGTCAGATGCTGCGCGATCGGCATCACCTCGCTGTGGTTCATCCCCTGGTCGATGATGCGGTTGGTCGCGGGCGTGCTGGCCGCGCGCTGCGCCGCGGCCGGCGGGACGATCAGGGCCGCCGCGGCGACGGCGGCGAGAAGGGTGTGGCGCATAGGGTCGCGAGATCTCCGGCGACGGCACGTCGCATGATAGGCGACGCTATGCGGCGACACCGCCGCGCGCAAGCATGTGCGAATTGGCGCGAGGATGGCGTTGACACGGCCCCGCCGCGCGGGCATTGGGCGCCCTCGCTTTCGACGAGCGTCATCCGTGGAAGGGTGGCCGAGTGGTTAAAGGCAGCAGACTGTAAATCTGCCCACGCAAGTGTACGCTGGTTCGAATCCAGCCCCTTCCACCATCGCTTTTCCGCCAATTTTTGGCGTTGAGAGGCAGAGCCCTGCGGAGCGCAGGGAAACACAAATAAGCACTGAGCTAGCGCGTGGAACGGTCGACGAGTGCGGCCTGTTCGGCGGCCAGGCAGAGCAGGACCTCCGACAGGTGCCACTCGTGCAGATCGGCAGCGCCAGCGCCATGCTCGCGAACGGCGCCGCGAAGCGCCACGAGCTGATCGGCGATCAGGTCGACCAGGCAGCCGATCGCGTCGGCGGCGCCCCGGACGTCGATGGGTGTCGCGTTCTGCGCGAGCGCCGTGATAGGGGAATGCTCAGCCATGATCGTCTCCATAGGACGGTTGAGGTCAGAGCCGGCGCTTGGGTTCCAGCCTTGCGTCGGCTCGCATTTCGTGACACCATTTATTAACCATGTCAAATAATGACGCCATAAAATCGCGTGGCCGTCCGGCGACCGGCAAAGGTCAGCCGGTAACGGTTCGTCTGAAACCGAATCAACTCGCTGCACTCGACCGCTGGATCGAGCTGCAGCCTGAGCCCCGGCCAACCCGTCCGGAGGCGCTCCGTCGTCTCGCCGAGCTGAGGCTAGAGAAACAATGACCTACAAGGGCCAATACCGCGTGAAGGGCAGCGGCGGCGCTCCGGATAGGGCTTTGGTATCGGACGGTGATCTAGAATGGTGGATCGACAAGGCCGAATACCAGGCGGGCAGCGCCATTTCGCCGCCGTGGGACGACCTTCCTTGGCGTGACGCATGATCGAACCAACAAAGCGCGAGATGGACGTCCTTCAGGCCTTATCCGGCGGCGCTGTCGAGGGTCGCGGAGGGCTGCCTTTTATTGGCGAAAAGACGATCGGCGACATGCTCGCCAAAGGCTGGATCGAAGAAGTGCCGCGTGGTGGGGTCGGTCGAACGATGGGCTATCGCAGCACCGCCGCCGGAGATGCCGTCCGAGCCGCCGGACGCAAACCGAAGCAACGAAAGCCATCGCGCCTGAAAACGCTCGCACCGCGGCTTAGGACCATACCGCCGCGCTTGCATACATTAGACTAACGCCGAGGAACGCCCATGACAAAGCAAGAGCAGTTTCTCTGGGTCGTTCAGACCCTCTCACTCCATAATGCTATTAACTTGTCGACCGACCCAGAGCGTCGTGACAAATATCGCCACGAGATATCTCCAACGGGCGCGTTCATGACCTGTGACGAGGCATTGCGTGCAAGCACCCTCATCCCAGAGGAAATGAGCGCGATCGAAGCAGCGAACGAATTCTTCTTTTTCATCGCCAGCAACCTCCGGGATCACGAAGAAAGGGCTGAGGGAAAGCGGGCAGAGTGCCCAGAGTGGTTTGTCCGACGCCCGGGAAGGCCGTAATAACGATGACAATGGTCGTTGAGGGTATCATCCGTGGCCTGAACGAGCATCAAGCCGCTACAGATGCAGAACGGCTCGCTTCCATGTTAAGCGTTGCCAACATGCATACCGTACCCGCTAGCTAACAGGGGCAGCGATGACTGACCCCTGGAACGTGGTCGCGGCCGTTGGGGGAGCGGTCAGCGCCGCCGCCGCCGTCGCCACGCTCGTGATCCTCGTTCGGACCAATGCGAATCAGCGCGCTGACGAGGATCCACTGATTGAGGTCGAGCGCCAGGGGCAGGGCGAAACCGCGACTATCACTCTCACCGCAATCAATCGGTCCCGCGCTCGTTGGATGCTCGAAGAGGTCCGGATCGTTACCCCAATCTCAGCCACTATCGCGACTCAGGAAGGCCTGCACCGATACGAACCAGGCGGCAGCTTCGTGCCTCTACCCGCCGAGGAATACGATAAAAAGTTCAGCCGCACAGCCATTCTGGGATACGAACTGCGCTCCGCAGGGACACAACCGGGGGCGCATAGCGGCATCGCGGGCGATACGCACAGAGTACCACTTGTGGTGCGGGGCATCTTGCAGCGATCGCCCCTTAAGCTGCGGGTGTCACTGCGGACCCTAGAAGCCAAGCCCAGACGGCTACGACGCAACATCACGCTCTCGCCGCAATAACGGCGCCTGCCCAACACCGCGTAGAGCGGCCCACTATCTAGCTGACCCGCGGCCCGAGGTCTTCGGAAGATTGCCATCGGGCATCTCTCATATACTTTACCGCTTCAGTCGCATTATCCTAAGAGCTTGTCGAAAGCGTCCCAGTCGGTCGAAAAGTCGAGGTCGGCGATGAAGGTCACTGGATGCATCCATCTGACCCCGCAGTCGTCGCAAACGTCGGGAACGTGCCGCCGCGCCCCAGTGCGTGTCGGCTTGGAAACCTCTGCGGTTACCACGCGACGATCGGCATGGCCCAGAGCCGCAGCGATCAGGAACGGGTCCTGCCCGATGGTGATGAGGTCCGCTTCGGTCGGCGCCTCGCCGTAGAGCGCAAGGACCGCTTGGACGGCCGCTGCATCGCTCGACCCACCCAGGAGCAGCGCCCTCTTCGTTGCCGCGTCGTGCATCCACGCGGCGAGGTCATCATTCCCACCCTCGACCTCGGCGTAGATTTCCGCCGGCATCTTCACTGTGCCAGCCTCTCCGTGATGGAGAAGCCAACGCCAAAATTCAGGGACGCGCTTGTGCCCATACCAGGTATTATGGGCCGTGATCAGCGCGTTCGCGTCGAGAAGATACAGCATTAGGCGGTCACCCGCCGCGGCTCGGCCAAGAGCGGGTAGACCGCCATCGGCTTAACGCCGAGCATTCGGGCGGCGCGCGTGGGGGTTAGCGATCCGTCCGCCATACCCTGCTTGGCGACGGCAAGGATCGCGGAGCCTAAACGGTGACGCCGGACGACGTACCAGTTCGGCCCGCCCTCCTTCGCTCGGTTCTTCTCACGCTCGCGCTCCTTCTGCGCGAGCCAATGGCCGCGGAAAGCGTCGCGTAGCTCAATCCAGCGAGCCTCGGTGATCGCCCTTGCACGATACAGCTGATATGCGACCATGGATCGGCTAATGCGCGCACGGCCCGCCAGCGCCCCGATAGCCGCGGTGTCGGCGGCGTTGCCCTGCAACGCGCGGCCGAGTTCGGCGATCTCCTCCTGGTCTATCAGCATCTCTGCCGCTGCATCGTTGCAAAGCTGCTCGACGCGACCGTTTGGAGCGCCTCCGCTCACTCCCGTTTCGCCGAGCAACAGGTGTGCGACCTCGTGCAATAGGGTGAACGGCCACGCCGCCTTCGCATCCTGATCGTTGATCACGATGAAAGGCGCGAGCTGGTCTGCAATCGCAAAGCCTCGAAAAATTCCGACCTCGATCGCGGTGGACCAATGGCCGCAATCCCCGGCGAGCAGGACGAATACGCCCTTCGCCTCGACCAACTCGCGGAGGTAGTCGAAGGCGTCCGAAGTCCTATTCCATCCGCGATAGGCCGCCCGGTCGAAGCCGATGGCATCGACCATAGACGCTGCCAGAACGGCGGCCTCGCCTACAGCCTTGGCAGATCCAACCAAGTCGACTTCCACCGCATCCTCGTCATCCTCTAGGATTTCACGCACCAGCGCCTGACGGGCCTTCACGTCGCGCAACAGCGTGGCGAGCAGGACGTTGGAAGGGTCGCCCTTGTCGGGCAGCGTTCGGAAGTCCTGTCCAAGCTCAGGTGGCGCTGGGATCTGGGGCAGGTAGAAGGTGAGGATCGGCCGATGGTATTGAGCCGCCAAGCGACGCAAGAGCGCTGCGGTGGGCACGACCTCGCCGGCCTCAATCTTTGCGAGCCGATCCGCCCCGCTCATTCCACGGGCGGCCTTGAGGTCAATCTTGCGGGCAGCCGTCTCCCGGTCGAGCCCGGCTGTCTCGCGCGCCCAGATCAGGACCTCAGGGTTCAAGCCTGCCACGTGCGTACCATGCACATCCCACGATTAAGAAGCCACTCCGATCATCAATCGCGCAGGCATCGATCCGTGGGATCGGCGCGACGGCGCGGTGGTCAGCGCGGTGGTCCGAACGCGACAAGCGCCCACGGCTCCCGGGGATGATCGGCGCGCGAGCCCAGGAATGCGGAGCCGAGGCGACGCCACGGCGGCGCCACGGCGGCGCCGGCCGCCGCGGCGGCGTCCTGGTGATGCGTCATGCGCCGTCTCCTTCGGGGGTAAGGGGGGTTCGGCGGTTCCGCGCCCGCTGGCGCTCCGCTCGCTTGCGGCACGTCTCCGAACAGAACCGGATGGTGCGCTGGTTTCGGGCGAACACGCCCAAGGTGAACCGCCGGCAGCAATGCTGGCAGATGCGGGAGTGCATGGGGGTGCCTCCGGGGTCGGGTGGGGGTCTCGAAAAGTCGCGGGGGGCCGAAAGTTTAATTCGTACGCGCGAAAAAGGACCCCGGGTTACGGTCCTGCGGCCGGGGGCGGCCGACTTTCGACCCGCCCCCGGGGTGCCGACTGCAGTTCGCACGCGAGGGGGTTCAGAAGCGGTGAGCCCCTTTCAGCGATCACGGTCAATCGACCTGCCCGGGGCGTCGCTCTATCAAGCCGATGCATCGGGCTCGTCTTCATTGGTGGGGCTGGGTGGCGGCGGCGAAGGCAGTCCCGAGCGGGATAGGTATGGGTTCCGCGCCGGGCGCGGCGGGGTAGGAATCGGATCGCCATCGCCGCGCGATCGCGGCGTAATGGCAAGCTCCGCCTCGATCGTGGCCGCGGTCTTACCGGCCTGCGTCATGGCGGTGTACCAAGGCGAGTGCATCGGGGTGCCGGTCTTCGGGGCCTTCACCACCGGCCCCGATCGCGCGACCTGTGCGGCGGCGCGATCGTAGATCAGCCAGGCCAGCACCAGCCGCTTGATCGCATGGCCGTTCACCAGCGCAAGGCGGTTGACGCTGCGAAGCTCGCGAACGACGACCCCCCAATATTGTGATGCCGCGACGCGTTCCGCCGCCGCCGCCTTCGATCGACCGGGCACCTCTTTCGTCCAGTCCGGTTCGGGCGGCGCCCCCGCCGTGGGGTCGAGTGCGATGACGTTCATGCTGCCTCCAATGGGGTCCAGGAAGGTCCCCCCTGTCCAAAATTGCTCTCGCTGCGCACGGAGGGGCCGGTCGGTCCCCAACCGCGGGGCCGATAGACTTTCGAGCCGGGGGTGGGGTCGCAGCTGGCCGCGCATCGGCTTGGGAAGCTGCCATCAGGCGCACCAGACGTTGCCGCCCACGCCGCTCCAGCGATGATCGAGCCACGAAGCGGCGCGAACGCCATGCGCCGCCTCGAATGCATCAAACACCTGGTCCATGAGCTCGCGACCGGCGACGAGACACAGCGTCTCGCCGATCACCCAGGCCGCGTAACGCGCGCAGCCCTCGCTGTCTGTGATGGCTTCCAAACGGCTCGGGATTGGACCAGCGCCCATAATGTTGGCGCGTATCGCCACAGCACCGCTCGCAGCGGCGGCGCGATGCAGCCGACTGTGCTCGTAAAGGCGAAAAAGGCGAACGACGATCGCCGGTGTGTCGATGTTCACCCTCGGTGCTTCCTCGATGCATTTGCAAGCGCGACTGGAACCGGGACACCGGGACACCCCTAAAGGGGTGTGTCCCGGCATGTCCCGGTGTCCCGCCTGTTCCCCTGCTATGTCCCGCCTCATGTCCCGGCGTGTCCCGGGGCGATCGTGTTCAGCCACGCAAAGTCGCCCCAAACCCTCACAATTCCGCGGGTTTGAAGCACCTTCAGCGCGCGATTGAACGCCTTCTTGCCCGTGTCCCGGTCCATGTCCCGGTCCGTCCCGGCCGCCTGAATTGCCCGCTCACGCCATGTCCCGGTGGGCACGACGCGAGGCGTCAGGACGCGGTCGATCTCGGCATCTGGAATCTCGGCTGGCGGGGACACGCCATCGTGCTCGGTCGCCTCGTCCAGCTGGCGAAGCGCTAGCTTAGGGCCATCGGGCAGAGCGGCGATCGCCTGCGCCAGTGGGTCGGCCTCATCGACCGTGGCGACGGCCGGCTGGACGATGCACGACGTCACGTCCTCGCCGTCCTCGTCTTCGCCCAGGTAGATGGGCAGCAGGCCAAACAACTCGGTCACCCCCTCCGGGCCGTCCTTCTGCTTGGTGACGGTGGCTTTGCGCACGCGCCCGGCCTCCACGAGGATCACCGTGTCCACGCCACCCTTTAGGCTTCCGTGCCCGCGGGGTTCGGCGTTGTCGGAGTCTTTGGGCCGATGATGAACGGGCAGGACGCAGCAGGCGAACGCCTCGGCCACCTTGCCGCAGTTGGCGACGTAGGTCGCCATGTCGTCTGTGTTCTCCTTGCCCGCGCCGAACGTTTTCGACAGCGTATCGACGACGATCAGAGCGGGATCGTATCCGCTTTCGTCCGCGGCCTGGCGGATCAGCTCGATCAGCCGAGGGGTATCCGCGTTGGCGGCCTGGAGGTCGATCGCGGATGGAACGAGCGCCAGCGGCACCGGCGTATCCGCGGCGATCTGATGGTGGTGGCGGAACGCGACCATACGGTTCTTCAGCCCCGCAAGGCCCTCCGCCCCTACATAGACGACGAGCCCGCGACGGACGCGCCGTCCCCGCCACTCCCATCCAAGCGCGACGTGGAAGGCGAAATCAAGCGCCAGGAAGCTCTTGCCGGACCCAGGGTGCCCATAGATCAGCGCGAGGCCCGACGCCGGCAACAGTCGCTTGATGAGCCACAACCCGCTCAATTGGGGGCTGATATCGCCGAACCATTGATAGTCGAGCGCGCCGGGGTTCGGCGATTGCGGCGCGCCAAATCTGGCCGGCGACGCATCGCCGCGCACGCGCTCGATGCAGCGCCAGGCGGCCCGCACGGGGTTGGCCTGCGCGAGGCAATGCTCCGACACCAGGTTGGCCGGGTTGAGCAGCACACCCTCGATCTGCGCCTCGCTGAACCCGGCGCGGAGCAGCGCCCCAGCGCAGGCCAAGGCGTCGTCCGATCGGTCGAGGCCCCCCGGGTGGTCAATCGTCGCGCGGATTGGGTCGTATTCGCCCAGCCCGAGGTCGTCGGCGTCGAGGTGCGGAGCGGAGCCGCGGTGCGCCTGGTCGTGCTCCGCCGGCTTCTCTCGCGCAGGCCGCGCGGGGAAGCGGTGCGCCAACGCGAGCGGATCGTGGCAGATGCCCGCATCCGCCTCGACGATCGTCGCCAGCGCAGGCGCCCTGCCCCGCGCGCGCTTCCGGGCGTCTGGATAGTTGACCGTGCCGGGCAGCCGCATGACGCGATCGATGTTCCAGCAGGCGTCGCCGCCGAAGCGGTCGCGCAGGCCCATGTTGATCGCCTCGATATCGTTGAGGCGGGCCGACCCGTCATCAAGGCGCCAGAAGCCCTGCAATCCGCCGCCGCTGTCGATGACGAACGACGGCTCGGCGCCGCGCACCGCCATCATCTCCGCTAGCGCCGCGGCCTTGTCCCACTCGCCGCCGGTCTTGGGCGGGTCAACGTCGATATGGGCGAAGCGCGCCAGCTCGACGTCGGCCTTCGTCGCCTTCTTGTGCACGCCAGGGCGCACAGCGTTCGGCGTCCAATAGACGTTCGCGCCACCGCGATTGCGCTCGGCCGCCCAGATGGTCGCCGCCGCCACGTCATCGCCGAACCAGCGGCCCGCCGGCGCACCGTCGGGCACGATCGCGACGAGATGGATGGCGGTGCCGACCGACCCGGCCAGAAAGCCTTGGATCGCATCGGCATTCGCTGCCGCATCGCTCATTAGGCGGCGGTCCGAACTTCGCTGGTCGAACGCACGCGGCGCGCCGCCTTCCACTCTTCCAGGTCGCGCACGTCGTAGCGCACGGCGCGGCCGAGCTTCATGAAGGTCGGGCCGGCACCCGACACCCTGTACTTCTGCAGCGTGGATACCCCGAGGCCGAGGATGCGTGCGGCGTCCGCTTCCCCCAAGGGCGCATTGCTATCGATCGCCATCGCCGTCGAACTCCGTCTAAGTCGCTCCCAATCGAGCGAGCCTCAGATGGCAGGCGGCAAGTCGCGTGAAACCGCGACACGATAGCCAAGGTGTCAGTCAGCGATTCGATACGAGGGGATGAAAGCGTATCGAATCGGGTGCGACGATTACGGCCGACGCCCCGGCTTCGCCCTATCGGGCCGGCTGACGACTGCGTTTCCCCAAGCGGTGGCGAAGCCACGCGCGCTGAGCCGACCTCGCCAACGTTGCAGCGCTTCTTCCTTGAACTGGTCCTTCACCATTCGCTCTGTCGCCTGGTCGTCGAAGCGTTCGATCAGCCAGGCGGTGACCTCGCCCAAGGCCGCAGCTTTCGAGGGGAAATGGGCGACGTTGGTTTTCTCGAGCTGCTGAGCCTCCGCGACGTCCAACAGCGCGCGCGGCCTCGGCTGCAACTCTGGCAGCAGGGATCCCTGTTCGATGCCGGCGACGAATGCGTCGAGGCTCTCACGCTCCACGAACAACCAGTGGGTCGGAGCCGCGTTGAGGTCGAAGGGACGTTCGGGATCGAGGCCGCACCAGGCAAGGCGCACCATCGCGCTATCGATCTCCCACGTGTCGGCCGGCAGCTGGATCGCGGCGCCGCCGTAGAATGGTCGAGCCATCGTGTTCAGCGCCCCCGACTGTGCGCCCGCGAGGATCATAGCCGCCACCGGAAACAGGTAGCGTCGCGCGCCATCAAGCTCGTCGGCGTGGATAGTGCCCTGCCACCAAGCACTGTTCCAATGCCGCTCGGTGATGGGATCGTCCGCGTCCTCCCCCCTCCGATGACGAAGACCGGCGCGAGTCGTGGGTTCTCCGCCATCGGGATCTGGCACCACGTTGGCCAGCCATTCCGCCATCGGCGCTTTTAACAGCTCCCTGTGCTGGAAGACGCCGACAGGCATGATCTTGCGAACCATTGGCGCGTACAGGTCGTATAACCGTTGGTCGATCCCTTTGGCGGTGAAGACGTGTTCCGCCTCGGGAATGAACGGGTGATCTCCCCCGGTCGGCCAAGTAAGGGCCGCGTCGCTCCATTCGATGAACATCGCGCTGCCGATGCGCTGCGCAGCGACCGCCAGGAACACGGCGCCCCTTGCGGCGGGCCATGCGTTCGTCATGACATGGATCGCCCACGGCTCGGAAGGCGGGGAAGGCATAAAGGTCATTCCCCTTCCCTCCCGACGAACGCCCGCACCAGGTACTTTAGATGGGCATCCCACCTGTTCAGGGCGTCCGTCTTCTCGGGCAGGTAGGCGTAACGATTATAGACACCGGCGACGCCCGACTTCGCGCCGCTGATGTGGTTCAGCACCGCCTCGACCACCTCGGCGGAAACGCCGATGGCGGGCATTTCAGTCGCCACGGTCCTGCGAAGATCGTGCAAGGTCCAGCGCGGCACGACGACCTGGGCCGGATCGTTGCCTTGTCGCTCCGCCTGCTCTTGCATCAGCGTAAGCACGATCGCGTCCAGCTTCTCTTTCGCCGCGGTCCAGTTGCCCGGCGACCCGCCGCGCGAGCCGGCGAACACGAAAACCGACTTGCCTCGCGTCTGGCGCTCGACGATCTCCACCGACTGTGGCCCCAGCGGCACGATGTGAGGCAGCCCGTTCTTCGTGCGGGGGCCGGGCAAGTTCCACTGCCGCGCAGCCACGTCGAGTTCCGTCCACTCCATTGCGGCGTCCTCTTCGAGGCGCTGGCCGTTAAGGATCAGCAGGCGCGTGACCGACCCGTGACGATCGTCGATCCGCCCGGCAGCGATCCACACCGCCGCCAGTTCGTCGCGCGAAAGGACCCGCTGCCGAGGCTTCACGCCGGCGGGAGTGTCCATCCCGGTCAACGGCGACGCATCGATATCGCCGCGGTTGACCGCCCAATTGAACAGCTTCCGTAACGTCGCGAAGACGTTCTTTGCGGTCGCCGGCCGATCAGCCAGCTTGTCGATGATCGCGGCGACATCCTGCTTGCGGATCGTGGATATGGGCTTCCCCTTCAGGACGGGGGTGCAGTGCAGATCGAGGTGTCGCTTGCCGTCCTCCCACGCCTTCCAGTTCGGCTTGAGATAGAGGTTCGTAAACAGCTCGGCATACGATCCGAACGCCAGTTCGACGGCTTCCCGGCGGCGGCGACGTTCGGCCTCGCGCGGATCGGCGCCTTGATCTGCCAAGCGCAGCAATCGCCGCGCCTCTTCGCGGGCCAGATCGGGCGTCCATACGCCGTGCTTCCCGATCGTATAGCGGGTAGGGTTGGTTTCGCGGCCACCCATGCGATATTGGACGACATAGGAGCGGGCACCCTTCGGTGTGACCTTGAGGCCGAAGCCGGGCACCTCCGTGTCCCAGAGGAAGTGGTCGCGATCGGTTGCCGTTGCGGCATCCACGGCCCGTTTCGTGATCTTGGCGGTCGGCATCGCGACTTTTCCAGTAAGCACCGAGGAAGCACCAGGAGCGAAACCGGGGGCAACTCGATGCGATTGACGGCAACTCAACTGGCGAAAAATCGTTGGAAAATCAAGCTGCCGGCAACTCGGGGCAAATCGCGGACACGGCAGACGCAGAACTGTAAATCTGCCCACGCAAGTGTACGCTGGTTCGAATCCAGCCCCTTCCACCATCACCCCGGACATCGGGGCCGCGGCCCCGGCGCCGCCCCCCCATCGCCATCCGCCGACTGACGGCGCCCCCCGGTGCGGGTTCGGTATCACGATATATTTTTTACCGAATGGCCGCCAAGTCGGCCATTCTGGGTAGTCCTTAGCGTTGGGAGTAAAGCGTCTTTAATCACGCCGGCCCTAACCCACGTCACATATGAAAGGTGGACCTGGGTGCTGATCGAAATCGCTACGAAGGATGCCCGGCTTGGCATGTACGTCCACGCGGTCGAGGGGGGGTGGCTCGCCAGTCCCTTCTGGCGGTCGCATCTGGTGCTCTCCAAACCCTCGGAGATCGCCAAGCTGGTGAAGGCCGGCATCGCCACGATCACGATCGATACGTCGAAGGGCGTCGGCCCCGCACGGGCGGCACCGCCCGCGCCGCCGGTCGACGACGTGCCGGCGATTGCCGACCGTCGCGTCGCCAGCGAGGATGCGCCCTACAACGGCCCCGAGCGACGCCTGCGCAAGCGTGGGCCGAGCGAGCTGGACCGCGCCCGCGAGACGGTGGAACGCTCCAAGGAAGCCGTGTCGCGCATGTTCGCGGAGGTGCGGATGGGCAATGCCGTGGATGCCGCCGACGTATCGCCGCTGGTCGACGAGATCGCGGAATCGGTGGCGCGCGACGCGACCGCGATGCTGAAGGTCACGCGGCTGAAGAACAAGGACGAATACACCTACCTGCATTCGGTCGCGGTGTGTGCGCTGATGATCAACTTCGCCCGCCGCCTGAACCTGCCCGAGGACGAGGTACGCGACCTGGGCATGGCCGGGCTGCTCCACGACATCGGCAAGATGTCGGTGCCCAGCGCGCTGCTGGACAAGCCGGGCGCGCTGGAGCCGGGCGAGCGCAGCGTCGTGCAGAGCCATCCCGTCAAGGGGCACCAGCTGCTGAGCGAGAGCGAGAACATCTCCGCCGCGGTGCTCGACGTCTGCCTCCACCATCACGAACGCGTCGACGGCACCGGCTATCCCGAGCGGCTGACCGGCGAACAGCTGAGCCTGCACGCCCGCATGAGCGCGATCTGCGACGTCTATGACGCGGTCACCTCCAACCGTCCCTACAAACGGCCGTGGTCGCCGAGCGAAGCGCTGGCGCGGATGCGATCGTGGGAGGGGCATTTCGATCCCGCGCTGTTCGCGATCTTCATCGAGAGCATCGGCATCTATCCCGTCGGCGGGCTGGTGCGGATGGGCGACAACAAGCTCGCGGTCATCCTGACCGCCAATGACGAGGACCCGACCGCCCCGCGCGTGCGCTGCTTCTACGACATTCCCGCGCAGGCCATGGTGCCGCACCGCGACGTCGACACCGGCGGCGGCGCGTCGCATCGCACCATCCTGCGCTCCGAACGCGGCGAGCACTGGTTCGGCGACAATTGGGGCGCGATCCACGCCCAGGTCCAGGCCGGGCCGATCGGCGATGCGGCACCGCGCCGCACCGCAGTGGGGGCATAAGGTCATGCCGCGCACCGCTGCCCGCACCGCCGCCTTGCATCAACGGATGCTGGGCTGGCTTCAGGCCGATCACACGAGCCCTGCGCCCGCCCCGCCCCCGACGCCGGAACAGACGCGCTCCGCCGTGCGGCGCCAGCTGTACCGCGACGTGGGCGAATTTCTCTTTTCCAACGGTCTGGAGCCGACGCCGCGCAACTTCATGGTCGCGCACGCCTATCTGTCGGGCGAGGACTGGGAGGTCGCGCTCGCCGTCGGAGCGCACCTGCGTTCCGGCACCCCGCTGTCCGACAGCGAGGTGACGCAGATCGTCGAGAAGCAGCGCGCGTCGGATCTCACCCCGGAGCGCCTCACCACCCTGGCCAATCAGCTGGAGGCGCGGTTGAACGACTGCGTCACCGCGGTCGACACCACGCGCGATTCGGCCGCCACCTTCGGCTCCGCGCTGGATGAGGAGGCGCAGAAGCTGAGCAGCGACCCGGTCGGGACGCTCCACCGCGTCATCGCGCTGACCCGCGATGCGGTGGAGGCGACGCGACTGGCAGAACTGCAACTCCACAAGACCCGGCAGGAAGCCGCGGCGCTGCGCAACGAGCTGGAGCAGGCACGCCGTGCCGCCGAGCACGACCATCTGACCGGCCTGCCCAATCGCCGCCGGTTCGAGGCGAAGCTGGCGGAGGTGATCGCCGACGGCGGCGAGGGGGTCGCCACGGTGGCGCTGTGCGACATCGACGACTTCAAGCAGGTGAACGACAGCCACGGCCACTCCGCGGGCGACCGCGTGCTGCGCTTCGTCGGCGACTTCCTGCGCACCCATCTGGGGCGCGGGACGATGGTGGCGCGCTACGGCGGGGAGGAGTTCGCCTGCCTGTTCGAGGGCGAAACGCCGCACGGCGCGCACGCCAGGCTCGACGCGGTGCGCGAGAAGCTGTCCACCCGTTCGCTGGTCAATCAGGAAACCGCGGCGCCGATCGGCATCGTCACCTTCTCCGGCGGGGTCGCGCCAATCCTGAACCAGGATGCGCAAGCCGCGATGCAGGACGCCGATACCGCGCTCTACGCCGCCAAGCGCAGCGGGAAGAACACGGTGGTCGTCGCGCGCGGCTGAATCGGCGCGCCCGGCTCAGCACGCAGCGTCGGCCACCGCGGCCCAGGCGGCGATCTCCGCATCCATGTGGCGCGCGATCGTCAGGTCGCCCGCGCGGGCGTGGATGAGGTCGATCGTCGCCTCGCCCGCCCATTCCCAGGTCGCATTGCCCGACAGCGTCACCATCGCATCGCGCTCCGCCCGCGCGCGGACCAGCCCGCCACGGTTGAGCACCGTCACATCGCGTCCGAACGCGACCCGGCCGTCCAGGCAGGCGGCATAGGTGGACGCCGCCATCGCGCTGCCGCAACTGTCGGTCAGGCCGACCCCGCGCTCGAACGTCCGCACGAACAGCCGGTCCTCGCCGCGTCCCTCGACGAAGGACACGTTGGCGCGGCGCGGCAGCCAGACGGGCGCCGCTTCGCAGACCGTGCCCAGCCGCACCAGCTCGTCCTCGTCGACGCGGTCGACGAAGCTCACCAGATGCGGGTTGGGGATCGCCACCGCGGTAAAGGCGCGGTGCGGATCGAGCGGGGGCACCGGCGCCGCGACGACCTGCGCCGCGCCGGCGTCCAACGGCCAGGCGGCGACGTCGAGCGTCGCGGGACCGGCGGTCTCGGTGACCGTATAGACCCCCGGTGCCAGATCGGTCGCGCGCGCCACCGTGGCCACGCTGGTCTTCAGCCGCACCGTCGCCCGGTCCAGCCCCAGCGCCTCGAACCCCGCGCGCGCGACGCAACGCAAGCCGTTGAGGCAGGTTTCCGCCTCGCTGCCGTCGCTGTTGAACATCCGCATGCCGAATGCCGCGTCGTCGTCGCCCGCGGTCAGCACCAGCAACCCGTCGCCCCCGACCGGCCCGGCGCGATCCGACAGCGCGCGCGCCACCTGTCCCCATTGCGCATCGGACAGGTCGAGCGCGCGGCCGTCGACCAGCGGGAAATCGTTGCCGGACCCATGGCATTTGATGAAGGACAATCGCATCGCGTGTTCCTGCGCCGCGGCCCGGCGCAGGGCAAGCGCGATCACGGCAGCCGGTAATGATCCGCCAGCCGGTCGAGCGCCAGTGTCAGCACCAGCCGGCCGCTGCGCGCGGGCCAGCCGAGCGCGCGTTCGCTCTCCGGCAGGGCCTCGCCCGCGCACACCACGCGCCACAGCACGTCGTTCAGGCCGCGTCCCACCGCGCTCACCGCCGCATCGAACCGTCGCCTGGCCGCGAGCTGCGCCTCCGCCGGGGACAATCCCGGCGCCCCGCCGCCGTCGACGCGCGGCGTCCAGCGCATCGTCACCGCCGCCGCCAGCTGCGCGCGTTCGTAATCGGCGCGCAGCCGCTCCCCCGCCTCCGACTGCCGCGGCGTCACCAACCCGCGCGAGGCCAGCCACGACAGCGGCGATTCGCGCCGGTTGACCGTCACCGTCCGCGCGCGCGTGCCGCCGCGCCCCGCCGTTTCCCCGACCTTGCGTTCCACCAGCTCGCGCATCACCGACTCCCATTCCGCTTGCGAACGGAGGGGCTGGCAATTGTTGGATCGTGTAGGACAGCGGCGATTTCGCGATGGTGGGCGCTGACGGGTTCGAACCGCCGACCTACTCGGTGTAAACGAGCCGCTCTACCAGCTGAGCTAAGCGCCCGATGGCGGTGCCATCGCGATGACGTCCCTGTACCGCGCCCGCGCGGACGATCAAGCCCGTACCGCGCCCGCGCGCGCGATCAAGCCCGTACCGCGCCCGCGCGCACGAGCAAGGGGCGCCTACACCAGCGGCAGCCGCGCCTCCGCGAGGGCGGCGACATACCGCTCCATCGCGATCGCCGCCTCGTCGCTCAGCGCGATGAAGGCGCGGCGGCGATCGTCGGGATCGGGGCGGCGCTCCAGCAGACGCGCCGCGGTGAGCTTCGCGATCCAGCGCAGCGCGGTGGTCGGCGCCACCGCCGATGCGATACACAGGCTGGACACCGAGACGCGCGTCCCCTCCAGCCGGGCGGCGAACAGGTCGAGCAGCATGTCCCAGGCGGGATCCTCGAACAGCGCCGCGCCGAAGAAGCGGTCGCGCAGCCGCCGCGCACGCAGCACGTCCCGCACCGCATTCGCGGCGGGCAGCGCACGCGGTGCGCCGTCCGCCGCGCCGAAGGTCATGTGCCGATCGCGCGCGCCGCCGGCACCCGGCCCGGCGCGCCGTGCGATCTGCGCGAGCAGCGCGGCGATCCGCGCCACCTCCGCATTCAGCCGCGCCTGCCGCTCCGACTCGTCGTCGCCGCTGGCGAGGCGACCGTCGTCGCGCACCGCCGCCATCGCCAGCGCGCTGATCCATTCCGCCTGGTCGGGATCGCACAGCAGCTGGATCGCGGGAGCATCCTCGGGCAGCGCCGCGATGACCGGATCGATCTGCGCCACGGTCATCGCCACCACGACGGGGCAGCCCCGCGCCAGCGCCGACGGCACCAGCGCCGCGAGTGCGTCCTGCACGGCGGCGTCGTCGGCCCCGTCCAGCGCCAGGATGACGGCCGGCGCGGCGCCGTCGTCCAGCGCCACCGCCGCTTCCGCCTGCGCCAGCGTCACGTCCGCCACCAGCGTCCCGTCGATCAGCGCCACCGCCTCGCGCGCGGCGAGCGCCCCTGCCCCGCCCGCGCTGGCGAGCAGGAAACGCGCGCCGAGCGCGTCCTCGAGTCCGAATCGTGCCGCCGGCATCGTCAGTCGATCGACTTCACGATGTCTTCGACCATCTTCTTGGCGTCGGCGAGCAGCATCATCGTGTTGTCCATGTAGAAGACGTCGTTGTCGACCCCGGCATAGCCCACGCCGCCCATGCTGCGCTTCACGAACAGCACCGTCTTCGCCTTCTCCACGTCGAGCACCGGCATGCCGTAGATGGGGGACGATTTGTCGGTCTTCGCCGCCGGGTTGGTCACGTCGTTGGCGCCGATGACGAAGGCGACGTCGGTCTGCGCGAACTCGCTGTTGATGTCCTCCAGCTCGAACACCTCGTCATAGGGCACGTTCGCCTCGGCCAGCAGCACGTTCATATGCCCCGGCATGCGGCCCGCGACCGGATGGATCGCGTATTTCACGCGGACGCCGTGCTCCTTCAGCTTGTCGCCCATCTCGCGCAGCACGTGTTGCGCCTGCGCCACCGCCATGCCGTAGCCCGGCACGATGATGACCTGCTCGGCCTGCGTCATCAGGAAGGCGGCGTCCTCCGCCGAGCCGCGCTTCCAGGGCCGGTCGATCTTCGCCGCGCCGCCGCCGCCCGCCTCGGGCGCGCTGCCGAAGCCGCCCGCGATCACGCTGATGAAGCTGCGGTTCATCGCGCGGCACATGATGTAGGAGAGGATCGCACCCGACGAGCCGACCAGCGCGCCGGTGATGATCATCGCGCTGTTGTGCAGCGTGAAGCCCATCGCCGCCGCCGCCCAGCCCGAATAGCTGTTCAGCATGCTGACCACGACCGGCATGTCCGCGCCGCCGATCGGGATGATGAGCAGGAAGCCGATGACGAACGACAGCAGCGTGATCGTCCAGAACACCCACGGGCTCTGATCGACCGTGAAATAGGCCACCAGCCCCAGGATCGCGGCCAGCACGCCCAGGTTGATGACGTGGCGCCCCGGCAGCATGATCGGCGCGCCGCCCATGTTGCCGTTCAGCTTCAGGAAGGCGATGACCGAGCCCGAAAAGGTGATCGCGCCGATCGCGACGCCCAGCCCCATCTCGATCCGGCTGACCGGATTGATGAGCGCGAACGCCCCGTCCGGCGTCAGCACCGGGATGGCGATGCCGAACGCGACCGGGTTCAGGAAGGCGGCGGCCGCCACCAGCACCGCGGCGAGGCCGACGAGGCTGTGGAACGCGGCGACCAGCTGCGGCATCGCGGTCATCGCGATGCGCCGCGCGATCGTCATGCCGATGACCGCGCCCAGCGCGATCGCCGCCACGATCTCGAACGCCGCGACATAGTCGATGCGCGCGATCAGCGCGGCATAGTCATAGCCCTCGACCAGCGTGGCGACGACGGGGATGTGCGTCAGCAGCGTGGTGACGACCGCGATCCCCATGCCGATCATGCCGTAGCGGTTGCCGCGCTGGCTCGTGGTCGGGCTCGACAGCCCGCGCAGCGCCAGGATGAAGCACACCCCCGCCACGAGGTAGGCGAGCGCCACCCAGGGATTTACCGCAACGTGTTCCATTCTTTCCCCCCTCGTCACCCCGGTCCAGAGCCGGGGTCCGGCCTTTTCTGCCCGCTTCCCGGAGGAAGCGGCGCCCCGGATCAGGTCCGGGGCGACGGTATCAGTGCCTGGCGGCCGCGGCCGGGCGCTCTTTCTTCTTGTACATCGCCAGCATGCGGTGCGTGACCGCGAAGCCGCCGAAGATGTTGACGCTGGCCAGCACGACCGCCAGCAATCCCAGCCACTTGCCGCCGGTACTTCCCGCCGCCGCCGAGGCGATCAGCGCGCCGACGATGATGACCGAGGAGATCGCGTTGGTCACCGCCATCAGCGGCGTGTGCAGCGCGGGCGTGACCGACCAGACGACATAATAGCCGACGAAACAGGCCAGCACGAACACTGACAGGATCGAGATGAAGTCCATTTGCCCAGTCCCCCTCAGGCGCCCAGCAGCCGCTGGTTGACGACCTGTCCGTCCTTCGTCAGCCGCACCGCGTCGCCGATCTCCTCGTCCAGCACCGGCTTGCCGGCCTCCTTGTCCCAGAAGGTGGACAGGAAATTGTAGAGGTTGCGGCTGAACAGCGCGGACGCATCCGCGGGCAGGCGCCCGGCGACGTTGCGATGGCCGACGATCCTGACCCCGTGGCGCGTCACCACCTCGCCCGCGACCGAGCCCTCGACATTGCCGCCGCTCTCCACCGCCAGGTCGACGATGACGCTGCCGGGGCGCATCGTCGCGATCTGCGCGTCGCTGATGAGGCGCGGCGCGGGGCGCCCCGGAATCAGCGCGGTGGTGATGACGATGTCCTGTTTGGCGATATGCCCGGACACCAGCTCGGCCTGCGCCTTCTGGTACTCCGGCGTCATCTCGCCGGCGTAGCCGCCCGCGCCTTCGCCCTCGATCCCGGCGACATTCTCGACGAAGATCGGCTTGGCGCCGAGCGACTGGATCTGCTCCTTCGTCGCGGAGCGGACGTCGGTGGCGGACACCTGCGCGCCGAGGCGCCGCGCGGTCGCGATGGCCTGCAGCCCGGCGACGCCGACGCCCATGACGAACGCCTTCGCCGCACTCACCGTGCCCGCCGCGGTCATCATCATCGGAAACGCACGGCCGTATTCGGCCGCGGCGTCCAGCACCGCCTTGTACCCCGCCAGGTTCGACTGCGAGCTGAGGATGTCCATCGACTGCGCGCGCGTGATACGCGGCATGAACTCCATCGCCAGCGCCTCGTACCCCGCCTGCGCATAGGCATCGACGCGTGCGCGCTCCCCGAACGGGTTCAGCCCGGCGACGATCCACGCGCCGGGCGCGGCACCACCCAGCGATGCGGGGTCCGGCCCCTGCACGCCCAGCACGATGCCGGCCCCCGCCAGCGTCGCGGCGCGGTCGCCGACCGCCGCACCCGCCGCGGCATAATCCGAATCGGCGAAGCTCGCCCCCTCGCCCGCGCCTGCCTCGACCGCGACATCCGCGCCCAGGGCGATGAATTTCTTGACCGTTTCCGGCGTCGCGGCCACCCGGCGTTCACCGGGAGCCCCCTCCCTCAGGACCGCGATCCGCATCTCTTACGAGATCAGCCAGATGACGAGAAAAGCGAGTAGAAAGCACGCGATCGCGCCGTATTTAAGCATCGACAGCATGCTGAAATAGGTCGATTCGTGCGCCTTGATATTGGCGTCGGCCATGACGATCCCCTTCTATTCGTGCTACGCTAGAGCCTAAAGACGCCGGATAGGCGAGGCAATATCCCCTGTGTCTCGCTTAAGCCGGCCTTTACCCCCCGTGCCTTAGGTGCGGGCCGGAGCCGCGATCGGGCAAACCGGGGGACGAATCGACCAATGACGCGTAACGGCCAACGTCTGCTGATGCTGATCGACGACGATCCCGCGCAGCGCCGCCAGGTCGCCTCGATCGCCGCACGCGCCGGATGGCGCTCGATCTTCGCCAACGACGGCGAGATGGCGCTGGCGATGTTCGGGACGCAGGACGGGATGCAGCTGGATGCGATCCTGCTCGACGCCGAATCGGCGGCGACCGGCGATATGCTGCCGGTCGAGGGAGCGGCCGATCCCGCGCCGCTGATCGCGCAGCTGCGCGGCTACCGCCCGCAGCTTCCCATCCTGCTGCTGGCGGCGGAGACCTCCGTGGCGCAGGCGGTGGGCGCGATGCGCGCGGGCGCGACCGATTATCTCTCCAAGCCGCTGGCCCCGCAGCGGCTGCTGTCGGCACTGGAGGCCGCCGTCGCCGGCAGCGTCACGGGCGAGCTGCGCCCGCTGACCGAGAAGATCCCGGCGATGCTGGAGTTCGACGAGATCGTCGGTTCCGCGCCCGAGTTCCGCGCCGCGCTGGCGATCGCCGCCAAGGCCGCGCGCGCGCGCGTGCCGGTGTTGATCGAGGGCGAGAGCGGCGTCGGCAAGGAAGTGGTGGCGGAGGCGATCCACAACGCCAGCCCGCGCGCCAAATCGCCGCGGCTGACGGTGAATTGCGCCGCGATCGCCGCCAATCTGATTGAAAGCGAGCTGTTCGGGCACGAACCCGGCGCCTTCGCGGGCGCGTTCGAGCGCCGCAACGGCAGCTTCGCGATGGCCGACGGCGGCACGCTGTTCCTCGACGAGGTCGACCATCTGTCGCTCGACGCGCAGGCGCAGCTGCTGCGCGTGCTGCATACCGGCGAGGTGCTGCCGATGGGCGCGCGCCACCCGCGCGAAGTCGACGTGCGCGTCGTCGCCGCCACGAACAAAAGGCTGCTGGACGAGGTCGGCGCGGGGCGGTTCCGCGAGGATCTCTATTACCGCCTCAACGCGGTGACCGTGACGATCCCGCCGCTGCGCCACCGCAGCGGCGACATCCCCGCGCTCGCCCGCCACCTGCTGGCGCGGATCGCGGGGCAGCCGGGGCTGCGCCAGCTGGGCATCACCGACGATGCGCTGGCGCTGCTGGTCGATTACGACTGGCCCGGCAACGTCCGCCAGCTGCAGAACGCGCTCTTCCGCGCGGCGGTGCTGTGCGACGGCGACGCGCTGACCCGCGCCGACTTCCCGCAGCTGGCCGCGCTGGGCACGCGCCCCTCGACCCGCAGCACGATCGCCCCGCCGACGCTGGGTCCCTCGGGCGGGGTCACCCTGTTCAACCCGGACGGCAACATGCGCGCGCTGGAGGAGATCGAGGCCGATGTCATCCGCCTCGCGATCGGTCACTATCGCGGGCGCATGACCGAAGTCGCGCGGCGGCTGGGAATCGGGCGCTCGACGCTCTACCGCAAGCTGAGCGAGCTGGGGATCGACAGCGCCGCCTGACGTATCGCAGAAGGTCGCGCATGACCGGCCTTCGCGATCGCAGCTTCCTTGTCACCGGCGCCGCCTCGGGCATCGGCCTCGCCACCGCGTGGCATCTGGCGGATGCGGGCGCGGCGCGGCTGGTGCTGGCCGATACGGATGCCGCGACACTGGCGCGCGTCGATCTGGGCTGCACGATCGACCTGCTGCCCGGCGACGTGCGGGAGGAGCGCTTCTGGGACGAGGCGGCCGCGGTGCTGGCGGGGATAAACGGGGCGGTCGTCAACGCCGGGGTCGCCGGGGCGGGCGCGATCGAAACCCTGGCGTTCGACGAATGGCGGCGCATCCTCTCGGTCAATCTCGACGGAGCGTTCCTGACGCTGCGCGCGGCGATGCGCGCGCTGGCGGGCCGCAGCGGCGCGATCGTCACGGTCGCCTCCGCCGCGGGGGTGAAGGCGGAGGCGGGCGTTTCCGCTTACGGCGCATCGAAGGCCGGGCTGATCCAGCTCACCAGGGTCGCCGCGAAGGAGGGCGCCGCCACGGGCATCCGCGTCAACGCGATCGCCCCCGCCGGGGTGGAGACCCCGGTATGGGATGCGGTTCCGATGTTCGCCGACCGCGCCGCTGCCATCGGCCGCGACGCTGCCTTTGCCGAGCTGGCGGCGATGGCGACGCCGCTGGGCCGCTATGCCAAGCCCGCGGAAATCGCGGCACAGATCGCGTTTTTGCTGTCCGACGCGGCCGCGACGATCACCGGCAGCGTGCTGGTCAGCGACGGCGGCTACACGCTGTAATCACCACAACACACCCTTCACCGGCTGGACCGGCTCCGGCGGGGTGTCGCCGATCGACTGGAGCAGATCGATCTCGATCGTACGACACATCGCGTTCAGCGGCAGGTCGTGGACCGTATTGGCGAACGGATCGACCAGGTCGTCGCCGATCGCCAGCACCGCCAGAAACATCAGCCCCGCCACCGTCGACCCCAGCGGCGTCGCGAAGCCCAGCGTCTCCACCAGCCCGATCGGCAGGAAGATGCAGAACATGTGCGTGAAGATCGTCGGAAAGAAGCGATACTGGTTCGGCAGCGGCGTGTTCTTCAGCCGCTCCATCCCGCCTTGCGCATTCGCGATGTCGACCAGAATGCTCTCCATCGCGCTCTGCTGGATGGTGTCGATCCAGCCGTTTTCGCGGGCGATGTTGATGCGGCGGCCGGTGCCATCGACGATGCCGTTGGCGATGTTGACGCGCGCGAGCGCGAAATCCGCCTCTCCCTTCGACAGGTAGCGCAGCACTTCCTGGTCCGCGGGCTGGCGCCGCAGCTGGCAGCGCAAGGCGTTCACATAGGCGATCTGGCGCAGGACGATGGTGCGCTTCAGGTCCGCGGCATCGGGATCGGGCAGGAAGTTGCGCGCCTGACGCGCCAGATTGCGGCTGGCGTTGATCATCAGCCCCCATAGCGACCGCCCCTCCCACCAGCGCTGATAGGCGGAGTTGCTGCGGAAGCCGAGGAACAGCGCCAGCGCGGAGCCGAACAGGGTCAGCGGCAGCGACGGCGCCTTGAACGGCAGGATGTAATAGGTGACGGTGACGATCACGTCCCAGACGAACAGCACGGTCAGCGGACGCCAGACCTCACGCATGATCTGGGTGAAGCGGGGGGTGGATGTGACGATCATGCGCGCGCTAACGCATGTTCGCGTTTCGCGTTGCGTAGGTGAAACGTTTCGATGTGTGTCCGGCTAGAGCGTGATCACGTGATGTTGACCCATCGTGATTGTCCTGAGCCGTTCGTCGGCGAGGAGCGACGTGCAGCGCGAGCTGGTAGTCCGTGCCAGCGGCGCGACGTCGTCCGGCGGGCGGCTCAGGACAACCGCTTTGCGGCGGGCGGAATGTCGTTCGTGGCGTCGTCCCTCGTCAGTCACGGGGGCAAAGCCCCGTTCCCTCCTCGCTCCTATCCACGAACGACATTCCGCTCCGTCCCGACGTGTCAACATCACGTCATCACGCTCTAGGGCGCCAGCGCGCGGTCGCGCAGTCCGCGCCACACCCGCAGCGCCTGTACCGTCGCCGCGACATCGTGCACGCGCAGCAGCTGGACGCCCGCCTGCGCCCCCGCTACCGCCAGCGCGACCGAGCCGCCCAGCCGCTCGCCCACGGGTGCCTCGTTGTCGAGGGCGCCGATCATCCGCTTGCGGCTGGTGCCGAGCATGATCGGGCAGCCGAGCCCGTGGAAGAGCGGGAGCGCCTGGATCAGGGCGAGGTTGTCGGCCAGCGACTTGCCGAAGCCGATGCCGGGGTCGACCATGATCCGTGCACGATCGAAGCCGGCCGCGACCACCGCCGCGATCCGCGCCTCCAGCCAGTCGAACACCTCGGTCGCGACATGGCGATAGGTGGGTCGCCCGTGCCCGCCGGCCCGGGGATCGGGCGAGTGCATCAGCACCACCGGCGCACCGCTGCGCGCGACCAGATCCAGCGCGCGCTCGTCCCACAACAGCGCGGACACGTCGTTGACGATCCCCGCACCGGCGGCAAGCGCGGCCTCCATCACCGGCGCCTTGCGCGTATCGATCGAGACAAGCGCCCCCGCCCGCGCCAGCCGCTCCACCACGGGGGCGGCGCGGCGGGCCTCGTCCTCCTCCCATACCAGTGTCGCGCCGGGGCGGGTGGATTCGGCGCCGACGTCGATCACCGCCGCGCCCGCCGCCGCCATCGCCATCCCCGCCGCCGCCGCGCCGGCGGGATCGTCGACATGCGCGCCGCCGTCGGAGAAGCTGTCGGGCGTGACGTTGAGGATGCCCGCGACCGCCGGCTGGTCGAAGCGCAGCGTGCGTTCGCCCAGCACCCATGCGGGGCGCGGCGACGTGATGCGCGCGTGGAGCGTGGCGGCACGCTCGCCCAGCGCGGCGATATCGGCGACGGGGACGATGCGGCGCGCGTCGCCCTCGCTGACCTCATAGGCGGCGAACCACTGCATCCCCCCCGCCAGCCGCGCGACATGGCCATCGGGGTAGGCGAAGGGCGCGTCGGCGAAATGGATCGGGCGCAGGTGCATCGAACATCTCCCCCCTCCCTTTCAAGGGAGGGGCCGGGGGTGGGTGGCGTGCTCGCGATACGGCGGCGCGGCGCTCTTGGGGAGCCGTATCGCCCGGCCTCGACCCACCCCAACCCCTCCCTTGAAAGGGAGGGGCCTCGTCAGGGCTGCGTCGCGAGCAGGTAGGTCTGGCGCAGCGTGTCGATCGGCGCCAGCGCGCCCTCGTGCTCATGGTGCCAGAAGGTCCAGCCGTTGCAGGCCGGCGCGCCCTGCAACGTCGCGCCCAGCTTGTGGATCGACCCCGTCGCACCGCACGGCGACGCCAGCGACCCGTCCGCGCGCACCGTCGCGCGGAAGCGGCGCTTCGCGTCGGTCAGGACGTCACCCGGGGTGAGGTATCCGTTCTCCACCAGCACGCCGAACGCCACCTTGGGCTGCGCACGGGGGCTCTGCATCGTCGACAGCGCGGATTCGTCCAGCGGCAGCGCGGCTTCGATCCGCTCCTGCGCGGCCGCGATATAATCCGCCTCGCGCTCGATCCCGATCCAGCGCCGCCCCAGCCGCTTCGCCACCGCGCCGGTGGTGCCGGTGCCGAAGAAGGGGTCGAGCACGACGTCCCCCGGTTTCGTGCAGGCCAGCAGGATGCGGTACAGCAGCGCCTCCGGCTTCTGCGTCGGATGGACCTTCACCCCGCCCTTCTTCAGCCGCTCGCCCCCGCCGCAGATCGGGAATTCCCAATCCGAGCGCATCTGGATCTCGTCGTTCAGCGTCTTCATGCTGCGGTAGTTGAAGGTGTATTTCGCCTTCTCGCCCTTCGATGCCCAGATCAGCGTCTCGTGCGCGTTGGTGAAGCGGGTGCCGCGGAAGTTCGGCATCGGGTTGGCCTTGCGCCAGACGATGTCGTTCAGGATCCAATAGCCCAGATCCTGCACCGCCGCGCCGACGCGGAAGATGTTGTGATAGCTGCCGATCACCCAGATCGTGCCGTCGTCCTTCAGGATGCGGTGCGCCTCCGCCAGCCATGCGCGGGTGAAGGCGTCATATTGCTGGAAGGTGTCGAACTTGTCCCAGTCGTCGGTGACCGCGTCGACATGGCTGCCGTCGGGGCGGAACAGCTCGCCGCCGAGTTGCAGGTTGTAGGGCGGATCGGCGAAGATCATGTCCACCGACTTCGCCGGCAGCGCCATCATCGCGGCGATGCAATCGCCCGCGATGATGCGGTCGAGCGCCAACGGCGGCGCGGCGTCCGACGCCGCCGGCGCCGTCCTGGCCGCACGCGAGACCCGCGCGATCTTTTCGATCACCCCCATGTCATTCCCCCGGTTTCGAGGGGCCAAAAGCGCGGAAAGCGCGGACTCCGTCAAGCGAATGTTGGTTAACGCGACTCGCCGGGAAACCGTTGAGGTGGCGGAACATTTCGTGGCCGCGACCAGATGTTGAGTCTCGCCCGCGGACGAGACTCAACCGATAGCGTGTTGCGCGAAAGACTCAGCCGCGGACGGTTCGTCGCGAAACAGGCCCAGCTGCGCGACGGGGGCGAAGCTGCGGCGGTGGAGCGGCGTCGGGCCGTGCTCGCGCAGCGCCTTCAGATGGGCGGCGCTGCCATAGCCCTTGTTGCGCTCCCACGCATATTGCGGGTGCGCCAGTGCGGCCTCGATCATGATCGTGTCGCGGACATGCTTGGCGACGATGGAGGCGGCGGCGATCGAGCGGCTGATCGCATCCCCGCCGACGATCGCGGTCGCGGGATAGACCCATCGCGGCAGGCGGTTGCCGTCGACCAGGACATGGCCCGGCGCGCAGCCCAGCGCCTGTGCCAGCTGCTCGACCGCCAGCGTCATCGCCTTCATCGTCGCCCAGTGGATGTTCAGCGTATCGATCTCCGCGGGCTCGACGATGCCGACCCCCACCACCGCGCACGCCCGCAGCCGCGCGCACAGCCGCGCGCGCTCGCCCGCCGGCAGCTGCTTCGAATCGTCGATCCCGCGCGGCACGCCCTTCGCGGGCAGGACGACGGCGGCGGCCACCACCGGCCCGGCAAGAGGCCCCCGGCCCGCCTCGTCCACCCCGGCGACGGGGGGAAGGCACAGGCGCTCGTGCTTCAATCCGGGCATCGGAACCCGGTGGCGTCCTGTTGTCCCATGGGGCCCTGCCCCTGCCCCAGCCCCGGCGCGTGCTCAAGGCTGGCACGGACGAACGCGATGGCCCGTTCGATCGCTGCGGGCAGCGACATGGCCACACCCAGCCCGGTGGCGATCGCACTCGCCAGGGTGCATCCGGTCCCGTGCGAATGGCGCGTATCGATCCGTGGATTTTCCCAGCGCGCGACCTGCCCCGAGGCATCGAACAGCCGGTCGACCACGGTTTCGCCCTCGGCATGGCCGCCCTTGACCAGCACCGCCGCGGCGCGCGCCAGCAGGGCCTCGCGTCCGCCCAGCGCCGCCAGTTCGGGCAGGTTGGGCGTCACCAGCGCCGCGCGGGCGATGAGCCGCTCCAGCCCCGCGACCGTGGCGGCATCCGCCAGCACCGATCCCGACGTGGCCACCATGACCGGATCGACCACCACGGGCACGTCCAGCCCGGCCAGCACCTCCGCCACCGCCAGCGCGGTGTCGGCCGAACCGATCATCCCGATCTTCACCGCGTCGACGCCCAGATCGTCGATCACCGAGCGCATCTGCGTCACGACGATCTCGGTCGGCACGGGGTGGACCGCCTGCACGCCGAGCGTGTTCTGCGCGGTGATCGCGGTGATCGCGGTCATCGCATGTCCGCCCAGCATCGTGACCGTCTTGATATCGGCCTGGATGCCCGCGCCGCCGCCCGAATCCGATCCCGCGACGATCAGGACGCGGGGCAGGACGCGGGGCAGAACACGCGGTGTCATCCCTTGAAATGCCGGACGGTGGACGCCGGATGCCGCCTCAGCGCCTCGTCGACGCGCGCCGGGCGGTCGAGCAGTTCGCCGCCGCAATTCGGGCAGCGCTCGTCCAGGGCATCCGCGCAATCGGCGCAGAAGGTGCATTCGAACGAACAGATGAAGGCACCCCCCTCGTCCGCGGGCAGGTCGACGCCGCAGCGTTCGCAATCGGGGCGCATCTCGAGCATCCGCCGCCCATAGCCGCGCCGCACATCTGTAACAATCCGCCCGTATGCGCGCGCTCGTCGGGGACACGCGGCAACTCGCGACCCCTCCTTGCTTGGGGGCAACAACATGATCGGGAAGACCTATTGGGCCGCCGCGCTGGCGGCGCTGACGGCCGCCATGCCGGCATGGGCGCAGGAAGCGCCCGCGGAGGAGGGCGAGATCGTCGTCACCGCGCAGCGCCGGCAGGAGAATATCCGCGACGTGCCGCTGGCGGTCTCCGTCGTCGGCGGCGAACGCGTGTCGGCCATCGCGGAAGGGGGCGCGGACATCCTGTCGCTCGCCGGGCGGGTCCCCAGCCTCTACGTCGAAAGCTCGAACGGCCGCTACGCGCCGCGCTTCTACATCCGCGGCCTGGGCAACGTCGATTTCGACTTCAACGCGTCGCAGCCGGTGTCGGTGGTGCTGGACGACGTGGTGCTGGAAAACGTCTTCCTGAAGGGCTTCCCGATGTTCGACCTCGACCGGGTCGAGGTGCTCAAGGGGCCGCAGGGCACGCTGTTCGGGCGCAACACCCCCGCCGGCGTCGTCAAGCTGGAGACGCGCCGCCCCGGTCGCGACGCGGAAGGGCAGATGACGCTGACCGCGGGCGAGCTGGGCACGATGCGCGGCGAGCTGGGCGTCACCGTACCCGCGTCGGACACGCTGTCGATCCGGCTCGCGGGCCTGGTCAACCACCGCGACAATTGGGTCGACAACGCCTTCAACCCCTCCTTCGCGCGCGCGGGCAAGGACCTGGGCCGGTTCGACGACATCGCGGGGCGCATCCACGTCGCCTGGAACCCGGACAGCCCGCTGTCGGTGCTGCTGACGGTGCAGGGGCGGCGGCTGGACGGCACCGGCACGCTCAACCGCGCCAACGTGCTGACCACCGGCTCGAACCGGCTCAACGCGCGCTACGACCGCGACCGCGTGTTCTACGACGGCGGGCTCAACAATCCGCAGCGTCAGGGGACCACGTCGCAGGCGATCCACGCCGATTACGACCTGGGCGCGGCGACGCTGACCGCGATCGTCTCGGCCTATCAGGGCAGCAGCGCGGGGCGCGGCGACATCGACGGCGGCGTGCTGGGCACGACGGCGGGCAGCGGCTTCATCCCCTTCCGCTCGGAAACGGGAACGCTGTCGAGCGATCTGGACCAGCAGACGTACGAACTGCGCCTCGCCAGCAACGGCGACACCCGCTTCGGGTATCAGATCGGCGCCTTCTACTGGCATGAGCGGTTCAAGCTGGTCTCGGGCAGCTTCGACGGGGTGGGCGGGATCAACCCGACGATCATCTCCGAGCTGCGCCAGACGAGTGACAGCTGGTCGGGCTTCGGCCAGCTGCGCTACGATCTGACCGATCGCCTGCGCGTGACCGCGGGCGCGCGCTGGACCCATGACCTGCGCAATCTGGCGGCCGACCGCACCCGTGGTGCGGCCTTCTCCACCACGCGCCGCGTCAGCGACGGGCAGCCGAGCTGGGACGTCAGCCTGCTGTACCGCGCCGACGACAGCGTCAGCCTGTTCGCGCGGGTCGCGCGCGGTTATCGCGGGCCGTCGATCCAGGGGCGCATCGCCACGTCGAACATCGTGACGACCGCCCGTTCGGAAACGCTGACCTCGTACGAGGCGGGGCTGAAGGCGGCCAGCGCGGACAATCGCTTCCGCCTCGATCTCACCGGCTATACCTATCAGATCGACGATCCGCAGTTCACCGCGATCGGCGGCCAGGGCAATTTCAACCAGCTCATCAACGCGCGCCGCGGCATCGGGCGCGGTGTCGAGGTGGAGGCGACCGCCAACCTCTTCCGCGGTTTCCAGCTGAACGGCGGCGCGTCGTACAACTACACCCGCATCTCCGACCCCAACCTGCTGGTGGCCTTCTGCGGGGCGGCCTGCACCGTGCTGGACCCGATCGTGAACGTCGGCACGACGCGCCGCGCGGCGATCAACGGCAACCCGTTCCCGCAGGCGCCGCGCTGGCAGTTCAACGTCAACGCTGCCTATACCCACAGGCTGGCGGGCGGCGGCGAGCTGTACGCGCAGACCGACTGGGTCGGGCAATCGCGCTTCAACCTGTTCCTCTACGAAGCGACCGAGTTCCGGGTCGGCACCAATGTGGAGGGCGGCGCGCGCATCGGCTGGCGGATGACGAACGGCGTCGACCTGTTCGCCTTCGCCCGCAACATCACCGACGAGAGCAACGTGATCGGCGCGATCGACTTCAACAACCTGACCGCGTTCGTCAACGAACCGCGCGTGATCGGCGCGGGCGTGGGGTACCGCTTCTGAAAGTCCGGCAATGCCACCGCCGCCTCATCGCGACGGTGGCGCCCGCCGCCACGTGCGGATCAGGAAAAGAATCTGCAGAATCGTCCATATGGGCCTGCGCCCGGACACACGCAAAAATCTGGATGAGCTGACACGCAGGCGTCGCCGACGACGGCGCTGAGCCGCGACTTCACGACCACGCGTCTTTCGGCGTTCGGCATTTAGTGCGCTCTTCAGTCCGCAGGCGGCCCCGCCGATCGGGAACAGGATCGCGAACGCGAACACGCAAAATCGATAGTATCCAGCAGCGGAATCTTCGAACGGCGATCCAATCCTGTCGTACGTCACGACAGACAGGATCGCTATGGACGAGATGCAAGCGGGCACCATTACATAAAGGAAGACGTTCCCGAGAATTTTCGCGTTGGAGAGAGTCTGAATACGTTGCTTCCACGTTCCATGACCTGGCGGATGTGGCCAGTCAGGCGTTCGACGATAGGCCCTGAAGGCCGCGAACACCAACGCCATCCGCTTTGCCTCGCCCAGCAGATGGATCCACGCGAAGAGTGATACCGCCACCCCGAAGAGTGGCAGCATGACGATAAGCCAACCAAACTCAAGCATTTGCGGCTTGATGAACGGACCCAATATACAAAGACTGACCGCTACACTCCAGATGTTGAATGATAGCCAGAATGCACGGTGCCGATACTCCCACTCCTTATACAGCAAATCCCAACGTTTCTCGGCGCTGATGTCATCATCCATCTTACGCCGCCTTGCGGACCGCGTCGCAGATGCGGTCGACGATCCGCTCGACCTGTTGCGGGTCGTCGCCTTCGGCCATGACGCGGATCACGGGCTCCGTGCCGGACGGGCGGATCACCAGCCGGCCGGAACCCGCGAGCTCGCGCTCGGCCTCCGCGATCACCGCTTTTACCGCCTCCGCCTCCAGCGGCTTGCCCCCGGCGAAGCGAACGTTCTTGAGCAGTTGCGGTAGCGGTTCGAAGCGATTGAGCACGCGGCTGGCGGGCGCATCCGCGCGGCAGATCTCGGCGAGCACCTGAAGCGCCGCGACCAGCCCGTCGCCGGTGGTCGCATAGTCGGACAGGATGATATGCCCCGACTGCTCGCCGCCGACATTGTATCCCCTGGCGCGCATCGCCTCCAGCACGTGGCGATCGCCGACCGCGGTGCGGAGCAGTTTCAGCCCCTGCGCCGCCAGATGCCGCTCCAGCCCCAGGTTGGACATGACGGTCGCGACCAGCCCGCCGCCCTGCAACCGCCCGGCGCGCGCCCAGCCGCCCGCGATCGTGGCCATCAACTGGTCGCCGTCGATCACCTGTCCCCTTTCATCGACCACGATCAGCCGGTCGGCGTCGCCGTCGAGCGCGATGCCGATGTCGGCGCGCACCTCCACCACCTTCGCGGCCAGCGCGTGCGGGTGAGTGGAGCCGATCTTGTCGTTGATGTTCAGGCCGTTGGGATTGACGCCGATCTGAACGACGTCGGCGCCCAGCTCCCACAGCGCCTCGGGCGCGACCTGATAGGCGGCGCCGTTCGCGCAATCGACCACGACGCGGACCCCGTCCAGTCGCAGATCGGACGGGAAGGTCGACTTGGCGAAATGGATGTAGCGCCCGCGCGCGTCGTCGATCCGCTTGGCGCGGCCGATCTCGCCGGGCGTGGCCAGCGTCACCGCGCCGTCGATCGCCGCCTCGATCGCCAGTTCGTCCTCGTCGGACAGCTTGTAGCCGTCGGGACCGAACAGCTTGATGCCGTTGTCCGCATAGGGGTTGTGACTGGCGGAGATCATCACGCCCATGTCGGCGCGCATCGACTTCGTCAGCATCGCGACCGCCGGGGTCGGCATCGGCCCGACCAGCGTCACGTCCATCCCGACGCTGGTGAACCCCGCCTGCAACGCCGATTCGATCATATAGCCCGACAGCCGCGTATCCTTGCCGATGACGACCCGGTGGCGGTGCTCGCCGCGCAGGAAGTGCCGGCCCGCCGCCATCCCGACCTTCATCGCCATTTCCGCGGTCATCGCGCCGCTGTTGGTGAGCCCGCGAATGCCGTCGGTGCCGAAATATTTCCTTGCCATGTCGCCGTCCGTTCGCTCCGCTTGGTTGCATGCCGCATAACGAAGCGCGGATGAAAGGGCGACTACCGGAACATGACGCAAGCGACACGTATTCTCCTTTCGTTGGTCGTCGGGCTGAGCGCGGGGATCGCGCTGGCGGCCTTCGCGCCGGGGGCGGTTCCGGGTGCCACCGCGGTGGCGGAGCCGATCGGCACCGCATGGCTGCACGCGTTGCAGATGACGATCGTCCCGCTGGTCGTCTCGCTGCTGGTCACCGGGGTCGCGGCCACCGCGGAGGCCGCGCGCGCGGGACGGCTCGCGGCGCGGGCCATCGCGCTCTATGTGACGTTACTGTTCCTGTCGGCGGTGATGGCGGCACTGCTGACGCCGCTGTTCCTCTCGGTCGCGCCGCTTCCCGCCGCCTCGGCCGCCGCGCTGCGCGCCGCGCTGTCCGGCGCGGCGGCGATCCCGCCGGTCGCGCCGCTGGGCGAGTTCTTCGCCGGGATCGTGCCGACCAACATCGTGAAGGCCGCCGCGGCGGACGCGTTCCTGTCGCTCATCATCTTCACCCTCGTCTTCGCCTTCGCCATCGCGCGGATCGGCGCGGACGAGCGTGCGCTGATGGTCCGCTTCTTCACCGCGCTGCGCGACACGATGCTGGTGGTGATCGACTGGGTATTGTGGGTCGCGCCGGTCGGCGTCTTCGCGCTGACGCTGGTGGTGGGCGCGCGCGCGGGCACCGGGGCGTTCGGTGCGCTGGTCCATTATATCCTCACGGTCTCCGCGGTCGGGTTCGCGGTGGCGCTGATCGCCTATCCGCTGGTCCGCTTCGGCGCGCGTATCCGCCTGCGCGCCTTCACCCGCGCCGCCTTGCCCGCGCAGGCGGTCGCGATCAGCACGCAGAGCTCGCTCGCCTCGCTGCCCGCGATGCTGGAGGGCGCGCGCGCGCTGGGCGTGCCGGTGTCGACCGCGGGCGTCACGCTGCCGCTGGCGGTCGCGATCTTCCGCGCGACCGGGCCGGCGATGAACCTGGCGGTGGCGATCTACGTCGCGACCTGGTTCGGGGTGCCGCTGTCGCCCGCGACGCTGGCGATCGGCGTCGTCGTCGCGACGCTCACCTCGCTCGGCTCGGTCAGCCTGCCGGGCACGGTCAGCTACGTGAGCGCGATCGCGCCGATCGCGGGCACGATCGGCGCGCCGCTCGCGCCGCTGGGGCTGCTGGTGGCGGTGGAAACCATCCCCGACATCATGCGTACCGTCGGCAACGTCACCATGGATCTGGCGACCACCGCCTTGCTCGGGCGCGGCGCGCCGCGCGATCACGACGAAGAGGACATTCTGCCATGAAGACACGCACGCTGGGCGACGGCCTGACCGTCAGCGCGCTGGGCGTCGGCTGCATGCCGATGGCGGCGGGGCGCATCAATTACGGCGCCGCCGACCTCGACGAAGCGATCGCCACCATCCACCGCGCGATCGATCTGGGCATCACCTTCTTCGACACCGCCGAAGTCTATGGCCCCGAGGAGAACGAGCGCATCGTCGGCCGCGCGATCAGGGGCAGGCGCGACGGGCTGGTCATCGCCACCAAGTTCGGGCTGGTCGGCAGCAAGGGCCCGTTCGTCCCCGACAGCACGCCCGACAACATCCGCCGCGCCTGCGACGGCTCGCTGGAGCGGCTGGGCATCGAGACGATCGACCTCTATTACCAGCACCGCGTCGACCCCGACGTGCCGATCGAGGACGTGATCGGCGCGCTGGCCGAGCTCAAGCGGGCCGGCAAGATCCGCCACATCGGCCTGTCGGAGGCGGCGGCCGCCACGCTGCGGCGCGCCTGCGCGGTCCATCCCATTGCCGCGCTCCAGTCGGAATATTCGTTGTGGGAGCGCGACGTCGAGGCGGAGATCCTGCCGACCGCGCGCGAACTGGGGGTCGGCTTCGTCCCCTACAGCCCGTTGGGGCGCGGTTTCCTCACCGGGCAGGTGACCCGGCCCGAGGACATGGAGGAGGGCGACTATCGCCGCAACGACCCGCGCTACCAGCCGGGCAATTTCGAGGCGAACCTGAAGCTGGTCGAGGTGGTGAAGCAGGTCGCCGCGGCGCACGACGCCAGCGCGGCGCAGGTGGCGCTCGCCTGGCTGCTGGCGCAGGATGCGGCGATCGTCCCCATCCCCGGCTCCAAGCGGCGCGTGACGATGGAGGACAGCGTGAAGGCCGCCGAGCTGTCGCTGTCGACGGAGGATCTGGCGCGCCTCGACGCCGCCGCGCCGCGTGGGCAGACGGCGGGACCGCGATACGGCGAGGCGCAGCTGAAGATGGTGCGGATCTGAACGGTACTCCCCCGTCATCGCTTCGCTCCGCTCGCAATGACGAATCCAGCAATGCCAGAGTGACCGAGACGCCATTGACTCCGCCACCCTTCACGACTTATTGACACATCTGTCAGTAGGAGTGTGAGTCATGGCACAGCTTCCCCCCTTCCCCGGCACCAGCGGTCGTCGCGACTGGCGCACCGCGTTCGATGCGGTCGGCAAGCTCATGGCGAATGGCGACGATACGCAGCAGGTGTTCCGCATCATGCGCGCGCTGAACGTCGGCAACGCGCCGCAGAATTACGCGCGGCTGATCGCGACCGAGCAAGGCGGGCGGATCGCCTATGAGCGCGTCGAGCTGGCGCAGCGCTTCTCCGATCCCGCCTTCGTCGCCTCGTTCGCGCCCGGCACGGTGGGGGCGGCGTATCGCACCTTCCTGGAGACGACCGGCTATTCCGCCGACGGGCTGGTCGAGGTCAGCAAGCTGGAGGGCGATCCCGAGGCGGTCGATCACCCCTATGCGTGGATGGGGCGGCGGATCCGCGACACGCACGACATCTGGCACGTCATCACCGGCTATCAGGCGGACGAGCCGATGGGCGAGGCCGCGCTGGTCGCGTTCAGCTTCGCGCAGGTCGGCGGGCTCGGCTGGGCGCTGATCGCGACCGCCGCCGCGCTGAAGAGCCTGCGCGTCGCGAAGAACCGGCTGTTCGCGGATGCGGTGTGGGAGGGCTATCGCCACGGCCGCGCCGCCAGGTGGCTGCAGGGTGAGGATTATCTCATGCTGCTGCACGAGCCGATGGACGCGGCCCGCGCGCGGCTGGGCATTCGTGAGCCGGTCGCCTATCGCCGGGCGCAGCGCGAATTGGGCGCGGCGATGGCCGATTTCCTGAAGGAGCGCCGCGCCGTCGCCTGACGACCGCTTGCCGCCCCGGCGGTGCGCTCCTAACGTGCGTCCATCATGACGACGGTCGCGATCTACAGCCTGAAGGGCGGCGTCGGCAAGTCGACGCTGGCGGTCAATCTCGCCTGGTGCGCGGCGACGCTGTCGGCGCGGCGCACGCTGCTGTGGGACCTCGATCCGCAGGCCGCGTCCAGCTGGATACTGGGCGACGGCGGCCAGCACGATCGCGCGCAGGCGCTGTTCTCGCGCGATGTCGCCCCGGCGCGGATGATCGCGGCGACGGGGATCGATCGGCTCGACCTGCTGCCCGCCGATGCGTCGCTGCGCGACCTCAACCACCTGTTCCGCGAGATCGACAAGAAGCGGCGCCTGCGCAAGCTCGTCTCCGACCTGGGCGAGCATGATTACGTCATCCTTGATTGCCCGCCGGGGCTGACCGAAACCGCCGACCAGGTGGCGCGCGCGGCGGACCTGATCGTGGTGCCGGTGATCCCCTCCCCGCTCTCGCAGCGCGCCTTCGCCGCGGTGGAGCGGCATTTCGGCGGACAGGTGCCGATGTTGCCCGTCCATGTGATGGTCGACCGCCGCCGCGCGCTGCATGTCGAGGCGATGCAGCGCCACCCCGACTGGCCCGCGATCCCGATGGCGAGCGCAGTGGAAAACGCGACCGCGCGCCGCCTGCCCGTCGGCGCCGCCGCCCCGCGCAGCCCGGTGACGGCGGCGTTCACGCATCTGTGGCGCCGGATCGAGCGGACCGCGGGATAGGGATGACGGCGACGCTCGATCTGCCGCAACTGCTGGCCGCCTATGCGATCGGCGCGTTTCCGATGGCGGACAGCCGCGACGCCGACAGCATCTATTGGGTGGAGCCGCGGCGGCGCGCGATCCTGCCGCTGGACGGTTTCCACCTGTCGCGATCGCTGCGGAAGACCATCGCGGGGGATCGCTTCCGCGTCACCGCGGATGCCGCGTTCGACCGCATCATCGCGCTGTGCGCGGAGGCGGTCGAGAACCGTCCCGACACCTGGATCAACGCCACGATCGAGGAGGCCTTTCGCCGGCTCCACGGCCTGGGGCTCGCGCATTCGATCGAATGCTGGGACGGGGAGCGGCTGGTCGGCGGTCTCTACGGCCTGGCGCTGGGGCGCGCCTTCTTCGGCGAGAGCATGGTCAGCCGCGCCGCCGATGCGTCGAAGGTGGCCATCGCGGCGCTGGTGGCGCGGTTGCGCGTCGGCGGGTTCACCTTGCTCGACTGCCAGTTCATGACCGACCATCTCGCGACGCTGGGCGCGCGCGAGATCGACCGCCGCGACTACATGGCGTTGCTGGGTGCGGCGCTCTCGGCCACCGGCTCGTCCGCGGCGGCGTCCTCCTCATTGGCCGGAGCCGCCTCGGCGGGGGCGGACTTCCGCGCGCTGGATGCCGCCGCGGGCGCGGACGGCGCGGTGCCGGGGAAGGTCATCGTGCAGGCCTTGACCCAGACGTCGTAGACCGGGTGCAGCACGACGTTGTACGCGGGCCGCTCCTTGTAGAGCCAGCCGGAGAAGGCGCGGCGCCAATGGCCGTCGATCCCGCGCACGTCGAGCTGGACGAAGCCGCCGGTCAGCTGCTCGGGTTCCCACGGCGCGGTCCGCTCGCAGGCGCGCAGGCGGATCACGACGTCGCCGACGCGCATCGCCTGCCCCGGCTTCATCGTCACGTCGCGGCCGACGCCGTTGCGCTTGTTGAGGAGCCCGAGCGTGGCGACGCGCTGCGCCATCGGAGTCGCGCCCGCGTCGACCGCCGCCGTGTCGTCGCCGGCGACCTGGACCACGTCGCGCCCGGCCTCCGCCGGGGGCGGCGCGTCGGGCACCGCCTTGCTGACGACGCGGGTATTCGCGCGCGAACCGTCACCGCCGCCGGTCAGCCGTATTCCCAGCAGGTTCGTGGCCGCGAAGCCGGCGCCTGCCAATGCCACCACCACCAGCCCGCCGATCGCGAGCGGGCGGTTCATGCGTCGGGGTTCCACGCCTCGTAATCGCCGGTCGCGGACGCCCGCGCGCCGCCCTTCTCCAGCGCGCCGGACGGGCGATAGGCGAGCGCGGTGCCGGTCATGTTGGGCACGGGCGGCTTCTGCCAGGCGCGCGGCGGGGGCAGCGCCTGGTCGGGCACGTCGTCGATCTGGCGATGGAGCCAGCTGTACCATTCGGGCGGGATGCGGCTGACGTCGTTGGCGCCGCTGTAGATCACCCAGCGGCGCGGCTCGCCCGCGGTGTCGCGGCCGCCGATCCAGTAGGTGTTGCCGAGCGAATCCTCGCCGACCTGTCGCTTGCCGCGCAGGCCGTAGATGATCGTGCCGACGGTGGCGCCGTTCCACCAGGTGAAGGGGTTGAGGTTGATGCCCATCGTGCCGACCGCTTACCCGCCCCCGCCGCCGCCTTCAATGGCGGATGTTGGCGAAGGTGGCGCGTATCACCACGCGACGCGGTCGCCGGGCGCGATCCCGAGTTCGGCGGCGCGCCCGCCGCGTAGTTCGAGCACCGCCGTCACCGGCTCGGAAGAGGACACCGGGGCCTCCGAAAAGGGCAGGGTATCCGCCTCGATGTTGGCGATGGTGCGATCGGGACGGATGAAGATGATGTCGAGCGCGCTGGGCGTGTTCTTCATCCAGAAGCTGGCGACCCGTGCGCCGCCCGCCTTCCCGTCGGCGCCCGCGGGATAGGGCGCGAACAGCATCCCGCCGTCCGCGGGGATATGGGTGCGGTACATCAGCCCGCGCTGCTGCGCCTCGGGCGTGGCCGCCACCTCCACCGCGAAGGCATGGCGCCTGCCCCCGGACACGATCGTCAGCGGCACCGTGGCGCGCGCGGTCGCCGCCGCGTCGGGCGCGCTCGCCCCATCGCCGCAGCCGGCGAGCGCGATCGCCAGCGCGGCGGCGGCGGCGGCGGCGGCGGCCAGCGCCCTCACTCCGGCAGCCCCACGCCCACCGCGAGCGGCCCCTTGCGCCCCGGCACGATCCGCGCACGCAGCGGCTGGTCGGGCTCCACCTCGACGATGCCGGCGCGGCGCAGCGTTTCCATGTGGACGAAGATGTCGCCCGGTCGCGCGGTCGCCACCAGGAAGCCGTAGCCCTTCAGCCGGTTGAACCACTTGACGGTCACGTCCTCCCAGTCGCCGGCATCCTCGGCCGTGTCGGGCGCGACGCGCTCGCGGTCACGCTCGCGCACGACATCGGCGGCGGGGGCGGTGTCGATCGCGGTGATCTCCACCGCCTGCCAGCCGCGCGGGCCCAGGATCACGCGCCCCGCGACCTTCGCGCCCTCCGGCAGGGTACGGCGACCGAACGCCTGCAACACGCTGAAATGGATCAGGATGTCGCCCATCCCCCCGCCCGGATCATCGCCCGGCGCCCCCGGCGCGCCGGCACCGGCGCCGGCGCCGGCGTCCGCCACCATGAAGCCGAAGCCGCGCGTCGCGTCGAACCATTTGAGCACGCCGGATACCGCCACCGCCGCGTCATCGGCGGCAGCGTGCTGTGGGCCGGTGTCATCCCCACGACCACCGGCGGGTGCGGAGCCGTCGTCGCGCACGTGTGCCTTTCCGTCCCCCTGTTGGAGAGCGTGCCATGGGTGCACTGCACCATGCGACAACGCAAGACGGTAAACGTCAATCGGCCTGCGGAATCTCGCCCGGGGCCGCGGAAACGATGCGCCGCGCCATCGCCATGTCGTGCCCGGCGCGCAGCAGCGCCGCCAGATGCCGCTCGCGCAGCTTCGGATCGAGCACCTCCTGCGCCGCGAAGGGACCGATCCGCCGCCGCTGCGCCAGCCGCAGCGCGCTGTCCCAGGCGGCGGCGCGCGCCTGCGCCATCGCCTCGGCCGCATCGTCGCCCGTCACCCCGGCGGCGCGCAAGGTGTCGGCGACGCGGCGCGCGCCATAGCCGCGCCGCGCGAGCGACGCGCCCTTCAGGTCGGCGAAGGCACGGTCGTCGACATAGCCGAGCGCCGCCATCCGCTGCGCGACCGCGGCGGGATCCGCCGGCGCCGCCCCCGCCCAGCCACGCTCGCGCACCTTGCGCGTCAGATAGGCGGCCAGCTTCCCGCGGGTGGTCGCGAACCGCTCGACATAGCGCAGCGCCAGCCGCTCCAGCGCGGGCGGATCGAGCGGAGAAAGGGGGCGTGGCGCGCGCACGCCATGTTTGTGCCACAGTGCCGAGGGATGTTGGGAGTGGATTTTTAACGATTGGTCACGGCGAGGGCGCGCGCACGGCGCTGCACCGCCACGACAGGGATACAGAATGACGACGCAGACCGCCCCGGCTCCTATCGTGGACGCCCCCGTTTCGACGCCGACCGCGGACACGCTGCCGCGGCGGATGTCCGACTTCGCCACGCTGGGCGAGGCGCTGGACTATGCCGCGCAAGGGGCACGCGGGCTGAATTTCCACGACGCGCGCGGCACGCTGGTGCGGGGCTATCCCTTCGCGCGGATGAAGGACGATGCGCACGACATGGCGCTGCGGCTGATCGCGATGGGCGTGACCCCGGGCGAGCGGGTCGCGATCGTCGCTGAGACGAGCGCGGAGTTCGCCGCGCTGTTCTTCGGCACGGTGCTGTCGGGCGCGTGGCCGGTGCCGCTGCCGCTGCCGACCTCGTTCGGCGGGCGCGAGAGCTATATCGACCAGCTGCGCGTCCAGCTGGCGAGCTGCGACCCGACGATGCTGGTCTATCCGCCCGAGCTGTCGTCGCTGGCGGGGGCCGCGGCCGAGGCGGCGGGCGTGCGCGGGCTGGACTGGGCCGAGCTGGCGACGCGCCCCGCCCCCGATGCGCCGCTGCCGGCGGTGTCGGGCGACGACGTCTGCTACCTGCAATATTCCAGCGGCTCGACGCGTTTCCCGCACGGCGTCGTCATCACCCACCGCGCGCTGCTGAGCAACCTGGCGGCGCACGCGCACGGGATGCGGATCCAGGACAGCGACCGCTGCGTGTCGTGGCTGCCGTGGTATCACGACATGGGGCTGGTCGGCTGCTTCCTGTCGCCGCTCGCCAACCAGGTGTCGACCGACTATCTGAAGACCGAGGATTTCGCGCGCCGCCCGCTGTCGTGGCTCGACCTCATCAGCCGCAACACCGGCACGACGCTCAGCTATTCGCCGACCTTCGGCTATGACATCTGCGCGCGCCGCATCTCCAGCCAGACGAAGGCCTCGGACCGTTTCGACCTGTCGCGCTGGCGCGTGGCGGGCAACGGCGCGGACATGATCCGCCCCGACGTGATGCAGGCGTTCGTCGACGCCTTCGCCGATGCCGGGTTCCAGGCGACCGCGTTCCTGCCCTCCTACGGCCTTGCCGAATCGACGCTGGCGGTGTCGCTGATGCCGCCGGGCGAGGGCATCCGCGTCGAGCTGGTCGAGGAAACCGAGCTGTCGGGCGGCGACCATGGCGGCGATCGTCCGCAGCGGTACCGCGCGATCGTGAACTGCGGCAAGGCGGTGCGCGACATGGAGATCGAGGTGCGCGAGGAGGACGGCACCCCGCTGCCCGACGGCGCGATCGGCAAGGTGTGGTGCCGCGGCCCCAGCGTCATGGTCGGCTATTTCCGCGACCAGGCCGCGACCGACGCCTGCCTGGTCGACGGCTGGCTGGACACCGGCGACATGGGGTACATGTCGGACGGCTATATCTTCATCGTCGGCCGCGCCAAGGACATGATTATCATCAACGGGCGCAACCACTGGCCGCAGGACATCGAATGGGCGGTCGAGCAGCTGCCCGGATTCAAGGCGGGCGACATCGCCGCCTTCGCGATCACGACGCCCGGCGGCGAGGAGACGCCGGCGGTGCTGGTACAATGCCGCAGCTCCGACGAGAGCGAGCGCGTGCGGCTGCGCGACGAGATCCGCGACCGGGTGCGGTCGGTGACGGGCATGAACTGCGTCGTCGAGCTGATCCCCCCGCGCACGCTGCCGCGCACCAGCTCGGGCAAGCTGAGCCGCGCCAAGGCGCGCAACCTGTACCTGAACGGCGAGATCAAGCCGTACGATCTGGCGGCGTGACCGCGCCCCGCTTGACGCGGACGCGGCGACCGGACTAGGGGGACCGTCACACAGGAGTGTAGCTCAGTTGGTAGAGCATCGGTCTCCAAAACCGAGGGCCCACGGTTCGAGTCCGTGCACTCCTGCCATTCCCGTCATCCTCTATCCCCGGGTACGCGGACCTGAACCTGCGGCATCGGGATGTTGTTTGTCGTTCATGCAACGACCCTCACCCGACATGCATTGACGCTCCCAGCCGGCATGACGCCGCAACAACGGGAGTATTCGTCATGAAGCGTATCATCGCCCTTTCCCTCGCCGCCGCGGTCGCCGCCACGCCGGTGGTCGCGACCGCGCAGGCGCGTACGGTCACCGCCGCCGAGAAGCAGCGCCTGATCGCGGAGGCGCAGGCCGAGAACCAGCGACTGGCCGAGCGCGAGAAGGAATTCTACGCCAGCGAGGCACGCCTGCGCGAGCAGCTGGCCGATGCCCGCGCGAAGGGCGACAACGCCCGCTACACCCAGCTCCAGACGCTGGTCGAGCGCAACGCCGCGCAGCGCGAGCGCCAGCGCGCGGCCAACGCCGACCGCCAGCGTCGCATCCAGGCGATCTACGCGCTCCAGGTCCGCAACTGATCCACGGCGCGGCCGGCCCGCGACCTGCGGGCCGGCCACCTCGCCTGCGCTATTTCCCGCCTTCCAGATAAGCGCCGCGATCGCCCTGCACCCGGTGGATCGTCCGCGTTGCGGTGACGCGGGCCTTCTCCATCTTCTGGACCGCCTTGTTGGCGGTGTAGAGCACCTTGGTGCGGCCATGCAGCCCCAGGTTGATGAGCGCGAACCACGCGACCATGCAGGCCATCGCCCCGGCGATCAGGTAATAACGCCGCAGCTGCCGGCTGCGCCCGCCATGCATCACCAGCCGCTTGTCGCAGCGGCGACAGCGATAGACCGTGGTGCCCGGCCGCGCGGTCGCGCGCGCCTGCCAGCTATGCCATCCCAGAACGCAGAACATCGACATCCCCATGGGTTGCGCCGGACGTCGCCCGCTTGCAACATCGATCTCGCGGCGATGCGGCGTATCGCGCCCGTTTCCGGACGGTAGAACCTCCGCACCCCCACGCCCGGTTCCCCCGTCGCGTCGCAGGAAGCGTCGCGCGGCGGGCCGCTTGCCTTTTGACGGTACGCGGCCTATGTCCCGCCCCCATCCCACAGCGCGGACGGCCATCACCGCTTCCTTCATCGGCGGAAGCGGTGGCGGACCCATGCCGGGACGACGCATGAAGCACAGACGAAGCAGGGCTCAACCGACGTGGCGAAGACGACAGCGCTCGAATTCATCAAGCAGGTCCGTACCGAAACCGCCAAGGTGGTCTGGCCCACCCGGCGCGAAACGGTGATGACGGGCGTGATGGTGGTCATCATGACGACGGTGCTGGCGATCTTCTTCCTCGGCGTTGACAGCTTCTTCAACGCGGTGGTGAAGCTGCTGCTGAGCCTGGCCCAGTAAAGCGAACAGACGGGAAATTTGACGCGATGGCGCGCTGGTACATCATCCACGCCTACTCGGGCTTCGAGGGCAAGGTCCGCGATTCGATCATGTCGGAGGCGGCCCGCATGGGGCTGGAGCAACTGGTCGAGCAGATCGAGGTGCCGACCGAGACGGTGACCGAGGCGCGCCGCGGCAAGAAGATCTCGGTCGAGCGCAAGTTCATGCCGGGCTATGTGCTGGCCAAGCTGGCGATGAACGACGACGTCTATCACCTCGTCAAGAACACGCCGAAGGTGACGGGCTTCCTGGGGTCCTCCGGCAAGCCGCAGCCGATCAGCGACGCGGAGGCCGCGCGCATGCTCAGCTCCAAGGAAGAGACCGCCGCCGCGCCGAAGACCAAGGTCAAGGTGGATTACGAGATCGGCGACGCGGTGAAGGTGCTGGAAGGCCCGTTCGCCAGCTTCAACGGTACGGTCGAGGAACTCGACTTCGACAAGAGCAAGGTCAAGGTATCGGTCAGCATCTTCGGCCGCGCCACCCCGGTCGAGCTGGACTTCGAACAGGTCGAGCGCAGCAAGTAACGCGCGTCCCGGACGGGATATGGCGGGCGCCGCGGGACGATGGTCCTGCGGCGCCCGTTTCGTTTGGGGCGGGAATGCGCAGTGCGTGCGCTTCGCGGATGTGCTCGCCGAAGGGGCAGGCGCGTCCCGAAATCCGGGGTCAGAACTCCGACCAGTCCTCCGCCAGCGCGGTGTTGCCCGCCGTGCGCGGCGCGGGCGCGGAGCGCGGGGCGAGCGCGGCGGCGGCGCGCGCCTGGAGCTGGTGGACGGGCGAGGGGCTGCGCGTCGCGCCGCCGGTGCGGCCCAGCTCGAACTTCGCGATCTCCTGCGTCATCGCCTGCGTCTCGTCGGCGAGGCTGCGTGCGGCGGCGGTGGTTTCCTCCACCATCGCGGCGTTCTGCTGCGTCACGCCGTCCATCTCCGCGACGGCGGTATTGACCTGGCTCAACCCGGTCGCCTGCTGATCCGCGGCCGACGCGATGTCGCCGACCAGCCGGCTGATCTCGCCGATCCGCCCGGTGATGCGGCCCAGCGCGTCGCCGGTCTCTGCGACCAGGCGCACGCCGACCTCGACCTGTTCGCCCGAGGCGGTGATCTTCGCCTTCACGTCCTTGGCGGCATCGGCGGAGCGCTGCGCCAGCGCGCGCACCTCGCTCGCCACCACCGCGAAGCCCTTGCCCGCATCGCCTGCGCGCGCCGCCTCGACGCCGGCGTTGAGCGCCAGAAGGTTGGTCTGGAACGCGATGCCGTCGATGACCGCGATGATCTCCGTGATCTCGGCGGACGAGCGCTCGATGCCGTTCATCGCGTCGACCGCCTTGCGCACCACGTCGCCCGATGCCTCCACGTCGCGGTGCGCCTCCACGACCACGGTGTTGGCGCGGGTCGCGTTGGCGGCGGTTTCGCGCACCGTCTCCGTGATCTCGTGCATCGCCGCGGCGGTTTCCTCCAGCGAGGCGGCCTGCTGCTCGGTGCGGCGCGACAGATCGTCGCCGGCCTGGCGGATGTCGACCGCCCCGTTCTCGATCCCGCGCGCGCTGTCGGTGATCGCGCCCAGCGTGGTCGATACGGAGGACATGGCGTTGTTGAAATCGGCCTTCAGCTTGGCGAACGGGCCGACCAGCTCGACCTCGATCCGCGCGGTCAGGTCCCCCCTGGCGAGCGAGTCCAGCCCGGAGCCGACGCTGTCGACGATCAGGCGGGTCTGCTGCTCCTTGGCCGCCTCCGCCGCCGCCAGCTGATCGCGGAACGCGACAAGCGAGCGGGCGAGCGCGCCCACCTCGTCGCGGCGATCGTCGACCGCGACATCGGCGCGCAGATCGCCCTCCGCCAGACGGCCCATCGTCGCGGTCATCGCGGTCAACGGCGTGGCGATCGCGCGGATCAGCGATACCAGCAGCGCGATCGCCAGCGCGATGACGCCCAGCGCCAGCGCGATCGAGATGTTGCGCGACCAGACGTAGGTGTCGTTCGCGGCGGCCATCGTGTCCTCCATGACCTTGACCTGGATGGCCTGCATGTCGGTCGCGGTGGCCTTCGCCGTTTCGAACAGCGGACGGCCCTCGCGAAGGCTCGCGAGCGCCTCGGCATTGCGATTGACGTGCGACAGAGCGAGGGTCGTGCGGGCGTGCGCCAGATAGGCCGTCCACTCGTCCTTGAACCGCTTCATGGTCGCGATGGCGGTCGGGTTGGTCAGCACGCGATCGAGATAGGCGATGTTGCGCGTGACGACCGCGGCCTGGACGCCCACCGCCTTCTCCGCGGCGGCGATGTCGGAGGCCTCGTCCGACAGAATGCTCGACATCATGCCGATCCGGTAGTCCGACGTCGCCGTGTTGATGGCGGCGATCGCGATCAGCTTGTCGCGGCGGTCCTGCCCCAGCTCGTTGGCGGCGGCATTCAGCCGCTGCTGGCTGATGACGGACGCCGTCGCCAGCACCACGAGCGCCGCGACCAGGACGCCGAACACGACGGCCAATTTTGCACTGATCTTGAGATTTTTCACGACATCGACCTTGAAAGACGCTCAGTCGTCGATAACGGAACTTCATTATGAATCCGTTGCGGCGAGCGCGCGCGCGGCCGCATGACGAGCGCTCGGGCGCACACGGGAACAGAACGGGACAAAACTGGTTCATTTCGACGATGTTTCGGCTTCTGGCCGTCATCACGCTTTGCCATACCGACCCTAACACACATCAGCTTCGTCAGTGGGCGAAGCGGGCCGGGGGGCAGCATGATCGTTGGCATTGATCTGGGGACGACCAATAGTGCGGTGGCGATCTGGCGCGAGGGCGCGGCGCACCTCATCCCCAACAGTCTAGGCGACTTGCTGACGCCCTCCGCGGTCAGCATGACCGACGATGGCGACGTGCTGATCGGGGCGGCGGCGCGGGACCGCCAGGCCACCCATCACAAGATGACCGCGACGGTGTTCAAGCGGTTGATGGGGACGCCGAAGCCGATCCACTTGGGGACCACTCGCTTCACCGCCGAGGACCTGTCCGCGCTGATCCTCCGCAACCTGAAGCGCGATGCCGAGCAATATTGCGGCGAGGAAGTGACCGGAGCGGTCATCACGGTGCCCGCCTATTTCAACGACCGGCAGCGCAAGGCGACACGGCGCGCGGGCGAGCTGGCGGGGCTGAACGTCGAGCGGCTCGTCAACGAACCGACTGCGGCCGCGCTGGCCTATGGCATTGCCGACCGCAGCGACCGCGAGCCGTTCCTGGTGTTCGACCTGGGCGGCGGCACGTTCGACGTATCGATCGTCGAGATCTTCGATGGCATCGTCGAGGTGCGGGCCTCGGCCGGCGACAATCGGCTGGGTGGTGAGGACTTCAACGACGCGCTGGCGCTGCTGGCGCAACAGCGGCTCGGATTGCCCGCGCCCGGGTCGATGGGGCCGCTGCGCGAGTTGATGCGCGCCGCCGCCGAGCGCACCCGCCGCGCGCTCACCCATGCCGATGCCGCGTCCTTCTCCGTCGTATGGGACGATCGCGAGTACCGCACCGACATCGCTGCGGACGAATTCGAGGCCGCCGCCGCACGCCTGGTCGAGAAGCTGCGCGAGCCGGTGCTGCGCGCGATGCGCGACAGCCGCCTGCGGATCGACGAAATCAGCGAGATCGTGCTGGTCGGCGGCGCCACGCGGATGCCCGTGGTTCGCAAGGCGGTCACGCGGATGTTCTCGCGCTTCCCCAATAGCGGGATCGACCCCGATCGCGCGATCGCGCTGGGGGCCGCGGTTCAGGCCGGGCTGAAGGCGAAGAGCGTCGATCTGGCGGAAATCCGCCTGACCGACGTCTGCCCTTTCACGCTCGGCGTCGACGTCATGGAGCAGGATCGCGCCGGTAACGTGCGCCACGGCGTGTTCGCCCCCATCATCGAGCGCAACACGATCCTGCCGACGAGCCGGTCGCACCGCTTCCAGACCGCGCATCATCATCAAAACACGGTCGCCTTCGGGATCTATCAGGGCGAATCGCGTCTCGTTTCCGCCAATGTCCAGCTGGGATCGGTCACCATCCCCGTGCCGACGCGACCCGCGGGGCAGGTCGTGGTGGACTGCCGCTTCAGCTACGACGTCAGCGGCCTGCTGGAGGTGGACGTGACCATTCCCGCGACGGGGGCGACGCACCAGCTCGTCATCTGCGACGACGAAGAGGTCGGCACGACAGACCTGGAGGAACGCCGTGCCGCCCTTGCCCTGCTGAAGGTGCACCCGCGCGATCAGGACGCGAACGTCGCGCTGCTCAGCCGTGCGGAGCGGTGCTACGAGGCGTTCATCGGCGACGCGCGCGACGATATCGGCCAGTTGATCGCGCAGTTCGAATCGACGCTGTCGACGCAGGACGAGCGTCTCATCTCCGACATGCGGCGCGAGGCGAACGACCAGCTCGACCGGCTCGAAGGTGAGCGTTTCCTGTGAGCGCCGGCCCCTGGGGGGAGCAGCAGGATGTCTGGACGATCCTCGACCTGGCCCCGACCGACGACCGCTCCGCGATCCGTCGCGCCTATGCGAAAAAGTTGCGCGCGATCGACGCGGATCATGACGCGGCAGCCTTCATGGCGCTGCGTGAGGCACGGGATGGGGCGTTGGCGCTGGCCGACGACGCCGAGGCGCTGGAGGGAGCGGACACGCTCGTCGCCGAGCGCGATCCCGGCCTGCTCGACGAGAGCGATCCGGCGCCCGAGAGCGCACCGCCGCCCTTCGACCTCGCAGCACTGCAGCGGCTTCATGCGATGCTGTTCGATCCCGCGGAGGCGCATACCGGGCCAGAGGCCATCGCCGCGCAGTTAGAGATGGTGCTGGGTGATCCATACATGGCGAACCTCGACCACGCCGTGGCCATGGAGGCGACGATCGCGGAGTGGATCGCGCAGGGGTCGCCACGCAGCGATCCGATGCTGGATCCCGCGATCGGCTATTTTCGCTGGGACCGTTTCGATGAGCTGGATCGGCCGCCGGTCGTCGACTGGATCCTGCGCCGGCGCGAGGATCGCTTGTTCGAGCTGGGGCTGCCGGTCAGGAGCGCCGGCTATACGCGGCTGCTCGAGCGGCTGCGCGGCGATCCGCCGAAACGCTGGCGAGCGCTGACCGCATGGTATCTGGGTCCGCGGATGGAGTATCTGCTCGGCTATCTCCAGACCTACCACCCGACCTCGTTCGACAGCCTGAACGACGGGGCAGTCCGTTGGTGGATGCACCGGATCGAGGCGCAGCAGTCGTGGCGTTTCCCCCTGGGATCGATCTACGAGCGGCGTCGGCGGGTGGCGTGGGCGCGGGGGATCGATGAGTTTCCTGCCGGCAATGAGTTCGCATTGTACTGGGCGATCCTCGTCGTGCCGCAGGTTTTCGTGTGGTTTCTGCTGCGAAGGCGCCACACCCAGACAGAGCGGATAGTCGGTTTCGTCTATCTTGCGGTGGTCACCGGCGCGTTTTTCCTGACCAATGCTCCCGCATCGCGATCGCAGCCGGGGCGGGCCGGCAACGATCAAACGACGATCGCCGCCGAGCCCCCATACTTCCAGAGCGTCAACGCCGATCTGGATCGTATATTGGCCAGCGCGACCGAAGGGACCGTCAACGTCGCGGCCCTCAAGGCGCGAAATCCCGCCATGTATCACCTGCTGCACGAAGAATGGAAAGCGGCGCGTCAGCAACAGACCAGCAGCGACGACTTTCGATCGGCTGCCCATCGGGGGATCTTCGCCACGTTGCGGTCCGCGCGCAAGACGGGCGACCCGAAGATCGTGCGAGACTATGCCAAATGGTACGAGTCCCAGCTTCGCTGGGCCTTGCGCGCCGATCCCCGGCAGTGCGTCGATTTCATCAAGGGACGGGCGCGCGTCGAATTGCCGCCAAGCTTTGCGAGCTATCTCGATCGCCTCGTCGGGCGCGCACTGCTGGACGGTGCGATGCCGTATCCGACGCAGAAAGATGGTCGCAAGACGTTCCGCATCGCCCCCGCGCTCTACGACGACGCCCGGGCGCGCTCGGGTCTGGACGAAAAGCGGTTCAGTCGCGCCTTGCTGTCCGAGAAGGGCACGCCCGCCGATATCTGCGTCGCCGACATCGCCCTGATCGACGCGGGTGTGGCCGATACGGGGACGAACGGGACCAAGCTGCTCCGCGACATGTTCTAGGGCGCTGCCCTTCCGGGCTTGCCCGGGCGCTCGCCATCGGCTATGCGCGCGCTCTTCCAGAGCCACAGCGACGGAAACGTGCGGGAGTCGCGGATCATGTCCGCGGCGTTCGGACCGCTAAACTTGTAACAGAGTGAGCAAGGCCACATGGCAAAGAAGATCACCGGCTATATCAAGCTGCAGGTGCCCGCGGGCGCTGCCAACCCCTCGCCCCCGATCGGCCCGGCGCTGGGTCAGCGCGGCGTGAACATCATGGAATTCTGCAAGGCGTTCAACGCGCAGACCGGCGACATGGAGAAGGGCGCCCCCCTCCCCACCGTCATCACCGTCTATGCCGACCGCTCCTTCTCCTTCGTGACGAAGACGCCGCCGGCGACCTTCCTCATCAAGAAGGCCGCGAACCTGAAGTCGGGCTCCAAGGAGCCGGGCAAGGTCTCCGCGGGCAAGATCAAGCGCTCGCAGCTGTCGGAAATCGCGCAGACCAAGATGAAGGATCTGAACGCGAACGACATCGAGGCGGCGACCAGGATCATCGAAGGCTCGGCCCGCGCGATGGGCCTCGAAGTGGTGGAGGGCTGAGATCATGGCGAAGCTGACCAAGAAGCAGAAGGCCGTCACGATCGATCGTGAGAAGCTGCACGGCGTCGACGAGGCGATCGCGCTGGCGAAGTCGGGGGCGACCTCGAAGTTCGACGAGACGATCGAGGTCGCGCTGAACCTGGGCGTCGACCCGCGTCACGCCGACCAGATGGTCCGCGGCGTCGTCACGCTGCCGGCCGGCACCGGCAAGACGGTGCGCGTGGGCGTCTTCGCGCGCGGTGCGAAGGCCGAGGAGGCGCTGGCCGCCGGGGCCGACGTCGTCGGTGCCGAGGACCTGATGGAGACGATCCAGGGCGGCACGATCGACTTCGATCGCTGCATCGCGACCCCGGACATGATGGGCATCGTCGGCCGGCTGGGCAAGGTGCTGGGTCCCAAGGGCCTGATGCCGAACCCGAAGCTGGGCACCGTGACGATGAACGTCGCGGAAGCGGTCAAGGCGGCCAAGGGCGGCCAGGTCGAGTATCGCGTCGAGAAGGCCGGCATCATCCACTCCGGCATCGGCAAGGCGTCGTTCGCGCAGGAAGACCTGCGTCGCAACTTCGACGCGCTGGTCGATGCGGTGGTGAAGGCCAAGCCGTCGGGCGCCAAGGGCAAGTACGTCCGCAAGATCGCGGTGTCCTCGACGATGGGCGCGGGCATCAAGGTCGACGTGGCGGAAGTGTCCGCGGCCTGATCCGCACGCGGATAGCGCTTGCTATCCGCCAGACGGACAGGCGCGACCGGCGCGGCACCGCCGCGACCGACGAGGGACCGGATTCACTCCGGTCCCGGGCCAGAGAAAAGACGGGGCCGGCGGATCACTCCGCCGGCCCCTTTCTCATTCCCGCACCCGCGCCCCGGCATACCGCGCGCGCGGGCGGATGATCGCGTCATGCATCGCCTGCTCCATGACGTGCGCGGCCCAGCCGATGCTCCGCCCCAGCGCGAACAGGCGGAAGCTCGCATCCTCCGGCAGCGCCAGCGCGCGCGTCATCGCCAGCAGCGCGAAATCGACATTGGGTGCGCCGTCGCACGCCTCCGCCGCGGCATCGCACAGCGCGGCCAGTGCCGGGTCGAGCGCGATCCCGTCCAGCAGCGCCGCGGCGCGCGGGTCGCCCAGCGGATAGAGCGGGTGGCCGAAGCCGGGCAGGACGCGGTGATCCGCCAGCCAGCGCGCGACCGCTGCGCCCGCGCCGCGCGCGTCCGCCTCCTGCGCCAGCGCCGCGGTTGCCGCACCGGCGCGGCCATGACGCGGGCCGGACAGCGCCGACAGGCCGGCGAGCAGGCATGCGGCCATCGGCGCGCCGGTCGATGCCGCCACCCGCGCGGCGAAGGTAGAGGCGTTGAGTTCGTGATCCGCCAGCAGCACGAGCGCGCGGCGGACGACATCGGCGGCGGACGGGTCCAGCCCCCAGCCGCGCGCCAGCCGCCGGTGGAGCGGCCCCTCGCCCGAGGCCCCCAATGCCCCGCCCAGCGCGGCGATGGCGGCCGCGGCGTCCGTGCAGCGACGTTCGTGCGACCGGCCCGGCAGCGCGCGCGCGGTGCCGACCAGCGCGGCGAGCGCGACGAACGGATCGAGCGCCGCCGCGCCGGGCGGCAACGCCGGGATCGCGTCCCCCTGCCACAGCAGCCGCGCGACATCCTCCACGGGCGCGGTTGCGGCCAACGTCGTCGCGTCCTGCCCGCGATAGATCAGGCGGCCGTGGACGACGGTGGAGATGGCGGTGTCGATCACCGGCTCGCCCCAGGCGATGGTGCTGGCCGCGATGGCGGCGGGGCGACGGCCCCGCGCGCGCCGCTGCGTCAGTGCGGCGATATCGTCGCTGCGATACTGGCTGCGGCGCGGATCGGCGGGATCGGCACGGCGCGCGATCATCCCGCGGCTGACATAGGCGTAGAGCGTCTGCGCTGCGACGCCGAGTTCGCGCAGCGCCTGTTCGCGGGAGTACCAATCGTCCATTGATCGGTCGTATCAAGATTGATCCATATCCGCACCCTCCGCATCCTTGCTGCACGGCACAATGATGGAGGAAGCGATGGCGATCGGTCTGGACGACGTGGTGGCGGCGGAGACGATGTTGTCGGACGTCGACGGTGCCCGCGGGCAGCTGGTGATCCGCGGCCACCGGCTCGACGAGCTCGCAGGGCGGGCGTCGTTCGAGCAGGTGACGGCTTTGTTGTTCGACGGACTGATCCCCCTGCCCGCCGCCATGCCCGCGGCCATGGGGGCGGCGCGGGGCGAGGTCTTCGCGTGCACGCGGCCGCTCCTGCCGCTGCTGGCGGACCTGCCGGTCTATGACGCGATGCGCGCGGCCGTGGCGCTGCTGGCCGACGGGACGGAGACGGAGGATGCGCTGATGCTGGTCGCCGCGCCGGGGGTGCTGATCCCCGCGCTGCTGCGACAGGCCGAAGGCCGGGACATGATCGCGCCAGATCCGACGCTGGGGCATGCCGCCGATGCGGTACGGATGCTGGGGCTCGGCCGCGACGCCGCGCGCGCCGCGGCGCTCGATACCTACCTCGTCACCGTCAGCGACCATGGACTGAACGCCTCTACCTTCGCCGCGCGGGTCGTCGCCTCCACCGCTGCGGGGCTGACCTCCGCCGTGCTGGCGGGGCTCGGCGCGCTGAAGGGGCCGCTGCACGGCGGTGCGCCGGGGCCGGTGCTCGACATGCTCGACGCGATCGCGGCGGCGGGGGATGCGCGCGCGTGGCTGAGCCGGGCGGTGGCGCGGGGCGAACGGCTGATGGGGTTCGGGCATCGCATCTACCGCGTGCGCGATCCGCGCGCCGACGCGCTGAAGGCCGCGGTGGCGCTACTGCCGCAGACCGCGGGGCGGCTGGCCGAGGCGCAGGCGGTGGAGGCGGTCGCGCTCGACGTGCTGCGCGCGCATCGGCCCGGGCGCGTGCTGGAGACGAACGTCGAATTCTATACCGCGCTGCTGCTGGAGGCGGTGGGCTTCCCGCGCGAGGCGTTCACCGGCGTGTTCGCGATGGGGCGCGTGGCGGGGTGGGTCGCGCATGCGCGCGAGCAGGCGCTGACCGGGCGGCTGATCCGGCCGCAGTCGCGATATGTGGCGCACCCGCCGGTCGCGGCGTGAGCGAACGGTTGCCGCCCCCGGCGCGCGCCGGGGACGGCCGTGCGTCATCGATCAGAAGCGGAAGCGCAGGCCCGCCGAGAAGGTGTCGGTCTTCACCTTGCCGACGATGACCCCGGCGCCGTCGTCGTCGATCGTCGCGCCATTGGTCTGGCGGCGGCGATAGTCTGCGGTCAGCGCGATCGACGGGTTGATGTCGACCGACACGCCCGCGCCCAGCTGCCAGGCGAAGCGCGCCTTGCCCTCGCCGCCCAGCTCGTAGCCGCCGATGCCCGCACCGCCGCCGACGTACGGCGTCACGACCGAGCCGGTCGGAATGTCGAGCCACACATTGGCCAGCGCGCTCAGCTGGCGCAAATGGTCGCCGTCGAAGGCGAAGGTGTTGCCGCTACCCGCGCAGGACGTGGTTTCCAGATAGTCGCACACGTCCTGGCGGATCGCCGGGGTGATCGTGACCGCCTGGTTGTTGATCGAGCGGAGCGTGAACTGCCGGGTGCGGTTGCGCGCATAGTCGACCTGCACGTCGGCGCGGATCATGCCGAAGTCGTAGCCGACGGTGCCGCCGAACGCGAACGCGCTCTTCAGGTCGACGTCGAACGCGGCGGTGTCGCGCGATCCGGTGCCGCCGAAGGTGCCGCCGGCGTCGAAATAGGTCGCATCGACGTTCTTCACCGACGCGACGCCGCCGCGCAGCTCGACATAGGCGCCGCGGACGTCGGACGCGTCCTGCGCCGCCGCGGTGGCCGCCACCAGCATCGTCGCGGCCGCCGCGGCCGTGCAGATCAGCTTCTTCATTATCGTTACCCCTTGCTTATCCACGATTCTTCGTCGTGCGGCGACGGGAGTTAGCGCGGTGGGCGAATTTGGACATACACCGTCCGGAGTATGCCGCGCTGCCTCGACAAGCGCCGGGCGCGACGCCACTCTGTGGACGACGGGAGAGACGACATGCCGCATTACGGCGACTTGCAGAACGCGATCTACGGCGCCGGACTGACGGGCGTGCAGCCGACCTGGCCGGTGGATTTCGCCACGCTGAAGGCGCGCGCGGAGGCGGCGATGCCGCCCAGCGTGCTCAACTACGTCCAGGGCGGATGCGGCGACGAAGGGACGCAGGACGAGAATGCGCGTGCGTTCCGCCACTGGGGCATGGTGCCGCGGATGATGGTGGATTGTACGCAGCGCGACCTGTCGACGACGCTGTTCGGGCGTACCCTGCCCAGCCCGCTGTTCATGGCGCCGATCGGGGTGACGGGGATCGTGACGCAGGACCAGCACGGCGACGTGGCGGCGGCGCGCGCCTCGGCGATGACGGGGGTGCCGCTGACCGCCTCGACGCTGTCGAACGATCCGCTGGAGGAGGTGAAGCGCGCGTGCGGCGATACGCCGGCGATGTTCCAGCTCTATACCCCGCGCGATCCGGACGTCGCCGCCAGCCTGGTGTCGCGCGCGGAGGCGGCGGGCTATGACGCGATCGTCGTCACGCTCGACACCTGGGTGACGGGGTGGCGCCCGCGCGACCTGAACGTGTCCAACTTTCCGCAGCTGCGCGGGCATGTGCTGACCAATTATTTCACCGACCCCGTCTTCCGCAAGCTGCTGGCCAGGCCGCCGGAGGAGGACCTGCGCACCGCGATCGGCACCTGGGGCGCGACCTTCGGCAAGGTGCTGACGTGGGACGACATGGCGTGGCTGCGCTCGCTCACCAGGCTGCCGATCGTGCTGAAGGGCATCTGCCACCCCGACGATGCGCGGCGCGCGATCGATCACGGGGCGGACGCGATCTATGTCTCCAACCACGGCGGGCGGCAGGCGAACGGCGGCATCGCGGCGATCGACATGCTGCCCGCGGTCGCCGCGGCGGTGGCGCGCCGCGTGCCGGTGCTGTTCGACAGCGGCATCCGCTCCGGCACCGACGTGGTGAAGGCGGTGGCGCTGGGGGCGGACATGGTGGGCGTCGGGCGGCCGTACAGCTACGGGCTGGCGCTGGGCGGCGCGGAGGGCTGCGCGCACGTGCTGCGCTGCCTGCTGGCGGAGGCGGACCTGCTGATGGCGGTCAACGGGATGCCGACGCTCAAGGCGGTACGCGAGGCGGGGGTGGTGCGGACGGATCGGTGAGGTCGACCTCCTCACATTCGAGCGACGGGTAGCGCCGCTCGCGCACGACACGAACGGTATCGATCGACGCCCGGAGTTCGATGGCGACCGGCTGCGGCATAGCGCCCGCCCGGGCGTAGCGCGCCAGCGTGATATGGGCGCGATCGTAGGTCGGGGCAATTTCGTCCGCAGCCGCCATCACCTCGCCCAATCGGCGACGGACGTCGACCAGCAGCATCGGCAGGTCGTGCGTCGACACGATCAAGGCATGGTGCGTGAAGATGGCATCATGGAAGACGAGCGAAAAGGCCGGCAGGAGTGGACGCTTCATGCGCCATGCGGTAGCGATCCGTTGCCAACGGGCGTCCCTGCCCTCAATCGACGCAAACGCCGGCAGCATGGTCATGACCGACAGATGCAAGGCCGCTGGTGGAATCAGCCGCAACGGCACGTCAGAACGTGCAGCCAGCCGACGCTGGAGCGCCAATAGGGCATCGACCGACGCCGGATCCGGACGCCCCTGAACGTGATAGCCGGTGCAGCGACATCCCCAGCGTTCGTCCACCTCCAACATCATGTGCCTCGCCATGCCGTCCGGGGAATGCCGGATACGCATAGCCTAGCGTTCTTCGTCCAGCTGGCCTATCCGGCGCGCTTTCCCACCTCCTTCTGACAGGTTTTCCCCATGGGTTTCCGCTGCGGCATCGTGGGCCTGCCCAACGTCGGCAAGTCCACCCTCTTCAACGCGCTGACCGAGACGGCCGCGGCGCAGGCGGCCAATTATCCGTTCTGCACGATCGAGCCGAACGTCGGCAACGTGGGCGTGCCCGACCCGCGGCTGGCCAGGCTGGCGGAGATCGCGGGCTCGGCGAAGATCATCGAGACGCAGCTCGGCTTCGTCGACATCGCCGGGCTGGTGCGCGGCGCCAGCAAGGGCGAGGGACTGGGCAACCAGTTCCTGGGCAATATCCGCGAGGTGGACGCGATCGTCCACGTGCTGCGCTGCTTCGAGAACGACGACATCCAGCACGTCGACAACCGCGTCGATCCGATCGCGGACGCCGAAACGGTCGAGACCGAGCTGATGCTGTCCGACCTCGACAGCCTGGAGAAGCGCGTCCCCAACCTCGCCAAGAAGGGGCAGCAGGGCGACAAGGAGGCGAAGCTGGCCGCGGTGGTGCTGGGCCGCGCGCTCGACCTTCTGCGCGACGGCAAGCCCGCGCGGCTGACGCCGGTCGGCGACGCGGAGGAGAAGCGCGTGCTGGACCAGGCACAGCTGCTGACCGCCAAGCCCGTCCTGTACGTCTGCAACGTGAACGAGGAGGATGCCGCGAACGGCAATGCGCTGTCGCAGAAGGTGTTCGACAAGGCCGCAGCCGAGGGCGCGCAGGCGGTGGTCGTCTCCGCCGCGATCGAGGCGGAGATCGCCACCATGCCCGCGGAGGACCGCGGCGAGTTCCTGGCCGAGCTGGGGCTGGACGAAACCGGCCTCGCCCGCGTCATCCGCGCCGGATATGCGCTGCTCCACCTGCTGACCTTCTTCACGGTCGGGCCGAAGGAGGCGCGGGCCTGGACGGTCGAGGCGGGATCGAAGGCACCGCAGGCGGCGGGTGCGATCCACTCCGACTTCGAGCGCGGCTTCATCCGCGCCGAGACGATCGCGTTCGACGATTACGTCGCCTGCAAGGGTGAGGCCGGCGCGCGCGACGCGGGCAAGCTGCGGCAGGAGGGCAAGGAATATGTCGTCCACGATGGCGACGTGATGCTGTTCCGCTTCAACGTGTAACGACGTTCCCGCTACGGCGGGGCACGGGCGTCGCGCGCGCGGCCGGCTATTTCTTCGCTGCGCCCACGAGCGGCTGGTCGAGAAGATTGCCGTAGGGCGCCTGCGTCGGCGCATCGCCGTCCGGGCGCGGCTCCAGCCACGACGCCTCGTTGCCGGGCGCGGGGCTGACCTGCATCACCGGGGTGCGCGGCGGCGGTAGCGTCGAGGCCGGCGTCGGGCGGGCCGCGACCTCGTTGCCGGTGCCCTCCCCGCGCCCACAGGCCGCGAGCAGCAGCAGCGATATCGCGGCGGGGACGAGCTTCGACATGGCGGATCAAAGCGCGACCCGCCCCGTGCGTTCCCACCTTGCGGTCCCGGAGCTTTCCCGCCGGGCGGGATCGGGACTTTCCCGCCGCGCGGGATCGGGACTTTCCCGCGCCATGTCAGCGGCGTAAGCGCGTGGCATGACATTGCCGTCTGCCGCGCCCCTCGCGGGCCTCGCCGCCGCCCTCGCGCTCCTGTCGGGATGCGCCTACCCTTATACTCCCCCCGCATTGTCGCCGGTGACTGAGGCTGCGCCCGCCGCCGCCACGGGCGTCGCGTCGCGCAGCGGTCCGCCGGTGGAGCTGCGGGCGCCGGTGACGATCCTGGTGTCGATCGACGGCTTCCGTCCCGATTATCTCGACCGCGGCGTCACGCCGAACCTGTCGCGGCTGGCGGCGGACGGGGTGAGCGGGCCGATGCGCCCCTCCTTCCCGTCCAAGACCTTCCCCAACCACTGGACCATCGTGACCGGCAAGGTGCCCGATCATCACGGCATCACCGCCAACAACATGAACGACCCCGCGCGCCCGAACGAGGCGTTCACGATGGCGAGCGACGACCCCTTCTGGTGGAATGCCGCCGAGCCGATCTGGGTCACCGCCGAGAAGGCGGGCATCCGCACCGCGACGATGTTCTGGCCCGGCAGCAACGTCGGCTGGGGCGGCACGCGCGCGAGCGAATGGCCGCACGTCATCACCGGGGCGACGCGCCCCTCCGACTGGCAGCAATATAACGAGGACCTGACCGGCGAGCAGCGCGTCGCCGCGGTGATCGACTGGCTGCGGCGCCCGGCGGCGACGCGCCCGCGCTTCGTCACGCTGTATTTCGATGCGGTGGACACCGCGGGGCATCAATATGGCCCCGGCGATCCGCGCACGACCCGCGCGGTGGCGGGGGTGGATGCGCAGATCGGCGCGCTGACCCGCGGTCTGGTGGAACTGGGGCAGCCCGCCAACCTCGTCATCGTCGCGGATCATGGCATGGCGGCGACCTCGTCCGCGCGGACGATCGCGCTCGACACCATCGTGCCGCCCGCCGATGCGCGCATCGTGGAGGCCGGCCCCTATGCCACGCTGGAGCCCGCGCCCGGGCGGGAGGCCGCGGTGGCGGCGGCGCTGCTGCGCCCCCACCCGCACATGACCTGCTGGCGCAAGGGGCAGATCCCGGCGCGCTTCCGCTACGGTACCAACCCGCGCATCCCGCCGTTCCTGTGCCTGGCGCAGGACGCGCCGGACGGCGCCTGGGTGATCGCCAAGACCGCGCCGAGGAAGGCGGAGACCGGCGGCAACCACGGGTTCGACAACGACGCCGCGGACATGCGCGCGCTGTTCATCGCGAACGGACCCGCCTTCGTCGCTGGGCGCCGCATCGGCGTGTTCGACAATACCGATGTCGCGCCGCTGCTCCGCGACCTGCTGGGCCTGCCCGCGGGAACCGGGCTGGACGGCGACGACCGCGTGTTCCGCACGGTACTGACAAGATAACGACAAGGGACGGGGAAGATGCAATATTTCGAGGATCTGGCGGTCGGCCATGTCGCGTGCTTCGGCCATTACGAGGTCACCCGCGACGAGGTGATCGCCTTCGCCGGCGCCTATGATCCGCAGCCGTTCCATCTGTCCGACGAGGCCGCGGCGAAGACGCATTTCGGGCGGCTGTCGGCGAGCGGGTGGCATACCTGCGCGATGGTGATGGCGATGCTGGTGGAGAATTTGAAGAAGCACCGTCAGGCGGGGCTGGGATCGCCGGGTGTGGACGAACTGCGCTGGCTGAAGCCGGTCTATCCCGGGGATACGCTGCGCGTCGAAACCGAGGTGCTGGAAAAGCGCGTGTCGCAGTCGCGGCCGGAGATGGGGCTCTACAAGAGCCGGATCATGGTCTTCAACCAGGACGATGTCGCGGTCCTGTCGATGATCTCCAACGGGATGATCGCCTGCCGTCCGGCGTGATGCACCCCGTCATGCCGGCATCCGTCCGGCATGACGGGTCTGCGCGCCGTTATCGATTGCGGCGGGGACGGAACGCGCGATCGGGACGCGGGGTGCGATAGCCCTCGGCGCGGTTCGCGCGGCGCAGGTCGCGATAATCCTGGCGGACGTCGCGGCGATATTCGCGCGCCGCGTCGCGCCGCCCGTCGCGAAACTGGTCGCGGGTGATGGCCCCGGCGCGATAGGCCTCGCGCTGGGCGCGGACATCGCCGCGATAGTCCCGCCGCTCGCGCCGCACGTCGCGGCCGAAATCCTGCCAGTTGGCGCGCACATCGCGGTTGCCCCAGCTTCCGCGCCGGCCCTGCCAGTAACGTTGCTGGTCGCCGTTCCAGCGATACGGGCGGCGGTATCGATCATAAACCACGACGCCGGTGCCGGGGTAATAATAGTCGCCGTACCAGCCGTAATAGCTCGGCACCCCGGCGAACCCGATCCCGCCGCCGCCATAATATGGGTCGCCGTAATAGCCGGCACTGCCATAGCCGACGTTGACGCCGCTATACCCGTAGCCGTCGGTGCACGCCGTCGTCGCCAGTACCAGGCCGCCCAGGCCCAGCATCGCCCATCGCTTGAGGAACATCGCCACTCTCCCATACGCCGGAGGAACGGCGGCGGATACGCACCGCCGGTACAAGGCGAACGACGGGCGGGTGGGGAGGTTCCGGCAGGCAGCCGCGACAGCCGGCACCCTCAGGCAGGACCCCGGGGCAGGACGAGACCTCTGCGAAAGTCGTGGATCGCCCGACAATGTCGCCGTTCCCCGGCGAAGGCGAGACCTTTGTAAAAGGCTACACCGTGCTCCTGCGCAGGCAGGAGCCCAGAGTTACAGGTCCCATAAGGCGTTGTTCTGCTGGGCTCTGGGCTCCTGCCTGCGCAGGAGCACGGCGTGGGCTCGGTGCTGTTGCACCTGTTTTGCAAAGGTCCCGCTTTCGCCGGGGAACAAGGAACTGAGTTTCGCAGAGGTCTCGGCAGGACCGGGGTCCGACGCGGTCGTCCGGAAGGCGTTGGCTAGAGCCGTTTGTCATCTGACGGGCTCATAGCCTGCGTGGCGAAGGTAGTTGGCGCATTCGGCGGGCGGGAAGTCGTCGAGAAGGCGGCCGATGCGGTTCCACAGGCCATCTCGGGTTCGCTCGCCGGCGCGACGGAGCAGGCCCTTGAGCTTGGCGAAGACCTGCTCGATCGGGTTGAGGTCGGGCGAGTAAGGGGGCAGGAACAGGAGCGTGGCGCCGGCGGCTTCGGCCAGGGCGGCGGCCTCGACGCCCTTGTGGCTGGACAGGTTGTCGAGGATGACGATGTCGCCGGGCGTCAGCTCGGGCAGGAGATACTGGCGGACATACTGGGTGAAGATGGCCCGGTTCATCGGCTGGTCGACGACGAAGGGGGCGACGATGCCGTTGCTGGTGAGGCCGGCGAGGAAGGTCGTCACTTTCCAGTGTCCGGCCGGTGCGTAGCCCCTGACCCGCTCTCCGCGCGGTGCACGGCCGTAGCGGCGCACCATGTTGGTGGTGACGCCGGTCTCGTCGAGGAAAATCAGTCGCCCCGCGTCCAGTCGCGGCTGCATCGCGCGCCAGGCCTCGCGACGCTCGGCGACATCAGGCCGGAGTTGCTCGCTGGCGTGAACGCTTTTTTTTGAAGCTGATCCCGCGCCGCGTGAAGAACCGGCTCAGCATGCCCGCGTCCGCCTTGACGCCGTGCTCGCCGAGCAGCCGCTGACCCACCTGGGCCAGCGTCAGGTCGTTCTCCGCTGCGATCAGCGCCAAAAGCCAGCCCTCGTGCAGGGGCAGCCGCGACCGGCGATCGCCACCCTGCGCCCGCGGACCGCGCCGGCCCGCCCTCAGCGCCGCCAGCCAGCGCACCGCCGTCGCCTCCCCGATCCGATATCGCCGCGCCGCCTCCCGACGCGACAGCCCCTCCTGTTCAACCGCCGCGATCACGCGATCACGCAGGTCCTGCGAATACGCTCTCGTCATCCAGGCCAGCCTCCAACTCCAGCCAGCAGGTTGAATCAGAACACAACGCTCTTGTGAATCCCTCAGATCGCAAGCGGCTCTAATGCCCCTCGAACGCCGTCAGCGCGTCGACCGCGATGCCGTCGCCGCGCAGCAGGTCGGCACCGCCCAGATCGGGCAGGTCGACCAGGAACTGCGCCTGCGTCACCACCGCGCCCGCCTTGCGCAACAGGCGAACCGCGGCGCGCGCGGTGCCGCCGGTGGCGATCAGGTCGTCGACCAGCAGGACGCGCGCACCCGGCGCCAGCGCATCGGCGTGCATCGCGATCCGGTCGGTGCCGTATTCCAGCGCATAATCCTCCGCGATCGTCGCGCCGGGCAGCTTGCCGTCCTTGCGGATCAGCAGCACCCCGGCGCCGAGCGGGACCGCGAGCGCGGCCGCGAACAGGAAGCCGCGTGCCTCGATCCCCGCGACCAGATCGACCGGCGCGTGCGTCGCCGCCACCATCCGCTCGACCGCGGTCGCCAGTCCCTGCGGCGACAACAGCAACGTGGTGATGTCGCGGAACTGGATGCCGGGCTTGGGGAAGTCCGGGATGGTGCGGATCAGCGCCTTCAGGTCGTCGTTCATGCGCGCTGGCGTACACGAAAACGGCGACCGGGACAGGGTCCTGGTCGCCGTTCGTTTCATGCCGGAAGGGCGTTGGGTCCCGTCGTGCGCTGCACGGCGGGGCCGCCCGCTCAATGCTTCACGTTGCGCCAGACGTTCTGATAGGCGCCCCAGGTCAGATAGACGAAGATCAGCAGGAAGATCACCGCCGCGAACCCGGCCGCGTGACGCGCCTCCAGATTGGGCTCCGCGGTCCAGGTCAGGAAGGCGGCGACGTCGCGCGCCATCTGATCCTTGGTCGCCTTCGTCCCGTCGCTATAGGTCACCTGACCGTCCGACGTGAGCGGCGGCGGCATCGCGATGTTGAGGTTCGCGAAATACGGGTTGTAGTGCAGGCCGTTGGGCGTCTTCACGTCCGGGAACTTGCGCAGCAGCTCCGCCGGCTGGTTGCGATAGCCCGTGATGAGCGCGTGGACGTAGTTCGCGCCGTCCTCCCGCGCCTTGGTCATCAGCGACAGGTCGGGCGGCAGCGCGTTGTTGTTCGCGGCGCGCGCGGCGACGTCGTTGGCGAAGGGCAGCGGGAAACGATCCGACGGCAGGTTCTTGCGCGTCGCCGCCTCGCCCGTCTCCGGGTTCACCGACGGCTGCTCGATCACCCACTGGCTGGCGATCGCCTTCACCTCGGGCTCGGAATAGCCGATCTGTTGCAGGTCGCGGAAGGACACGTACTTCAGCGAGTGGCAGGCGGCGCAGACTTCCTTGTACACCTGGAAGCCGCGCTGCAGCTGCTGGCGGTCGAACTTGCCGAAGAAGCCATTCGACGACAGCCCGATGTTCTCGGGATGCAGGTGGAACTCATGCTCCGCGGATTCGGGCGCCGGATTCTGGATCGCGTCCTTCGCGGTGAAGAACAGCGCCAGCGCGAGGACGAAGACGAACCCCGCACCGATCACCAGTGAAATGAGACGAGCCATTGTTCTATCAGTCCCCTATTCGTCTCGTTTCGCTCAGTGCGCCAGCGCGGTCTGCGCGGGGCTGGTGCCACCGTGCTTCGCCAGCACCGCATCGGTGATCGAATTCGGCAGCGCGCGCGGGCGCTCCGATGCCGACACCAGCGGCAGGATGATGAGGAAGTGCGCGAAATAATAGGCCGCCGCGATCTGCCCGATCATCACGTTGCGCGCGGTCGCCTCCGCCCCGCCGACATAGCCCAGCACCACCACGTCGACCAGCAGCACCGCCAGGAACCAGCGGTAGGTCGGGCGATAATTGGCCGAGCGGACCGGCGAATTGTCGAGCCACGGCAGGAAGAACAGCAGCAGGATCGAGCCGAACATCGCCAGCACGCCCCACAGCTTCGCGGGCAGGATGAAGTCCGCGGTGAAGCTCTTCAGGATCGCGTAGAACGGCAGGAAGTACCATTCCGGCACGATGTGCGCGGGCGTCGAGAGTGGGTTCGCCTCGATGTAATTGTCCGGATGGCCCAGCAGGTTCGGCGAGAAGAAGATCAGCAGCGCGAACACCAGGAAGAACACCGCGACGCCGACGCCGTCCTTGGCCGTGTAATACGGATGGAACGGCACCGTGTCCTGCTCGCCCTTCACGTCCACCCCGGTCGGGTTGTTCGAGCCGGGGATGTGGAGCGCCCAGATGTGCAGGATGATGACGCCCGCGATCACGAACGGCAGCAGGTAGTGGAGCGAGAAGAAGCGGTTGAGCGCGGCATTGTCCGGCGCGAACCCGCCCAGCAGCCACACGCGGATGGTGTCGCCGACCAGCGGGATGGCCGAGAAGAAGCCGGTGATGACCTGCGCGCCCCAGAAGCTCATCTGGCCCCACGGCAGCACGTAGCCCATGAACGCGGTCGCCATCATCAGCAGGAAGATGACCACGCCCAGCAGCCACACCATCTCGCGCGGCGCCTTGTACGAGCCGTAGTAGAGGCCGCGGCCGATGTGGATATAGACGACCAGCAGGAACATCGACGCGCCGTTGGCGTGCGCATAGCGCAGGAACCAGCCGGCGTTCACGTCGCGCATGATGCTCTCGACCGAGCCGAAGGCGACGCCCGCATTGGCGGCGAAATGCATCGCCAGCACGACGCCGGTGACGATCTGGCACACCAGCGCGAGCCCGGCGAGCACGCCGAAGTTCCAGAAATAGTTGAGGTTGCGCGGCACCGGATAGCCCGCGCCGATGGCGTTGTAGACGAGGCGCGGCAGCGGCAGCTTCTCGTCCATCCACCGCATCAGCGGCTGCTTCGGCTCATAATGCTTGGCCCAGGGAAAGCTCACGTCTCTATCTCCCTCAGCCGACCGTCACGACGGTGTCGGAATTGAAGTTGTATTCGGGAACGACCAGGTTCTTGGGCGCCGGCCCCTGGCGGATGCGCGCGGCGGTGTCGTAGGCCGAACCGTGGCACGGGCAGAAATAGCCGCCGAACGGGCCCTTGTTCTCACCCTCGCCCGCGCCCAGCGGCACGCAGCCCAGGTGGGTGCAGACGCCGAGCGTGATGAGCCAGTTCTTCTTGCCCGCCTTGGTGCGCTGCTCCAGCGTCTCGGGATCGCGCAGCGACCCCACGGGAACCGCATCCGCCTCCGCGATCTCCTTGGGCGTCAGGTTGCGGACGAACAGCGGCTGCTTGCGGAAGCTCGCCTTGATCGCCTGGCCGGGCTGGATCTTCGAGATGTCGATCTCGGTCGTCGACAGCGCCAGCACGTCGGCGGACGGGTTCATCTGGTTGATGAGCGGCAGCACGATCGCGACCGCGCCGACCCCCGCGAAGGACACCGCGGCGATGTTGATGAAGTCGCGGCGACGCGGATCGTGCGGTTCCTCGTGATAGGGCGCGGGATTCTCGCCCGGGGGAATCGTATTCTCTGCCGTCGCCATTCGCGTCAAACCTCTACCCGTTCCCATGAGCGCCGGGGTGGTGCCGATGCCGCAATGACATGAAGGCCCCCGCCGCAAGCCAGCCCGTCCCCACGGCGGCTCCGCGGCCTGATAGCCGTGCGATTGCGCCTTTGCCAATCCCATTTTGCGTGAGGCAGCCGAGCGGGTAGTGGCACGGCGCATGCGGATCGCCCTCTATCAGCCCGATATCGCCGGCAATGTCGGCACCCTGTTGCGGCTCGGCGCGTGCATGGGGGTGGCGATCGACCTGATCGAGCCGATGGGATTCGCGTGGAGCGAACGCGCGCTGGCTCGCGCCGGCATGGACTATGCCGCGCTGGTCGACGTGACGCGGCATGCCGACTGGGACGCGTTCCTGGCGAGCACGCGCGGGCGAATCGTGCTGGGCACCACGACGGGGGCGATCCCCCTGCCCCGGGCCCGGTTCCTGGCCGACGACGTGCTGCTGCTGGGCAGCGAGGGCGCGGGCGTACCGGGCGACGTTCACGCGCGCGCCGACCTGCGCGTCCGCGTGCCGATGCGCGACGGGCTGCGCTCGCTCAACGTGGCGGTCGCGGGGGCGATCCTGCTGGGGGAGGCGATGCGGCAGACGGGTCTGTGGGACGATCTGACCGATTGACCCGCCCGCCCGGTCACGCGATGGCGGCGGGCATGGAGCTGGACAACCAACAAGCCCGCGCGCGCGCCTGGTTCGAGGAATTGCGCGACCGCATTTGTGCCGAGTTCGAGGCGATCGAGCGCGAGGCGGGATCGGACGCCGCCTTCGCCTATATCCCCTGGGACCGCACCGATGCGTCAGGCGAGGGCGGCGGCGGGGGCGGCGGCGGCGTCCGGGGCGTGATGAAGGGGCGCGTGTTCGAGAAGGTGGGGGTCAACGTCTCCACCGTGGGCGGCGCGTTCGAGGGCGACTTCGCGAAGACGATCCACGGCGCGGGCGACGATCCGCGCTTCTTCGCCACCGGGATCAGCCTGGTCGCGCACATGGCCAATCCGCATGTGCCCGCGGTGCACATGAACACGCGCTTCCTGGTCACGACCAGGCGCTGGTTCGGCGGCGGGGCGGACCTCAACCCGCCGCTGCCGGTCGCGGAGGATACCGAGGAGTTCCACGCCGTCCTGAAGACGGCGTGCGATGCGCATGATCCGGCGCATTATCCCCGCTTCAAGGAGTGGGCGGACGACTATTTCTACATCCCCCACCGCCACGTGCATCGCGGGGTCGGCGGCATCTTCTACGATCATCTGGAGGGCGATTTCGACGCGAACTTCGCCTTCACGCAGGATGTCGGGCGCGCCTTCCTCGACGTCTATCCGCGGATCGTGCGGCGGCGGATGGACCAGCCGTTCACCGCCGACGACGTAGGCCAGCAGCGCGCGTGGCGCGGGCGCTATGCCGAGTTCAACCTGGTCTACGACCGCGGCACGCTGTTCGGGCTGAAGACCGGCGGCAACATCGATGCGATCCTGATGAGCCTGCCGCCGGTGGCGCATTGGGACTGACCCCATGGGATTGACCGGCCTTCCCGACGATCACGTCGCGGCGATCGTCACCACGCTTGAGATGACGCAGCGCCCGCCGCTGCGCGCGATGCCCGCCTCCCCGCTGCGGCTGGTGCGCTGGGCCGCGCCCGCGCCGGACAAGTACCGCACGCTCTTCGCGCGGGTCGGTGCGCCATGGCTGTGGTTCTCCCGCCTGGCGATGCGCGACGACGCGCTGACCGCGATCGTCCACGACGCGCGCGTCCATGTCTTCGCGGTGGTCGACCGCGCCGGGGTGGAGGTGGGGATGCTGGAGCTCGACCACCGCACCGCGGGCGCGTGCGAGATCGGCTATTTCGCGCTCGTGCCCGAGCTCGCCGGGCAGGGCCACGGACGCTGGCTGATGGCGCAGGCGCTGACGCTCGCCTGGGCGCGCGACGTGACGCGGGTGTGGCTGCACACCTGCACGCTGGATCATCCGTCGGCGCTCAACTTCTACCGCGCGCAGGGGTTCGTCGCGGTGAAGCGGACGGTGGAGACCTTCGCCGATCCGCGCGTGCTGGGCCTGCTGCCGGAGGACGCCGCGCCTCAGGTGCCGCTGTTGACCCGCAGGCGGTAGAAGACCGCGCCCAACAGCATCGTCGCGACCGCATAGGCGGCGCCCACGCCCGCGACCCCGGCGTCGACCAGCGCCAGCAGCAGCGGATTGCCGTGCCCGGGCGCGCGCAGCCACTCGTCCGCCGACATCAGCGGGACGACCACGATCCACTGCATCAGGAACAGCGTGACCAGCGCGCCGGTGATGCCCCAGCCGTGCCCCCGCGTCATCGCGGCACTGACGCGGATCGCCTGCCACGCGCCGAGATCGTCGCGCCGCGCCAGCACCGGCACCGCCGCGATCAGCCGCGCCTGTATATACAGGCCCGGCAGCACGAACAGCCACAGCCCCAGCCCGACCGGCAGCGCCACGATCATGCTCGCCAGCAGGAACGGCCAGGCCCGCGCCGCCGCCATCCGCAGCGCCCCCTGCGCGGTCGGACGCTTCGGCGACAGCAGCAGCAGCGCGATCGCCGCCACGCCCAGGATGCCGATCAGGTCGGCGAGCAGGAACCACAGCCCGAAATTCTGGCCCCAGGCGGTGACCGCATCGATCCACGCCGCCATCGTCGCCTCATCCCGCGTCTCGGGCAGCGCCGGGATCGGATCGCACAGCAGCAAAGCGGCATAGGCGGGCAGGAAGACGAACATGCCCGCCACCGCCGTGACGGTATCCGCGCTGCGGCGGAGCGTGCGCCACGCCGCGACCAGTAAGGTGGTGAAGGACACGGTCATGCCGCCCCCTCGCCGATGGCGTCCCGCGCGGCGACGTAGAAGCGCGCGGCGAAGACGCCCTGCACCACCGCGAGCCCCGCGCTGACGAGGCCGGAGACGAGCGCGATGACCAGCGCCGCGCCGCCCTCCCCCAGCGTCAGCCGGGCGAGGACGCCGACGACCGACGTCACCGCCGCGGTCACGATGCTCGCGACGACGAGGTAGAGCAGCGACACCCCGACCAGCCGCCAGCCCGCGCCCCCGGTCAGCGCGAAACTGCGATGCAGCGAGCGAAAGGACAGCGGCTCGTTGGCGACCACCGGGATCACCGGCAGCAGGCGGGCGCTCAGCCATATCGCCAGCACGGCGATGCCCAGCGCGACGAGCGAGGACACGCCCAGCCCCGCGGTGGTCATCGCGCCCACGTCCATCGCGGCGGTGGCTTCATTCGCGCGCACGCCGAAGGCGTAGGCGACCGCCAGGACGGGGATGAGCAGGCCGACGAAGAGCAGGCCGATCGACAGCGACGCGATCACGCCCGCGCCCAGCCGCCGCCAGCCGATCGCCTGCGCGCGCGCATGGCCGACCGCCGGATCGCTCGCCACCGCCGCGATCGCGAGCAGCGCGACGATCACCAGCACCAGCTGCGCCAGCGACACCAGCGCGCCGCCCCATGCCCCGCCCCCCGCCAGAGCCAGCGCCGACGGCGCGACGGCGGGCACGACCAGATAGAGCAGCGCCAGCGACGCCAGGATGCCGGCGCGTCCGCGCAGCACCTCGACGGTGGAATCCCACACCGCCCCGATCCGCACCGCCTGCGCGCCCATGCCCGTTCCTTTCGTCACCCGCCGCGCGTAGCCGTCCCCGCCGCGCTTGCCAATCGCCGCGCGGGATCGCATCTGGACATCGTGCAGGGACCGGACGGGATCGAGTGGCGCGTGTCGCCGGGGCTGACCGATTATGCGGCAGCGCTTCGCGAGATGGAGGCGCGCGCCGGCGCGGTCGCCGCGGGAGACGCGCGCGAGCTGATCTGGCTGCTGGAGCACCCCCCGGTCTATACCGCGGGTACGAGCGCGGACCCCAGCGAGCTGGTCGACCCGCGCTTTCCCGTCGTGCCCGCGGGCCGCGGCGGCAAATATACCTATCACGGACCGGGGCAGCGCGTCGGCTATCTGGTGCTCGACCTGAACCGGCGCGGGCGCGACGTGCGCTGCTTCGTCCATGCGGTGGAGGGCTGGGTGATCGCCGCGCTGGCGCGGATCGGGATCGCGGCGTTTCGCGCGCCGGGGCGGATCGGCATCTGGACGATCGATGCCGCGGGGCAGGAGGCGAAGATCGGCGCGATCGGCATCCGCGTGCGCCGCTGGGTCACGCTCCACGGCTTTTCGGTCAACCTGTCGCCCGATCTGGCGGATTTCGGCGGGATCGTGCCGTGCGGGATCGCGGAATATCCGGTGACGAGCGCGCAAGCCGTTGGAAAGCCGTGCGACGATGCAACCTTCGACGCCGCGCTGGCGTTCACCGCCTCGGCATTCCTCGATAGCCTGACTTGTGACGGTGAAATCGAGGCTTGAGAGCCCGGTCATCTGCGATTAACGTCCACGACGATTTGGGGTGAAGGGCCAACAAGGTCACCAAATCCACAGTCTAGGGAGCAATTTCATGCGTGCAGTCATCACCAAGGTTCTGGCTAGCTCGGCGCTGGCAGCCGCAGCACTCGCGGTTTCGGCGTGCGGGTCGAAGACCGAGACCACCGAGAACACCATGATCACCGACATGAACGCCACCGAGGGCATGGACACCATGACCGACAACATGACCGCCGTCGACGGCAGCATGAACGGTGGCATGATGGCTAACGACACCATGATGGGCAACGACGCCATGATGTCGAACATGGGCGGCATGTCGAACGCGATGTAATCTGCCGCACGGCGATTGTATCAGGAGGGGCCGTCCGGGCGACCGGGCGGCCCCTTCTCGTTTCCCGCCCCCTCTCATTTTGAGCAGAGGGATCCGCGATCATTACGCAAGCCAATCGAAATGCTTGCCGGTCGCGCGACGAGCCGAGTCATTCGCGCGATGGAATTCCGTGGTCGCGCGGCGACATTTACCGTAAACAACGCGGCCGTTGGATGACGGGCGGCGGTGCCGCGACGAGGAGTTTCGGGGATGCGTAACACGGGGTACGTCGGCATGGTCGGCCGGCGGGTGGCGAGCGTGCTGCTGGCGGGCGCGATGACGGTGGCGGCGATGCCCGCATCGGCGCAGTTCTTCTTCAAGTCCAAGGATTTAAGCGGTGAACCCGTGACGGGGACCGAGGCCGGGATCGGCCAGCCGCTACCCGGCGCCACGCCGGCGGAGCTGCGCGCGGGCGTGGCATGGAACATGCGCGCCGCGCTGAACGTCGCCGCGCTGCAATGCCAGTTCGAGCCGACGTTGCTGACCGTCAACAATTACAATGCCATCCTGACCGATCACAAGGCGGAGCTGGCGGCGTCGTTCGACACGCTCACCAAATATTTCGCCCGCCTCGCCAAGACCAAGAAGGAGGGGCAGGCCGCGCTCGACCAGTTCGGTACGCGGACCTATTCGGGCTTCGCCACCGTGGCGGCGCAATATGGCTTCTGCACCACCGCCGCGCGGATCGGGCGCGAGGCGCTGTATGCCCCGCGCGGCTCCTTCGGCGACCTGGCGCTGGGGCGGATGCGCGAGCTGCGCAACAGCCTGACGCCGTGGGGCGAGCAGCAATTCCCGGGGTCGCAGGTGATGCCGGCGGCGCTGCCGCGGTTCGACAAGGCCTGCTGGAAGAAGGACGAGTTCGACACCCGCCGGTGCGGCGAGCCGATCGTCCCGGTCGTCTACGCGGCGCGCTGACGTTACGGCAAAGCCCCTCCCCTTCCCGGGGAGGGGAGAAGAATTACCGCAACCCCAGCATCTTGTGCGTCTGGAGCGACAGCCGCCAGCGGGGGCGCTCCATCACCAGCGCCATCGCGGCGTCGACATTCGCCTGACCGCGGACATCGTCCATCGGTTGCAGCAGGAAATGGGCGAAGTCCCACCCCTCGACCGCGGCGAGATCGGTGCCCGGCTGCGGCCAGACCAGCTTCAGCTCGTCGCCGCGGCGCTGCACCACCTCGCTGCCCGCCTTGGGGCTGATGCAGACCCAGTCGATGCCGGGGTGGACCGGCAAGGTGCCGTTGCTCTCGATCGCGATCGTGAAGCCCTGCGCGTGGAGCGCATCGACCAGCGCATCGTCGACCTGGAGCATCGGCTCGCCCCCGGTCAGCACGACGAAGCGCCGCTCGTCCCCCTCGCCCCAGAACGCCGCCGCCGCCGTCGCGACCGCCGCGGCATCCGCGAACCTGCCGCCGCCCAGGCCGTCGATGCCGACGAAATCGGTATCGCAGAAGCGGCAGATGGCGGCGGCGCGATCCTGCTCGCGCCCGGACCACAGATTGCACCCGGCGAACCGCACGAACACCGCACGGCGACCGGCCTGCACGCCCTCGCCCTGGAGCGTCAGGAACATCTCCTTGACGGCATAGGTCATGGCGCGGGCGGCGTCACCGCATAGACGGTGGGATCGGGCACGCCGGCTTCCTGGAAGCCCTTGTGCCGCAGCCGGCAGCTGTCGCACAGCCCGCAATGCATCGCGCCGGAGGCGGGATCGTAGCACGACCAGCTGATCCCCATGTCGAGCCCGAGGCGAGCGCCCTCGCGCACGATATCGGCCTTGGTCATGTGCTGGAGCGGCGCGCGCAGGCGGAACGGCTCGCCCTCGACCCCCGCCTTGGTCGCCAGCTCCGCCAGCGCCTCGAACCCGGCGATGAATTCCGGGCGGCAGTCGGGATAGCCGGAATAATCGAGCGCGTTGACCCCCAGATACAGGTCGCGCGCGCCCGCCGCCTCCGCCCAGCCGAGCGCCAGGCTGAGGAAGATCGTGTTGCGCGCGGGCACATAGGTGACCGGGATCGTCGCGCCGACGCCGTCCTTGGGCACCGCGATCGTCGCGTCGGTCAGCGCGGAGCCGCCGAACGCCGAGAGATCGATCGGCAGCACCACGTGGCGCTCCGCACCCAGCGCATGCGCGACGCGGCGAGCGGCCGCGAGTTCGATATGGTGGCGCTGGTTATAGTCGATCGAGAGCGCGAGGAGCGGATGCCCGGCCTCGCGCGCGAGCGCGGCGGACACCATCGAGTCGAGCCCGCCGGAAACCAGCGCGACCGCAGGAGTGAGGCGTGTCATGATCGCGCGCAGCTAGGCCTTGTCGCCGCGCGGCGCAACCCATCGGCCGGGTGCGGACGAAAAGCGGCGGGATGTCCCGTCGGACATCCCGCCAGTTCGCTTGACCAGCAAGCAGGGAGAGAGCGTGCCCAAGGAGAACACGCGACCCGTATGACGCGAGAGGGTTAAGATTCGGATAACGAAGCGGTGATGCGCCACCGTCCCCGATCGTCATCGCCGCCTCCGCGGGCCCTCTGCGGAACCCAGTTCCTTGTTCCCCGGCGAAGGCGGGATATTTTCAAAATCGCTGCAACAGCGCCGCGTACCGGCCGTGCTCCTGCGCAGGCAGGAGCCCAGGGTCAGGCAGAGCAACGCCTTATCGGACCTGCAACCTTGGGCTCCTGCCTGCGCAGGAGCACGGGGGAGCCTTTCGCAAAGGTCTCGCCTCCGCGGGAACGACGAACGGAAACCGCCCTATTGCGCGCTGACCGTCACCTCGACGTCCAGCTCCTCCTCGCCCTCGCCCAGCCGCGAACCCGCGACCGGGGACGACCCCGCCGCATCGAGCGCGACCGCGACGCGGACGTGATGCTCCTCCGGCGACAGGCCCAGCATGGGGTCGAAGCCGACCCAGCCCAGCCCCTCGACCCAGGCGTCGGCCCAGCCGTGTGCGGTGGCGCGGCCGCCGTCCCGCAGGTCGCAATAGCCGGTGACGTAGCGTGCCGGCACGCCCACGGCGCGCGCGCAGGCGACGAACATCTGCGCCAGATCGCGCGGCGTCGCTGCCTCGCGCGCGAATGCCTGCGCCGCCGTCAGCCCCGGCTCCGGCCGCCCGGTCGACCGCGCGAAGCGACGGCACAGCGCATCGTTGATCGCGTGCAGTCCGGCGAGCGGCACGCGCGATCCCATGATGGTGCGCGCGAAATCGGTCAGCGCGCCGTCCGCCGTCGTGGCGGGCGTGGCGCGCAGGAACAGCGCCGGCGGCAGCGGCTCGAAGGTGCCGTGGAGGATGCCGTCGGAATGGCTCGTCACCACTTCCCCCGCGACCGCGATCTCGATCCGCTCCAGCGGCCCCTCGGCATAGAGCATCGTCGTCAGATTGCCGAAGCCGTCGCGATGCTGGCGCAGCCGCGCGTCGCAATCGACCGAGATGTGCCAGTCCGCCACCGTCTGGTCGTGCGTATTGGGCGGCGTCATCCGCAGCAGCTGGACGATGCGGCCCTGCGGCGCGGTGAAACGATAGGTCGTGCGGTGGTCGATCGAGAGGCGCATCAGGGGGCGTGTATCACAGGTGGAACTTGAACTGGCGGCCGATCGCCTCGTGCAGCATCGCATTTTCCGCGATCAGCGCCTGGAGATGCTGGTGCAGCCCGGCGGCGATGACGTCCCCGGTGCGGGTCTTCACCACGCGCGCCTGACGCGTGCGCGCCATGCGGTCCGCCTCGCCCTGCATCCCGCTGGAGCGCGCCAGCGCGGTCAGCACCGCCACTGTCTCCTCGGTCGAGGCGGCGAGGCTGCGCGGCAGTTCGGCGCGGCTGAGCAGCAGGTCGATCACGTTGGCGGGCTTCAACCCCTCGTTATACAACCAGCGATAGGCGGTGACGGCGGACACCGTCTGCAGGATCGTGGTCCATTGGTCGCGGTCGACGGTGCCGCCCACGCGCTCGCCCTCGGGTAGCAGGATGTGATACTTCACGTCCAGCAACCGCGCGGTATTGTCGGTCCGCTCCAGCGCCTGCCCCAGCCGGATGAACAGCGTCGTCTGGTTGCGCAGCATGCGGTGCAGCGCGCCCTCGAACCCGCGCGTCTCCGCCTTCACCGCATCCATGATCGCTAGCGTCGCGGTGGGATCGAGCCGGCTCATCCGCTGGTCGAAGATCAGCCAGGCGCCGTTGATCGCCTGCCACGCCTCGCGGCTGAGCGCGGTGCGCACCGCGCGCGCATTGTCGCGCGCCATCGCCAGGCTGCGCAGGATCGACCCCGGATTGGTCGCGTCGCCGATCAGGAAACGGGCCACCTCCTCGCGCGAGAGCGACAGCCCGCGCGCGGCGAAGCCGGCCTCGGTCTCGGTCACGGTCAGCGCGGAACGCCACGCATCCTCCCCCGCCGAGCGCGTCGACAGCACGTCGAGGCGCAGCGTCGCCTCCACCAGCCGCGCGATGAAGTCCGCACGCTCGATATAGCGGCCCAGCCAGTAGAGCGACGAAGCGGTACGACTGAGCATCAGTGATCGCCCCCGTCCACCTTGGTGTGCGTCGGCTCCGGCGTGTCGGGCTGCGCGGGCGGCTCCGTCGTCTGCGTCATCGCGGAGAAGCCGCCGATCCCGGCCATTCCCTGCGTCATGCCGGGCGAGGTCTGCGTCATCTCTGAGCGCTTGTCCATCAGCACGAAACTGTCCTTGGTCCCGCCGCCCTGCGACGAATTGACCACCAGCGACCCCTCGCGCAGCGCGACGCGGGTGAGCCCGCCGGGCACCACGCGCACGCCCTGCGACCCGGTCAGGACGAAGGGGCGGAAATCGACGTGGCGTGGGCACAGCCCGCTATCCGCCAGCGTCGGCACGGTGGAGAGCGCGAGCGTCGGCTGCGCGATATAGCGCTGCGGCTCCGCGACCAGCGCGGCGCGGAACGTCTCCACCTCCGCCTTCGACGCGGTCGGGCCGACCAGCATGCCGTATCCGCCCGAGCCGTCGACCAGCTTCACCACCAGCTGATCGAGATGGTCGAGGACGTATCTCAGCGCCTCCGGCTCGCGGCAGCGGTAGGTTTCGACATTGGGCAGCCTGGGCTCCCCGCCGGAGTAGAATTTCACGATCTCCGGCATGTAGCTGTAGATCGCCTTGTCGTCGGCGATGCCGTTGCCCGGCGCGTTGATGATCGCGACATGGCCCGCGGCATAGGCCGCGATCAGCCCCGGCACGCCCAGCATCGAATCCGCGCGGAAGACCAGCGGGTCGAGGAAGTCGTCGTCGACGCGGCGATAGATCACGTCGACGCGGACACGCCCCGCGATCGTGCGCATGTAGACGATGTCGTCGTCGACCACGAGGTCGGCGGCCTCCACCAGCTCGATCCCCATCGAATCGGCGAGGAAGCTGTGTTCGTAATAGGCCGAATTGTAATGGCCCGGGGTCAGGACGACGCAATTGGGGTTCTGACCCGCGCTGCGCGGCGCGACCGATCGCATCGTCTCCAGCAGCATGTCCGGGTAGCTGTCGACCGCGGCGACGCGGAATTTGGAGAACAGCTCGGGGCACAGCCGCACCATCGCCTCGCGGTTCTCCAGCATGTAGCTGACGCCGCTCGGCGTGCGGGCATTGTCCTCCAGCACGTAGAATTCGTCCGGCCCGGTGCGGACCAGATCGATCCCGCAGATATGCGCCCACACGTCGTGCGGCGGGCGGAAGCCCGCGATTTCGGGGCGGAATTGCGGATTGCCCAGGATCAGGTCGGGGGGCAGCACGCCCTCCTTCAGGATGCGGCGCTCTCCGTAGATGTCGACCAGGAAGGCGTTGATCGCCTCGACCCGCTGGACCAGCCCCTCCGACAGACGCGACCATTCGTCGGCCAGGAAGACGCGCGGCACGATATCGAACGGGATGATCCGCTCGCTCGCCTCGCTCTCCCCGTACACGGCGAAGGTGATGCCGAGCTGGCGGAAGGTCGTTTCGGCGGATTGCTGGCGTCGTCGCAATTCGTCGGGCGGCGTCTCGCTCAGCCAGCGGTGCAGCTCCGCCAGTTCCGTACGGGTGCTGCCGCCGTTCGGCGCCCCCATGACCTCGTCGAACGCCTGTGTCCCCATCGGTCCCCATAACGCGCGTGTTGCGAATTGGCCGCATGCTGCGTCACTTTGCTGCGGCGCACAAGTGTCCTATTTCAACGCCGCGAGCATGCCCGTCGTCAGCACCTGCGGCATGACCCGCGGCTCTGGCGCGCGGGGGGCGTAGAAGAGGTACAGCGGCACGCCGGCGCGGTTGTGGCGCTCGATGAAGCGCCCGAGCACCGGGTCGCCATCGGTCCAGTCGCCGACCAGTACCGCCACCTTATTGCGGCGGAACGCCTGCGCGGTGGCGGCGGTCTCGATCGCGGTCTTCTCGTTCACCTTGCAGGTCAGGCACCAGTCGGCGGTGAAATAGGCGAAGACGGGACGCCCCTGTGCGCGCAGCGCCGCCAGCCGCGCCTCGCTGAACGGCTCGGCACCGGCGAGCGCGAGCTCCTGCTTCGCCGCCGGGCGGATCGTCGCCACCGCCGCGGTGGCCAGCAGCGCGCCCGCGGCCGCGATCCAGCCGCCGCGCGCCAGCCCCGCCAGCTGCCGCCGCCCCGCGATCCACAGCGCCAGCGCCAGCAAGAGCGCGGCGGCGAGTCCCAGCGTCATGCCGTCGACCCCCGCCTGCCGCCCTAGCACCCAGGCGAGCGCGAGCGCGGTCAGGAACATCGGCACCGACAGAATGCGCCGCACGCGCCCCATCCACGCCCCCGGCCGCGGCAGCCGCCGGCGCAGCGCGGGCACGAAGCCGATCGCGAGGAACGGCAGCGCGATCCCCAGCCCCAGCCCGGCGAAGACGAGGATCGCCGCGACCGGGGGCAGCACCAGCGCCGCGCCCATCGCCCCCGCCATGAACGGCCCCGTGCACGGCGTCGCGACGAAGGCGGCGAGCGCGCCGGTCATGAAGGCGCCGGTGGCCCCGCTCCGGCCCGCGAACTCGGGCGTCGGCAGCTCGAACAACCCCGCGAGGTTGAGCGCGATCGCCACCGTCACCAGCAGCAGCACGCCGATGACGCGCGGATCCTGCAACTGGAACGCCCAGCCCGCGCTCGATCCCGCCGCCCGCAGCCCCAGCAGCAGCGCACCCAGCGCGACGCACACCGCCACGACGCCCGCGGTATAGGCCAGCGCCTCCGCGCGCGCGTGGCGCTCGCTCTCGCCCGAGCGCGCGAGCCCGAGCGCCTTGAGGCTGAGGATCGGGAAGACGCACGGCATGACGTTGAGCAGCAGTCCGCCGAGCACCGCGCCCGCGAACGCGACCAGCGCCGCCTGCCAGTCCGCCCCGGAACGCGGCATCGCGACCTCGCCCGGCTGCGCCGTGATCGACAGGCCGCGTCCCTCCCCCGTCGCCAGCACGCCCGCGATCGTGCCCGTCGCGGGCGTGGCCGCCCCCTTCGTCTCGACCACCACGCGGTCGCCGTCGCGCGTCACGGTCTGCGCCGCGGGATAGTCGGTCGCGCCGGCGGCGGCGGGATAGAACCACGCCTCTCCCAGCGCCGCCTCGCGCGGATAGGGCACCGACAGGCGGAAGCGGTCGCCCGCGCGGCTCCACGTGGCGGCGGCATCCAGCGGGCGCGGCAGCGCGCTGCGCCAGGCATCGAAGCGCGCGCGCGTCGCGGGCGCGATCGCGCCGTCGCCGACCGTCAGCACGGTCGACAGGGTCTGCGTTTCGGGCACGCAGATTTCGGTGGTGCAGACGAGATAGTCGATCTTCGCCGTGACCGGCAGCCGCGTCCCCCCGGCGAGCCCGGCGGGGATCGTGAGGCGCGTCAGCAGCGCCCACGGCTTTTCATAGACGTGGTTCATCAGCCCCGCGATGACGAGGCGCTGCGGCACCGGATAATCCAGCGGCGCCGCGGTGACGCCCGCGGGCAACGTCCAGTCGACGCGCGTCTCCACCCCGGCATCGCCGGGGTTCTTCCAGTATCCGTGCCAGCCCGGCTGCGGCGTCGCCGCGAACGCCAGAGCCACCTCCCGCCCCGGCGCGGGGGTCGTGCTCTCCGCCACCAGCTGAATCGCGACGTGCCGCGCCGGCTGCGCGGCGGCCGGCAACGCGCAACAGGCTGTCATGAGGATGAAAAGCGCCGCGCGCACAGCTTGCCTGAGCATCATCCGCGGCTCATAGCCGCAACCGATCCCTCTTGCATCAGGCCCGCTCCATGAAAGCGCTTCTCGCCGCCCTCCTGCTCACCACCACCGCCGCGCCCGCGATGGCCCAGACGGCAGCGGCCCCCGCTCCGGCCGCGCCGCGCATACCGCCGAAGCTGATCGTCGCGATCTCGGTCGATCAATTCTCCGCCGACCTGTTCGCGCAATATCGCAACCGCTTCAGCGACGGCATGGCGCGGCTGGCGGGCGGCGTGGTCTTCCCGGCGGGCTATCAGAGCCATGCCGCGACCGAGACGTGCCCGGGCCACTCCACGATCCTGACCGGCATGCGGCCCGCGCATACCGGGATCGTCGCCAACACCTGGCTCGACCAGTCGGCCGTCCGCCCCGACAAGCTGGTCTATTGCGCGGAGGACGAGACCGCGCCCGGCAGCGACCACGAGAAATACACGCCGTCCGACATCCACCTGAAGGTGCCGACGCTGGGCGACATGATGAAGCGCGCCGATCCGCGCACGCGCGTCGTCTCGGTCGCGGGCAAGGACCGCGCCGCGATCATGATGGGCGGGCACGACACCGACCAGATCTGGTTCTGGGGCGGCAAGAGCTTCATCTCGCTCGCCGGGCGGCAGGAGCCGGCCGTGGTGACGCGCGCCAATACCGCGGTCGCCGCGCTGCTGGCGGCGCCGCAGGAGGCGCTGCCGCTGCCGGGCTATTGCAAGGGCCTGTCGCAGCCGATCGCGGTCGGCGAGCAGACGCTGGGCACCGGCCGGTTCGAGCGCGCGGCGGGCGACGCCAAGGCGTTCCGCGCCTCGCCCGCGCTCGACGGCGCGGTCTTCGCGCTGGCGGCGGGACTGATCCAGGACATGAAGCTGGGGCAGGGCCCGGCCACCGACCTGATCGCGATCGGCGCGTCGGCGACCGATTACGTCGGCCATTCGCGCGGCACGCAGGGGGCCGAGATGTGCATCCAGATGGAGCAGTTCGACCAGACGATCGGCGGCTTCCTCGCCTTCCTCGACCAGCAGGGCGTGGATTACGAGGTCATGCTGACCGCCGATCACGGCGCACACGACATGACCGAGCGGCAGGTGCAGCGCGCGATGCCGATGGAATCGCACCTCGACCCGGCATCGATGGCGAAGACGGTGGGCGCCGCGATCGGGCGCGACCTGGGCATCGCCGGCCCCGTGCTGCTCGGGCCGGAGGGCGACGTCTATATCGCCGATTCGGTGCCCAGGGCGCGGCGCGCGCAGGTGCTCGCGGAGGCGAAGCGCCGCTATCTCGCGATGCCGCAGGTCGCCGCCGCGCTGACCCGCGACGAGATCGCGGCGACGCCGATGGCGACGACGCCGCCGGAGAACTGGACGTTGCTGGAGCGCGCGCGCGCCTCGTTCGACCCGCAGCGCTCGGGCGACCTGACCGTGCTGCTGAAGCCGCGCGTCACCTCGATCATCGCGCCGGCGCCCTATTATGTCGAAACGCACGGCAGCCCGTGGGATTACGACCGCCGCGTCCCGATCCTGTTCTGGCGCAAGGGGATGACCGCGTTCGAACAGCCGCTGTCGGTCGAGACGGTCGACATCGCCCCGACGCTGGCGGCGACGATCGGGCTGAAGGTGTCGGGGCTCGACGGACGCTGCCTCGATCTGGATGCGGGTGCGGGGGATACCTGCGCGCGGTGACGTAGCGCGCGGATAGCCCCATCTTCAACGTCACCCCGGACTTGTTCCGGGGTCCAGGATTCCGCGCCCCGACGGTCGGTAAGGCGCATGGGCCTCTGGATGCCGGGACAGGCCCGGCATGACGGGGCGGATTTGGTGAATGGCCCGCCCGTTTCACCCGTCACCCCCGGCGCAAGGCCGGGGTGACGATCACGCCGCGACGAAGCTGTTGATCGAGCGATCCTTGCGCACCTTCGCGCCGTCGAAGATCGTGCCGTTCATCGCGATCCACACCCCCGGCCGCGCCACCTGCGCCGCGGCGAAGGCCATGCCCAGGTTGAAGGTCGCGTCGCTCTCCGCGAACCGCGCCGGCGCCAGCGCGCCGACCAGCACCACCGTCTTGCCCGCGCCGTCGCCCAGCGCGTGCGCGGTGTCGGTCATCGTGTCGGTGCCGTGGGTGACGATCACGCGCTCCTCCGGCGCCTCGCGCACCGCCGCGACGATCGCGCGGCGGTCGTCGTCGGTGATCTCCAGGCTGTCCTTGCGCATCAATTCCCGCACGCGGAACGCGGGCGCGACGCGCGCGGTGCGCAGCAGCCGCTCCACCACGCTGTCGCCGATCTGATACTCGCTCAGCGCGTCGAAATACAGCTTGTCGATCGTGCCCCCGGTGGTGAGGATCAGGATGCTCACTTCTCCACCACCTCCAGCAGACCGTGCCGCGCCAGCATCGCGGTGGGATCGGCATCGCGCCCGCGGAACGCGCGGAAGCTGTCGGCCGCCGGTCGCGTCGCGCCCTTCGCCAGCACTTCCTCGCGGAACGCCGTCCCCGTCGCGCGGTCGACCAGCCCGGCCTCGGCAAAGCGCAGGAAGCCGTCCGCCGCCAGCACCTCGGCCCACAGATAGCTGTAATAGCCCGAGGCGTAGCCGCCCGCGAAGATATGCGCGAAGCCGTGCGGGAAGCGGTGCCATTCCGGCGGGCGGATCACCGACACCTCGTCGCGCACCGCCTCGATCACCTCCATCGGGTCGCTGCCCAGCGTGCCGAGGTGAAGCAGCAGGTCGAACAGCGCGAATTCCAGCTGGCGCACGATGAACATGCCCGACTGGAAACGGCGCGCAGACACCATCTTCTCGAACAGTTCGGGCGGCAGCGGCGCGCCGGTCGCGTGATGCCCCGACATGCCGGTCAGCACCTCGCGGTCCCAGGCGAAATCCTCCATCAGCTGGCTGGGCAGTTCCACCGCATCCCATTCGAACCCGCTGGTGCCCGCGATCGACGGGCGATCGACGCGGGTGAACAGATGGTGGAGGCAATGCCCCGTCTCGTGCAGCAGGGTGACCACGTCGTTGTGGCTCAGCAGCGAGGGCGCGGCACCGCCGGCCGGCGCGAAGTTGCAGACCAGATAGGCGACCGGCACGCGCACCATGTTGCCGTCATGAAGCCGCGGGCGCGCCTGCGCCATCCACGCGCCGCCGCGCTTGCCGGGGCGGGCGTGCAGGTCGAGATAGAGGCCGGAGAACACCTCGCCCGCATCGTCCACCACATCGAAATAGCGCGCATCGGGGTGATACAGCGCGACGTCGGTGCGTTCGACCAGCCTGATCCCGAACAGCCGCCCCAGCAGCGCCTGCCACCCCGCGGTGACGCGCTCGACCGGGAAATAGCCGCGCACCTCCTGCTCGTCGACCGCGAAGCGCGCCTGGCGCAGGCGGTTGGCGGCGAAGCCGGCATCCCAGGGCTGAAAATCGGCGATCCCCAGCGTCTCCGCCGCGAAGGCGCGCAATTGCTCCAGATCGCGCTCCGCCGCCGGGCGAGCGCGCTTGCCGAGGTCGCGCAGGAAGGCCAGCACCTCGCCCGCATTGGGCGCCATCTTGGTTTCCAGCGACCAGGCGACGGGATCGGGGAAGCCGAGCAGCTTCGCCGCTTCGCGCCGCAGCTCCAGGATGCGCGCGATCCGCGGGCCGTTATCGTATTCGCCCGCGTTCGGCCCCTGGTCGGAGGCGCGGGTGCCATAGGCGCGGTACACCGCGGCGCGCAGGTCGCGATCCTCGGCGAAGGTCAGCACCGCGTTGACGCTGGGCTGCTGGAGCGTGACGAGCCAGCCGTCCAGCCCCTTCGCCTGCGCGGCGGCGGCGAACATCGCCTTGTCCGTGTCGGACAGGCCGGCGAGCCGCCCCCCGTCGGTGAGGTGCTCGCTCCACGCGTCGGTCGCGTCGAGCAGCGCGCTGCCGAACTCCGTCGAGAGCGTCGACAGCTCGACCGAGATCGCGGCGAAGCGGTCGCGATCCTCCGCGTCGAGGGCGACGCCCGCCAGCGTGAAGTCGCGGATGGCGTATTCCACCGCGACGCGATCCGCCTGCGGCAGGTCGGCGAAGGCGGGGGACGCCTGGAGCGCGGTCAGCACCTCGTACAGGTCGCGGTTCTGCGCCACCGCCATCGAATGCTGGACGAGCTTCTCCTGCCCCGCGGCATGCGCGGCGCGCAGCTCCGGCGTGTCCGCCACGCCGCGCAGGTGCGACACCGCCGACCAGAGCGCGTCGATCGCCGCCTCGGCGCGCTCCAGCGGCAGCCACGCCTGATCGAACGTCGTCGGCCGGTCGCGGGTGACGGTGGCGACCGCATCGGCATGGCGCGCGATCGCGGCGTCGAGCGCGGGGGCAATGGCGTCCGGCGTGAGCGCGGTGAAGTCCGGCAGCGCCAGCGGATCGAGCAAGGTAGAGGTCATCGGGTCGTCCTATCGTGATGCCGACAGGATAGGAATGCGCGGCGTTTGTGGGAAGTGTTCGGGGCAAACCGTCATGCCGGAACAAATCGAAAACCTCTGCGAACGTCGTGGATCGATCGACAATGTCGCCGTTCCCCGGCGCAGGCCGGGGTCCAGTTGGCGTGGCTTTTCCGTCTGTTACCACCGTCCCCCAGCTGGGCCCCGGCCTTCGCCGGGGAACAAGGAACTGCGTTTCGCAGAGGTTTCGAACACGTCCGGGGTGACGGAGGTATCAAACGCTCACAGCACCCAGTCGAACTGCAGCCACAGCTTCTTGGTATCCGCGCCGAATCCCTTGGCGCGGTAGTCGGCATAGCGCAGGCTGGCGAGCGTGCGCCCCAGCTTGCCGGCGGCGAGCAGGTCGATCTCGTCGCCATATCGCCGCACCAGCCGGTCGCTGTCGAAACGGTGGTACACCGCCTGAAGCGACACGCCGCTCCACCGCCCGACCTGCTTCCACCCCCAGCCGGCGCTGGCATAGGCGTCGCGGATGCCGTCGGGCGGGGTGGTGGTGAACTTGTCGGCCCAGCCCTGGAACTTGAAGATCGCCGACAGCGGGGTCTGGAAGCTGGTCAGCGCGCGGCCGTCATCGGCCCCCAGCACCTCACGCCCCGCGCCGACGCGCGGGCCGCCCAGATCGAGCGCGACGTCCGCCATCCAGTAATCGGCGCGGAAGCGATTGGGGTTGCGCGCATAGTCGGACTGACGCGCATAGCTCCCCTGCCACGTCAGCCTGGCCTGGCCGAACGCGCGCGATCCGACGAGGCGCGCGCCATAGGTCTGGCTGGACAGGCGGAAGCCCTGCAATGCCGCCTCGTCCAGGTCGAGCAGATAGGAGAAGCCGGTGACGGTGCCGACCGGCGTCGCGACGCCCAGGGTGGCGAAGACGGTGTCGCCGCCGATCGAGCGCGGGCGCGCGCCGGTGCCGTCGATGCCCCAGACGGTCCACACGTTCCACACATAGGTGACGTCCGCCGTCACCCCCTTCAGCGGTTCGAGCTGCGCGCGCACCGCGTCGAAGGTCTGGCCGTTGTTGCGGATCGCCGCGCCGCCGACGAAGCGTTCGTCCTCCAGCATGATGCGCTGCCGCCCCGCGGTGACGGTGGCACCGGGCGCGCGATACTGGATCTGCGCGCGGTACAGCGCGATGCTCTGCGGATCGCCGATTAGCGGGCGGAGGGTCGAAGGTCCCTCCACCCCGTTGTAATAGTCTGCGACGATGGCGAGATTGCCCTGCGCCTCCGCCAGCGCCGACCAGCGCCCGCGCGTCGCCTCCAGCCCCGAACGGACACGCACCGTCACCGCGTCCGAGTCCTGCGGCAGGTCGTCCTGCTCGACATGCTCCTCGCGCAGCCGCGCCTCCACCACTGGCTTCAGCGCGACCGTCTCCGCCACTGCCGGAGAGGCGATGGCGAGCAGCAGGCACGAGGCGGCAAAACAGCGCATGGAACGACGAATCCGGTGGGTGAGGCGCCCCTTCCTACAGCTTTGAGGGTAAGCGAACAGTAACCCTGTCGCTAGGCGGCATCGCCCTTCCCCCGCGCGCTCGTCCGGCACCGATCCGAGCAATATTTCACCTGATCCCAATCGCGCGCCCATTTCTTGCGCCAGGCGAACGGACGCTGGCACACGACACAGGTCTTGGTCGGCAGATGCGGCTTGCGGTGGGTCATGCGCTGCGCCGGATCGGCACGCGCGCGGCGAGGTCGTTGCGGATCGTCGTCGCCGCCACCCCGCCCTCGCCCATGGCGTGGCTGATCTGGTCGAGCCCGAGCACCACGTCGCCCGCGGCATACAGGCCGCGGACGCCGGTGCGCTGGTGCGCATCGACGATCATGCAGCCGTCGGGGCTGACCTCCGCCCCCAGCATCCGCGCCAGCCCCGAATGGATCGCGGAACCCATCGCGGGATAAGCGGTGTCGAAGGCCCGCCCGCCGATCAGGATCGCGTCGTCCGCCAGCGCGATCGGACCGCACGGGACCTCCGCGACGGCGACGCCCGCCGCGTCCAGCGCCGCCCGCGCCGCCGCGTCGAGGTCGTGCGCGCCATCGGGGGCGATCAGCGTGACGTCGGCGGTATAGCTGCGCAGGAACAGCGCCTCCCTGACCCCGCGCTCGCCCGTGCCGATCACCGCGACGCGGCGGTCGGTCACCTCGTAACCGTCGCAGATCGGGCAATAGCGCAGCAGCCCGCGCGCCAGCGCCGCATCATGCATGGCATCGTCCATCGCGGGACGGTGGTTGGTCACCCCCGTCGCCAGCAGCACCGCGCGCGCCGCCACCTCCTGCTCCCCCGCCGCCGCGGCGAAACCGTCCTCCAGCCGCACCAGCGCCGTTACCTCGGCATCGATCAGCCGCGCGCCGTAGCGGGCGGCCTGATCGCGCATCCGCCCGACCAGCTCCGCGCCGCCGATGCCCTCCGGGAAACCCGCATGGTTGCGCGTCCGCGGGATCAGAGTCGCGCGCCCGCCGCCGCGGTCGGCCACGACGACCGACAGGTGGAAACGCGCGAGATAGATCGCCGCGGTCAGCCCGGCCGGGCCACCGCCCACGATCAGCACGTCCACCCTCATGCGCGCGGCAACGGCAGGCGCGCGCGGCGGTTCCCGCTCAGGCGGTCCAGGGGGTCAGGTCGTCCTCCGCCCCGATCAGCGCGAGGCCGTGCGCGATCGACGTCAGCTCGCCCCCGGTCGCGATCCGCTCCTCGCCGAAGCGGCGCAGGAACAGCGCGCGGATCGCCGGGATCAGCGAGGAACCGCCGGTCAGGAACACGCGGTCGATCGCCTCGACCGGCAGCGCCGCCTTCGCGAGCGCGGCGTTCATCGCCGCCTCGATCCGGCGCAGGTCGTCGGCGATCCACGCCTCGAACGCGTCGCGGCGCACCTCCGCCTCGATACGCACGCCGCCGCCCTCGAACCGGAACGGTGCCACCTCCGCGTCCGACAGCGCGCGCTTCACGCGGCCGACCGCGTCGTAGAGCGGAAAACCCTGCTCGTTCTCGATCAGCGCGATCATCCGCCCGATCGCCGCGGGGTCGAGCGCGTCGCGCTGGAGCCGGCGCAACTCCTCCAGCGTGCGGCGATTGCGCATCATCGCCAGGCGCGACCAGTCGGCGACATCGTTGAAATAGCCGCCGGGGATCTCCAGCAGCTTGCCCATCGAGCGATATTGCCCGCCCTTGCCCAGCAGCGGCAGCACCAGCTGCGTCACGATCCGCTGATCGAAACGGTCGCCCGCGATCCCGACGCCCGCGCTGGCGAGCGGCACGCAGCGCCGCGCCGCGCCCGGCGCCGCGACCCGCACGATCGAGAAATCGGTCGTGCCCCCGCCGAAGTCCGCGACCAGGATCGTCGCGGGCTCGCTCAGCCGCGTGGCATAGCTGTGCGCCGCGCCCAGCGGCTCGTAGACGTAATGCACCTGCGCCCCGAACGCGGCCATCATCGCATCGTAGCGCGTCCGCGCCAGCGCCGCGTCCGCGCGCGCCCCCGCATATTCGACCGGACGCCCGACGACGACGCGCGCGGGGCGCCGATCCAGCTGCCCGCCGGCGTGCATGACCAGCTTCTGCAACAGCAGCCGCCCTATATCCTCGAACCGGAACGGCTTGTTGAAGATCAGCGCGCGGTCGAACAGCGGGCTGGCGGCGACGCTCTTGAACGACTGAATGAAGCGGCTGTCGAGCGGCGACTGGAGATATTCGTCGATCGCCCACGGCCCCGCCTCGCTGGCGATGCCGTTCCAGCCCTGCTCGTCCTCCCAGAAGCACAGCGCCGAGCGGAACACCGCGCCCGCCGCCGCCTCGCCCGCGAACTCGATCAGCCGCGACCGTCCCGCGCCGTCCGCCGCCGCGACGACGGTATTGGTGGTGCCGAAGTCGAGCCCCAGCGCAACGATGTCGTCGGCCACGCGGGTGCTCCTTCGATCACCGGGAAAGGGCGGCGCCTATCGCACGGTGCGGGGGCGCGCGCAACGACCGCTCACGACCGCGCCCAGCCCGGCCGTGCGGGCGCCAGCGTGGCCAGGAACGCCGCCGCGCTGTCGCGGTATGCCGCCCGCGTGTCCGGCGTCATCCGGTTCCACGTCGCGTACATGTTCGCCATCCGCCGGTTGCGCGCGAACCGCCGCTCGTGCCGCGCGAGGAAGTCCCAGTACAGCGCGTTGAACGGGCACGCGCCCTCCCCGGTCTTCTTCTTCACGTCGTACCGGCACGCCCCGCAATGGTCCGACATGCGGTCGATATAGGCGCCGCCCCCGGCATAGGGCTTGGTCGCCATCCGCCCGCCATCGGCGTGCTGGCTCATCCCGATGACGTTGGGCAGTTCGACCCATTCATAGGCGTCGGCATAGACGACCAGGAACCAGTCGGCGACCTCCTGCGGCCGTACGCCCGCCAGCATCGCGAAATTGCCGAGCACCATCAGCCGCTGGATATGGTGCGCATAGCCGTGGTCGCGGGTGTTGCGCACCGCCTCCGCCACACACAGCATGTCGGTGTCCCCCGTCCAGTAGAAGTCGGGGAGCGCGCGCGTGGCGCCCAGCGCATTGGCGTCCGCCACCTCGGGCATCTCCAGCCAGTAATAGCCGCGGACATATTCGCGCCAGCCGATGATCTGGCGGACGAAGCCCTCCGCCGCGTTCAGCGGCACGTCGCCCGCGGTATAGGCCTGCGCGGCGGCCGTCGCGACCTCCAGCGGGGTCAGCAGCCCCAGGTTGATCGCGGGGCTGAGCCAGCTGTGGAACAGCCAGTCCTGCCCGGTGACCATCGCATCCTGAAACGTGCCGAAATGCGGCAGCGCGGTGCGGACGAAATGCGTCAGCGCGCGGCGCGCCTGTGCCGCGGTGACCGGAAGCGCGAACCCCTCCAGCCGCCCGAAATGGTCGCCGAAGCGCGCGGCGACCAACGCCATCACCTCGCGCGTGATCGCATCGGGCGCGACCGCGAGCGGTTCGGGGTAATTGACCCCGCGCTTGGGGGGCGCACGGTTCTCCTTGTCGAGATTCCACCGGCCGCCCTCCGGCTTGCCGTCGGCCGTCATCAGCAGCCCGGTCTTGCGCCGCATCTCGCGGTAGAAGAACTCCATCACCAGATCGTTGCGCGACTGCGCCCAGGTCTGGAACTCCAGCAGCGAACAGATGAAGCGGTCGTCGGGAATGACCTCGACCGGCACGCCGAGCGAGCCGGCCCAGCCGTCGATCATCTCCTTCACGCGCCATTCGCCGGGCTCGACGATGCGGACCGCGCGCGCGGCATGCCGCTTCACCGCGCGCGCTACCTCGCCGGTGAAGCTGCCGGTGTTGGCCGGATCGTCGAGCCGGATATAGTCCACGCGCCAGCCCGCCGCGCGCAGCTCGTCGGCGAAATGCCGCATCGCCGACAGGATCAGCGCGATCTTGCGCTGGTGATGGCGGACATAGGTCGTCTCCTGTGCCACCTCCATCAGCAGCACGACCGCCTCGTCCGGCGCCACGTCGCGCAGCGAGGCGAGGCCGTGCGACAGCTGGTCGCCCAGCACCGGGATCAGGATCGTCATGCGCGCGCCAACGCGTGAGCCCCGTGCGCGGGGGCAACGCCGGACATCGGGTGTGCGTTTACCCGTCATCGCGAGCGGACTCGCCGCTACCCGATCAGCAGCCGCGCGCCCAAAGCGACCGCGAGCGCGGGGAACATCGTCACCGCACCGACCTTCAGGAAACGCCGGAAGCCGACGTCCTCGCCCTCCCGCCGGATCGCCTGCAGCCACAGGATGGTCGCCAGCGACCCGGTGATCGACAGGTTGGGACCCAGGTCGACCGCGATCAGCAGCGCATCGACCACCAGCCGCGGCGGATGCGCCTGCGCCACCGCCTCGCTCGCGATCAATCCGGCCGGCAGGTTGTTGACGAGGTTCGACCCCACCGCCAGCGCGCCCCCGGCGACCGCCGCCGCCTGCGTCGGATCGGCGGACAGCGCACGCAGCCACGCCGCGATCGCCGCGATCACCCCGCTGCGATCGAGCGCCTCGACCAGCACGAAAAGCCCCGCCACCAGCGGCAGGACGCTCCACGAGACGTCGCGCGCGATCCCGAGCGGCGAGGTGCGCGTCATCGCCGCGACGAACAGTGTGGTCGCCACCCCCGCGATGCACGTCGGCAACCCCAGTGCGCGGTCGAGCGCGGAGGCCGCCAGCAGCACGGCCGCGGTCGCGACGATCCCCGCCAGCGCCGCCTTGCCCCCCGACGACAGCGCGTCGCGCGCCACGTCGGTCGCGCAGGTGCCCGCGATCCGCGCCCGCTCGGCCCAGCGCAGCGCGGCGAAGGTGACGACGATCGCACCGAGCGAAGGCCAGGCGAACGACGCGAACCACTGCCCCAGCGGCGGCATCGTCCCGCCATAGAGGACGAGGTTCGCCGGGTTGGAGATCGGCAGCACGAAGCTGGCGGCATTGGCGACCAGCGCACAGGCGAACAGCAGCGGCAGCGGATCGGCGCGGGCATGGCGCGCGGCGGCATAGACCGCCGGCGTCAGCACGACCGCGGTCGCGTCGTTCGACAGGAACGTCGTCGTGACGACCCCCGCGGCATAGACCAGCGCGAACAGTCGCGGCGTCGAGCCCCTCGCATGGCGCACCGCGGTCGCCGCGACCCAGTCGAACAGGCCGTGCCGCCGCGCGGTTTCGCTCAGCAGCATCATGCCGATCAGGAAGAGATAGACGTCGCCGCCCTTCCCCGCCGCGGCGATGGCGGCGGACAGCGGCAGTAGCCCCGCGACGAGCAGGACGACCGCGCCCAGCACCGCCCAGATCGCCTCCGGCCAGCGGAACGGGCGCACGATCACGCCCGCGGTCGACAGCGCGCAAATGCCCCAGGTGGCGGTGGTGGCGAGGATCATGCACGCGTCCGTGACGAAGAATGAACGCCGCGGCAACGGCGGTCGTGGGCAGAAGGTCCGTCCAGCCTCCCCCGTCATCCCGGCTCAGGGCGGGACCTTTGTAAAAGTCTCCACCGTGCTCCTGCGAAGGCAGGAGCCCTGGGTTGCCGGTCCCTACAGGCGTCGTTCTGCCTGACCCTGGGCTCCTGCCTGCCCAGGAGCACGGCGTGGGCTCGACGCCGTTGCACCCGTTTTGCAAACGTCCCGCTCAGGGCCGGGGTGACGGGAGCAACCTCAGCCCCGCACGTCCTCGGCCACGACATGCCCCGGCGGCAGCGTCGCCGCGACGGTCGCGCGCTCCGCACAGGCCTGATGGATGGCGCTGCGCGGCGGTACGCTTTCGGTCAGCCACACGTTGCCGCCGATCACCGATCCCGCGCCGATCGTGACCCGCCCCAGGATCGTCGCACCGGCATAGATCACGACGTCGTCCTCGATGATCGGATGGCGTGCGATGCCCTTGATGAGCGCGCCGTCCTCGTCCGCGGGGAAGCTGCGCGCGCCCAGCGTCACCGCCTGATAGACGCGCACGCGCTCGCCGATCACCGCGGTCTCGCCGATCACCACGCCGCTGCCGTGGTCGATGAAGAAGCCGCGCCCGATCGTGGCGCCCGGATGGATGTCGATCGCGGTTTCGGAATGCGCCAGCTCCGCGATCATCCGCGCGACCAGCGTCATCCCCTGCCGGTACAGCTCGTGCGCGAGCCGGTGGCACAGGATCGCGGTGACGCACGGGTAGCACAGCAGGATCTCGTCGACGCTGCGGGCCGCGGGATCGCCCGCGAACGCCGCCTCGACATCGCTGTCGAGCAGGCGGCGGATCGCGGGCAGGCGCCGGGCGAAGGTGGCGACGACCTCCTGCGCGCGCGCCGGATCGGCGCGATCGTAGAGCAGCTCCAGCCGCACCTGCTGCGCCAGCCGGTCGAGCGCACGCGCCAGCGTCTCGCGCACATAGCCATGCTCGTCCGCGGGCGGTGCGCCGTCATGCCCCAGCCGGGCGGGGAACAGCGCGGCAAACAGGTCGGCCACGACGCCGCGCATCACCTGGCGCGACGGAAACCCCGCCTCGCCGTGGCGGGGGTGCGCGGCGCGCCAGTCGTCGCGCGCGGCGCGCAGTTCCGCGGCGATGTCGTCGATCGGCCAGTCGCTCACGTCGTCCTCCCCGGCCGGCAGCGTCAGCGCGCCGCCTGCGCGGCACGCTCCTGGTAGAATTGCTGGACGACCGCCCAGCCCTCCGCCGCGGTTTCGACGTAGCGGAAGATGCCCAGATCGCGCTCCGACACCACGCCTTCCTCGACCAGCGCGTCGAAATTGACGACCCGCTCCCAGAATTCGCGGCCGAACAGCAGCACCGGCATCGGCTCCACCTTGCCGGTCTGGATGAGCGTCAGCAGCTCGAACAGTTCGTCGAACGTCCCGAACCCGCCGGGGAACGCGGCCAGCGCGCGCGCATGGAGCAGGAAGTGCATCTTGCGCAGCGCGAAATAGTGGAATTGCGTGCTGAGCGCGGGCGTGACGTACGGATTGGGCGCCTGTTCGTGCGGCAGGACGATGTTCAGCCCGATCGATTCGGCGTGAACGTCCGCCGCACCGCGGTTCGCGGCCTCCATGATCGAGGGGCCGCCGCCCGAACACACCACGAAATGCCGCTTTCCGGACTCGTCACGCGGGAAGTTGGAGCACAATTGCGCCAGTTCGCGCGCCATGTCGTAATATTTGCTCTTCGCCACCAGCCGCTCGGCGATGCGGCGGCTCTTCTCGTCGGTGGCCAGATCGAGCAGCGCCTGCGCCTTCGACGGCTCCGGGATGCGGGCCGAGCCGTAGAAGACGAAGGTGGAGCCGATATGCGCTTCCTCGAGGATCAGCTGCGTCTTGAGCAGTTCGAGCTGGAAGCGGACCGGGCGCAGGTCCTCGCGCAGCAGGAAATCCATGTCCTGGAACGCGAGCGTGTACGCCGGGCTTTCGGTCTGGGGGGTGGAGATGCCGGTCTTGGCGACTTCGGCATCCTGTTTCGCGCGCGGGAAGACGCGGCTGGGTACGCGGGTTTCTGTCATTCGCGGGGTGTAGTCACGCGCCGTGACCGCGGCAAGACACCTGAATTACCGGCAGAACCGCTTTCCGTCATCCTCCAGGTGCAGATGATCGCGGTGCGCGGCGTTGAAATCGGGGGTCAGGACGGTGCCGAAGCGGCGGCATGCGGAGGTGCGGACCGTCTCCAGGAAACGGCGGATGTCGGGATCGGGCGAATTCCAGTCGCGCAGGATCGAGATGCGGCGCCCGTCCTTCAGCTCGAACGCGCCGATGTCGATCGCATTGGCGATGGCGTGGCCGGAGCGGCGCGCGGGTCCCGTCGTCCCCACCGTGTCGCGACAGGCATAGCTGCCCATGCTGACGACGCGCGACAGTTCGGAGCCGAGGATCTGGTACGCCGCGGGCGCGACGCCGTTGCGCGCCCAGGATGCATAGGCGCGCGCCTCGCCGCAGCGGACCGCCCCCAGATTGGCGGTGGGCACGCCGATGTCGAGCAGCTTGACCGTACCGACGAGGCCGCAGCCGCGCCCCATCGAAGGGCGATCGGGCAGCCGCTGGAAATCGACCCCCAGCGCGCGCAGGTCGGCCAGGCACTGCGCGGTCTCGCGGTCGGACGGCGCCTGCACCTCGGGCCGCGGCGGCGCGACCGGGCCGACCGGCGCCGGGCGATCGGAACGACCGCAGGCGGCGAGGATCAGGGCGGTGACGGGAACGAGCCGAGCCTGCCACGACCGCTTGTTCCCCGGCGAAGGCCGGGGCCCAGTTGGAAGCGGCTTACGCATCATCACCACCCGCTCCCATCTGGACCCGGCCTTCGCCGGGGAACTTAGGGAGAATAATGACGGCCGGCACAAGTCCGCCGGTGACGGAACGATTCTGCGCTGCGACGGGCGGTTGCCAACCCCGCCCCGCGCCGCTAGGGCCGTCGACGGGCCACGCGGTCCCAACGCCGCGCGTGCTCTCTGTGAGGAGAGTCTATATGACCGATTCGATTGCCGCCGACGCCACTCTTGCGCCTGCGAAGCCCGCCACCAGGCCGGCACGCCCCCATTTTTCCTCCGGCCCCTGCGCCAAGCCGCCGGGATACGATCCGGCCAAGCTCGCGACCGACGTCCTCGGGCGTTCGCACCGCTCGAAGCTGGGCAAGCAGCGGCTGCAATATTGCATCGACCTGATGCGCGAACTGCTCGACCTGCCCGACACCCACCGCATCGGCATCGTCCCCGGCTCCGACACGGGCGCGTATGAGATGGCGATGTGGACGATGCTGGGCGCGCGCCCGGTCACCGCGCTGGCGTGGGAAAGCTTCGGCGAGGGCTGGGTGACCGACGCGGTCAAGCAGCTGAAGATCGATCCCACCGTCCTGCGCGCCGATTACGGCCAGCTGCCGGACCTGAGCGCGGTCGACTGGTCGAACGACGTCCTCTTCACCTGGAACGGCACCACCAGCGGCGTGCGCGTTCCCGATGGCGACTGGATCGCGGACGATCGCGAGGGGCTCTCCTTCGCGGACGCGACGTCGGGCGTGTTCGCCTACGACCTGCCGTGGGACAAGATCGACGTCGCGACGTTCAGCTGGCAGAAGGTGCTGGGCGGCGAAGGCGCGCACGGCGTCCTGATCCTGGGCCCGCGCGCGGTCGAGCGGCTGGAAAGCTACACCCCCGCCTGGCCGCTGCCGAAGGTGTTCCGCCTCGTCTCCAAGGGCAAGCTGACCGAGGGCGTGTTCAGGGGCGAGACGATCAACACGCCGTCGATGCTGGCGGTCGAGGATGCGATCTGGTCGCTGGAATGGGCCAAGTCGCTGGGCGCGGGCGGCCTCATCAAGCGCTCCGACGCCAATGCCGCGGCGCTCGACCGGATCGTCGCGACGCGCGACTGGCTGGGGCATCTGGCGCAGGACGAAGCCTCGCGGTCGAAGACCAGCGTGTGCCTGACGGTGGATGCGGACGAAGCGGTCATCAAGAAGATGGTGTCGCTGCTGGAGGCCGAAGGCGCCGCGCTCGACATCGGCGGCTATCGCGATGCGCCGCCGGGGTTGCGCATCTGGTGCGGCGCCACCGTCGACACCGCGGATATCGAGGCGCTGGGGCCGTGGCTCGACTGGGCCTATGCCACCGCCAGGGCCGCTGCCTGATCCCTTCGCGTCACCCCGGCCTTGAGCCGGGGTCCCGCTTCTTCTTCTTCTTCACCGCCCGCCGAAAAGAGCGGGACCCCGGCTCGAGGCCGGGGTGACGGTGCCGTTCAAGGATAGCCGAACATGCCCAAGGTACTGATTTCCGACAAGATGGACCCGCGCGCTGCCGAAATCTTCCGCGAGCGCGGAGTCGAGGTGGACGAGATCACCGGCAAGACCCCCGACGAGCTGAAGGCGATCATCGGCCAGTATGACGGCCTCGCCATCCGCTCCTCGACCAAGGTGACCAAGGACATCCTGGACCACGCGACCAACCTGAAGGTGGTCGGGCGCGCCGGGATCGGGGTCGACAACGTCGACATCCCCGCCGCCTCGGCGAAGGGCGTGGTGGTCATGAACACGCCGTTCGGCAATTCGATCACCACCGCCGAACACGCCATCGCGCTGATGTTCGCGCTGGCGCGGCAATTGCCGGAGGCGGACGCCTCGACGCAGGCGGGCAAGTGGGAGAAGAACCGCTTCATGGGTGTCGAGATGACCGCCAAGACGCTGGGGCTGATCGGCGCGGGCAACATCGGCTCGATCGTCGCCGATCGCGCGCTGGGGCTGAAGATGAAGGTCGTCGCGTTCGATCCGTTCCTGACCGAGGAGCGCGCGGTCGAGCTGGGCGTGACCAAGGTGACGCTGGACGAGCTGCTGGCGCGCGCCGATTTCATCACCCTGCACACGCCGCTGACCGACCAGACCCGCAACATCCTGTCGGCGGAAAATCTCGCCAAGACCAAGAAGGGCGTGCGCATCGTCAATTGCGCGCGCGGCGGGCTGATCGACGAGGCGGCGCTGAAGGCGGGGCTCGACAGCGGGCATATCGCGGGTGCGGCGCTGGACGTGTTCGTGACCGAGCCGGCGAAGGAGAGCCCGCTGTTCGGCACCCCCAACTTCATCTCCACGCCGCATCTGGGCGCGTCGACCAACGAGGCGCAGGTGAACGTGGCGATCCAGGTCGCCGAGCAGATGGCCGACTATCTGGTCGACGGCGGCGTCACCAACGCGCTGAACATGCCCAGCCTGTCGGCGGAGGAAGCGCCGAAGCTGCGCCCGTACATGGGGCTGGCGGAGAAGCTGGGCTCGCTGGTCGGGCAGCTGGCGACCGGCGCGATCGACCGCGTGTCGATCCACCGCGAGGGTGCGGCCGCGGACCTCAATCCGAAGCCGATCACCTCCGCCGTGCTCACCGGCTTCCTGCGCACGCAGACCGACACGGTGAACATGGTCAACGCGCCGGTGCTGGCGCGCGACCGCGGCATGGAGGTGCGCGAGATCCGCACCGAGCGCGAGGGCGACTACCACACGCTGCTGCGCGTCGCGGTGCGCACCGCGGACGGCGAGCGCTCGGTCGTCGGCACGTTGTTCGGCGACGCCGCGCCGCGACTGGTCGAGCTGTTCGGGATCAAGGTCGAGGCCGATCTGGCCGGCCCGATGCTGTACGTGGTCAACGAGGACGCGCCCGGGTTCATCGGGCGTCTGGGCACCCTGCTGGGCGAGGCGGGGGTCAACATCGGCACCTTCCACCTGGGCCGCCGTCAGGCCGGTGGCGAGGCGGTGCTGCTGCTGTCGGTGGACGAGGCGGTGAACGCGGACCTGCTGGCGAGGGTGAAGGCGCTGCCCGGCGTGAAGACCGCGATGGGGCTGTCGTTCTGAGGCCTTGAAAGCCCCTCCCCTTCAGGGGAGGGGTAGGGGGTGAGGGATGTCTCACCGAGACGATCGCCCTTGACTGCCCCACCCCAACCCCTGCCCTGAAGGGCAGGGGCTTTCCGGCCCGCCCCGATCCTCGTAGCGTGGCGCACCCGTCACGAGGATCCCCGATGCGCCGTACCTATCTGCTCGCCGCCGCCAGCCTGCTCGCCGCCCCCGCCCTGCTGATCGCGCAGACCGCCAGGCCCCGCTACGGCAGCTGGGGCCTCGAGCTCGCCGACATGGATCGCAGCGTGAAGCCGGGCGACGACTTCTACGAATTTGCCGAAGGGACCTGGCTGAAGAACCATCCGATCCCCGCGGACAAGGTGGGCGCCGGCTACAATTACGACCTGCCCGACGAGATCGAGGGGCAGGTGCGGCAGATCGTCGAGGAGGCCGCGGCGAACCCCACCTCCCCCACCGCGCGCAAGGTGGGCGACTTCTATGCCGCATGGATGGACGAGCAGGGGATCGAGGCGCGCGGGCTCGCGCCGCTGCGGCCGTATCTGGCGAAGATCGACGCGGTGAGGACCCGCCCCGCGCTGGTGCGGCTGATGATGCACCCGGGCATGCCCTCCCCGCTGAACGTCGGGATCAACGCCGATCAGGACGACCCTACGCGCTACACCGTCAATGCGGGGCAGGGGCAGCTCGGGCTGCCGGTGCGCGACTATTACCTGCTCGACGGCGAGAAATATGTCGCGATCCGCAAGGCGTACCGCGATTACCTCATCCGGCTGCAGACGCTGGCCGGGCTGTCCGATCCGCAGGGGCGGGCCGACCGCATCATCGCGCTGGAGACGCGGCTGAGCCAGGATCAGTGGACGCCCGAGCGGCGGCGCGATCCGGTGGCGACGCACAATCCGATAACGCGCGCGCAGCTGACCGCGCTGGCGCCCGAGTTCGACTGGGACGCGACGCTGGCCGCGATGGGGCTGGGCGCGGCGAAGACGGTCGATGTCGCGGAGACGACTGCGGTGACCGCCACGGGCAAGCGGCTGGCCGACGTGCCGCTGTCGACGTGGAAGGAGTGGATGACCGCGCGCTTCCTGAGCGACCACGCCGCCTATCTGCCGCGCGCGTTCGACCAGGCGAATTTCGATTTCTACAAGAAGACGCTGTACGACGTGCCGGAGCAGCGCGCGCGGTGGAAGCGCGGGATCGCGCTGCTCGACGACGCGCTGGGCGAGGCGGTCGGTGCGATCTACGTCCAGCGTTACTGGACCCCGGCGACCCAGGCGAAGGCGGACGAGCTGGTCGCCGACATGCGCGCCGCCTACCGGGACAAGATCCAGGCCGCGTCGTGGATGGACGATGCCACCCGCACCGCGGCGCTGGCGAAGCTCGCGACGTTCGACCCGCGCATCGGGCATCCGGCGAAGTGGATCGACTATTCGACGCTGGCGGTGTCGCGCACCGACCCGCTGGCCAATGCGATGGCGTCCGACGCGTTCGGCTGGCGGCTGGCGCTGGCGCGCTTCCCGCATCCGGTCGATCGCGGGCTGTGGTACATGACGCCGCAGACGGTAAACGCCTATTACGACCCGACGATGAACCAGATCACGTTGCCGGCCGCGATCCTGCAACCGCCGTTCTTCGATCCCAACGCCGACCCGGCGGTCAATTACGCGGAAACGGGCGCGACGACGATCGGGCACGAAATGGGGCACGGCTTCGACGATCAGGGCCGGCAATATGACGAGAAGGGCCGCCTGCGCGACTGGTGGACCGCGGCCAGCGCGGCGAAATACACCGTCCAGGCCGACCGGCTGGCGAACCAGTTCGACCAGTACGAGCCGATTCCGGGGACGAGGATCAAGGGGCGGCTGACGCTGGGCGAGAATCTGGCCGACCTGGGCGGGCTGGAGACCGCCTATGCCGCCTATCGCCGCTACGTCTCGCGCCACGGCGAGCCGCCGGTGCTGGACGGCTTCACCGGCGACCAGCGCTTCTTCCTGGCCTATGCGCAGGCGTGGCAGGGCAAGCGGCGCGAGGGCGCGCAGCGTGCCGCGCTGCTGTCCGACCCGCACAGCCCGGACAAGTACCGCGTCAACGGCATCGTGCGCAATTTCGGCCCCTGGTACACCGCCTTCGCGGTGAAGCCGGGCGATGCGCTGTACCTCGCCCCCGAGCGGCGCGTGTCCGTCTGGGGGCCGGTGAAGGGCGATTGATCGGCGATCGGCATCAATCGCCGCGTCGCGCCGATTGGACTTTCGCGCGCACGCGGGCGACGATGGAGGGAGAACGACCGCAGCGGCGGCGCACGTGAGAGAGGACAGACCCGCATGGTTCGACCCGCCGTCATGGACGACAGCAGCGTCCCCTCTCCCACCGATCTGATCCGCGCCTATTGGGAGGAGGTGTGGAACCGGCGCCGTGCGGAGCTGATCGGGCAATTGTGCCACGACCAGATCATCCGCCACGACCCCTCCTGCGTGAATGCGCTGAGCGCGGAGGCGCAGATCGCGCGCGTCCGCCAGCAAAGCGAGATGCTGAACCCCCGCTTCACGCACGAGGTGCTGCTGGGGGACGATCGCTTCGTGTGCTCGGTGTGGAACATGACCACGACCCGGGGCGAGCGGGTCGATCTGTCGGGGATCGAGGTGTTCGAGGTGTCGGGCGGGCGCTTCAGCGACTGCTGGAACACGCCGTACAGCAAGGGCTTCTGGGCGCGCGCGGGAGAGGATCGCGACATCTTCCATCCGCGCGATCCGGTCGGCGGCGTGGGCGATGCGGACGGCACCGCAGAGGTCGCCAGCGCCTTCCTGACGGCCTGGGCGTCGCGTGACGAGGCGCTGTTGCGCTCGACGCTGGGCGACGGCGCGATGCGGTATCGCACCGGCGAGGCGACCGCGGTCATGCCCGCCGATCTGCTCGACGATCCGGTGACCGGCAGCGGCGCGCGCATCGCGTTCGACGCGCTGTTCGCACAGGGCGATCTGGCCTGCGCGGTGTGGAACCTGCATCCCGCGGACCCCGATGCGCGCGCGACCTGCGGGATCGACGTGGTCCGCGTCGCGGGCGGGCGCGTGGTCGAATGGTGGGCGCCGCCGCGCACCGCCGGTGCCTGGGGCCGCGACGGCGACGGCCAGGTGCCGGGCGACCTGCCCCCGCCCGTCATGCTCGCCTCGGTCGAGGAAATCGACGGACATTGGCTGCAGGCGGTGTTCCGGCACGCCGGGCTCGACCTGCCGCGCATCTCGATGGCGCGGATCGCTCCGCTGGGCCATGGCAACGTCAGCGACACGGTGCGGGTGGCGATCAACTATAACAAGCCCGTCGTGGACGAGCCGACGAGCGTCGTGTGCAAGTTCCACTCCCGCCATGAGGGGATGCGCGACCTGGTCGCCGCGATCGACCCGTATCGCGCCGAGGTGGAGGCGTATCGCCTGTTCGGCGACACGCCGCCGCTGCGTACGGCGCGCGCGTGGCACGTCGCCTGTTCCGGGGACGGTCACAGCGCCAATCTGGTGCTGGAGGATCTGGGCGCCTTCTGCACGCCGGGCGACCAGATCGCGGGTTGCTCGACGCAGGACGCCGCGGCGGTCGTTCATGAACTGGGCCGGCTGCACGCGCGTTTCTGGCGCGCACCGGAGCTGACGCGGTGGCCGTGGATCGCGGCGAACCGCGCCGCCGCCCCCGGCACCCCCGACTTCTACGCTGTGGGGCTCCGGGTGTTCGAGGATCGCTATGCCGCGGACATGGGCCAGGAGGACATGGACATCATCCGCGCCTTCGCCGCCCTGCGGGCCGCATGGGGCGCGCACGATTATGGCCATGCGACGCTGATCCACGCCGATCCGCGCGTCGACAACGTGATGTTCGACCGGCGCGGCGCCGCGCCGCTGGCGTATCTGATCGACTGGCAGATGGTGAGCCGCGGCGCACCCGCGATCGACCTGGCCTATTTCCTGACCGGCAGCCTGTCGGTCGAGGATCGGCGCGCGGTCGAGCGCGCGCTGATCGCGGACCATGCCGCGGCGATCGGCGCGATCGATCCGGCCTATACCCCGGCGCGTGCGGAGGCGGATTATCGCATCGCCGCCGCCAGCGGGCTGGCCGCCACCGTGGGGGCGGCGGCGGTGATGCCGGATACGCCGCACAATCGCGCGCTGCTGGTGACGCTGGCGCGCCGCAACGTGGCCGCGGTGCGCGACTGGGGCACCATCGAGGCGCTGGCCCGGGCCGGCGCGTAGGCCGTGATGGCCCTTTCCCGGGCGCGCATGGCCTGATAGCGGCACCTCCGGACGTGGAAACGCGGCGGGGGGCCGCGACGCGCCGCGTGCCTGGGGGGAACTCATCCGTGCGCCGACGTCATCTGGTCTGGTCGATCCCCGCGCTGTTCGCCGCCGCGCCCGCGACGGCGCAGGTGGAGGACGACCAGCTGTGGGAGCAGGTCAATCTGAACGTGCCGCTGACGTCGGACGTGCGCGTCACGCTGGAGCAGATCGCGCGCTGGGGCGACCGGGCGGACGGGCTGAACCAGACCGAATATGGCGCGCTGCTGGGGTTCAGGGCGAACAGGACGTTCGAATTCGGCATCGGCTATCGCCGTGTCGGGCTGTTCAGCAACACCAGTCCCGACGTGCGGGAGAACCGGCTGCGCCAACAGGTCGTCGTCACGCACGGCCGCCTCTCCGGCCGGTTCCGCGTCGACGAGCGGTTCAACCCCGGCGGAAGCGAGGTGGGTTTCCGCGTCCGGCCGCTGGTGCGCTACAACCACCCGCTGGGGTCGAGGGGTTTCGCGCTGTTCGCCAGCCATGAAAGCTTCCTGATCCCCAACACCACCAGCTGGGGCCAGCGCGCCGGCTATGAGCGGATGCGCAACGTGCTGGGCGTGACGATCCCGTTCCTGCACCGCAAGGCGCTGCTCGACGCGGGCTACCTCAACCAGTACCGGCTGGGTCTGGGCGGCCGTCGGCCGACGATGGAGCATACGCTGAGCCTGCAGCTGACGATCAACGCGCTGGGGCCGCTGCTCCACGATTGAGGCACGTCACGGCCGCGCGACGACCGCGCCGTTCTTCATCACCCAGCGCACCTGCCGCGTCGCCGCCATGTCGCGCAGCGGATCGCCCGCGACCGCGACCAGATCGGCGAGCATCCCGGCGCGGATCGCACCGACGCGGTCGCCCACGCGCATCCACCGCGCATTGCCCGAGGTCGCGGCGAGCAGCACCTGCGCCGCCGGCATCCCCGCCGCCGCCATCAGCACCATCTCGCGCGCATTGTCGCCGTGCGCGTACACGCCGACGTCGCCCCCCATGCACATCGGCACGCGCTCGGCCAGCGCCAGGCGGAAACTATCCCGGCTGAGGCGCACCGCCGCGGGGGCCGGCTCCGCGCCGTTCCAGCCGCGATAGCGCGCGCTGGCCTCCGCGGCGGCGAGCGTCGGGCACAGCGCGATCCCCTTCGCCGCCATCGCGGCATAGATCGCGCGGGTGCCGCCATAGCCATGCTCGATCGTGTCGACCCCGGCGGCGACCGCGCGGCGCATCCCCTCCGGCGTGGAGGCATGGACCGCGACCGGGCGCCCGGCATCGTGCGCCGCCGCCACCGCGGCCTCGATCTCGCGCTGGCTCAGCGTCGCGCGGCTGTCCTCGCCGGGGCGCCAGCGGTAGTCGGCATAGAGCTTCACCCAGTCCGCCCCCGCCGCGATCTGACGACGGACGGCGGCGACCATCTGGTCGGGGCCGGACACCTCCTCCGCCCCCTGCGGCACTTCGACGCCCGGCTCGAACCCCTTGGGTCCGTAGGCGCCCAGCGCGACAATGGCGCGGGTCGCGACGTGCAGCCGGGGCCCCTCGACTACGCCCTGATCGATCGCCGATTTCAGCCCGACATCGGCATAGCCCGCCCCTTCCGTGCCCAGATCGCGCACCGTGGTGAACCCGGCGCGCAGCGTGGCGCCCGCCTGCGCCACCGCGCGCGCGGTGCGCAGCGCCAGCGGCTCGTGCAGCACCTGATCGTCCCATGTCGCCTCGTCATAGGGGTGCAGGAACAGATGCGCATGCCCCTCGATCATGCCGGGCATCAGCGTGGTGCCGGCAAGCTCGATCACCTGCGCATCGGCGGGCGCGGCCGGAGACGGGCCGACCGCGACGATGCGGTCGCCGCGCACCAGCACCTGCCACCCGACATGCGCCACGCCGTCGACCCCGTCGAACACCGCGGCGGGGCGCAGCAGCGTCACGCGGGGCTCCGGCGGGGGCACCGTTGCGCCGCCGAGCATCACCGCCGCAACAACCGTCAACCAGCGCATGGCCATCCCGCCCCGTTTCGTCCTAGACCCGCTGCATGGATAGGCTTCTTCCCCGCGCACGCGATCCGCTGCTCCTGCTGGCGCTGCTCGCCACCACGGCGGCGGTCCCCGCCCCCGCCCCCGAAACGGCACGCTGGCAGGCGCAGGCGGCGCGCGTGACGATCACGCGCGACGACTGGGGCATCCCGCATGTCCGCGGCAAAAGCGACGCGGATGCGGTGTTCGGGATGATCTACGCGCAGGCGGAGGACGACTTTTCACGTATCGAGGCGAATTACCTGACCGCGCTGGGCCGCACCGCGGAGGCCGAGGGCGAAGAGGCGATCTGGGCCGACCTGCGCCAGCGGCTGTATGTCGATCCGGCGGAATTGCAGGCGCAATATGCCGCCAGCCCGGACTGGCTGCGCGCGCTGATGGACGCCTGGGCGGACGGGCTGAACTATTATCTGGCGACGCATCCGCAGACCCGCCCGCGCGTGCTCACCCGGTTCGAGCCGTGGATGGCGCTGAGCTTTACCGAGGGGAGCATCGGCGGCGACATCGAGCGGATCGCGCTGTCCGACCTGAAGACCTTCTACGGCCGCCCGACACCCCCCACCCCGGAGGAGCGCGGCACCGTCCCGCGCGAGCCGTCGGGGTCGAACGGCATCGCCATCGCGCCGAAGCTGACGAGCGCGGGCCATGCGCTGCTGCTCATCAACCCGCACACCAGCTTCTACTTCCGCTCCGAGGCGCAGGTGACGAGCGACGCGGGGCTGAACGCTTATGGGGCGAGCACCTGGGGGCAGTTCTTCGTCTATCAGGGGTTCAACGCGCATGCCGGGTGGATGCACACCTCGTCCACGGTCGACAACGTCGACCAGTTCGCAGAGGCCGTGACGCGGCGCGCGGGCGGCTGGGCCTATCGCTACGGCAAGGAGGTGCGCCCGGTCGAGGAGCGCGGCGTGACGCTGCGCTATCGCCGCGCCGACGGCAGCATGGCGGAACGCCGCTTCGCGACGTGGCGGACGCATCACGGGTCGATCGTCGCGGCGAAGGACGGGCGCTGGATCGCCACCGCGCTGATGTGGCGGCCCGTCCCGGCGCTGGAGCAGAGCTGGCTGCGCACGAAGGCGACCGACCTCGCGTCGTTCATGGCGATCGCCGAGCGCAAGGCGAATTCGTCCAACGACACGCTCTTCGCCGACGACAAGGGCGAGATCGCGTTCCTGATGCCGCAGTTCATGCCGGTGCGCGACGACCGCTTCGACTATACCCGCCCGGTCGACGGCAGCGATCCCGCGACCGACTGGCGCGGGCTGCACACGCTCGCCAGCCTGCCCAGCGTCGCCAATCCGCGCGTCGGCTGGGTCCACAACACCAACGACTGGCCGTGGAGCGCGGCCGGGCCGGACAGCCCCAAGGCGGCGGACTATCCGCGCTACATGGACCAGACCGGCGCCAATGCGCGCGGCGAACATGCGGACCTGTTGCTGACCGGCAAAACCGGCTGGACCGCGGAGCGGCTGCGCATCGCCGCCTACGATCCGTACCTGCCCGCCTTCGCGCATTTGCTGCCCGGCGTGGTGTCGGCGTGGCGCGCGCTGCCCGCGGGCGACCCGCGCCGCCGCGCGCTGGCGGCGCCGGTCGCGACGCTGGCCGGCTGGGACCATCGCTGGGGCTACGATTCGGTCGCGACCAGCCTCGCGGTGTTCTGGGGCGACGAGCTCTGGCGCGAGGTCGGCGAATTCGCGCAGGCGGAACGGATGAACGTGCCCGATTATATCGCGACCCGCGTCACCCCAGCGGCGAAGCTGGCCGCGCTGGAGCGTGCGGTCGCGCGGCTGTCGCGCGATTTCGGGACGTGGCGGACGCCGTGGCGGGCGATCAACCGCTTCCAGCGGCTGGACGACGCGATCCAGCCGCATTTCGACGACCGCCGCCCCTCCACCCCGGTGCCCTTCACCTCGGCGCAATGGGGCAGCCTGGCCTCGTTCGGGGCGAAGCCATGGCCGGGGACGAAGCGCTATTACGGCACCAGCGGCAACAGCTTCGTCGCGATCGTGGAGTTCGGGCAGCGCGTGACGGCCACCGCGGTGATGGCGGGCGGGCAGAGCGGCGACCCCGCCTCGCCGCATTTCGCCGATCAGGTCGACCGCTATGCCGACGGCCGCCTGCGTCCGGTCTATTTCCACCCCGACGAGCTGGCGGGGCACGTCGAGCGTACCTATCGACCCGGCGGCTGATGACGCGGGGCGCGGAACCTCCTATACCGATCGGCGTCTCCACCCGCAGGGGGCATCGCGCGAGACATGACATGGCCGATCCGGCGTCCCCGACCATCCCGACCGCCCACGACCATATCCTGGCCGAGGGGGAGGCGCGGTTCCGCCAGATGGTGGATACGGTGCCGCAGATCGTCTGGATCGCGGATGCGCAGGGGCAGATCGAGTTCCTGAACCAGCAGTTCACCGACTACACCGGCGCCAGCTATCGCTCCATGTCGCCGGCCGAGATCGCCGCGGCTTTCATCCACCCCGACGACGCGCCGCACGTGGTCGCCGCCTTCACCGCCGCGCTCGCCACCGGCACGCCGCATCATTGCGAGCATCGCATCCGCTCCGCCACGGGCGAATATCGCTGGTTCCTCGACCGCGCCAACCCGTACCGCGACCCCGCGACGGGCGAGATCACGCGCTGGTTCGGCTCGTCGGTCGACATCCACGACCGGAAGGCGGCGGAGGAGGCGCTGCGTCACTCCGCCTCGGTGCTGGAGGAGCGCGTGCTGGCGCGCACGCGCGAGCGCAACCTGCTCGCGACGATGATCGAAAACACCGACATGATGGTGATGGCGGTCGATCTCGACTTCAACATCCTGGCGATCAACCTCGCCAATGCCGACGAATTCGAGCGCGTCTTCGGGGTGCGTCCGCGCACCGGCGACAACATGCTGGCGCTGCTGGCCGACCAGCCCGAGCATCAGGCGGAGGTGCGCGCCGCCTGGCTGTGCGGCATGCGCAACGAGCCGGTGACGCTGATCGACGATTTCGGCGACCCCGACCGCGCGCGTCCCTATTATGCCATCAACCTGCATCCGCTGCGCGACGATCGGGGGCGGCAGGTCGGCGTCTACCAGTTCGTCACCGACGTGACCGAGCGGCTGCGGCGCGACCATCAGCTCGCCGATGCGCAGGAGGCGTTGCGCCAGGCGCAGAAGATGGAGGCGATGGGCCAGCTGACGGGCGGCGTGGCGCACGATTTCAACAATTTGCTGACCCCGATCGTCGGCGTCCTCGACATGCTCGGGCGCAGGACCGCGAGCAGCGAGCGCGAGCAGCGGCTGATCGCGGGCGCGCTGCAATCGGCGGAGCGCGCAAAGACGCTGGTGCAACGCCTGCTCGCCTTCGCGCGCCGCCAGCCGCTCCAGCCGGTCGCGGTCGATCTGGCCGAGCTGGTCGCCGGCATGGGCGAGCTGATCGCGAGCACCACCGGGCCGCAGATCAACGTCGTCGTCGATGCGCCGTCGGGCCTCCCGCGCGCCAGCGCCGATGCCAATCAGGTGGAAATGGCGCTGCTGAACCTGGTGGTGAATGCGCGCGACGCGATGCCCGCGGGCGGCACGCTGCGGATCGGCGTCGCGGAGGAAGCGGTGGGCGACGGCCACCGGGCCCGCCTGCCGCACGGGCGCTACCTGCGGCTGGGCGTGTCCGACAGCGGCACCGGGATGGATGCGGCGACGCTGGCGCGTGCGATCGAGCCGTTCTTCTCGACCAAGGGCGTCGGCAAGGGTACCGGGCTGGGCCTGTCGATGGTCCATGGGCTCGCGCTCCAGCTCGGCGGCACGCTGACCATCGCGTCCGCACCCGGCGCCGGGACGCAGATCGAGCTGTGGCTGCCGCGCAGCGCGGCGGCGGACGCGCCGGTCGAGACGGTGGTGATCGCCGATCCGGCGACGCGCACCAGCGGCCGCGTGCTGCTGGTCGACGACGAGGAGCTGGTTCGGCTGAGCACCGCCGACATGCTCGCGGAGCTGGGCTATGACGTCGTCGAGGCATCGTCCGGAGAGGAGGCGTTGGGGCTGATCGAGCGCGGCGTGGCGTTCGACCTGCTGCTGACCGACCATCTGATGCCCGGGATCACCGGCGCGGAACTGGCCGCGCTGGTCCATGCGCGCCGGCCCGACGCGGGGGTGCTGCTGATCTCGGGCTATGCCGAAGGCGACGATCTGTCGCACGTCACGGCACGGCTGACGAAGCCGTTCCGCAAGGACGAGCTGGCCGCGGCGCTGGCACCGTTCGCGGCGGCGGCAGAGATGCTGGTGGCGACACCGCTGGTTTAGAGTTTGATCCACGCGGTGTGAACCGGCCAAAACCGCCACCCCGGCGAAGGCGGGGCCTTTGCAAAGCAGGTGCAACGGCGTCGAGCCCACGCCGTGCTCCTGCGCAGGCAGGAGCCTCAGGTCACGCAGAACAACGCCTTATGGGACCTGCAACTCTGGGCTCCTGCCTTCGCAGGAGCACGGTGCAACCTTTTGCAAAGGCCCCGCCTTCGCCGGGGAACGGCGAATTTGTCAAGCGATCCACGACTTTCGCAGAGGTCTCGACTTGACCCGGGGTGACGAATGGAACCGCCCCCTCACCGCGCCGCGGGCGTGCCCGCGTCGAGGTGATCCCAGTTCAGAATCGTGTTGAACCCCAGCATGTAGCTGCCCTGCGTCTGCCAGCGCCAGAACGGGCGTAGCCCGAACAGCACCATGTGGCCGCGCCCCGCCGGCACGTCGACCACCAGCGCCTTGTTGGTCAGCGCGTCGCCGCCGCTCAGCATCCCGCTGAGCAGGATGTCGTTCGCCTTCGTCGGGAAGCTCATCACCACGCGCGGGAATTGCGTCGGTTCCGCCCCGCTCGACCGCGACGCCGGCAGCGCCGAGCCGAAGGGCGAGTTCTCCACCTCCGCATTGGCCAGCACGCTGGTCGCGCCGCCGGGCCAGGGCGAGATCGGCACCGGGGTGACGTTGGGGGTCACGTTCTGCGCCAGCTTCGTGCCCGGACCGTTGGGATCGAAGTAACCCATCCCGCCGCCGGTGCGCGACACGGTGATGACCGGCGTCTGGCTGAAATAGACCGGCAGCTGGCGCCCCTCATAGCCATAGACGATCGGGCTGGTGGTGTCGGCGATCAGCCCGCGCATGATCGCGCCCTTGCTGTAATAGTCCGACGGCGCGGTGACCGACACGCCCTGCGCCATGCCGAACGACGCCAGCATCTCCACCGTCGAGCCGTCCGCCAGCAGCGTGCCGCCGTCCTCGACGAAGCGGCGCAGCGCGTCGAGCCCCGCCCCGCCGACCCCGCCGCGAATGTCCTTTGCGCTGTCGAGCGCGCCCAGATGCGGGGTCAGCGCAGACTTTTCATAGGGAATCGCGTCCTTGCCGTTCATCGGCACGCCGACGAACTGCTCGCGCGCGTTGTTGGCGACGGTGGGATAGATGATGACGTCGTACTTGCCGCGCAGCCTCGCACCCGATTTCAGCGTGGTGTCCGCGAAATAATCGTACGGGATGCCATAGGTGTCGAGCGCGGCGCGCCACCAGCCCTCGTCCTGGGTGCGCAGCCAGCTGTGGATATAGCCGATCCGCGGGGCGGTGAGCGCATGGGTGGCCACCTGCGGCATCGTCGCCACCGCCTCGCCCGACACGCCCAGCGCCTCCGCCGCGCGCGCCACCGCAGCGCGATCGGCGCCCGGGAGGATGAAGCTGCCCGCGGCATATTTGCGGCCGTCGACCTCGAACGGTGCCTCGGCCGCCAGCATCCGCGTGCCCTTCAGGCGGAAGCGCAGGCCGACCAGCGCATTGTCGCCGCTGTGGTTGAACACGATCGTCGAGCCGTTGCCCGACACGCCCGCCGGTGCCCTCGCCGCGTCGGTCAGCGGGGTCAGCGCCTGCTGGAACACCGCGGGATCCTTGATCGTCTTCAGCGCGACGTTGTGCATATACTGCATCGTCCAGCCGGTATCGTCGTAGGGACGCGGATTGGCGGCGGGGTAATTCTGCACGCTCAGGTACATGTCGAGCAGGGTGCGATACGGCTGATCGGCGCGGATGACGTAATCGCCCGCCGCGACCGGCACCCCGCCCGCGGTGAACGGCTGCGCGGCCCGGTGCACCTCGATCCCCTGCCGGCGCAGCATGTTGACCATGTCGGCGGCATTGCCCGCGGCATGCTGCGCGGCGGGGATGACATAGGCGTTGACCGCGCCGGTGCGCCCCGCCTCCACCGCGTTGCGGTTCTTCGCCCAGTAATTCTCCAGATAGCTAGTGCGGTCGGTCGCGACGCGGTTGAGCACGAAGAGCAGCGCCGATTCCTGGATGTTGGTGTTCTGCCGCGGTGCCCAGTCGACCGAGGGAAGCGGCGGATTGGGGCGGAACCACTCGCGGCTGGTGGTCGCGGGCGGCATCTTCAGCCCCTTCTGCACGTCGGGGCCGTAGCTCTGCACCTCGTAAAAGCGTCCGGTGCTGTTGTGGGTGTGCGCGATCCAGAACAGGTAATTGGGCACCCAGCCGTCGTAGAAGCCGTAGGTCCACACGCCGGGCACGCCGCGCTTGCTGAGCTCCATCACCTCGGTCTCGGCGAGCAGCCACCATTCGTTCGACTGGATCGGGTCGAGCGACGGGTTGTAGGGCCCGGTGCCGGTCGAGGTGTAGAGATACGCGACCGATTCATGCAGGTCGTGCAGCACGGTCGGGTGCCATTCCAGGAACCCCTTCGTGATGTTCTGCGTCAGCTTGAGATATTGGCCCAGGCCGTCGCGGTTGTTGTCGTGCGCGACATACTTGCCCCAATAGACGAGCGGCGGCTTGGGCTTGCCGGTCTTCTTGCCGTAATAATAGGTGTCGACCATCTTCTCGCGCCCGTCGACCTCGACGACCGGCGTGATGAAGGTGATGACGTTGTCGCGGATGTTGCGGATCATCGGCGTATCCTCGACCGCGAGGCGATAGGCCAGTTCCAGCAGCATCTCCGGCCCGCCCGTCTCGGGCGAATGGATGCCGCTGGTCAGCCAGTAGATCGGCTTGGCGGTCCTGATGATCTCCGCGGCCTGTTTCGCATCGGTGCGCCGGGGATCGCCGAGCATCGCGAGCTTCGCCTTGTTCTCGTCCAGCCCGGCGAGCACCGCCTCGTCCGCGATCGCGATCACGACCTGCTCGCGCCCTTCTTCGGTGGTGCCGAGCGTCATGTACTTCACGCGCTTCGAGGTGCGCGCCAGCTCGCGGTAATAGCGGTGGATGTCGGCGGCATAGGTCAGCTCGCCCGGGGTGCCCGGGATGCGACCGAAGAACTTGAGCGGCGACGGCACCGTGTCCGATGCGGGCATGTGATCGGTCAGCTCGGTCTGGAAGCGCTGGTCGATCATGTGCTGGCGGATCAGGCGGCCGTATTCCTCGTCCTGCGGCTGCGTCAGCGGGGCGGTGCCGCTGGGCATCGCGACGTTGGTGCCGGGCGGGGTCTGCGCGGTCGCGGGAATGGTGGAGAGGATCGTCGCGGCGAGGGCCGCTGCCTGAACCGAGAAGCGCGTGCGCATGATGATCTCTCCCTGACGTGCCGTTTTGGCTATTGTTCCCCGGCGCAGGCCGGGGTCCCGTCACGCACGGCTCGTTGTCTATCGTAACGCTTTCCCAACTGGGCCCCGGCCTTCGCCGGGGAACAGGGTCACTCCGCGATCGGCTGCATCGCGCCGTCGCGCTTCAGCACGTCGCCGCCCTTCATCACGAACGCGACGCGTTGCAGGACCGTGATGTCGGCCAGCGGATCGCCGTCGACCGCGACGATATCGGCATAGCGGCCCGCCTGGACCGAGCCGATGTCCTGCGGCGCGCCGATCAGCTCGGCGGCGTTGCGGGTGCCCGCGAAGATCGCGTCCATCGGCGTCAGCCCCGCCTTCACCAGCAGCGCGAACTCCTCCGCCTTGTTGCGGTCGCCCAGCCCGGTGAAGTCGGTGCCGAGCGCGATCTTCACCCCCGCCTTGTACGCGCGGCCGGCGTTGCCGATCATCGTCGGGGTGACCGCGATCGCCTTCTCCGCGACGGTGGGGGGCAGCGCCTGCGGTGTCTTGACCGCGGTCTGGTAGATCCAGTCCGCGACCAGCAGCGTCGGCACCAGGAAGGTGCCGTGCTTCTTCATCAGCGCATAGCTGGTGGCGTCGGCATAGGTGCCGTGGTCGACCGAATCCACACCCGCCTCGACCGCATGGTTGATCGCCTTGTTCCCGTGCACGTGCGCGGCGACCTTCATGCCGAGCTCGTGCGCGGTGGAGGTGACGGCGCGCATCTCCTCGTCGGTCATCGTCATATGGTTGGGATCGTCGCCGATCGAGCCCACCCCGCCCGAGGGCATGATCTTGATGAGCGCGGCGCCATCGCGCCGGTGCGCGCGCACCTTGCGCTGCGCATCCTCGGGCCCGTCGACGATCGAATTCTCGCGACCCTCGAAATGGATCTCGGGCTGCATGCCGTTGGCGGGATCGGAATGGCCCCCGGTCGCGGACAGCGGCTGCATCGCGGACCAGATGCGCGGCCCCACCAGCTGCCGGGCGGCGATGGCTCGGTTGAGCGCGGGCGCCTCGATCGCGCCGGAGCCGCAGTCGCGCACCGTGGTGAAGCCCATCTCGATATCGCGCACCGCATTGCGCATCGCGGTGACGACGCCGTCCGCCTGGTTGCGGGTGAAGCGGTTGATGACGCTCCAGTCCGGCCCCATCGAGATATGGTCGTGGGTGTCGATGAAGCCCGGCAGCACGGTCTTGCCCGACAGGTCGATGACCTCCGCCCCCGCGGGCGTGACGAAGCCCGGCTGGACCGCGACGATGCGCTCGTCCTTGACGATGATCGACACCTGGCGGCGCGGGGTGGCGGACGCACCGTCGATCAGCGTGCCGGCGTGGATGACGACGTCCTTCGCCCACGCGGGCGCGGCGGACAATGCGGTGGAGGCAGCAAGCAGCGCCGCTGCGACACGGGTCAGTCTCACTTCACCATCCTCCCGCCGGTCTTGAACACCTCGCCGCCCTTCATCACGAAGTTCACGCGTTGCAGCGTGGTGATGTCGGCCAGCGGATCGCCGTCCACCGCGACGATATCGGCATAGCGGCCCGCCTGGATCGCACCGATGTCCTTGCTGCCCAGCAGGTCGGCGGCGGCACGGCTGCCCGCCAGGATCGCATCCGCCGGGGTGAAGCCGGCCTTCACCAGCAGCGCATATTCCTCCGCCTTGTTGCGACCCGAACTCGCCGACTGATCGGTGCCCAGTGCGATCCTGACTCCGGCCTTATAGGCGCGGCCCGCGTTGCCGATCATCGTCGGCGTCACCGCGATCGCCTTCTCGGCGACGGTCGGCGGCAGCGTCTCGGGCGACTTGATCGCATTCTGGTAGATCGCGTCGGCGACCAGCAGCGTGGGCACCAGATAGGTGCCGTGCTGCTTCATCAGGCGATAGCTCTCGGCATCGGCATAGGTGCCGTGCTCGATCGAATCGACGCCCGCCATGACGGCATGATCGATCGCCTTCTTGCCATGCGCATGCGCGGCGACCTTCAGCCCCAGTTCGTGCGCCGCCTCGACCGCGGCGACCATCTCGGCGTCGGACATCACCATGTGATGGGGATCGTCGCCGATCGAGCCGACCCCGCCGGAGGGCATGATCTTGATGACGGTGGCGCCGTTGCGGCGATGCTCGCGCACGCGCATCTGCATCTCCTCCGGCCCGTCGGCGATCGCCTCCGCGCGTCCGTCGATCGTCACCGCAGGCGACAGGCCGTTCTGGCGGTCGCTGTGCCCGCCGGTCGGCCCCAGCGCCTGGAGCGCGGTCCAGTAGCGCGGGCCGACCATCTGCCCCGCCTCGATCGCGCGGATGATCGCGGGCGCGGTGATCTCGCTCGACCCCAGGTCGCGGATCGTGGTGAAGCCGGTCTCGATCGCCTTGCGCGCATTGACCGCCGCGGCGATCGTCGAATCCCCCTCGGTCAGGACGAAGCGGTTGATCGGCTTGCGGCTGCCGGTGGCGGAGATGTGGTCGTGCGTGTCGATGAAGCCGGGCAATACCGTCTTCGTCGACAGGTCGATCACCTGCGCGCCGGCCGGGGTGACGAAGCCGTCGCTGACCCCGGCGATGCGGTCGTCATGGATCAGGATCGACACCTGGCGCCGCGGGGTCGCGGTCTGGCCGTCGATGAGCGTGCCGGCGTGGATGACCACATCCTTCGCCGCCGCGGTGCCGGCGGGGAGCAATCCCGCCGATGCCAGGGCGACCGCCGCGCAGGCGTGCGCGAAACGTGCGTGCATGATCGTGTCCTTCGTTGGGAGGATCAGCGGAACCGGGCGGTGGCCTGGATCCCGATGACGCGCGGCGGGGCGGTCTGGACGAAGTTCGGCCGGATCAACTGCCCGTTATAGCGCTGCGACAATTGGGTCGCGCTCGCCTGACCGTTGGTCAGCGCGGTCAGCCCCAGCGTGTTGAACACGTTGTTGGCGAACAGATAGACGCCCCAGCGGCCCCCGTCCTTCTCCAGGCCCATGCGCAGCCCCACGGTGGCGAACCCCGGCAGCGTGTAGAGCGCCGCGCCGCCCGGCGTGCCCGCCGGACCGTTGGGATAGGCCGCCGCGAAGCGCGGCAGGTCGTAGGTCGTCAGCGACTTGCTGCGATAGGCGAGGTCGGCGTGGTAGATCGCCTCCAGATCGTTCGGCAGCGGCACGCTGTAGTCGGCCGAGCCCTGGATCGTCCACTTGGGCGAATAGGGGATCGTATCGCCCTTGCGTCCGGCGGCCAGCGTGGCGCACCCGGTCGTGCCGGGCACGAACGGGACCGGGCATTGCGTGATCCCCGCGGGCAGGCCCTGATCGCCGCGCAGCTTGGCATCGATATAGCTGCCCGACAGGCGGAACGACAGGCGATCGACCGGATAGACCGACGTATCCAGCTCGATACCCTGGATGCGCGCCGCGCTGGAGCTGTTGGTGATGAAGCCGAAGGCGTTGTTGAAGCTGGCGGAGATCTGCATCCCGTCCCAGTCCATGCGGAACGCGTCCAGATTGACGATCAGCTTGCGGTCCAGCCAGCTGGTCTTCACGCCCGCCTCGTAGCTCCAGACCGAGTCCGATTCGTACGTGGTGGCATAGCTGGGCAGGCCCAGTGCCTGGTTGACGCCGCCCGGGCGATAGCCCTGCGCCGCGGTGGCGTAGAACATCACGTCGCGGTTGACGGTATAGTCGACGCCGAACTTCAGCAGCGATCCCGTCTCGTCCCCGCGCGCGGTCTGCGGTGCCTGCCGCCGGTTGCCCGCGATATAGCTGGGCACGACGACCTCGGCGGTGGTACGCTTCTTGTATTTGAAGTAGCGCGCGCCGCCCGTGGCGCTCAGCCGGTCGGTGATGTCCCAGGTCAGCTCGGCGAAGCCCGCGAACTGCTCCAGCCGGTCGTCGATCGTGCGGTCGAGGCCGGTGGAATTGACCCCCACGATCAGCGCGGTGCCATTGGCGAAGCCGTTGGGATAATTCTGGAACCCGGTCACCGGATCGGCACGCTCCAGGATCGAGCGGGTCAGGTTCTTGCGATAGCTGTGATAGACGCCCACCGTCCATTTCAGCGCATTGGCATCGTCCGCCAGCCGCACTTCCTCGGTCGTGGTTTCGTTGCTCTGCGGCTGGTAGGTCGACTGGTTGCCATAGCTGTTGACCAGCGCCTGATAGCCCGCGCCGTCGCAGGTCGCGCGCTGGATGTAGCCCGCGACGCAATCCTCCTGGAAGCGCGCGAAGCCCGGGATCGCGGTCCCCGCCCCGGTGTAGGTCGGGGTCAGGCCACGCGTATCGTTGGTGGTCTGATAGCGCGCGAAGAACGGCGTATAGTCGAAGCTGTATTCCAGGTTCCGCTTCGAATAGGACCCGGTCGCGGTCAGCGTGGCGAAGCCGAAGTCCCAGTTGAGCGTCGCGCCGAACAGCGCCAGCTCGTCGGTCTGCGGCTGGCGGATCAGCACCTGCTGATCGTAGCGGCGCCCGGTCAGCTGATAGTTGGTGTAGTTCCAGTCGCTGCGCGCGCCGGTCCGCTTCTGATAGACGCCGAGCAGGTCGAGCGTGATGGTGTCGAGCGGCTTGATGCGTACCGTCGCACGACCGCCGAAGCTCTCGGCATCGTTGATGTTCCTCACGCCCAGCAGGCTGTTGTCGATGAAGCCGGGCTGCTTTTCGTAGAAGCCGACGACGCGCGCGGCCGCGGCACCGTCGACGATCGGCAGGTTGACCATGCCGTTCATCTGATAGCCGAACGCGCCGCCGCTGCCGTCGATGCTGCTGGTCTGGCCGTCGATCGCCCCTTCGTAGCGGTCGAGCTTGGGCTTGGCGAAGATCACGCGGATCGTGCCGCCCATCGAGCTGGCGCCGTACAGCGTCCCCTGCGGACCGCGCAGCACCTCGGCGCGCTCCACGTCGAACAGGCGCAGGCCGGGCAGCGTCGCGCCGGCGTCGTTGGACACGCCGCCGGTACCGCTCAGCGGAACCTCGTCGTAATAGAGGCCGACCAGCGGCTCGCCGGTGGCGTACAGGTTGCGGATGATGACGCGGCTGCCGCCGTTGGCGCCTTCGTTGACGACCAGGCTGGGCGCGACGCGACCCAGCGCGTTGGAATCGGTGATATTCTGACGCACCAGCGAATCCGCGGTCACCGCCGAGATCGAGATCGGCGTCTGCTGGATGCTGGTCGAGCGCTTCAGCGCGGTGACGACGATGTCGCCCTGCTGCGTCACCTCGGACTGCGGCGTGGCGCTGCCGTCGGTGGTCGGCGGCGCCTCGGTCGTGGGCGTGCTGCCGGTGCCGCCCTCCTGCGTGCCGATCGGCGGCGCCGGCACGGTCTGCGCGTGGAGCGCGGTGGTCGCCGCGAGCAGCGATGCGCCCAGCAGCATGCCCGAACGACGGACCAGTGACGAAAGACGATGACTCATTTGATGTGCCCCCTTGCCCACGGGGACGCAGCCCCGGGAAGTTCCCTCACCCGCCATCGCAATTTTTTTCCTGCGTTTGGCGATCGTTACGCCCACCTGCACCCGTTCGGTGGCATGATGAGAAACCCTCCGTCACGAAATCGCAACACCAATTTCATTCAGATTTCACGATGAGATTGGTCTATTTTCGCCGCGCAGGACGGTGATTTTGGCGCGAACGATCCAATCGCCGGCGCACGTCAGAAATTGCCTACCGCGAGCCCGATTCTCAGCGTGCGTCCGGGGGCGGGCAGCCCGAGCTGCGGCAGCACCAGGGCGTCACCGATATTGTCGGCGCGGGCGAACAGCTCGATCGCTCGCCCGGCCACCGCGACGCGCTGTCCCACGCGCAAATTGACCGCGGTCGAGCGCGGCAGCGCCACCAATACGCCGTTCGCGTCGGCCGAATAGGCGCGCCCGGTGTAGAGCACCTCCGCCAGCGCGTTGAAGCCGCCGTCCGCGGTATAACCGCCATAGCCGCGCGAGAGGACCGACGGGCGTTCGGCGAGCCGGTTGAGCGTGCCCGGCGCCGCGCCCTTGCGCCGCACCCTGCTGAAGGTCGCGTTGCCGCCCAGCGACCATCCCGGCGCGGGGCGCCACGCGCCGCCCGCCTCGACCCCTTTCACGGTCGAGCCCGTCAGGTTGATGCGCTGGCGCAGGCGACCGACGTTGCGCTGGTCGATCGTGCCGTCCAGATCCTGTCCGAAGGCGACCACGAACACCTCGGCATCGCGCCCGCGCCATTCCGCGGCCATCTCCGCGCTCACGATACGCTCCGGCTGCAGATCGGGGTTGAGCAGGAAGCGGTTGAGCGCCTGCCCGAACAGTTCGCGCATCGTCGCGGCGCGGATCTTGCGCCCGAGCGCCGCGCGCAGCCGCCAGCCGGACGGCATTTCCCACGCCAGCGCGGCGCGTCCCGTCCAGCCGCCGACGGCGGGGATCGCGGGCTTATCGCCGGTAACGAGATAGTCGACGCGGTCGTAGCCGCCCCCGGCCTCCGCGGTCAGCCGCGGCGTCAGCATCACCGCGGCATCGCCGCCGAGCGCCCAGTTGCGCTGGCGATAGCGCAGATAGCCCGGCAGGATCGCCGGTGCGGCGCCGCCGGTGAAGGCGATGTCGCGCTGGTCGTGGACGGAATCGAGCACATTGCCCGACACGGTCAGGCGCACCGCCTCGCCCGCGGCCTGGCTCAGCAGGGCGCGTGCGCCCCATGTCCGGTCGCGGTTCGCCTCCTGCGCGTCGCGGCGGTCGTAGGATGCGGTCGTATAGCTGTCGATCACCTGGTCGAAGCGCTGGTGCCAGCCGACCAGCATCAGCGAGGTATCCGGCGTCAGCGCCAGCCCGGCATTGGCGGATATGAGCGTGTGCCGGACGGTGGGATAGCGCCAGAAGCGTGCGCCGCTGGCGCGATCGCCCTCCGGCGCGATGCCCTTGCCCGCATCGACGTGGAAGGCGGTGAGCGACAGCGTCCGGCCGGCGCGCTCGGTCGCGAGACGCGCGAAGACGCTCGCCAGATCGCGGTCGGTGTTGGTACGCAGCCCCTCCGCGGGCTGGGAGTATGGCAGGCGCTCCGCATGCGACAGCGGCTCGCCGCGCCGCGCGGACGCGCCGCCGCCGACGACCAGCGACGTGTCGCCCGACACCAGCGGCGCGATCGCCTGCACCTCGCGCAGCCGCCCCGATCCGATCAGCCCGCGCGCGACGGTGCCGTCGGGCTCGCGCGGCGAGAAGCTGACCGCCCCCAGCGCGTTGACGCCGTACAGCGGGGCGAGCGGCGCGACCGCGACGCGCGCGCTGCCCACCAGCGCGGCGGGTAGCAAGCTGAGGTCGAGGCGATTGTCCCACGGCACGTTGATCGCCGCGCCATCGTAGAACACCGCGACCTGCCGCTCCGCCGCGCCGCGCAGCACCGCGATCGCCTCGCCACGCGAATTGACCGGCACGGCGAGCGAGGGCAGCCGGCGCACGATCTCGTCGACGCTGTTCGCCGCGATCGCATCGATCGCGCGCGCGTCGAGCGCGTGGCGCGTCTCGAACGGGGTGGTCAGCCGGCCGGCCTGTCCCTGGACCACGATGTCGCTGGTGGGGTCGGCGGGGGCATCGGAGGGGGCGTCCGCCGCCGCCCCCGACGCCGCCAGCACGACGGCGAGCGCCAGCACGCCCGCCGCCACGCGCTCAGTTCGTCTCCGCACCGACCGCCTCATATTCCGGCACCGCGGAGGCCAGCTGCGCGGCGCGATCCGCCGCCAGCTGCGCCTCCGCCGCGAGCGTGACGGGGGCGAGCTTCTGGCGGCGCAGCACGTCGTTGAGCGCGGCGACATCCTCCTGCTTGATGCGGCTCCACGCGCCCAGCTGCGTGTCGGCGACCGCCTTCAGCTTGGCGAATTCCTCGCGATGCTGCTGCGCGGGGGCGGTGTCGCCCTGTGCGACGGTGGTCGCCAGCGACGCGAGCATGTTGTTGAGCCGGATCGGATAGTTGAGCGGATCCTGCGAGGCGACGTTCTTCACCTGGATCAGCACGTCCTCGACCGCGACCGCCTTCGCCTCGACCGCATCGGCGGCGGCGGTGACCTGCGGATCGCGCGAGGCGGTGCGCGCCTCGCCCAGCTGGCGATGGAGCGCGCGCAGCTCCAGCACCGCGGTGTTGACCAGCGCCAGCTCGCGATTGATCGCCGCGACCAGGTCATATTGCTGCTGCAACTCGGCCTGCGTGACCGACAGGTTGGGGTTGGGCAGCACGCGGATCGTCTGCGACTGCGTCTTCCCGTCGACGGTCAGCCGCGCGGTATAGGTGCCGGGCACGACGGTCGGGCCGCCGCGCATCGCATGCCACACCGACGCCTTGGGCACCGCGACCGCGGCCTCCTCGCGGAAGTCCCAGACGAAGCGGTTGACACCGGCGTGGCGCGTCAGCCCGGCGGGCTTGCGGCTGCGCGCGCCTTCCTCATCTTCCCCCTCGTCGGGCACCGCCTGGTGCGGCGAGGGATAGGTGCGGATGACGCGACCCGACGCGTCGACGATCTCCAGCTTCAGGCGGTCGTCGGGCTTCTTGCGCGCGACCGCGGGGGTGACGATCGCCTTGGCGGCGGACGGTGCCTGTTGCGGCGCGGGGTCGATGCCCTTCGCGGCGACGGGCTCCGCCTTCGTCTCGGCCTCGCCATCCTTCAGATAGTAATAAAGGATGACACCCTGCGGCGGATTGGCCGCCGTCGGCCCGCCCATCGACGTGCCGCGCCCTTCGTACAGGATGCGCATCGTGTCGCGCGGGGCGAACAGGTGGAACGGCTTGCGTGCGATCTCGGGCGACCATTGCCGCACCGCGCTCAGATCGTCGAGCACCCAGAAGGAGCGCCCGTGCGTCGCCACCGCCAGATCGCCCGCCCCCGCGACCGCGAGATCGTGGACCGGGCTGCGCGGCAGCGCCATCTGGAACGGCTCCCACCTCGCCCCGCTGTCGAAGGAGACGAAGACCCCGTTCTCGGTCCCGGCATACAGCAGCCCGGGGCGCGCCGGATCGGCGCGGATGACGTGCAGATAGGCGTCCGCCGGCAGTCCGGCGGTGATCGACGTCCACGTCTCCCCGAAATCGTCGGTGCGAAAGCCGTAGGGCGCGAAGTCGTCGAGCCGGTGGCGGTCCGCCGCGACGTACATCGTGCCGGGCTTGCGCGGGTCGGGCTCGACCATGTTGACGGTCGCCCATTCCGGCATCGCCCTGGGCGTCACATTCTGCCAGCTGCCGCCACCGTCGCGGGTCAGATGGATCAGCCCGTCGTCGGTGCCGACCCACAGCAGGTCCTTCTGCACCGGCGATTCGTTGACCGAGAAGATCGTGTTGTAATATTCGACCCCGGTATTGTCCTTGGTCAGCGGCCCACCCGACGCCACCTGCTTCGACTTGTCGTTGCGCGTCAGGTCGGGCGATATCTGCTTCCAGCTCTTGCCCTCGTCGGTCGTCTTCCACAGCACTTCGGTGGCGTTGTACAGGACGTTCGGGTCGTGCGGCGAATAGAGGAGCGGCTCGGTCCATTGCGGACGATGCTCCAGATCCTTCGCCGCCCAGCCCATCGCCTCGTGCGGGAACGGGCCGATCGCGTACAATTGCCCGGTCTTGTGGTCGTAGCGCGTGACCTGGTTGCCGTAGCTGTTGGCGATCACGACGTCGGGGTTCTTCGGATCGGCGACGACGTAGCCGCTCTCGCCCCCGCCGACCGCCCAGAAGCTCTCCTGCCCGATCGGCCCGCGCGTGTTGCCGCTGGCGATCGAGACCGTCGTATTGTCCTGCTGCGCGCCGTAGATGCGGTACGGCACCTGCCGGTCGACCGAGATGTGGTAGAATTGCGCCGTCGCCTGGTTGGCGCCCGTCGTCCACGACGCGCCGCCGTTGACCGAGACGTTAGCGGCGCCGTCGTTGCCCTCCACCATACGGTCGGTGTCGGTCGGGTTGATCCACAAAGCGTGATTGTCGCCGTGGAAGGTCGGCATGGTCTTGAACGTCTTGCCCGCGTCGGTCGACTTGTAGGCGCCGGTGTTCAGGACATAGACCTTGTCCGCGTCCTTCGGGTCCGCGATCACATGCATGTAATACCAGGCGCGCTGGCGGAAATCGCCGCGGTCGCTGATGCGCTGCCACGACGCGCCGCCGTCGTCGGTGCGGAACAGCCCACCCTCCTTCGCCTCGATCAGCGCGTAGACCCGCTTGGGGTCCGGCGTCGGCGCGACGCCGATGCGGCCCAGCAGCCCCTCGGGCAGGCCGCGGCCGGTCTGCTTCTGCCACGTCTCGCCGCCGTCGGTGGAGCGGTACAGGCCGCTGCCGGGGCCGCCGCTCTCCATGATCCACGGCTTGCGGTGCGCCTGCCACATGCCGGCCCACAGTACGTTGGGGTTGCCCGGCTCCATCTGCACGTCGATCGCGCCGGTCCTGTCGTCGACGAAGAGCACGCGCTGCCACGTCTTGCCGCCGTCGCGCGTGCGGAACACGCCGCGTTCCGCATTGTCGCCGAAGGGATGGCCGAGCGCCGCGACGAAGACGGTGTCCGGATCGGTCGGGTGCACGACCATCCGCCCGATCGCCATCGTGTCGCGCAGCCCGGCGAAGGTCCAGGTCTTGCCCTCGTCGGTCGACTTGTAGACGCCGTTGCCGGTGATGACGTTGCCGCGGATATTGGCCTCGCCCGTGCCGACGTAGATCGTCTTCGGATCGGACGGCGCGACCGCCATCGCGCCGATCGACGGCGACGCCTCGGGCAGCTTGTCCCACAGCGGCTTCCAGCTGTTGCCGCCGTCGTCGGTGCGCCACACGCCCCCGCCCGACGCGCCCATGTAATAGGTGTCCGGCTTCTGCACGACGCCCGCCACCGCGCTGACGCGCCCGCCGCGGAACGGCCCGATCAGGCGATATTGCATCCCCGCGAACCGGCTCGCCTCCGCCTTCCGCGCAGCTTCGGCAGGGGCGCGCGACTTTACGGCGGGGGCGGCCCATGCGGCGGGGGCGAGCCCCTGCCCGGCGAGCAGCGTGCCCGCCAGCAGGAGGGCGATCGTCTGGCGCGTCATCATCATTTCCCCTTTTCACGCAGCATGTTGAGCACGTTGCAGCAGCGGCCCCGTCGTGCGTATGACGCACGTCCGATCCCCAGCCTCAGCCGGAAAGTGCGACCATGAAGGCCAAGCTCGATTCCTTCGATACGCGCATCCTGCGGATCCTGACGACGCAGGGGCGGATGACGTGGCGCGATCTGGCCGACGAAATCGGGCTGTCGCTGACCCCGACGCTGCGGCGCGTGCGCTGGCTGGAGAGCGAGGGCTATATCCTGGGCTATGGCGCGCGGCTGGACGAGGCGCGGCTGGGCGGCGCGCTGGAGGCGCTGGTGACGGTGACGCTGGAGCGCCAGTCGGAGGAAGCGCTGACGCTGTTCGAGCAGGCGATCGGCGACGTGGGCGAGATCACCGACTGCTATCAGGTGACCGGGCAGGACGATTACGTGCTGCGCGTGGTGGTCAGCGACCTGACGCATTACCAGGCCACGATCATGGCATTGTCGCGCATCCCGATGCTGGCGCGGATCAATTCCAGTTTCGTGCTGAAGACCGTCATGCGCCGCAGCACGCAGGTGCTGTAGGCCGCCCCTCCCCGCCCGTCATGCCGGCCTCCCTTTCTCTTGCGGAGGCTAACGCGGCATCGCCGGGCGTGTCTTGCCAAAATCACGCTCGTCCAGCGGCCCGACTTGGTAGAAAGTCGTTGGTTTCGCACGGATGTTGGTTCGATCGACGCACCGATCCACCAGCGGCGACCCCGCGGCACGCCGCCGGCCGTTTACGAAATGTGAACGCCGATGCGCGATGGCAGGCTCAAGGAGGCCTTGCTTGTCGTATCTGCGCCGGATCGTATCCGCAGGAAATGTCGCTCGCCGGTTCGGCAGGAAACTGTCGGAGGATCGGGGTGGCACGGCTGCGCTCGAATTCGCGCTGGTCGGCCCGGCGCTGATCGCGCTGCTGCTCGCGATCCTGTACACGATGCTGATCTATCTGGCGCAGCAGATGCTGGAGACGACCGCGCAGAGCGCCGGACGCCTGTTGCTGACCGGCGCGGCGCAGACGACGACGCTGGCCAACGGCCGCGTCGGCATGAACGCCGCCGATTTCAAGGATGCGATCTGCAACGGCTATGCCGGCACCGCCGCCAATGGCCAGGCGGTCCGCGTGGCCTCGCTGATGCCGCCGATGCTCACCTGCTCGCGGCTGACCGTCAACGTCACCACCGCCAATGCCTATACCACCGGCGGGCTGGCGGCGCCGAACTTCATCTATGACAGCAACGGCAACGTGACCTCGACCGGGACCGGCTACAGCCCCCAGTCCGGCGGCAGCGGCAAGGGCAAGATCGTCGTCCTGCAACTCATCTACCTGTGGCCCACGGGCAAGGGGCCGCTGGGCGTCAACCTGGCCAATCAGCCCAATTCCAACCGCAAGCTGGTCGCCACGTCGGTGTTCACGACGGAGGATTTCTCATGCAACGCAGCGCAGGCGTCGTGCTGAGGCGGGCCGCCACCGACGCGCGCGGCACGGCGCTGGTCGAGTTCGCGCTGTGCCTGCCGGTCCTGATCCTGCTGTACACCGGCGGATGCTGCGTGTCGGACATGCTGGCCGCCAGCCGCAAGGTGACGATCGCGACGCGGTCGCTGGTCGACCTCACCAGCCGTTCGCTGTCGCCCTCGATCGTCTATAACGATCCGGGCAGCATCAACGGCCGATCCTATCTGAGCGCCAGCGCGGTCGTCCTGTCGCCATACAAGCTCGACAAGGCGTCGCAGGAGGTGTCGCTGGTGCGCGTGTGCGACGCGACCCACGCCTATGTCCTGTGGACGCAGGCGCAGACGCAGAACGCCGATGGCAGCACGACGACCCCGGTCGCCTCGAGCGTGACCGCCGGCACGCTGCCGAAAAGCGAGACGCAGTCGGCCGCCAACGTGATCCCGGTCCCGGCGAACATGATAAGTACGGGCATGATCCCGGTATCCCCCGACGGGTCGAACGTGTGCGGCAATCTGGCGCCGGGGACCAGCACGAAGACCCAGGTCGGGACCGCCGGCGGCTGGCTCTACATGGGCACGGTCCGATACGACTTCACCCCCTCGGTCAGCTTCGTCCCCATCGCGACGACGCGCATGACCCACACCCTCTTCATGACCCCCCGCCTCTTCTAGGTGCCCGACCGATGACGACGACCTCCCGTTTGCTCGCCACGCGCTCGCTGCTGGGCACGACCGCCCGCCGGCTGGCGTCCGACCGACGCGGCGGCGCGATGCTGCTCACCGCCTTCGCGATGGTGCCGCTCACCTTCGCGGTCGGGTTCGGCGTCGATTATTCGCGCGCGATGAGCCTGCAGACGCACCTGAACGCCGCCGCCGACGCCGCCGCGCTGGCCGCGGTGTCGCCGTCGATGATCCTGCAGGACGAGGGGGCATCCGCGAAGGCGGCGGAGGCGATCTTCCGCGCGCAGGCCGCGCTGGTCGACGGCTTTCAGGGACTGGAACCCAGGGTCACCGTCGCTCCGGACAATTCGGGCGGCAACGGCGCGCTGGGCTATCTGCGCAAGGCGACCGTTTCCTACACGGTCCAGTCGGTCAACGCGTTCGGCGGCATCCTGGGCGCGCGCACGATGACCGTGACCGGCACGTCCAGCGCCAGCGCGGCGCAGCCGCCCAACGTCGATTTCTATCTGGCGATGGACAATTCGCCGTCGATGCTGCTGCCGGCGACGTCGGACGGGATCAGCAAGATCCTGGCGGCCACGGCGATGGTCGAGAGCACCCCCGACGCCAACCTGGGAAAACAGTGCGCCTTCGCGTGTCATGCCATGATCGCGAAGGACGACGGCATCTATGTGATGGACCCGCAGTATCGCCATATCCTGCTGCCGGTATCGGGCGGCGACTTCTACCGCTGGGACAAGCCGAACAACCTGCTGTACGATGCCTCCGGGAACCCGATGGCGTCGTCGACGGCCAAGCAAAGCAACACCGTGCAGACGACGAGCAACGGTTGCAACTACAACACGACCACGACGACGTGGAGCGTCACGACCTATTCGGTTACCGAAAATCGTTCCGGACCCGCCGCGGTCGTCACGAAGACGGTGACGCCCTACACGTCGGTGAAGTCGGTTCCCCGGCGGCGGAATTGCGGCACGACGTCCGACACGGGCGACACGAAAGGGACGCAAAGCACCTCCACGTTCAACGGCTATTGGGCCGATGGCTATTGGCTGACGCACAATTACGGCCGGCTGTTCAACAACGCGTCCAGCATCGCGCTGCGCAAGGACGACATGGTCGCCGCCGCGACGCAGCTGATCCCGTTCGCCAGCAATCAGGCATCGCAGTACAACGTCACCTACCGCGCGCAGATGTTTTCGTTCGACTGGATCAAACCCGGCAACACGTCGTCGGTGAATCAGCTGAACGACCTCACCAACGTATCCCAATACGGCAGCGGTTTCTCGGCAGCCTCGCTCTTTCCGGCAGACGATTACTGGTGGAAGAACGGGCAGCCGACCAGTTCGACCAACAACGACGACAGGGCGACCGACGTCATCAACATGCTCGGCGTGATGAAGGACAAGATTCCCACGGCGGGGACGGGTGCGCCCAGGGACACGCCGCAGAAGATCCTGTTCATCATCACCGACGGCATGCTGGATCAGCCGAATGGCGGCGGCCGCTACTTCGGCCCGATGCGTAGCAACGAGCAGACCCAGTGCACCGCGATCAAGGCCAAGGGGATCAAGATCGCGATCCTGTACACGCAGTACCTGCCCGAATCGCTCGTCGGCGACGGCTGGTCGCAGAGCAACGTCGCTCCGTTCCTGCCGCCGCCGCCGCCATCGTACCCCAGGGGCAATCCGGGCAGTTCCGACCAGGTCCTGACCGCGCTGCAACGCTGCGCCTCGCCCGGCACGAGCGGATCGCCGCTGGTGCAGGTCGTGACCGCCGACGACAATATCGGGGCGGCGCTGCGCAACCTGTTCTCCACCGCGCTCCAGACCGCGCGACTGGTGCGATGAGCTGATCCGGGCGCGCTGCCGACCCACCTTGGCATGATCGGTACGGGCGAGGCGGCGCGTTCCGCTTGCCTCCGCCCGAACCGATGTTAAGCGAAGGCGGGGCGATAGGGCGTGGGGGGCATGGTCGGATTCGGCCGCATCGCATTGTGGGTGACGACGATCGCGCTGGCGGTGACGCTGGTGCTGGGCGCGTTCCATCAGCGTGCGGTCGCCGGACCCGCCGTCGCCGCCGGGGCTGCGTCGCCAGAGGATACGCGGCACCTGGGCGTCGGATCGTGCGCCGGATCGACCTGTCACGGCCGTCAGGAAGCGACCGGCGCGGTGGTGCGCCAGGACGAACTGATGCGGTGGCAGGACCCCGCCTCGCCCGCGGGCGCGCACAGTCGCGCGTGGACAGTGCTGAACGCGCCGCGCGGGCGCGCCATCGCGGCCAGGCTGGGCATCGGCGATCCGGGCAGCAGCGCGTCGTGCATCGGCTGCCATGCCGATCCGATGGCCGGCACGAGCCCCGGCGTCCGGCTGGCGGACGGCGTCGGGTGCGAGGCGTGCCACGGCGGCGCCGCCGGCTGGATCGCCAGCCATGCCGCGGTCGGCGGCACCCATGCCGACAACGTCCGCCGCGGAATGATCGCACTCGACGACCCGCGCACGCGCGCGTCGCGGTGTCTCGACTGCCATTTCGGCAGCGACCGGCCGGGCCAGTTCGTCGACCACCGCATCATGGCGGCGGGGCATCCGCGCATCTCGTTCGAGCTCGACCTGTTCTCCACCATCCAGCAGCATTGGAACGAGGATGCGGATTACGCCCGGCGCAAGCGGCGACCCTCCGCGGTGCGCACCTGGGCGGTGGGACAGGCCGCGGCGCTGACGCGCGCGCTGGCGACCTTCTCGGGGCCGCGCGGCACCGCGGGTGCGTTTCCCGAATTCTACTTCTTCGACTGCCACAGCTGCCATCGCCGCATTTCCGACGATGCCGGATATCGCCCCGCCGCGGTGGCCAATCCCGGACGTCCGGTCCCGCCGGGCACGCCGCCGTTCCAGGACGAGAACATGATCATGCTCTCCGCCGCGGCGCAGGTGGTGGCACCGGCGGCGGGCGCCCGCTTCGACCGCGACAGCCGCGCGTTCCACGCCGCGCTGACACAGGGTCGCCCGCAGGCGCTGGCCGCCGCGCGCACGCTGTGGGGCAGCGCGGACGCGCTCTCCGCCGCCTTCGCCGCGCACGCCTTCGGCGCGAGCGAGACGCTGGCGATCGTCGGCGCGGTCGCGAACGGTGCGGCGGCGCGCTACACCGATTACGAGGCGAGCGTGCAGGCGGTGATGGCGGTCGATACGCTGCTGAGCGCACTGGTCCATGACGGCACCGTCTCGGCCGATGCAGCGGCGGGGATCAGGGCCGAGGTCAACCGCGCCTATGCCGCGACGCGCGATCCCAACGCCTATCGTCCGCTCGAATTCCGTGCCGCCATCGCGCGGGCGGGCGCGGCGATCCGGAGGCTGGGATGAGGCAGGCGGCCGGCGCGCTGGCCATCGCTGCGCTGCTGCTCGCGTCCTGCGGCGGTGGCGGCGGCGGTGCCCCGGCGACGAGCGCGCAGCCGACGCCCGCACCGACATCGCCGACATCGGGCCGCGCCTATTCGGCGCCGGCGCAGGAAGCGCTGACCACCGCCGATGTCGGGCGGATCGTCGCTCAGGCCGCGGCGGAGGCGAAGGCCCGCTCGCTGCCCGCGGTGATCGCGGTCAGCGACCGCGTCGGCAACGTGCTGGCGGTGTTCCGGATGGACGGCGCGCGCCCGACCGCCACCGCCCCCGTCCCGCGCGGCACCCCGCACGACGTGCAGGGCGTGAGCTTCCCGGCCGAGCTGGGGGCCATCGCCAAGGCGCTGACCGGCGCCTATCTGTCGAGCGGGGGCAATGCCTTCTCCACGCGCACCGCGTCGCAGATCGTGCAGGAGCATTTCCCGCCCGCCCCCTCCACGGCGGGGCTGGAAAGCGGGCCGTTGTTCGGGGTGCAGTTCAGCCAGCTGCCCTGCTCCGATCTGTCGGCGCGCTATGCCGTCGCGGGCGGCGCGGGCGCGATGATCGGCCCGAAGCGCTCGCCCCTGGGGCTGGCCGCCGATCCGGGCGGCATGCCGCTGTACAAGAACGGCGTGCTGGTCGGCGGCATCGGCGTGATGGCGGACGGCGTCTACGGCTTCGACGCCGACATCCGCGATGTCGAGGATGACGCCGAAGAGGGGATAGCGGTCGCGGGCAGCACCGGCTTTACCGCGCCGGAGACGATCGCCGCCGACCGGATCAGCGTCGACGGCACCACCTTGCGCTTCGCCGATACGCGCACGTTGCGCAGCGTGCCGTCCGCCGCCCCCGGGCTGTCGACGGTTCCGGGCGCGCTGCTTGCGGTACGCGGCTATTTCGGCGAAGGCGGGGCGCCGGCGATCCTGGCCGGCACCGCGTACGGTAGCGAGGCGTCGGGGCTGCGCGCGGCCACGGCCGCCGACTTCTCCAATGCCGATGCGTTCGTGCTGAGCGACGGCGCGGGCAACAATCGCTACCCGATCACCGGCGGCAGCGTCGGGGCCGAGGTCCGCCAGCCGCTGACCGCCGCGGAGGTGCGCGCCGCGCTGGAGGCGGCGTTCGCGATCATGACGCGCGCACGCGCGCAGATCCGCCGTCCGCTCGACAGCCGCGCGCAGGTGTCGATCACCGTCGTCGACACGCGCGGCACCCCGCTGGGGCTGGTGCGCGCGCCCGATGCGCCGATCTTCGGTACCGACGTCGCCTTGCAGAAGGCGCGCAGCGCGGCCTTCTTCTCCGCCGCCGACGCCGGTGCGCAGCTGACCGCGGCGGGCGGCGAGGGTCCGGCCTATGCCGCCGCGTTCCGCAGCTTCCTGTCCGATCCGGCGGCACTGACCGGGCGCACCGCCTTTTCCGCGCGCGCACTCGGCAATCTGGCACGACCGTATTTCCCGGATGGCGAGGTGGGGCGCCCGCAGGGGCCGCTGTCGCGCGACATCGCGGACTTCAACCCGTTTTCGACCGGGCTTCAGTCGGCATTGGTGATCGGCAATCTGGCCGCGCATATCGGCTATGTCGCGAGCGGGGGCGCGGACACCCCGGTCGGCTGTACGACCCTGCCCGCCACCGGCAGCGGGCGCGCGCGGCTCGCCAACGGGTTGCAGATCTTCCCCGGCGGCGTGCCCATCTACCGCGGCGACACGCTGGTCGGCGCGATCGGCGTGTCGGGGGACGGCATCGACCAGGACGACATGATCGCGTTCCTGGGGGCCAACGACGGCGGCATGGTGACGAAGGCGTTCGGCAATGCCGCCCCGGCGATGCGCTCCGACCGTGTCGTCATCCGCGTCGGCGGCAACGACGTGCGGCTGCGCTGGGTCGGCTGCCCGTTCGCGCCCTTCCTCGATACGAGCGACCAGAATGCCTGTTCGGGCAAATAGGCTGGCGCTGCTGCTGACGGTCGCGGCGCTGCCCGCGCACGCCCAGACGCCAACCCATGCTCCCCCGACCGGCGATCCGGTCGCGGATACCGTCCGCACCGGCGCACCGCTGCCCGCCCGCCCCGACGTCCCCTCGCCCGGCCCGCAGGCGCAGCTGGAGCCCGCCCCCGCCGGCGATGCCGCGCTGCTCGAGCCGCAGGCGGTCGACGCCCCGCCCCCGCCCGATCCGCTCGACGATGCGCTGCTGCCCGGCCGCCGCCGCCCCGGCGCAGCCCCCGCCGCGCTGCCCGAACGCGTGACGCAGGTGAACCCCGGCGCGGTCGCCCCGCCCTCGCCCAATGCCTTTCCCGAGCATGAGTTCGCGGTCCCCGACCGCTGGCGCCTGGTCCACGCCTTGTGTCCCGATCCGCTCTATACCGCGGTCCACGCGGTATGCCGGTCGAAGCGCGATCCCTATCACCAGAATTTGCTGAAGGGCGACATCCCGCTCGATCCCGCGAAGGTGGGACCGTTGCCGATCACCGGACACGACTGGTTCCTGGTGCTGAGCGGGATCAGCGATACCGTGGTCGAGCCGCGCTCCTTCCCCACCCCCGTCGGCGTGCAGACGACGAGCCGCCCGGACAGCCTGGACGTGTTCGGCAAGACCTCCAGCATCGTCTTCTCGCAGACGTTCACCGCGTCCGCCGCGCTCATCAAGGGGCTGACCGCGTTCAAGCCGCCCGAGATCGAGTATCGCGTCACGCTGGCGGTGAACTACAATTACGCGGCCATCCCGGAGCGGCGCATCCTGTCGGTGCAGCCGTCGCGGCCGCCCCATCGCCACGATGCCTTCGTCGGCGTGCAGGAAGCGTTCGTCGACTATCACCTGCGCAACGTGTCGGACCGCTACGACTTCGACTCGGTGCGCATCGGCATCCAGGGGTTCCAGGCCGATTTCCGCGGCTTCCTGTTCAACGACAACCAGCCGGGCGTGCGGCTGTTCGGCAACCGCGACAACAACCGCTTCCAGTATAATCTCGCGATCTTCGGCCGGCTGGAAAAGGACACCAATTCCGGGCTGAACGACCTCACGCGCACGCCGCGCAAGGACGTCGTGTTCCTGGCGAACGTGTATCGGCAGGACCTGCCCGTGCCCGGTTTCACCAGCCAGGTGACGCTCGCCTACAACGCCAATCGCGAGCGCCGGAACATCCAGATCGATACCAACGGCTTCCCGGTGCGCCCGGCGCTGCTCGGAGATCTTCGCGGGCGCAATTACGACGTGGTCTATGCCGGCTATAACGGCGACGGGCATATCGGGCGGCTGAACCTGACCGCGTCGGGCTATGTGGCGCTGGGGCAGGACCGCAACAGCTTCTTCACCAGCCGCCCCGCGCGCATCCGCGCCTTCTTCGCCGCGGTGGAGCCGTCGATCGACTTCGACTGGCTCCGCGTGCGCGGCGCCGCACTCTACGCCAGCGGCGACGGCAACCCCTACGACGATGTCGAGGGCGGCTATGACGCGATCGTCGAGAACCCGATCTTCGCCGGGGCCGACACCAGCTACTGGATCCGCCAGTCGATCCCGTTCGCGGGCGGCGGGCGCGCGATCGGGGTCAACGGGCGCAACGGCGTGCTCGCGTCGCTGCGCTCGTCGAAGGATCAGGGTCAGTCGAACTTCAACAACCCCGGCACCGTCCTGTTCGGCGTCGGCGCGGATGCGGACCTGACCCCGCAGTGGCGGTTGTCGGCGAACGTCAATCACCTGTCGTTCGCCAACACCGCGACGTTGCAGGCATTGCGCGTCGAGGGATCGATCCCGCGTGAGATCGGCTGGGACCTGTCGACCGCCGCGATCTGGCGCCCGCATTTCACGCAGAACCTCGTCTTCCGCCTGTCCGCCGCGGTGTTGCAGGCGGGGCGGGGCTTCCGCGACCTCTTCGCGCAATCGAACGGCAGCCGGCGCTACCATTCGATCCTCGCCAATGCGATCGTGACCTATTGATGCGTGCTGCCCTCTCCATGATCCGCTCGGTCGCGCTGCTGCTGGCGCTCGCCTTCGCGGCATCGATGGCGCTGGCCTCGGACGCGGAGCACCCCCGCACGATCACCTATGCCGTCACGCCAGACGCGCCGGCGTCCCAGTCGCAGGCGGCGGCGGATGCGAAGAGCGCAGGCTGCCTCGGCTGCCATTCGGCGAGCGATGCCAGGTCGATGCACGTCAGCCAGGCGGTCGTGCTGGGTTGCACCGACTGCCACGGCGGCGATGCGACGGTGAGGGTCCCGGCCAGCCTGAAACAGGACGACGCCGGCTATGTCGCGGCGCGCGACACGGCGCACGTCCTGCCGCGCTATCCGCAAAGCTGGGGCTGGCCGCGGTCCGCCAACCCGAAGCGATCCTATGCGCTGCTCAATCGCGAGGCGCCGGAGTTCATCCGCTTCGTCAATCCGTCCGACTATCGCGTCGCGCGTCAGGCGTGCGGCGCGTGCCATCTGGAGATCATCCAGGCGTCCGAGCGCTCGCTGATGGCGACGGGCGCGATGCTGTGGGGCGGGGCCGCGTACAATAACGGCATCGCCCCCTATAAGAATTACAAGTTCGGCGAGGCGTTCACCCGCACCGGCGAGCCCGCCAGGCTGCTGTCGCCGGGCAGGCCGGTCGGTACCGTCACCCCGCAGCAGGCGGCGCGCGGTGCGCTGCCCGAGCTCTACCCGCTGCCGACATGGCAGGTGGTGCCCCCCGCCGACGTCTTTCGCGTGTTCGAGCGCGGCGGGCGCAACATCGGGACGCAGTTCGCGGAGGTCGGCCTGCCCAACCCCTCGGGCAGCATCCAGCGGCTGGAGGAGCCGGGACGCCCCGACCTGAAACAGTCGAACCGCGGCCCCGGCACCGGCCTGCGCGTCGCGATCCCCGTGCTCAACATCCACAAGACGCGGCTCAACGATCCCTTCACGACGATGATGGGCACCAACGACCAGCCCGGCGACTATCGCTCGTCGGGCTGCGCCAGCTGCCATGTCGTCTATGCCAACGACCGCGATCCGAAACATTCGCTCGGCTGGGCGCAATATGGCCGCGACGGGCAGACCGCGACGGTCGATCCGACGATCGCCACGCTGATGGAACGCGCCGCGGCCGACCTGCATGGCGGGCACGACGCGCCGCCCGCGAACCATCCGATCGGCGCGATCAAGGAGAGCGGGCATCCGGTGAAGCACGCCTTCACCCGCGCGATCCCGACCGCGCAATGCATGAATTGCCACATGCACCAGCCGAACATCTTCCTGAACTCCTACCTCGGCTATACGATGTGGGATTACGAGGCGGATGCGCCGCTGATGTGGCCGGACAAGCAGAAATTCCCGAGCGCCGCGGAGACGCGCGCGATCAACGAGCGCAATCCGGAGGCCGCCGCCGCGCGCGGCAAATGGGGCGACGTCGACTTCCTGCGCCGCGTCTACGACGACGTGAACCCGAAGGCGAAGGACACGCAGTTCGCAGACTATCACGGCCATGGCTGGAATTTCCGGGCAGTCTACAAACGCGATCGCGAGGGCCACCTGCTCGACGCCGCGGGCAACCGCATCGCCGCCGACGATCCGGAGAAGTTCCGCAAGAGCGGCATGGGCGAGTTCGCGCCCGTCGGCGAGCAGAAGGGCAAGGCGGTCCATCTGATGGACATCCATGCCGAAAAGGGCATGCAATGCGCCGACTGCCACTTCGCGCAGGACAGCCACGGCAACGGGCTGATCTACGGCGAGGTCGCCAATGCGGTCGAGATCGGGTGCAAGGATTGTCACGGCACCGCCGATGCCTATCCCACACTCAGGACCTCCGGCCCGGCCGCGCGTCCCGGCGGCACCGACCTGACCCTGCTGCGCAATCCCGATGGCCAGCCGCGGTTCGAATGGAGCACCGATGCCGCCGGCCGGCGGCGGCTGCTGCAACGCTCGATCGTCGACCCCCGGCTCGCCTGGCCGGTGAAGCTGGTACGCAATTCGGTGGATCGCAGCGATCCCGAGTTCAACGCCAAGGCGGCGCGCGCCAAGCTGATGGGGCGCGAGGGCATGGACACCGGGCGCTTCACCTTCGGCCCCGGCATTCCCGCCAGCGCACGCGCGCATTCGCCGGACAAGGTCGCGTGCTTCACCTGCCATCTGTCGTGGACGACGTCGTGTGGCGGCTGCCACCTGCCGATCGAGGCGAACTGGAAGACGACGACGCACAAGTACGAGGGCGAGGAGACGCGTAATTTCGCGACATACAACCCGCAGGTCGCGCGCGACGACATGTTCCAGCTCGGCATCCACATGACGACCAAGGGCAACCAGGTCGCGCCGGTGCGCTCCACCTCCGCGCTGGTGCTGTCGTCGACCAACGTCAACCGCGAGCGGATCTACGTCCAGCAGCCGCCGATCAGCGCGATCGGCTTCTCCAGCCAAGCCTTCGCGCCGCACTTCCCGCACACGGTCCGCACGACCGAGACGAAGCAGTGCAGCGACTGCCATCTGTCGGCGGCGAACGACAACAACGCGATCATGTCGCAGCTGTTGCTGCTGGGGACCGGCAGCGTGAACTTCGTGGGGCTGAACGCTTGGCTCGGCCTGGATCGCGGGATCGAGGCGGTGCGCGTGACCGAGTGGGACGAGCCGCAGGCGGTGTTCGGCTCCTACCTGCATCGCTACGCCTATCCCGAATGGTATCGCCAGCATGTCGAGCGCAACAGGCGCGAGCTGGTCGGCTGGAACCGCGGCCGCACGTTCAACGGCAAGCTGTCGGGCGAGCGCGACGCGCGCGAGGCGATCTTCAATTCGGTGCAGAGGACCGGCGACGCGGCACGCTGCGTCCAGCTGCGCGGCGAATATCTGTATGTCGCCGAAGGGCGCGGCGGTTTCCGCGTCTATGACGTCGCCTCGATCGCGAACAAGGGCGTGTCGGACCGCATCCTGACCGCGCCCTTCTCGAAGCTGGGCCACGACACGCATGTCGCGAGCCGCAATGCGACCTGCATGGCGCTGCCGACGACGCAGCCGATCAACCCGCTGCGCAACACCCCCGCGATGCGCGCCGCCAATCAGGAACAGCCGTTCGACCCGATCTATCACTATGCCGCGATCACCGATGCGGAGGAAGGGCTGATCCTCGTCAACGTCGACACGATGGCGGACGGCGAGCCGCGCAACAATTTCCTGAAGCGCGCGGTGACGTGGAACCCGGACGGCGCGCTGACCGGCGCGCGCCACGTGATCCTGGCGGGGCATATCGCCTATGTCGCGACGCCGCGCGGGCTGGCGGTCGTCGACCTTGCCGATCCGCTGCGGCCCCGGCTGACCGCGCAGGTGCCGCTGGAGGATGCGCGCGCCAGTGCGATCCAGTTCCGTTACCTGTGGGTCACGACCGCGCGCGGGCTTCAGGTGCTGGACGTCACCGACCTGCGTCGCCCGAAGCTGCTGCCCGCCACGGTGCCGCTGGCGGATGCGCGCCGCGTCTACGTCGCGCGAACCTACGCCTATGTCGCGGCGGGGCGCGAGGGGCTGGCGATCGTCAACGTCACCAACCCGGAGGCGCCGCGGATGCTGCGCAAGGAGACGTTCGGCGGCGCGCTGGCCGACGCGTCCGACGTGGTGGTGGGCGCGACCAACGCGTCGCTGTTCGCCTATGTCGCGGACGGCAGCGGCGGGCTGAAGGTCGTCCAGCTGTATTCGCCCGCGACCCAGCCCGATTTCTACGGCTTCTCGCCCGAGCCGCGCCCCGAGCTGATCGCGTGGGCGCGCACCCCCAGCCCCGCCCGGGCGATCTCGCGCGGGCTCGACCGCGACCGCGCGGTGGACGAAACCGGCGGACAGGTCGCGGTGTTCGGCCGGCTCGGCTCCCGCCCGTTCAACCGCGCCGAGATGGAGCGGCTGTTCCTCAACCGCCGCGGCATCCCGTGGAAGGTGGTCGACCGCGCCGACATGACCGACTGGGTCGCGGCGACGCGCTGATGCTCGCCGAACTGGGTCTGATCGCGCTGTGGCTGGCCGCGGCGCTGGCGCTGGCGCAGCTGGTCTGCGCCACGCTGGCGGTCCGCGATCCCGCGAGCGGTGTCGGCGGCGCGGTGCGCCCCGTCGCGGTGGCGCAGGGGCTGCTCGCCGCGCTGGCGATGGCGGCGCTGACCGCGGCATTCGTCCGCGTCGACCTGTCGCTGGCGCTGGTGGTCGCGAACGATCATCCCGACAAGCCGCTGCTCTATCGCTTCGCCGGCGCCTGGGGAAACCACGAGGGCTCGATGCTGCTGTGGGTCACGATCCTGGGCGTCGCGGGCGGTGCGGTCGCGATCCTGGAACGCGCGCTGGCGCCGCGCACCACGCTCGCAACGCTGGGGGCGCAGGCGTTCCTCGCGCTCGGCTTCCACGCCTTCCTGCTCTTCAGCTCCAATCCGTTCACGCGCATCGATCCGGCACCCGCGACCGGCAACGGGCTGAACCCGCTGCTGCAGGACCCGGGCCTCGCCTTCCATCCGCCGACGCTCTACGCCGGCTATGTCGGCCTCTCGGTCGCCTTTTCCTTTGCGGTCGGGGCGCTGGTGACGCGCGACGTCGGCCCCTCCTTCGCCCGCGCGATGCGCCCGTGGGTGCTGGGCGCCTGGGTCTTCCTGACGCTCGGCATCACCGCGGGCTCCTATTGGGCCTATTACGAGCTGGGCTGGGGCGGCTGGTGGTTCTGGGACCCGGTCGAAAACGCCAGTCTGATGCCGTGGCTTGCCGCGACCGCGCTGCTGCACTCGGTCACGGTGCTCGCGACCCGCGACGGTTTGCGCGCCTGGACGATCCTGCTCGCGGTGGTCGCCTTTTCGATGAGCATGCTGGGCACGTTCCTGGTGCGCTCGGGCATCCTGACGAGCGTCCACGCCTTCGCGGTCGATCCGGCGCGCGGCGCGTTCATCCTCGCGCTGCTGGCGCTCTACATCGGCGGCGCGCTGGTGCTGTTCGGGATGCGAGTCGGCACGGTGCGGCGCGGCACGCTGTTCGATCCGCTGAGCCGCGAAGGCGGGCTGGTGGTCAACAACCTGCTGCTCAGCGTCATCCTGGGCATCGTGCTGATCGGCACGCTGTACCCGATCGTCGCGTCCGCGATGGGGGTGCAGCTGTCGGTGGGCCCACCGTTCTTCGACCGCGCGGCAGGGCCGGTGGCGCTCGTGCTGCTGCTGGTCATGGCGGTAGGGCCGCTGATCCGCTGGCGTCGCGATACGGCGCGCGCGGTCGCGCGGCGGGTGCGCTGGCCGGCGGCGGCGCTGGCGGGCGCGGGCGGCGTTCTCCTGATCCTCCACCCCGCGATGGGCGTGTTGCCGTTGCTGGGGCTGATCGTCGCCACGGGGGTGATCGCGGCTAGCCTCGCGCCGCTGTGGGGGCGCCACCTGCGCCGTACGCCGCTGACGATCTGGGGGATGGTGGTGGCACATCTGGGCATCGGCGTCAGCCTGGCGGGGATGGCGAGCGACAGCGCCTTCACGCGAGAGACACTGGTCGCCGCTCCGCTGGGCGGCACCGCGATGGTAGGGCCGTGGCGCGTGCGCTTCGTCGGGGTCACGCCGACCGCCGGGCCGAACTGGACCGCGGTCGAGGCGCGTCTGGCGGCGAGCCGCGACGGTGACATCGACTATATCCTGCGCCCGCAGGCACGGCTGTTCAACGCCCCGATGACCGCCACCAGCGAAAGCGCGATCCGCACCGTGTGGAACGGGCAGCTTTATGCCGTGCTGGGTGCGCAGGACGACCGCGGGCGGTGGCAGTTGCGGCTGTGGTGGAAGCCGTTCGTGACGCTGATCTGGCTCGGCGGTGCCCTGGTCGCGTTCGGCGGCATGCTGTCGCTGGCCGGGCGCTGGCAGCGGAGGCGGGCGCGATGACCGGGTGGTTGCTGCTGATCGCGCTCGTGGCGCTGACCGCGATCGGGCTGTGGCGCCTCGGCCGGGTGCCGCCCGCGGCGGTCGAGCTGCTGGGCGCCGCCGCGTTGATCGCGGTCGCGGGCTATGTGTGGCAGGGGTCCCCTGCCCTGCCGGGCAAGCCCACTTCGCCCGCCGGATCGACCTCGGCGCCCGCCGACCGCGCCCTGCTGGCCGCGATCGTCGCAGGGCGCGTCGACAACAGGGAGGCGGTGCTGTCCGCGGCCGACCGAATGATCGCATCCGGCGCCACGCAGGAAGCGGCGACCGCGATCCAGGCGACGCTCGACCGGCATCCCGGCGACCCCGATCTGTGGGTCGGGCTGGGCAACGCGCTGGTCGCGCACAACAACGGCGTGGTCGCCCCCGCCGCGCGGCTCGCCTTCGCCCATGCCGCCACGCTCGCGCCGGGGCATCCGGGCCCCGCCTTCTTCGCCGGTCTCGCCTATGCCCAATCCGGGCAGGTGGAGGCGGCGCGACGCGAGTGGCGGCGCTTGCTGGCGCGCACGCCGCCCGGCGCACCGTGGCGCGAGGATCTGGAGCAGAAGCTGCGTTCGCTGGACGCGCGCTAACCCGGCCTAACGCCCGCCGGGACGCTCCGCCGCCATCTCGGCGATCATGCCGCGCAGCTTCTCGTCGTAGAAGGCGACCGCGGGCGCATCGTCGATCAGCACGAAATGGCTCACCAGCGCCTCGCCGTCCCAGCGATGCAGCGCATAGCCGGGCGTACCGTCGACGATCAGGCGGCGGCCGTCCGGCTTGTCCGGATCGATCGGCCCCAGTTCCAGCGCGACGCGCGGCGCCACCGACGGCGCCACCGTCACCGGCAGCCCGGCCCAGCGCGCCGCGATCGCGCGGTGCAGGTGCCCCGACACCAGCCCGACGACGTTCCGCCCCGCCGCCAGCGCGCCGCGCAACCGCTCCAGCCACGGCTCGGCCGGGTCGACGTCCATCCACGGAATGCCGGTGACGCACGGCGGGTGATGCAGGAAGATCAGCGTCGGCGTGTCGGGTGCCTCCGCCAGTCGTGCGCTCAGCCACGCCTCGCGCGCCGCGCAGAAGGCGCCGCCGTGTCGTCCCTCCTCGAGCGTGTCGAGCAGGATGCAGCGCAGGCCCGCCTGCTCGACGACATGGTGCAGAAAACCACCGCTCAGCGGCACGTCCGCGAACGCCGCGGCGAAGGCGGCGCGCGCGTCGTGATTGCCCAGCATCAGCCGCACCGGCGCGCGGAGCGGTGCGAGCGCCTCGCGCACGCGGGCATAGGACGCCGCGTCGCCATGCTCGACCAGGTCGCCGCTGACGACGATGAGGTCCGGCGCGGGGTCGAGCGCACCGATCGCGGCGACCACCTTGTCCAGCCGCAGCCGGTTGGGCTCGTCCGCACGGTCCCGCTCGAACCCCAGGTGCAGGTCGGTCAGCTGCGCGATCAGCAGCGGGCGCGCGGGCGAGGCGTGCGTCACCGTGCCGTCGCTCCCGGCGCGAGCGCGGAGGGCGGGAACGGCGTGGCGCGACGGCGGCGGATGTCCGCCACCACGCCGCCGGGGTCCTGGTGATAGACGTGGCACATCGCGCAGGTCGACTTGATCTGCCCGCGCGCCGGCTCCGCCCCGGCGTGGCAGGTGCGGCATTGTGCGATCTTCGGCAGCAGCACGTCGCGCGCGCTGGTGGAGGTCGGCGCGGCGTGGCAGCTGGCGCAGGTCTCGCCCGCATGCGCGCGGTGATCGAACCAGCCATGCGCGAAGTAGCGCGTCTGCTGCACCACCGGCCTGATCCGGAACGCGAGGCTCCCCGCCCGCGCCGGCGGCTCGACCACATGGCAGTCGTAACAGGCGCCGCCGGGGGAGAAGACCGCGCGGATCGAGCGATCGACGCCGCCGCCCGCGCGCGCCGCCACCGCGCGGCCATAGGTCGCCGCCATGCTGTCCGCGGCGAAATCGCCGGGACGCCGGCGACCGCCCTCCATCGCCATCGGTCGCACCGGCCCGCGCAGCGCGTAGAAATCGCGGAGTTCCGCCACCACCTGGCGCGGGTCGCCGTGGCGCAGGGTGCGCACCGTGCCGTCCGATCGTGCGAAGGCGAGGCTGTGGCACGACTGGCAATTCGCCTCCATCGACACCGGCGCGAACCCGCCGCGCGCATCGGAGACGTGGCAGTCGGCACAGTCCATCGCCTTGCCGGCGCGCGCCTGTCCCTGCCGTACCGCCATCTGTGCCACCGCATTGGTCGTCGACAGGTGGAGCGCGTGCGGGAAGGTGAGGCCGCCATCCTGCTTCGGTGCATCGTCCAGCGAGATACGCTCGAACACCGGCCTGGGATCGCTGCGCACCAGCACGGCGGGGCGGAATTGCGGATGCCCCTTCGCGAAGTCGGTGGCGTCGCCGAACGGGGTATCGGGCAGTTGCTGCTTCAGCGTCCCGTGGCAATCGGCGCAGAACTTCTGCGGCGTCGGTGCCATCGCGGTCGCGCCCTGATGCTCGGTATGGCAGTCGACGCAGCGGCCGGGCGGACGGTTGAACGCCATCGCGATGCGCCGGTTCAGCCGCTCGCCCACGCCCAGCGCAGGCATCGCCGCTGCCAGCCGTGCGGGCGGTGCGTGATCGTGCACCGACTGATGGCACGAGCGGCAGCTGTCGTCGCGCACCGCGACGAACGGCGTGTCGTGGCAGGCGCGGCAGTTGTTCTCCAGCCCGGCATGCGCGTTGGACAGCTTGCCCGGCGACCAGCTGGCATCCGCGACCAGCCCGGCATGCGGATTGGCGACCGCATCGGCGCGCCCGTAGAAATGCCAGACCGGCCAGGCGAGGAACGCGAGCAGCACCGCCGCCGCCAGCGCCCACGCCAGCGGGCGCTTGGACGGCAGCGCACTGCCCAGCGCGAACAGCGTACGCTCGTCCTTACCGCCGATCGAATGCGCGACATCGCCTGCGCGCGCGATGTCGATCAGGATGTCGCCTGCCTCGTCGCGGCGGATCAGCAGGCGGTGCGTGCCCAGCCGCACCTCGCCGCCGCGCGCCAGATCGATCGTCGCGCGTTCGGTGCTCGCCCCCTCGACATCGATCGGCATCCCGGCGGTCGCCAGTACCAGCAGCCGCGCACCATCGCCCCGCTCCAGCCGGGCATGATCGAGCGCCAGCAGCAAATCGGGCAGCACCAGGTCGCGGTCGCTGCCGCGGCCGACGGTCAGCGCCGGCCGATCGACCCGGACCGCGCGAACCACCTCGCGCCCGCTCGCGAGCCGCTCCGTGGTGCGAAGGACGAACGCCATCTTCCTGCGCCTACCAGTAGAAGAACACGGAGACGACGTGCGCGGTCAGCGCCGCCAGCAGGGCGATCGTCATCGGGACGTGGACGTACAGCCAGATCTCCAGCAGCGCGCGCAACCGCAGGTGGCGGTGGATCTGGCGCGCGATCTCCAGCTTGCGTTCCAGCAGCCGCTCGACGCGCAGGATCGCATCGTCGCCGCCGCGGATCGCCGCGCGTGCCGCCGCGGTCGCCCCGCGCCGCTCGCTGCCCGACAGCCGCCGCCAGATGCCGCCGGCGAACACATCCTCGTCCAGCGCGCGCGCGACGAGCTCGGCGCGGTCGGGCGGCAAGGGTTGCGCGGCATCGTGCAGCTGGCGGTCGAGCGAACGCAGGTTTTCCAGCATCTGCGTCTCGGTCAGCTCGCCGCGGTTCTGCGACAGCAGCCGCGGCAGCGTGGCATAGACGACGATCCCGAACAGCCCCGACAGGATCACCAGCATCATCAGCGCATAGGCGAGCGTGTGGACGTTCCAGCCGAACTGGAACCCGGCATGCAGCGTGCCGATGACGATCAGCGACAGCCCCAGATAGACGTGCGCCGACGTCCACGCCTTCAGCGACCACGCCCCGCGCGTCATGGTACGCTTGCGCAGACCCAGCGCGGTCAGCCACAGGATCAGCAGCGCGCCGATCGTGCCCAGGACATAGCCGTACCAGCTGCCGCCATTGGGACGCGGATCGGGATCATGCCAGGCATAGACCGCGATCGCGACGATCGCGATCACGCTGGCGAGCTTCGCCCAGCGGAAGCCGCGGTAGCGCAGGAAGCCTTCGTGCCGGAACGCCGACTCGCGCGCGACCTGCCGTCGTCCGCCTGCCCCTGCGGCCCTCGACGCGCTCACGGCCGGTCGTCCTCCAGCCGCGCGACGGAGAGGAACTGCTCGGGCGCGACACGGATCGCGGCGCCGGTGGGACAGGCGCGTACGCAGGCGGGGCCACCGCTGATCCCCGAACACATGTCGCACTTGATCGCACGCTTGGGCGCCTCGGGATCGGCCTTCTTCTTCTTCCACTTCGCGCCCGCCTCGCCCGGCCCGGGGCCGGTGCCGAACAGCAGCCAGGCGAGCAACGGCGGCTTCTTCGGCGGGATCTTGTCCATGCGGATCACGCCATAGGGGCAGCCGCGCTGGCAATTGCCGCAGCCGATGCAGGTGTCGTCGATGAAGACCTCGCCATCCGGGCCGCGGTGAATCGCGTTGGGCGGGCAGTCGGCCATGCAATGCGGATGTTCGCAGTGGCGGCAGCTGGTGGGGACGTGCAGATGCGCATAGGTGCGCCCCGCCTCGCGATCGAGCCGCGACAGGCCCTCGTGGCTGTCCGCGCACGCCTTTTCGCAATTGTCGCAGCCGATACACAGCTTCTCGTCGATCAGCAGTACGTCGGTCGCCTCGCCGATGCCGTTGTCGACCAGGAAGCCGGCGACCGACGAATACATGTCGACCGCGCCCGAGAAGCTGTCCTTGCGCGCCTCGACGAAGGCATTGACCTCGCGCCGCGCCGCCATGTCGCGGCGCGCGCGCTCGGCCAAAGCCGGCCTGGCGGCGAGCAGCCGGCCGAACGCGTCGCCGTCGAGCCGGATCACTTCGGACCGGATCGCGGCGCGCACGCTGGCGGTGCGCCTGCCGCCGTCCAGCAGCGCCATCTCGCCGACGTAGGAGCCGGCCGGCAGGTAGGAGAGGAAGATCGGCTTCCCGCCGATCGTCTTTTCCACCACCATCGAGCCGGAGCGGATGACGTAAATGTCGCGCCCCTCGTCGCCCTCGCGCAGGATCGTCTCGCCCGCGCGCACCGCCTTCACCTCGGCGGTTTCCAGGACTTCGGCCAGATCCTCGGCGACCAGCCCCGCGCCGAACATCTGCAACAGCTGCCGCTCGATCGAGATGCGCGTGATCGCGCGCCCTGCCGCGGGGACGGTGGAAATGAGCTTCAGCGCGGCGGCGCGCGGCACCTCGACCAGGATCGCGGCTTCCGCGGTGCGCACGGTCGACCCGCGCGGGCGGCCGGAGATCAGCCCGACCTCGCCGAAGATCGAGCCCTGCCCGATCCGCACCGACCGTCCGCCGCCGATGTCGACAGCGACCGCCCCTTCCGCGATGCCGAACAGCGACGAGCCGGGCTGATCGCGCTCGAATACGACCGCGCCGGCGGGCATCGCGCGCACCTCCGCCTCCAGCATGAACTCACGCATCTGGAGCGACGACAGCTCGTTCAGGATGCCCACCTCGCGGCGCAGACGGTCCAGCCACTCGTCGACCGGGCGCGCCCCCGGCAGGCCGGCGAACTTCGCCTCCAGGATCGGCTCGTCCGCCGGCTTCAGCGCGGTGTTCCCGGCGATGAACTCGATCACGTCGTGACCCTGGTTCATGCAATGCTTGATGAGCGGATAGCCCGCCAGCGCGCCTATCACGTAGATGCCGGGAACGGTCGACTCGAACGTCGCCGACAGTTTCGGATAGGCGACGCGGTCGGCGCTGGTGAATTGCACGCCGGTGCCCGGCACCGATGCGCGGCGACCGCCGTCACCCTCCGCCATCTGCGCACAGCAGCTTTCGACGAAGCCGCGCGGCGGGGCCGAGCCCATGCGCGCGATCACGCGGTCGCAGCGTACCCGCACCGCGCCGTCGCGCGCATCCAGCGTCGCCTCGCCCGCGTCGATCGCGGCGAGCGTGGTCTCCATCATCACCTTCAGCCGGCCCTCGCGGTCGGCGGCGAGCAGCGCCTCGACATTGGCGGGTTTCGCGGTGCGGAAGTCGAGGCCGCGATTGAGCAGCGTGACGGTGTTGCGCTGCGCCGGATCGGCGACCAGGCCGAGCGCATTCTCGATGCCCGCATCGCCGCTGCCCGCGACGATGATATGTTCGTCGAGATATTCGGTGGGGTCGTCCAGCGTATATTGGACCTGCGCGCCCTCGGCGACCGGGCAGCGCACCAGGTTGGGATTGCCCTGCGTCCCGATGGCGAGGACGACATGCTCCGCCTCGACCGTCCGTCCGCCCGGCAACGATAGGGTGAAGCCGCCCCGCGCGCCGGTGATCGCGCGCACCTCCGCCTCGTACAGCACGTTGACGCCGGTCGCCTCGGCCCCGTCCTGCCACCGCTCCAGCACCGTCTCGCGCCGGCCGGCCTCGAACGTCAGGTCGCTGCGCAGCACCAGCTGGCTGGGCGTCGCCATGACGTGCTTGCCCTTTTGATAGCGGTAGATGGTGTCCGAGAGATGATCGGCCTTTTCGAGCAGGACATGGTCCAGCCCGAGTCGCGCCGCGTGCGCAGCCGCGCTCAACCCGGCCGGGCCGGAGCCGATGATGGCGACCTTGTGCACTTTCCCCCCGCCGCGCCCCCGCACGCGCCTTTCCCACACGACGCATCCATGCCAGTAGCGCAACGCCTACGGCAAGCGCCTTCATAAACTGGGATAACCGAAATGGGTGGATCGCCGCGACTGGGACGGTATCTGTTGGCGGGCGCAGGCGCGGTGGCGCTGGTGGCGATCGGTGCCCGCGCGCTGGGCGGCAGGGACGAGGCCGCGCCCCCCACTCCGGGCGCCAGCGCACCCGCCGCCCCCGATGTGGGCGAGATGGTCGCCGGGCTGGAGGCGCGGCTGAAGGCGGAGCCGAACGACGCGGCGGGCTGGCGGATGCTGGGCTGGTCCTATTTCAACATGCAGCGCTTCGACAGGGCGGCCGAGGCCTATCGCCGTGCGACCGCGCTGTCGCCGGACGACGCCGCCTTGTGGTCTGCGCTGGGCGAGACGCTGGTGCTGGGCGGCAAGGGCGTCGGCGACGATGCGGCGCAGGCGTTCCGGCGCGCGCTGGCGGTCGATCCCAAGGATCCGCGCGCGCGCTACTTCCTGGCGGTGAAGCAGGACATGGACGGCGACCATGCCGGCGCCGTCGACGCCTGGATCGCGTTGCTGCACGACACGCCCGCGGGCGCGCCGTGGGAGCAATCGGTGCGCGAACTGGTGCAGACGGTCGCCGCCCGCGAGAAGATCGACATCGCCGGCCGCCTGCCCGCCGCCTCCGCTCCTCCCACCGCCCCGTCGACGGGAGGGGCGGATGCCGCGACCGCCGGCATTCCGGGGCCGTCGCAGGAGCAGCTCGCCGCCGCCGCCGCGCTGCCCCCCAGCCAGCAGAACGAGATGGCGCGCGGCATGGTCGACCGGCTGGCGGCACGTCTCGCGCAGAACCCGCGCGACGTCGACGGCTGGCTGCGGCTGATGCGCGCGCGCGTCGTGCTGGAGGACCGCGCCGGCGCGACCCAGGCGCTGGCGACCGCGCGCCGCACCTTCGCCGACGACGCGGTGGCGCGCGCCCGCCTCGACGAGGGCGCGCGCGCGTTGTCGTTGTAGGGAACCGTCAGTTCGCGGGCAGCGACGCGGCGACCAGCTGGTCCAGCTGCGCCTTGCACCCGGCGGCGATCAGCGTGCCGGCCGCCTCGGTCAGTTCGGTGCCCGGCGCCGCGATGATCTTCACCGTCACCTCCACCGGGGCGGTGCCGGTGCCGGTGCCGGGGCCGGGGCCGGTCAGGCGAAAGCGCGCGCCGTCGGCGATCGGCAGCGCGGCGGGCCACGCCGCGCTCGACTGCCCCGCCTCCCACGCGGCGGTCTGTGCAGGTCCGCCGGCGACGGGGGTGATCGTCACCTTGCCCGCGGCGGTGGCATCGGGGCGCCACAGCGGCGGGGCATTGGTGTCGAGCAGGCAGACGGGCCCCGGCTTCGACACGTCGATCATCCACAGGCTGGGGCGTTCCGCGGTGATGCCCGGGGCGGAGCGGACGGCCCCGACGCGCACCCGGCGATTGTCGTTCTGCGCCAGCGCGAACGACGGTGCGCTCGCGGGTGCGGGGGAGGATGCGGCGTTGGCGCTGAACACCCCCGGTCCGCGCAGCACGCGGGTGCCCTTCGCATCGATCAGGACGATCGCGTCGCCCGCCGCCAGCTTCAGCCGCGCGGTATCGGACAGCTTGCGACCGACCGGATAGGTTGCCGCCGACGGCCCGGTCGCACGTACGACCAGCACATCGGCGTGCGCGGTCGCGGGCAACAGCAGCGCCAATATCGTGCCCAGCGCGGCGGTTCGGTCAATCGAGCGCATAATGTCCTCCGGGTCCGGCGGCGACCAGCCGCGTCAACAGGCAGGCGAGCGCGGCATCGTCGGGCCGCTTCGCGGAAAGAACCGATAGCGTATCGAGGGCGTTGCTGTCGCCTGCATCGAACGTGCCGACCGCCTGCGTGACCTGTGCGCGGACCGTCGGGTCCAGATCGGGCACCGCCTCGTAGACGGCGATCGGTGTCGAGCGCCCCCGTACCGTCACGCGTCCCATAGGGCGAAAGATGTCGAGCGACGTGCGCGCGACGACGCTGTCGCTGACCAGCACGGTCGTGGACAGCGGTTTGTTCGCGCTTTCGAGACGCGCCGCGGTGTTCATGCTGTCGCCCAATGCGGTGTACTGGATGCGTCCCTCGCCGCCGAAATTGCCGACGATCGCCTCGCCGTGATGCAGCCCGACGCGGGTGCGGCCGACCGGCGGCAGCGCGGGGTCGACCTCGGCACGGAAGCGCTCGCCCGCCTGGTACAGCGCGACCGCGGCGCGCACCGCGCGATCGGCATCGTCGGCGCGCGCGATCGGGGCGCCCCAGAACGCCACGACCGCGTCGCCCACGAACTTGTCGAGCGTCCCGCCATGCGCCAGCACCACCTCCGACAGCAGGTCGAGGTAGCGGTTGAGCAGGGTCGCCACCGTCTCCGGCGGGATGCGGTGGCTTAGCTTCGTGAAGCCTTCCAGATCGGAGAACAGCGCATAGATCTCGCGCTTCTCGCCCTGAAGGGTCAGGCGATCGGGATCGGCGATGATCTGCCTGGCGACATCGACCGGCAGGTAGCGGCCCAGCGTCGCCTGCGCGAACCGCCGCCGCGCCGAGCCGACCGCGCGCGCCGCCGCACCGACCGCGACGAAGGCGATCAGCCAGCCGAGCATCCAGCCGAACATCGGCACGCCCTGCGTGTCCCATCCGCCGCGCTCCAGCGCCCAGGGGAGCGTGACGATCAGGATCGCCGATCCGATCAGCTCGGTCGCCATCGCGCGCGACGACTGGTCGCGTGCGCCGATCGCGCCGCCCAGCAGCACCAGCGCCAGCGCCGCCAGCCACAGCGACCAGTCGGGCAGCGCGCGCGGAAACTGCCCGTCGAGCATCTGCGCCAGCATCGCCGCGTGGATCTCCACCCCCCAGGTCATCCTGCCGGTCAGCCGGCTGGCGGGGGTGTCGAACTGGTCGGTGTCCGCGATCTCGGCACCGACGAAGACATAGCGGCCCGCGATCTGGTCGCGCAGCAGCGGCGCGGTGTCGGCGTCGCCGAACAACCCGATCGGCAGCACCGCGAAGACCGGCCGCTCGTCTGACACGGGTGCCCGGTACTTCACGCTGCCGGTATAATCGGCGAAGCGGGCGTCGCGCGGATACATCGCCACGCTCAGCAGCGGCGGCACGCCGGGGGGGCGCGTCGGCCAGCTGCGCAGGACGTTGTCGGGATCGGCCTCGATCCGGACGCTGCCGGGGTGGACGTTGCCGGGCGCCAGCGACGCCTGGAAGCGGCGCATGAACCCCTCCTGCCAGTCGAGGACGCTGTCGGCGTTGGTCGCACTGCCCGCAAAGCCCAGATAGACCGGCGTGCGCATCGCGCGCAGCGCCGCGATCAGCTGCGGATCCTCGGGCTGGGCCTGGTCGATCAGGATGTCGACCCCGATCGCCTTCGCGCCCATCGCGTCCAACTGGGTCAGCGCGCGCGCCAGCACCGCGCGATCGAGCGGGGACCGCTTGCCCGTGACGCGCAGCGTCTCGTCGTCGTAGACGACCAGCGCGATACGCCCGTCCTGATCGACGCGGGGCTGCGCCGCGGCGCTGCGCGCATCGTAAAGCGCCCGCTCCGCATCGACCAGCAGCGGCACCTGCCACCCGTAGCGCGCGACCAGTAACGCGAGCAGCAGGAACGCCGCGGTGCGCAGCAGCCGCCACGCGCCGATCTGACGCGCGGCACGCGCTGCAACGCCGATCTGGTTCCGGAATCGATCCACGCGCACGCATCAACGCCAGCCCGCGACGATCGGCAAGCGCCGCGTTCGCGCAGGTGGCCGTTTTGTCGTATTCTCGTCGCACGACGTAGCGAAATCCGGTGTCCTGGCGTAATCGGTCTGCGACATCGGCGCGTGCAGGGGGCGCGACGCGGTGCGACTCGGGGGCGGGACGTGGTGACGGGGCGGGGGATGTATCGGGTGTCGCTCGTGGCAGCGGCGCTGGGAACGGTGGCGGGCACCCCGCTGGCGGCGCAGCAATTGCAGCCCCCTCCCCCCACGCGCGAGGAAGTGACGCCGCCGCCGGTGGCCCCGGTCGCCCCCGCGCCGCGGGTCGAGGTGACCGGCGACATCGAACGCGCACCCTGCGCGCTCGCCGACCCGGCCTATGCCGCGGTGCGGGTGACCATCACCGAGGCGGCGTTCGCGAATCTGGGCCCCGTCACCCCGCAGGAATTGTTGCCCGCGTATCGCGACCTGCTGGGCGCGGACCGCCCGGTCGCCACGATCTGCGACATTCGCGATGCCGCGGCGACCGTGCTGCGCCGCAAGGGCTATCTCGCCGCGATCCAGGTGCCGGTGCAGAAGATCGAGAACGGGCGCGTCGCGTTCGAGGTGATCTACGGCCGGCTGACCGCGATCCGCGTGCGCGGCGATGTCGGGCGCGCGGAGCGTCTGATCGAGGGCTATCTGTCGCAGCTGACGCGCCAGCCGGTGTTCAACCGCAACGAGGCGGAGCGCTATCTGCTGCTGGCGCGCGACCTGCCGGGGTATGACGTGCGCCTGGCGCTGCGTCCTGCGGGTACCGTGCCCGGCGAGCTGATCGGCGAAGTGACCGTCCGGCGCAGCGTCCTCGACATGGATGTCAACGTCCAGAACTATGCCGCGCCCGATACCGGCCGCTGGGGCGGGCAGTTGCGCGCGCAATTCTACGGCCTGACCGGGATGGGCGATCGCACCACCGTATCGCTGTATTCGACCGCACAGACGCGCGAGCAGCAGATCCTGCAGCTGGCGCACGACGTCAGGCTGGGCTCGGAAGGGCTGGGCTTCGCGGCACGCTATACGCGGGCGTGGAGCCGCCCGTCGGGAATCGCGGCGGGCCGGATCCGCGCGGACACGCATTTCGGCACGTTCGAGGCGAACTTCCCGTTCGTCCGTGCCGAGCGCGGCAATCTGCGCGGCGCGGCGGGGCTCGACGTGGTCGATCAGACGGTGCGCTTCGACGGCCTCGCGCTCAGCCGCGACCGCATCCGTATCGCCTATCTGCGCGTCGACGGGGATGCGACGGACGTCCGCACCGGCCCGGCGCCGGGATGGCGTGGCAGCTATTCGCTGGAGCTGCGTCGCGGACTGGCGATCCTGCACGCGTCGCGACTCGATCCGGCCTCCGGCGTCGGGCTCAGCCGGCTGGACGGCGACGCCACCGCCACCGTGATCCGCGGCTCCGCCTATGCCGAGATGGGGCTCGGCCGCCGCGTGATCCTGACCGCGGCGCCGCGCTTCCAATACGCCTTCTCCCCGCTGCTCAGCTTCGAGGAATTCTCGGGCGGCACCTACACGGTCGGGCGCGGCTACGATCCCGGCGCGATCATCGGGGACGAGGGCGTCGGGCTGACGGTGGAGGCGCGGCTGGCCCGGTTCGCGCCGCTGCCCAACCGCAACATCGTGATGCAGCCGTTCGCGTTCGTCGACTCCGCGCGGGTGTGGAACCGCGACCGCGGCGGCATCGACGGATCGCTCGTCTCGATCGGCGGCGGCGTGCGCGCCGCGGTCGCCAACCGGATGCGGATCGACGCGACGCTGGCCGCGCCGCTGCACCGCACCGCGCTGCAGACCCGTCGCGGCCCGGTGCGCGCGCTCCTCTCGATCACGACCCGCCTCGGAGGCCTCTGATGATCCGCATCCCGCACCTGCACGGCTCCGCGGTATCGCTGATGGCGCTCGCCGCCGGGCTGGTCGCCGCGCCCGCGGCAGCACAGACGTCGTACAACGCGAACGATCCCACGGTCACGTCCGGCACCGTAACCTATGACCGCGGCGTCACGACGCCCGGCACCGAAGTCTACACGATCGACTCCCCGACCGCGGTACTCGACTTCCAAGTGTTCGGTAACAGCAGCTTCGTCATCAATTTCCAGCGGCCCGACACCACCGTCGTCTATCAGAACGGCACGAATACGCCCGATTTCACCGTCCTGAACCGGATCCAGGATAACGGCATCCAGCCGATCCGGTTCGACGGCACCGTGCTCAGCCGACTGCGCGATACGGCAGGCAACGTGACACCCGGCGGGACAGTATGGTTTTACAACCCCGGCGGCATCATCGTCGGCAGCAGCGCGACCTTCGACGTCGGCAGCCTGCTGCTGACCACCGCCGATCCCACGGGGGGCACCGGCGTCATCAACAGCACGTCGCGATTAGTGTTGGCGACCGACGTCAACCAGGATCGCGCACTGCCGGGCATCGAGGTCGAGCCGGGCGCGCAGCTGACCGCGACGCGCAACAACAGCTATATCGCGCTGGTCGCGCCCTTCGTCCGGCACGGGGGCACGACGAGCGTCAACGGCGGCGCGGCCTTCGTCGCGGCGGAAACCGCGACGCTGACGATCGATCAGGGACTGTTCGACATCCAGGTCGCGGTCGGCTCCGACGGGGAGGCAGACGATCAGGGCCAGAACCGCTCGTCGATGGAGCTCTATGGCTCGATCGCGGGCCAGGGGCCGACCGCCGCCGGACAAAATCGCGCCATCTACGCGGTCGCGGTGCCGAAGAACCAGGCGATCACGATGCTGGTCGATGCCGACCGGCTGGGTTTCACCCCGGCGACGTCGGTCAGTGTCGAGAACGGCGCGATCTACCTTCAGGCCGGCGGCGGGATCACCGTCGCCCCCAGTACGCCCATTGTCAGCCGCATGAACCTGCCCACGCAGGGGACGGCAGATATCTCGCTGACGCTCGACAACATCACCTCACCGATCGCGGCGCAGGCGGCCAATGCGCTGACGGTCCGCACTCCGCTCACCGAGATACCGCCGGGATCCCAGCCGGTATCGACACCCTTGGGCGGGGGCGCCTATTTTTACGGCGGCCGCTCAGCGACCGTGACGATCGACGACGGCAAGCTGTTGTCGACGCTGACGGGATCGGTCCGGATACAATCTTTCGGCAATGGCACTGCCGGGACGGCGCGGCTCGAGGTTTCGAACGGCAGCACCTTCGACGTCGGCGGCCAGCTTGGGGTTCGCGCCGACACGGTCGGAAGGATATTGCCGGCCGGATGGACCGCGGTGGCTGGCGAGGCGTCACTATCCGTGACGGCGTCGACGCTGACGGCGCAGACCGTGGACGTCGTCTCGGATTACACATCCGGCAGTCAGGGACCTCTGACCGGCAGCGCCGGCACGGCGTCGATCGCCGTGTCGGGCGGCGGGGCGCTGAATGCGTCGCGTTATGTGGGCGCCGGAGCATCGGCGATCGGTACCGGCGGCACGGTCCGCATCACGCTCGACGACGGGACGATCGCCGCGGATCAATTGTTCGCCACTGCGCGAGGCGGTGGGCCCGATGGCGGCATCGGCGGCTCGGCCCGCATCGCCACGCTCGATGGCGGCGGCGCTTTTACCATCACGCGCGGCGTCCTGATCGACGCCACCGCGCTCGGCAATCCGCGCGTCGACGCCCGCCTCGGAACCGTTGCCAACGTCGGCGGCGATGCCTCGCTGTCGCTGGGCGGCGGGCGCACCAGCACCGCGCGTTCGATCACCATCGACGCGTCCGTCGACGGCTTCGACAACGGCGGCTTCGCCAACGATGCCGCGACGCTCCGTTCGACGGGCGGTACCGCGACGCTCTCGCTCGCGGGCGACACCGGGCTGACGGCGGACAGCCTGACGCTGACCGCGGCGGCGACCGACTTCGGCGTCAGCAGCGCCGCCACCCGGCGTACCACCGGAGGCACCGTCACCGCGGCGATCGACGGGGCATTGCGCGTCGGAACGCTGTCGCTGGTGAGTGATGCCACCGGCGGTGCGGTGTCGGGAAGCCAGTCCGTGGCCGGCAGTGCGCTCGGCGGCTCCACATCGCTTTCGGTGAACGCGGGCGGGACGATCGCCGCGAGCAGCCTGATTTCGCTTACCGCCGGGGCGGTCGGCGGCGCGAGCAGCGGCACCGCGACGGGCGGCGCAGCCACCGGCGGCACGTCGGCACTGACGGTCGATACCAATGGCACGCTGAACGCCGCCGGGATCGACATGGCCGCGAATGCGCTCGCTGGCGCATCGCAAGCCGGAACCGGCGGTGCGGCGCAGGGCGGCTCGACGAGCGGGGTCGTCAGGGGTAACCTGACTGCGGCGTCGCTCACCCTGCGCGCGCGGGTCACGGGCGGCGACGGCGCCGCGGGTGGCGATGCTACCGCAGGCGCGGTGAGCGCGAGCGTAAGCGGCGGCACCCTCACCGTCTCGCAGGCACTGACTCTCGGCGCGAACGCGCTGGGGGGTGCTGCGAAGGGTGGCGGGGGCGGCGGCATCGGCCGCGGCGGATCCGCCGTGGCGGACGTATCGAACGGCACATTGACGTTTGCCGACGCCGTCGTCGCCGCGCGCGCTACCGGCGGGGCCGCAAGTGCGGGAACCGGCGGCGCAGGATACGGCGGCACTGCGACCTTCGCCACCGGAACGGACGGCGTGGCGCGCTTCGCCAGCGGGACGATCGGGGCCGAGGCCATCGGTGGCGATGCCACTGGCGGCACCGGCGGGGTCGCGTTCGGAGGCGACGTCGCGATACGGCTGGCCGACGGCCGCATGGAGACCAGCGCCGACGGTCTGGCGCTATTGGCACGGGCGCAGGCAACCGGGGGGAGCGGCATCGATGGCGGGGCCGCTACCGGCGGCACGGCACGGCTGACCGCGACATCGGGCGTCGCGGCGACGCGCAGCGTCTTGTCGCTTGTCGCCTCCGCTTTCGGCGGGGCAGGCGCGGGTGGCACGGCCTCCGCCGGCACCGCCACCCTCGCCACGACCGAGGCGGCCGACCTCACCTTCCGGCAGGTGAGTTTGATCGCCACCGCCCAGTCCCCCGGCACCAGCGTCACCGCGCGTAGCGCGACAGGCGGACAGGCGGGCATCGATGTCGCCGCCGGGCGCCTGACGACCGACATCCTCGCGATGAACGTCAACGCTTTCGGTGCCTCGCCGCAGGGCGGCACCGTCTCGGTCGCGAGCGGCAGCGGCGCGATCGGCGTGCTGCAAACCTCGCTGCTGCTGGCACGCTCGGCGCTGGGCACCGTAGCCGGCACCGGCGGGACCGTGCGCGTCCGCGCGGACACGACCGGCGGCGGCGGGACCACCGATCTGGGCGATGCCACGATCTTCGCCAACGATCTGGTGGCCATCGGGGCGGTCGGCGGCAATCGCGCGGACAGCCCGGTCGGTTTTGCCGCCCTGGACGCCCGTGCGAACCGGGCGATCCAGGTCGGTCAGAACCTCGCCATGCGCACCGGCGCGCTCACCTTGTCCAGTAACGGAACGCTGAACGCGCTCGACCTGAACAGCCCGACGACGGTCACCGTCTTCGCCGCCAATGCCGCCAACATCGGCAACGTAACGGGCAGCGACGTGTCGTTGGCGGGCAACGGGACGGTGGCCGCAGGAAACGTCACCGCAACGCGCAACGTCGCGCTCGGCGCCGGTAGCGCCACCATCGGCGACGTCGTCGCCCAAGGGACGGTCCGGCTCATCACGACCGGCGACCTGACCAGCGGGAGCCTGCGCGGCGGGTCGATCCTGGCGCAGGCGGACGGCGCGCTGCGGGTCGGCGCGCCGACGATCGTGCCCAACAGCGCGACGGACGGCAGCATCACGCTGATTTCCGGCCAGGCGCTGGCCGTCGGCGACATCACCGCACCCGGCAGCGTCGCGCTGGCCGCGCGCGGTGGCGGCCTAACCGCGGGTACGCTCGATGGCGGCGGCGACGTGGTGATGCTCGCGCGGGACGGCGTCACCGCGACCGGCATTCGGGCCGGCGGCGTCGCGAAGATCGGCAACGTCGCCGGCCTCGGCAGCGTCCCTGCCCCGCTGGCGCAGGTCGGAACCGCAGCGACGCGGCTGGGCGGTGCCGCACAGGTGACGAACGGCATACAGGCGAGCCGCATCGACGTCGCCGCCGGCGGCATCACCGCCCCCACCGTCGCCGCGACCGGCGACGTCCGCCTCGACAGCGGCAACGGCATCACCATCGCCACCCTCGGCGCCGGTTCCTCCACGATCGGCGGCGAGGGGCGGGTCGCGATCGACAGCGCGACCACCACCGCCGCATTCGCGGTCGCGACGCGCGGCGACGTGGCGCTCGGTGCCTTCGCCAGCGGCGGCACGGCGGTGGTGAGCGCCACCGGCGCGCGCCTCGACGTGGCGCGCGCGTCGCGCGCCGCCGGCGACCTCACGCTGACGGGTGCCACGATCACCGCCGCACCGCTGCAAAGCGGCGCCCGCCTGTCGGCGAGTGCGATCGGGTCGGCGACCTTCGCCACGGTCGGTAGCACGAACGCGCTGGCGATTACCGCGGGGAACGGCGTCATCGTCGACAGCTTCGCCAGCGGCGGCACCGCGTCGCTGGCGTCGAGCACCGGGGGCCTGCGTATCGCAGGCGCCTCGCGCGCGGCGGGGGACATCACCCTGTCCGCCGCGTCCCTCGACGTCGCCGCCGTGCAGAGCGACGCCGGCCTTGCCGCTATCGCGAGCGGGCCGGCCATCTTCGCCACGGTCACGACGGGTAGCGGGCTGTCGATCGCGGGCGGTAGCGGCGTTACCGTCGACAGCTTCGCCAGCGGCGGCACCGCGTCGCTGGCGTCGAGCACCGGGGGCCTGCGTATCGCAGGCGCCTCGCGCGCGGCGGGCGACATCACCCTGTCCGCCGCGTCCCTCGATGTCGCGGCCGTGCAGAGCGACGCCGGCCTTGACGCCGTCGCGAGCGGGCCGGCCGTCTTCGCCACGGTCACGACGGGTACCGGGCTGTCGATCGCGGGCGGTAGCGGCGTTACCGTCGACAGCTTCGCCAGCGGCGGGGCGGCGGTGCTGAATGCCACCGGCGCGCGCCTCAGCATCGCGCGCGCGTCGCGCGCCGGCGGCGGCATCACGCTGTCCGGCGGCGTCGTCGACGCGGTCGATCTGGACAGCGCCGCTGGCCTGACCGCTACCGCAAGCGGTGCCGCGACGTTCGGGATGCTCGCCACCGACGAAGCGCTGTCGGTCACCGCGGGGGGCCCGATCACCCTCGCCAGCTTCGCCAGCGGCGGGGCGGCATCGCTCGCCTCGACGGGTGGACCGCTCCGCCTCACCGGCGCGTCGCGTGCGGCGGGCGACCTCACCCTTTCCGCCAGCGCGATCGAGGCCGTCGCGCTGGACAGCGGCGGCCTGCTGAGTGCCGCCACCACGGGGACGGCGGCCATCGACGCCATCACGGCGGCCACCGGCGTGGTCGTGAACGGAAGTAGTGGCGTCAGCATCGGCAGCTTCGCGACCGGCGGCGCCGCGGCGCTGACGGCAGCGCGCGGGCCGCTCACCATCGCGCGCGCCTCCCGCGCGGGCGGAGACCTCACCCTCGTGGCGGACACGCTTGCTGCCGCGGCGCTGGGGAGCGGCGCACGGCTGAGGGCCGACGTCGCTCGGACCGCCTCGATCGACACGGTGGCGGCGTCCGGCGACCTGACGCTCACGACGAACGGCGGCCTGACCATCGGCAGCTTCCAAAGCGGCGGCACGGCCGCGCTGATCGCACGCGAAGCGCCGCTGACGATCGCACGCGGTTCGCAGGCGAGCGGGGCCGTGACGCTGGAGGGCGGCACGATCACGGCCGCCGCGCTGAATGGCGCCGCCGGCCTGTCCGCTTCCGCAAGCGGCGCCGCCACCTTCGACACGATCGCGACCGCGGGTGCACTGGCGCTGTCGGCGGGCGGCGACCTGACCGTAGGCAGCTTCGCCAGCGGTGGCGCGGCGACCCTCGCCACGAGCGGCGGGCAACTGAGCATCGCCCGCGCGGCACGATCGACCGGCGAGATGACGCTGACGGGGACGGCGATCACCGCCGGCCCGCTGGACAGCGGCGCCGGATTGACCGCCACCGCGAGCCGCGCCGGGACCTTCGACGCCGTGACCGCCGCCGACACGCTCACGCTCGTCGCCGGGGGCGATCTGTCGACCGGCGCGCTGCGGAGTGGCGCGGTCGTCGCGCAAGCGGGGGGCGTGCTGGCGACCGGCGCGCTCGCGGTCGATACGACCCCGCGCGCGAGCGGGGACATCCGCCTGACGTCGGCCCGCACGCTGAGCGTGGGCGACATCGCCGCGCCCGGCAGCATCGCCCTGACCGCGCGTGACGGCGGATTACAGCTGGGCACGCTCGCGGCCGGCCGCGACGTGGCGCTGACCGCGGCGGGCGACGTGTCGGCCGCCAGCCTGAGCGCGGGCAATGCGGTGCGGATCGGCGGTATCGACGGGGCGTCCACCGGGTCACCATCGCCGCCGCTTCCCGGCAGCGTGCGGATCGCCGGTGCGATCGGCGCGCGGACGATCGCCATCGCCGCTGCCGGCGAGGTCCGCTTCGACGCCCTCGCTGGAGGCGACCAGTTCCGGATCGACAGCGGCGCGGCGATCACGGGGCGTATCGTCACCGCCGGCCGCGGCGCCCTTCTCGCGGTCGGCGACATCGCGCTGGGCGGTGCGACGACGAGCGGCGACCTGCTGCTGTTGAGCGGGGGCGGGATTGGCGTGACCGGGCCCGCGCGTGTCGGCGGCAGCCTCGCCTTGCTGGCGCAACGGGCCGTTTCGGCGGGGCCGATCATCGCCGACGGTGTCGTCTTCGCCGGCGGCGTCGCGAATGCGAACCGCATCACGAGCGCGACGGCGCTGCCGGCGTCCTTCGCCGACTCGTCGAGTGCGAACGTCGCAGGGCCGGTGACGTTCGCCGGCCCGGTCGGTGCGCAGGCCGTGCGCGTGGCCGCCGACGGCGCGGTATCCACCGCCGGGGTGGCGGCAACGCGCACGCTGTCGCTGACCGGCGCGACGGTGACGCTTGCGGGTGCCGTCGCGGCGCCTGCCATTACGCTCTCCGCCAACGACCTGACGATCGCTGGTGCGGGCACGCTGGGGGATGCAGGCACGACCGCGATCACGATCGCCCCCCTGCCCGGCACGACGACCCTCTCGCTGGGGGACGGTCTCGCTGCGGGCGGCTTCGCGATCGACCAGGCGGAGTTCGGCCGTATCCGCGCGGGAACGCTGTCGATCGGCGATACCGCCGCCACCGGGCTGCGCACCGTCATCGGCACCCTGACCGTGGCGGGGGATCGCATCGGCACGTTGCAGGCCGCCGGGGAGCAGCTGGCGGTGGTGGGTGCGCTCCGCATGACGACGGCCGATGCGCGATCGGGCATCGATCTCTCCGCGGCGCGCGACCTCGTCGTGCGCACCGATACGGGGTCGATCGGCGTGACGGGCACCGGCGATGCGCTGGCGGGGACGCTCCGGCTGCGCGGCGGCGACGTCGCGATCGGTACGCCGGCGTTCGTGACCGCTGCCGTGGGCCAGTCCCCCGCCGCCGTCGCGACCGCGGCCGGCACGCCCTATGCCACGCCGGTGCCCGGTGGCGTGGTACGCGCGGGCGGCATCGACCTGGGCGCGGCGCGGCTGATCGCGGTGCAGAACAGCGGCAGCACGCTGACCGCGGCCGGTATCCTGGCGGGGGACGGCGGGCTGACGCTGACGTCCACCGCGGCAGGCGGCAGCGCGACCACCGCGATCGTCTATGGCGCGATCCGGAACGGCGGCACGCTGCTGACCAACCGCGACGTGCGGCGTGTCGTGCGGCTGGCGCGGGATGGCGCGAACGGTACGGCCGCGGACTTCGACGCCGGCTCGACGGTCAACGGATGTGCGCTGACGCCGTCCAGTGCCTGTCTGTTCGGTGCGGCGGCGTTGTCGGAGGAGCCGATCGTCGCCTCGATCCCGACCGACGTGCAGGGGATCGTCGGCAAGCTGACCGGCACGGAGAGCAGCGCGCTGGGCCCGCGGCTGACGGTCGGGACCGAGTTGCTGATCGACACCACCGCGATCGACCTGCCGCAGCGGATCGGCGATCCGGTCGGCAGCGCCGGCAATGCGGCGCTGTGGGATCCGAACGATCCCGAGGCCGAAGAACGCAGTGACAGGGAGGGCGGCCGATGACCCGCATTCTGGGGATGCTGGCCGCGGTCGCGCTGTCGATCGGCGCGGGGGGTGCCGCGGATGCGCCGCTGTCCTCGCGCGCCAGCTTTCGCATCGGCACGTCGGGCGTGCTGTGTTCGGCGCAGGTGCGGCTGAGCGATCCCGTGCTGGGGGGGATGTTCGATCGCGGCTATGCGATCACCTGCCGCGATGCCGCCGCGCCGGTGGGGCGTCTCTACGCGCTGCGCGGCCCCCAGGATCGCAGCGCGGTCGTGACCCGCAGCAACGGCGAGCCGCTGACCTGCATCGCCCCGACGCGCGAGACGATCGCGAAGGTCGGGGCGGTCGCGGTCAGCCAGTGTACCGGGGGAACGACCGGGCTGCCGTATCGCCTGTACGCGGTGCAGCATGGCCGCACGCAGCTGCTCGCGATCGGACTGGCCGGGTACGATCCGGCGTTGCGGCTGGGGCTGGTATCGCTCGCCACGGATCGCCCCGCGGAGGGCGCAGTGGAGGTCGCGGCCACCGCGGCAGGCGATCCCGCCGCCTTTGCCCGCGCACAGGCCGGCGCGCTCGATGCGTCCGCCGCGCTGTCGCAGGCGTATGAGCGCAACAATGCGGGCAATTTCGCGGAGGCCGCGGAGTTCTTCGCCAGCCTGTCCGACCGGCCGCAGCGGGCCGGCGATGTCGATCGCTCGGCGGAATATCTGCTGGGCCAGGCGATGCAGCAGTCCAATCTGGGCAATCGTGCCGGCGCGCGGCGGCTGTTCGCGCGCGCCGATGCCGCGATCCGGCCCGGCGACGTCGTCACCGCGCGGCTGCTGCGCAATTATCGCGCGATGGAGGCGCTCAACCGGCACGAATCCGCTGCGGCGCGCGCGTTGCTCGACGCGCCGCTGCCGCTGGTGGATCGCGGGACCGACGATGCGCTGACGTCCGGGCGGATCGACGCCGCCCTCGCCGCGCAGATCAATGCGGAAAACGGCGTGCTGGGGCGCCTGGCCGGGGTGGAGCCGGGGCTGCTCCCCAGCGAACGCGTCGCGATCTTGGATGGTCAGGCCGCGCAATTGCGCGGCGTCGCGTTGCGAATGGAGGGGCGCTACGCCGATGCGCTGCTGGCGCTGGAGCAAGCCGGCCGTGCCATCGCGGCGGTACGCGAGGGGCGCGTGGCCTCCGCCGCGTTCATCCGGTCGGAGGCGCAGACCGAAACCGCGCTGATCCGCGAAGCCGGGGGCGACTATCCCGCCGCCGAGCGCGCTTTGACCGCAGCGGTGGCGATCCTGGATGCGGATTATCCGCGCTCCAGCGCCGCGCTGACGGCCCGCGCCCGGCTGGCCGGATTCCTGGCGCGGCGCGGTCAGGATGCGCGGGCCAGCACGCTTTATGCCGAGGTGGTGGCGCAGATTCGCGACACGCCGGGCTCGGCCGCGACGCTGCGCGACCTGCTCGCCCCCTATTTCGCCACGCTGGCGCGGCGCGCGGGGACCGATCCCGCCGCCGCCGCCGCGCTGTTCGACGCCGCGCAGGTGCTGGTCCGCCCCGGCGTGGCGCAGACGCAGGCGGTGTTCGCCCGCGAACTGTCCGCCGGCGACGACCGCGCCGCGGCGCTGTTCCGTCAGTCGATCAACCTGACGCGACAGGTGGCGCAGGCCTCCGGCGAGGTGGCGCGCCTGTCGTCCGCGGGTGACACCACCGCGACCGCCGCCGCGCGCGCGCGACTGGATGCGCTGGAGCGGGAGCAGACCGGCGTCACGGCACAGCTGGCGGCCTATCCGCGCTTTCGCGCGACGATCAGCGACGCCGCCGACCTGGCGACGCTGCGCGCCGCGCTCCGCCCCGACGAGGCGTATCTGCTGGTACGCGCGGTCGGCAGCGACCTGTACGCCGCGTTCGTCACCCCGACGACGCTGCGCGCCTATCGCCTCGACACGACGCTGGCGAAGCTGGGGCGTGACGTCGCGGCCCTACGCGCCAGCGTCGTGACGGTCACCGACGGGCGCAGCATCGTGTCGCCGTTCGATCTCGACCGCGCGCGACGGCTCCACACCATCTTGCTGGGGCCGGTCGGCGACCTGCTGCCGGGGGTGCGCAGCCTCGTCTACGAGCCGGACGGGCCGCTGCTCCAGCTGCCCATGAACCTGCTGGTCGAAAGCGACGCGGGGCTGGCCGATTATCGCCGCCGTCAGAGCGCACCGGGCGCGGACCCGTTCGACTATCGCGGCGTCGCCTGGCTGGGTCGCGACCGGACGGTGACGACCGCGGTGTCCCCGCGCGCCTTCGTCGACGTTCGCGCCGCCGCGCCGTCGCGCGGGGGCAAGGCGTACCTGGGCTTCGGCGAGAACGCGCCCCCGGCAGCCGTCGCCAGCCTGCTCGCCCCGGTCGCGGCGCGCGGCGAGTGCGACTGGCCGCTCGCCGCGTGGCGCAACCCCATTTCGGCGGCGGAACTGCGCTATGCGCGCGACGCGCTGGGCGATCGCCGCGGCGAAATCGTCACCGGCGCGGCGTTCAGCGACACCGCGGTGGAGGCTCGCCGCGACCTGGCCGACTATCGCATCCTGCATTTCGCGACCCACGGGCTCGTCACCGCGCCGCGCCCGATCTGCCCGGCACGGCCCGCCCTGCTGACGTCGTTCGGGGGGGCGGGGTCGGACGGGCTGCTGAGCTTCCGCGAGATCTTCGACCTGCGGCTCGATGCCGATGTCGTGATCCTCTCCGCCTGCGACACCGCGGGCATGGCCACGATCGAGGCCACGCGCGAGGCCGGGGTGACCACGGGCGGCAATTTCGCGCTCGACGGGCTGGTCCGCGCCTTCGTGGGGGCCGGCGCGCGGACGGTCGTCGCCAGCCACTGGCCGATCCCCGACGATTACGGCGCCACGCAGCAACTGGTCAGCACGCTGTTCGCCGCCAGGCCGGGCACCTCGATCGCCGACGCGCTCGCCACGGGGCAGCGTGCGCTGATGGACCGCGCGGAAACCTCACACCCCTTCTACTGGTCGGCGTTCGCGATCGTCGGCGACGGGCGGCAGCCGCTGCTGCGCCGCTGACGCCTCAGGCGAAGAACAGCGGCTGGTCGCGGATGTGGCCGGTCGCGCGGGACAGGGCATGGTCGACATGGATCGGCACGCCATGCGCGCGCAGCAGGTCGCACAGCAGCCAGTCCTCGCCCTCGATCGTGCCGTCGGCATGGGCACGCGTCTCGAACAGGGGACGTCCGGCCGCCGTCACCGCCTGAAGCACCGTCGCCACGTCCATCAGCGCGAGCCCCAGCCCGATCCGGTCGACCGCCTCCAGCGGCTGGGCGGCGGCCTTCTGCGCGCTGCTCTCGACCAGGCGCCACCCACCCTGCCCGTCCGCCGCCAGCGCGGTCGGGACCAGCGCATCGTGGCGGCGCGGATAGTTGGCCCCCACCATCGGTTGCCGCCACAGCAGCAGGCGGACGAGCGCATCGGCCGGGAAGACATGATCCGCGTCCAGCCACAGGATGCGATCCGCGCCCCAGTCGCGCGCCCAACCGAACAGGCTGGTGCGCGCCTGCACCAGGATCGAGCCGTGGGCGATGAACGTGTCCATCTCCAGCCCCCGAACGGAGGCCAGCGTCGCCGGGATCATCCGCGCCAGGCTGGAGACGAACCCCGCCTTCACGTCGCCGAACGTCGGGATGCAGATCGCGACCTTCACCGCCGCAGCCCACATGGCAGCGTCAGCGCGGTCGTCGGCGCGCCGCCGCCGGCCGGGATGGCGGAGATGATCCCCACCGCACTGGACTTCGCGCGTCCGCCTGCCCATGCGCATCGCGAGAGGACAAGCATATGCAATTCAACGAGGTTGTCCGCGCCCGGCGCTCGGTGCGCGCCTTCCGTCCCGATCCGGTCGCGCCGGAGGTACTGCGCGAGGTGCTGGGCACCGCGTGCCTCGCGCCGTCGGGCACCAACATCCAGCCATGGAAGGTGCATGTCGTCACCGGCGACGCACGCCGCCGGTTGGAGGAGGAGGTGCTCGCGCACCGCGATACCGGCCCCGCCGACGATCGCGCGGAGTTTCCGCGCACCTCGAAGCGCAAGGAGCCCTATACCTCGCGGATGCGCGCGCTGGGCAAGGACATGTACGGGCGCATCGGCATCCCGCGCGGGGACGAGGCGGCGAGCTGGCAGCAATGGGGACGCAACTATCGCTTCTTCGATGCGCCGGTCGGCCTGATCTTCACGATCGACAAGGATCTGGACGCGATGTCCTTCCTCGACATCGGCATGTTCATGCAGACGCTGATGCTCGCCGCAAAGGATCGCGGGCTCGACACCTGCGCACAGGGCGCCTGGAACATGTTCTGGACCGTCACCCGCCGCGTCCTGTCGATCCCGGACGACGAATATATCATCGCCGGCATGGCGCTGGGCTATGCCGACCACGCGCATCCGGTGAACGGCGTGGTCGCCCCGCGGGAGCCGCTGGAGCAGGTCGTCACCTTCCACGAATGAGGACCGGCTTCCGTCGTCGAGGCGCCGTCCGTTACCGCGATCTTTTCCACCAACGGTCGGAAAACCCACGATCATTCCCGCCCCTTAACGATTTGTTTACCTTTTCCGGTCATCTTTGCGGTCGGACTTCAGGGGGACTGGAGAGCCGTCATGGTATTGACCGAGAAGATGCGAGAGGAACTGCAGCGCGCCCGCCGGACCGTGGCACGGATCCAGCCGAGCGACGCCGATCCGCTGCGCGACGTGCTCGACCGCGTCGAGGCGCTGCTGGTGCGCGGGGACCTGCCGCGTCGCTGATGCGGCCCGGCGCCCGGCGTCGGCGCCTCATTCCCATTCGATCGTGCCCGGCGGCTTCGAGGTATAGTCGTAGGTCACGCGGTTCACGCCCTTCACCTCGTTGACGATTCGCGTCGCGACCCGCGGCAGGAAGTCGCCCGGAAACTGGAACGCCTGCGCGGTCATGCCGTCGGTCGAGGTCACCGCACGCAGCGCCAGCACGCTGTCATAGGTCCGCCCGTCGCCCATTACGCCGACCGACCGCACCGGCAGCAGCACCGCGAACGCCTGCCAGATCGTGTCGTAGAGCCCGGCGTTGCGGATTTCCTCCAGATAGATCGCATCCGCCTTGCGCAGGATGTCGCACCGCTCCTTCGTCACCTCGCCCGGCAGGCGGATCGCCAGCCCCGGCCCGGGGAAGGGATGCCGCCCGACGAACACGTCCGGCAGCCCCAGCTCGCGACCCAGCGCGCGCACCTCGTCCTTGAACAGCTCGCGCAGCGGCTCGACCAGCTTCATATTCATCCGCTCGGGCAGGCCGCCGACATTGTGGTGGCTCTTGATCGTCACCGACGGGCCGCCGGTGAAGCTGACGCTCTCGATCACGTCGGGGTAGAGCGTACCCTGCGCCAGGAAGTCGGCGCCGCCGATCTTCTTCGCCTGCGCCTCGAACACCTCGATGAAGGTCCTGCCGATGAACTTGCGCTTGGCCTCCGGGTCGGTGACGCCGGCGAGACCGCCGAGGAACGTCTCCTCGACGTTCACATGCACCAGCGGGATGTTGTAGGCGCCGCGGAACAGGCCGACGACCTGATCCGCCTCCCCGGCGCGCAGCAGGCCGTGGTCGACGAAGACGCAGGTCAGCTGGTCGCCGATCGCCTCGTGGATGAGCACCGCCGCGACCGCCGAATCGACCCCGCCCGACAGGCCGCAGATGACGCGGCCCGTACCGACCTGCTCGCGGATCTCCGCGATCTTGGTGGCGCGGAACTCGGCCATCGTCCAGTCGCCGGCCAGCCCGCAGACGTGACGCGCGAAATTGGCGATCAGCTTGCCGCCGTCGGGGGTGTGGACCACCTCGGGGTGGAATTGCATCCCGTAATAGCGCCGCGCCTCATCGGCGACGACCGCATAAGGCGCGCCGGGCGAGGTCGCCACGGGGGCGAAGCCGGGGGCGAGCGCCGCGACATGGTCGCCGTGGCTCATCCACACCTGGTGCCGCTCGCCGCTTTGCCACAGGCCGTCGAACAGCGCGCAATCGCCCTCGACCGTGACATAGGCCTCGCCGAACTCGCCCGAATTTCCCTTGTCGACGCGCCCGCCGAGCTGCGCGGTCATCACCTGCTGGCCATAGCAGATGCCCATGACGGGCACGCCGCTGTCGAACACCGCCTGCGGCGCGCGCGGGCTGCCCTCGTCCACCACCGATGCGGGACCGCCCGACAGGATGACGCCCCTGGGCTTCATCCGCTCGAACGCGTCGGCCGCGGACTGGAACGGCGCGATCTCGCTATAGACCCCCGCCTCGCGCACGCGGCGCGCGATCAGCTGGGTCACCTGGCTGCCGAAATCGATGATGAGGATGCTGTCGGGGTGTTCCATGGCGGGCCTGTAGCCGGTGGCGTGCGCGGGTGGAAGGGGTGCGGGCCGCTATGCCGCGACCGCGGCGGATGCCGACGCGGGCGGCAGGACCGGACGCGGCAGCGCCATCAGTGCCGGGCGTGCCAGCAGATAGCCCTGCATGTAGCGTACGCCCATGGCGCGCAGCGTCTCATATTCGCCGGGCGTCTCGATCCCCTCTGCCAGCACGGTGATCCCCATGCGCGCGAACATGCCCAACAGCCCCTCGACGATCATCCGCCGCGGCATGCTGGTATCGATGTTGCGGATCAGCTCCATATCGAGCTTGACGATGTCGGTCTGCAACCGCGCGAGGAGCGACAGCCCGGCGTGACCGGCGCCGAAATCGTCGAGCGCGGTGGCGAAGCCCATGCGGCGATAGGTGTCGATGATGTTGGCGACATGCCCGGTGTCGGTCATCTCCTCATTCTCGGTGAACTCGAAGATCAGGCGCTTCGTGGGAAAACCCACCGCCGCGGCGGTCTTCAGCGTCAGCTGGATACAGGCGACGGGCGAATAGACCGCATTGGGCAGGAAGTTGATCGACAGCCGCGCCCCGGTGTCGAGGATCCCGGCCGCGACCGCATGGGTGATGGCGGCCACCCGGCATTGCTGGTCGAAGGCGTAGCGAGCCTGTGGCGTGACGCGCGCCAGCACCTCCGCCGCCGATTCCCCATGGATGCCGCGGACCAGCGCCTCATAGGCCCAGACGTCACCCGTCCGGACATCCACGATCGGCTGATACGCCATCGCCAGTTCGAACGGCTCGGCCGCGCCGCGGCATCCCTCGCACCCACTCATCGTCGAAACTCCTCATCCGACCCCTTCGACCATGGAGGTTAACGAATCCCGTCATCGCCCTCTCTGCCGGGGCAGCGACTCGGCGGAAGTTGACAAAGTTGACGCCACGTCGCGCCCGGAACTCCTCCCCCGCGAGCATTCCCCCATGGCCCGGACGCCCGCCCGCGAAGGAACCCGTGACGGATACCACGTCATGTGCGCTGTAGGACAGCGCGACGAACCACAAGAAAAAGGGGCCGCGCCATCGCTGGCGCGGCCCCCTCCCGGAAACGTTCGTGACGCGCCGATCAGGCGGCGGCGTCGAAATCCTCGTCGTCGTTCATCACCGGACCCGAATCCTGGCCCTTCGCCGAGACGTCGCGGTCGACGAACTCGATGATCGCCATCGGCGAGGCGTCCGACGCGCGGATGCCCGCCTTGATGATGCGGGTGTAGCCGCCGTTGCGCGAGGCGTAGCGCGACGCCAGCACGTCGAACAGCTTCACCAGCTGCGCATCGTCGAGCAGGCGCGCATGCGCCAGACGACGGTTGGACAGCCCGCCCTTCTTCGCCAGCGTGACCAGCTTCTCGACGTAGGGGCGCAGCTCCTTCGCCTTGGCGACGGTGGTGGTGATCTGCTCGTGCTTGATGAGCGCGGCCGACATGTTGCGGAACAGTGCGATACGATGAGCCGAGGTACGCTGCAGCTTACGACCGCCAACACGATGACGCATGATATGTCCTTCTCGTTCGCTCGGGGGCCGTGTCAGGTACCCCGGACCAGGTGGGACGGCAGGCCACCGGGAAAACCGTCACCTCCGCGCAGGAGGTCCAAAACATCGGCCGGTCACGACGCGGCGAAGCCGCGTCGTCGGTCGGGGCGGCTCGCCGCCCCGCCGGCCGGGCCTGGCCTGTCTCCGCCGCAAGCACGCTTGCGGCGGTGCAGGCTCAACCCATTATTTCCTGTTCCAGCTTCTTGGCGACTTCCTCGATGTTCTCGGGCGGCCAGCCGGGGATTTCCATGCCCAGCCGCAGCCCCATCGACGACAGCACTTCCTTGATCTCGTTCAAGGACTTGCGCCCGAAGTTCGGGGTACGCAGCATCTCGGCCTCGGTCTTGCCGACCAGATCGCCGATATAGATGATGTTGTCGTTCTTCAGGCAGTTCGCCGAGCGCACCGACAGCTCCAGCTCGTCCACCTTCTTCAGGAGGTAGCGGTTGATCTGCTGCGTGTCGCTGGTCGCCTCGCCCGCGGCCGCCGGAGCCGCGACGCCGACCGGCGCCGAGCGCGTGACCGCCGAATCGTCGAAGTGGACGAACAGCGCCAGCTGGTCCTGCAGGATGCGGCCGGCATAACCCACCGCGTCCTCGGGCGTGACCGTGCCGTCGGTCTCGATCGTCAACGTCAGCTTGTCGTAATCCAGGTCCTGACCGACGCGGGTCGGGTCGACCTTGTACGACACCTGGCGCACCGGCGAGTACAGCGCGTCGACCGGGATCAGCCCGATCGGCGCATCCGCCGGACGGTTCGCGACCGCCGCGACATAGCCCTTACCGACGTCCGCGGTCAGCTCCATGTTGAGCGTCGCGCCTTCGTCCAGGTGGCAGATGACCAGCTCGGGGTTCATCACCTCGATGTCGCCCGACACCGCGATGTCGCCCGCCTTCACCGCCGCCGGACCCGTCGCGGACAGCTGGAGCCGCTTCGGCCCCTCGCCCTGCATGCGGATCGCGATCTGCTTCACGTTCAGGACGATGTCGGTCACGTCCTCGCGGACGCCCGCCAGGCTGCTGAATTCGTGCAGCACGTTCTCGATCTTGATCGACGTGACCGCCGCGCCCTGAAGCGACGACAGCAGCACGCGACGCAGCGCGTTGCCGAGCGTCAGGCCGAAGCCGCGCTCCAGCGGCTCGGCCACGAAGGTCGCCTTGCGCTTGCCGTCACCGCTCTTCTTCTCGAGCTGGTTGGGCTTCTTCAGTTCTTGCCAGTTCTTTGCGTTGACAGACAAGCTCTCGTCCCCTGGGGTTGGGCACCCCCGCGAGCGCGGGGGAGCCGGAGTAGTAGCCGCAGCCGCTCGTCAGCGGCCACGCGAAGAAGAACGATCAGACGCGACGCCGCTTCGACGGACGCACGCCGTTGTGCGGGATCGAGGTCACGTCGCGGATCGACGTGATCTGGAAGCCGACCGCCTGCAGCGCGCGCAGCGCCGATTCGCGACCCGAACCCGGACCCTTCACCTCGACCTCGAGCGTGCGGACGCCGTGCTCGGCGGCCTTCTTGCCCGCGTCCTCGGCCGCGACCTGCGCCGCATACGGGGTCGACTTGCGCGAGCCCTTGAAGCCCATCATGCCGGCCGACGACCAGCTGATCGCATTGCCCTGCGCATCGGTGATGGTGATCATGGTGTTGTTGAAGCTGGCGTTCACGTGCGCGACGCCCGCGGTGATGTTCTTGCGTTCGCGCCGACGAAGGCGCTGCGGTGCCTGAGCCATGTGGTATTCCTGACCTGTATCTTCAATACGGAGGGCGGGAGGCTGTCAGCCGTCGACCTGCCTCCGGTGGAGAAGAAGTAGAAAATCGTCCCCCGGACGATTTTTACTTCTTCTTGCCCGCGATCGGCTTCGCCTTGCCCTTGCGGGTGCGCGCGTTGGTGTGCGTGCGCTGGCCGCGGACCGGCAGGCCCTTGCGGTGGCGCAGGCCGCGATAGCAGGCCAGGTCCATCAGGCGCTTGATGTTCATCGCGGTCTGGCGGCGCAGGTCGCCCTCGACGCTGTACGACGCGTCGATCGTCTCGCGGATCTGCAGGATCTCCTGGTCGGAGAGGTCCTGGACGCGGCGGTCGGCGGCGATCTCCAGCTTGTCGGTGATCTCCTTGGCCTTCGCCGGACCGATGCCGTGGATATAGGTCAGCGCGATGATAACGCGCTTGTTGGTGGGGATGTTGACCCCCGCGATACGTGCCATGAACTACGTCCTCCTGTGCTCCACGGGATGCGGCATGGCTGCCACGCACCCCATCTCGTCGCATTGCGCTCCACCCTTCCGCTTCCGATTCGCCCCCGCGACACGCAGGAACGCGGCGGACGCACATGTACGCCGCCGACGATCGGTGGATGGAAGGAAGGTCGGATAGGCGCGCGCCAACGCACTGTCAAGCGCGCGGTTCCCGCCGGTGGCGCAGCCCCACCCACCGCCGGAGCGCGACCACGAACCAGATCAGCTCCACCGCGCCGAACGGCCACGCCCCCTGAAGGAAGCCGTACGCCGACCCCATCAGGCACCCGAGCGCGAACAGGAACGTCCAGAAGGGCGCGCGATCCTCCAGCACGTAGCAGATCAGCATGAAGGTGACGGCGAACAGGCCGAAGGCGGTGAGGGCGTCCATGACGCAAGGCCATGCCCGCGGGAGGCCCCGCCAGGCAAGCCCCGCGCAGGCGACGACACGCGGCGACACATTTGGCGTGCGATGGGGGGGGGGGGAGCCGGCGGAGGGGAGCCACCCTCCGCCGGCGGGGGACCGCGCCAGGCGACAACACCGGGAGATAGGTGCCGCCTGACGGGGTTCGCGTCGTTTCGACCCCCGCTCTATGCCGCACCCCGCTTCTCGAACGCGTGGCGGGCGGATGAACTTTCCGTCATGTCCGCGACGCATCGCGCGCGGCCGCGGTGCGTTCGTGCGGCATGAGCGAGCCGCAACGCGCCTATGTGGAGCTGTCGACCGCGCGCCTGACCGCGCGCGCCGGCATCAGCGTGACGCCGGCCGGGCTGATGGCGATCGGAACCATGGTGTCGATGATCCTGGCGGGCAGCGCCGCGATCGTCGTCGCGGCCCGTACCCCCAGGCTGCGGGACGGGCGCGTCAGCGCGCGCGGAGGATCGCGTCGATCGCCTTAGTCACGACCGCGATATCGGCCATGCCGTCGACGCGGCGCAGCAGCCCGCGCGATTCGTAGATCGGGATGATCGGCGCGGTCTTGGCCCGGTATTCGGCCATGCGCGTCCGCACCGTCTCCTCATTGTCGTCGGGGCGGCGCTTGAACTCGGTCGCGCCGCAGGCGTCGCACACGCCCGCGACCCTGGGCTGCTTGAACGTGTCGTGATAGCCCGCGCCGCAATGGGCGCAGGTGAACCGGCCGACGATCCGCTCGACCAGCGCATCCTCGTTCACTTCCAGCTCGATCACATGATCCAGCCGCTGCCCGCGATCCTGCAATAGTCCATCGAGCGACTCCGCCTGCGCCGCGGTGCGCGGATAGCCGTCGAAGATCGCGCCCGCGCCGGTGCCCGCATCCAGCCGCTCGCCGATGAGCGCGGACACGATCGCGTCGGACACCAGCCCGCCGGCGTCCATGATCGACTTGGCCTCGATCCCGACCGGGGTCCCCGCCTTCACCGCGGCGCGCAGCATGTCGCCGGTCGACAGCTGCACCATGCCGCGGTCCTCGACCAGCCGCTGCGCCTGCGTGCCCTTGCCCGCACCCGGCGGCCCCAGGAGGATGATGTTCACGAAGCCCCGCTCCCTTTCGTCACTCGTCCCGCACCCTACACTCGACCGGCACCGCGTCAGCGGCGGCGCGCGCCCTTCAGCTTCGACTTCTTGATGAGGTCACCATATTGGTGCGCCAGCAAGTGCGACTGAATCTGCGTCACCGTGTCCATGGTCACGTTCACGACGATGAGCAAGCTCGTTCCGCCCAGATAGAAGGGGATCGAGAGCGCCGAGACGAGATATTCCGGCACCACGCAGATGAAGGTGAGGTACGCCGCACCGATTACCGTGATGCGGGTCAGCACATAGTCGAAATACGTCTCGGTATTCTTGCCCGGGCGGATGCCTGGGATGAACCCGCCGTAGCGCTTCAGATTCTCCGCGGTCTCCTCCGGGTTGAACACCACCGCGGTGTAGAAGAACGAGAAGAAGATGATCCCCGCCGCATAGAGTGCCATGTAGATCGGCGAGCCGTGCTGGAGATACTGGTTCAGCGTGATGAGCACGTCGCCGAAGCGGCTCTCGCCCGACACGCGGTTGCCCGCGAACTGCGTGATCGTCAGCGGCAGCAGCAGCAGCGACGAGGCGAAGATCGGCGGGATCACGCCCGCGGTGTTGATCTTCAGCGGCAGGTGGCTGCGATCGGCCTGCATCCCGCGCTGTGTCTGGCGCTTGGGATACTGGATCAGGATGCGGCGCTGCGCGCGCTCCATGAAGCAGATCAGCAGGATGAGCCCCACGACGACGACGACGATCGCGATCAGCGTCGGCGCGCCCATCGAGCCCGAGCGGCCGCCCTCCAGCAGGTTCAGCAGCGTCGTCGGCAGATGCGCGACGATGCCCGCCATGATGATGAGGCTGATGCCGTTGCCGATGCCGCGGCTGGTGATCTGCTCGCCCAGCCACATCAGGAACATCGTGCCCCCGATCAGCGAGATGACCGCGCCGATGCGGAAGATCATCCCCGGCTCGATCACCGCGCCGCCGGCCTCCAGCCCGCGCGCGATGAAATAGCCCTGTACCGCGGTCAGCGCGACGGTGCCGTAGCGGGTGTACTGGTTCAGCTTCTTGCGGCCCGATTCGCCTTCCTTCTTGATGGCGGCGAGCTGCGGGCTGAGGCTGGTGGCCAGCTGCACCACGATCGAGGCGGTGATGTACGGCATCACGCCCAGTGCGATCAGCGACGCGCGCGACAGCGATCCGCCGGAGAAGGTGTTGAAGAAGTCGAGCACGCCGCCCTTCATCCGCTCCGCCAGCACGCCCAGCTGCGTCGGGTCGATCCCCGGCAGCGGCACGTAGCTGAGCAGACGGAAGACGATCAGCGCGCCGATCGTGAACCACAGCCGTTTCTTGAGGTCGGTGGCCTGCGAGAATTTCGCGAGGCTGATGCTCTGCGCCATCTGGTCGGCTGCGGATGCCATGCGTGTCGATGTCCTGGAAACAAAAACGGCGGGAAACGAAAACGGCGGGAAGCGTTGCTCCGCCCCCCGCCGCTCATATAGGCGCTGGACGCGCCCTGTCTAATCCCGGCGGTTCGATGGCGACATGGCCGGCGCGACGCGTGTCGCCCCGGCCACAGGGATCACGCCTTGAACGACGCCTTCTTCTCCTGGCGCGCCTTGTAGGCGACGCCCTTCTTCGCCGCGGCCTTCTCGGCCGCGGGGACGACCTCGATCACGTTGACCGAACCGCCCGCCTTCTCGATCGCGGCGCGCGCGCCGGCCGACACGCCGGCCACGGTGAACGACAGCTTCGCGGAATACTCGCCCTTGGCGAGCACGCGCACGCCGTCCTTGCCGCCGCGCGCCAGACCGGCCGCCTTCAGCGCCTCGTGGTCGATGTCGCTGCCGGTCAGCTTGCCCGCGTCGACCGCCTTCTGTATCGCGCCCAGGTTCACCTCGGCATAATCCTTGGCGAAGATGTTGTTGAAGCCACGCTTCGGCAGACGCATGTGGAGCGGCATCTGGCCGCCCTCGAAGCCGGCGATGGACACGCCCTCGCGGCTCTTCTGACCCTTGACGCCGCGGCCGCCGGTCTTGCCCTTACCCGAGCCGATGCCGCGTCCGACGCGGATCTTGCGGTGACGGGCGCCCGCGTTGTCGCGGAGTTCGTTGAGCTTCATGATAGGCACTCGCTTTCGCTTTTGTCGCGCTGATGGAAAAATGAGGAAGGGGGCCGGTTAGCCCCCTTCCCCGCATATGTCACGAGTCGAATGCGGAAGGCTCAGCCCTCCACCACCTCGACCATGTGCTGCACCTTGCGGATCATGCCGCGCACCTCGGGGGTGTCCTGCAGCTCCGCGACGCGGTGCATCTTGTTCAGGCCCAGCCCGACCAGGGTCGCGCGCTGGTCCTTGGTGCGACGGATCGGGGATCCGGTCTGCTTCACCTTGATGGTCGCCATGTCGCCTTACTCCACCACGGCCGCGGCATCCGCCTCGGCGGTCTGCGCATCGGCACCGTGCGCGCGGCCCAGCAGGTCCGCGATCTTCTTGCCGCGACGCTGTGCCACCGCCTTCGGCGAGGTCTGGTTGCCCAGCGCCTCGAAGGTCGCACGGATCATGTTGTACGGGTTGGACGTGCCCACCGACTTCGTCACCACGTCGTGGACGCCCAGGCTCTCGAAGACGGCGCGCATCGGGCCGCCCGCGATGATCCCGGTGCCCTGCGGCGCCGAACGCAGCGTCACGCGGCCGGCACCGAAGTGGCCGTTGCCGTCGTGATGCAGCGTGCGGCCTTCCTTCAGCGGCACGCGGACCATCTTCTTCTTGGCCGCGGCGGTCGCCTTCGAGATCGCCTCCGGCACCTCGCGCGCCTTGCCGTGGCCGAAGCCGACGCGGCCCTTGCCGTCGCCCACGACGACCAGCGCCGCGAAGCCGAAGCGCTTGCCGCCCTTCACCGTCTTCGACACGCGGTTGATGTGGACGAGCTTCTCGATCAGCTCCTCGCCGCCGTCATCCGCACCGGGGCCGCCACGGCCGCGATTGTCGCGACCGCGGTTGCCGTCGCGACCGCCACGGTTGCCGCCGGGACCACCCGGACCGCGACCGCGACCACCGCCGCCGCCACCGCGACCGCCACGAAAGCCGCCGCCCTGGCCGCCGCCGGCGTAACCGCCGCCGGCATTGCCGCCGTCCTGCTGCTGCGCCGGGGCCGACGCCTCGGCGGTCTGCGGCTGGTTGTTTGCTTCGTCAGCCATGTCTTAGAACTCCAGTCCGGCTTCGCGCGCGGCTTCCGCCAGCGCCTTCACCCGGCCGTGAAAGAGGAAGCCGCCACGGTCGAAGACGACCTGCGTGACGCCGGCGGCCTTCGCCGCCTCCGCGACGCGCTTGCCCACCGCGGCTGCCGCCTCGATGTTGGCCGACTTGCCCTCGTGCCCCGACAGGGTCGAGGCCGAGGCCACGGTGCGGCCCTGAGCGTCGTCGATCACCTGCGCATAGATGTGCTGGCCCGAACGATGCACCGACAGACGCGGACGCGTACCCGCGCGAGCGCGCAGCGCCGTGCGGTTGCGGCGACGCCGCTTCTCGAAAAGCGAAAGACCCTTGGTCACTTCTTCTTCCCTTCCTTGCGGAAGATGAACTCGCCCGCGTACTTGATGCCCTTGCCCTTGTACGGCTCGGGCTTGCGCCAGCGGCGGATTTCCGCGGCCAGCTGACCCACGCGCTGCTTGTCGGCGCCGCTGATCTCGACCGTGGTCGCGTCGGGCGTCTTCACCTCGATGCCTTCCGGCACGTCGATGTTGACGTCGTGGCTGTAGCCCAGCTGCAGCTTCAGCGTCTTGCCCTGCGCCGCGGCGCGGTAGCCGACGCCGGTGATGAGCAGCTTCTTCGAGAAGCCCTCGGTCACGCCGGTCACCAGGTTCTGCACCAGCGTGCGCTGCATGCCCCAGAACGCGCGCGCGCGCTTGGTGTCGTTCGCCGGCTGGACGCCGATCGAATCCGCCTGCACGTCGTACGAGATCAGGTCCGACAGCGGCATCGTCAGCGTGCCCTTGGGGCCCTTGACCGACAGCTCGTTGCCGTTGCGGGTCGCGGTCACGCCCGAAGGAATGGCGACCGCCTTCTTGCCGATGCGGCTCATCAGAACACCTCCGCCAGCACTTCGCCGCCGACGTTCTGCTCGCGTGCTTCCGCATCGGACAGCACGCCGCGCGGCGTCGAGACGATGGTGATGCCCAGGCCGTTCATCACGCGCGGCAGGTCCTGCGACCCGCTGTAGATGCGGCGGCCGGGCTTGGAGACGCGCGCGACATGCTTGATCGCGGGCTGGCCCTCGAAATACTTCAGCTCGATGCGCACGCCCTTGGTCGTGGCACCCTTGCCCAGCGCCAGCTCTTCCTCGGAATAGCCGCGGATGTAGCCCTCGCGCTGGAGCACATCGAGCACGCGGACGCGCAGCTTCGACGCGGGCGACAGGACGCTGTCCTTCTTCGCGCGCTGGCCGTTGCGGATGCGGGTGAGCAGGTCACCCAGGGGATCGGTCACTGCCATGATCGTATCCTTACCAGCTCGACTTCGTGAGGCCCGGGATCAGGCCCTTGTTGGCCAGATCGCGCAGCATGACACGGGCGAGCCCGAACTTGCGGTAGTAGGCGCGCGGACGCCCGGTCAGCGCGCAGCGGTTGCGGATACGCGTGGGATTCGCGTTGCGCGGCAGCTCGGCCATCTTGAGGCGCGCGATGAGACGCTCGGTCTCGTCGAGCGACTCGTCGTTCGCCTGCGCCTTCAGCTTCGCCAGCTTCGGCGCATATTGCGCCACGAGCTTCTTGCGACGCTCGTTCTTGTTCACGGAACTCAGTTTCGCCATGGACTTAAGCTCTCTTTGTCAAAACGCGAAGGCGGTCATGCCGCCTTCTTCTCTTCGCCCGATTCCTCGATCGGGAACGGGAAGCCGAACAGGCGGAGCAGCTCGCGCGCCTCGTCGTCCGTCTTCGCGGTCGTGGTGACGATCACGTCCATGCCGCGCACCTTGTCGACGCGGTCATAGCTGATCTCGGGGAACACGATCTGCTCCTTGATGCCGCAGGCATAGTTGCCGCGGCCGTCGAAGGACTTCGGGTTGAGACCACGGAAGTCGCGCACGCGCGGCAGCGCGATCGTGATGAAGCGGTCGAGGAACTCGTACATGCGCTCGCGACGCAGCGTCACCTTGACGCCGATCGGCATGCCCTCGCGCAGCTTGAACTGCGCGATCGACTTCTTCGCCTTGGTGATGACCGGCTTCTGGCCCGCGATCAGCTCCATCTCGGACGCGGCCTGGTCGACGCGCTTCTTGTCCTGGGTCGCTTCGCCCACGCCCATGTTCAGCACGATCTTCTCGATCCGCGGAATCTCGAGCGCGTTCTTGTAGCCGAACTTGTCGGTCATCGCCTTGATGATGCGATCGTCGTAGATCGCCTTCATGCGGGGCTTGTAGGCATCAGCCATCGATCTTCTCCCCGGTCTTGACGGCGACACGAACCTTCTTGCCGTCCTGGGTCTCGAAACGGACGCGGGTCGGCTTGCCGTCGGCGGTCACGTGCGCGACCTTCGAGATGTGCAGCGGCGCCTCGATGCGCTCCAGCCCGCCCTGCGGGTTCGCCTGGCTCGGCTTGCGGTGGCGGGTCGCGACGTTCACGCCCTCGACCACGACCTTGCCGTCCTTCGGCAGCGCCGTCGTGACGGTGCCGGTCTTGCCCTTGTCCTTGCCGGACAGGACGACGACGCGGTCGCCCTTCTTGATCTTCGCGGCGGCCATTACAGCACCTCCGGCGCCAGAGAGATGATCTTCATGTGCTTCTTGCCGCGCAGCTCGCGCACGACCGGGCCGAAGATACGGGTGCCGATCGGCTCCTCGTTCTTGTTGACCAGCACCGCGGCGTTGCCGTCGAAACGGATCACCGAACCGTCGGCACGACGGATGTCCTTGGCGGTGCGCACGATGACGGCACGGTGCACGTCACCCTTCTTCACCTTGCCCCGGGGCTGCGCTTCCTTGACGCTGACGACGATGATGTCGCCGACGCTGGCCGTGCGACGCTTCGAGCCGCCCAGCACCTTGATGCACTGCACCCGCTTCGCGCCGCTGTTGTCAGCGACGTCGAGATTGGATTGCATCTGGATCATCGATCCGCTTCCTTCTCGCTCATGGGGTGGATACCGACCCAGCCCCGCCTAAAAAATGACCCCCGGCAGCGGGCGGACCCGCGCCAGGGGGAGCGGCCCCATAGCCACTCCGGCGGCGGATGGCAATGCCCCCGCCCCCTCGCCCGTCGATCGCCCCGGCGCCAGGCCGGGGCGACGATCGATCAGCCGTCGATCTCGACCCGCTCGGGCGACACGTGCGTGTTGACGCGCGCGATCACCTTCCAGGTCTTCAGCTTGGAGATCGGCGCGGTCTCTTCGATGCGCACGGTCTCGCCCGCCTTGTACTCGTTCGCCTCGTCATGGGCGTGATACTTCTTCGAGCGGCGGATGATCTTGCCGTAGAGCGGGTGCTTCACCTTGCGCTCGACGTTCACCACCACGGTCTTCTCGCCCTTGTCGGACACGACCAGCCCGGTCAGCACGCGCTTCGGCATGTGCTCGGTTCCCTTACTTGCCGGACGCAGCGTTGCGCTGCGCCTGGATGGTCTTGATGCGGGCGATGTCCTTGCGGACCTCGCGCACGCGGCTCGGCTTCTCCAGCTGGCTGGTCGCGGCCTGGAAGCGCAGGTTGAACTGCTCGCGCTTCAGGTTGCCCAGCGTCTCGCCCAGCTGGTCGTCGCTCTGCCCGGTCAAATCGATCTTCTTCGCCATCTCACTCACCCCCGAGGTGCGACGTGTCGCCGAGGCGCGCCACGACCTTGGTCTTGATCGGCAGCTTCATCGCGGCGCGCTCGAACGCCTCCGCGGCCAGCGGCCCTGCGACGCCGTCCAGCTCGAACAGGATCCGGCCCGGCTTGACGCGCGCGGCCCAGAATTCCGGCGAGCCCTTGCCCGAGCCCATGCGGACTTCGGCCGGCTTCGACGACACCGGCACGTCCGGGAACACGCGGATCCACAGACGCCCCTGGCGCTTGATGTGACGCGTGATCGCGCGGCGGGCCGCCTCGATCTGGCGCGCGGTGATACGCTCCGGCTCCATCGCCTTGAGGCCATAGGAGCCGAAGTTCAGCGACGTGCCGCCCTTGGCGTCGCCGTGGATACGGCCCTTGAACGCCTTGCGGAACTTGGTGCGCTTCGGTTGCAGCATTGCTCTATTTCCTTAGCGGCGATGGTCGTCGCGCGCCGGGCGCACGCCGGAGGTCTGGGCCTCCATCATCAGGCGATCGGTCGCGAGCGGGTCGTGACCCAGGATCTCGCCCTTGAACACCCACACCTTGACGCCGCAGACGCCATAGGCGGTGTGCGCCTCGGCATGAGCGTAGTCGATGTTGGCGCGCAGCGTGTGCAGCGGCACGCGGCCCTCGCGATAGCTCTCCGAACGCGCGATTTCCGCACCGCCCAGACGGCCGCCGCAATACACCTTGATGCCGTCGGCACCCAGGCGCATCGCGGACTGCACCGCGCGCTTCATCGCGCGGCGGAACGCGATACGACGCTCCAGCTGGTCGGCGATGCCCTGCGCGATCAGCTTGGCATCGACCTCCGGCTTGCGGATCTCGACGATGTTCAGCGACACGTCCGAGCTGGTCATCGCGCCGAGGGTCTTCCTCAGCTTCTCGATGTCCGAGCCCTTCTTGCCGATGATGACGCCGGGACGCGCCGCGAAGATCGAGATGCGGCACAGCTTGGCCGGACGGTCGATCACCACCTTCGAGATCGCGGCCTGCGGCAGCGTCTTCAGGATGTACTCGCGGATCTTCAGATCCTCGAGCAGCAGGCGCTTGTAGTCCGCACCCTCGGCGTACCAGCGGCTGTCCCAGGTGCGGTTGATCTGCAGACGCAGACCGATCGGGTTGCTCTTGTGACCCATTACGCTTCTTCCTGCTCGCGCACGACGATCCGCAGCCGCGAGAACGGCTTCAGGATGCGGGTGGACTTGCCGCGGCCGCGCGTGGCGAACCGCTTCATCACGATCGACTTGCCGACCGACGCCTCCGCGACGACGAGCGCGTCGACGTCGAGGTTGTGGTTGTTCTCGGCATTGGCGATGGCCGAGGCCAGCACCTTGCGCGCGTCGATCGCCATGGACTTCTTCGAGAAGGCCAGGATGTTCATCGCGTCGCCGACCTTGCGGCCGCGGATCAGCGCGGCGACCAGGCCCAGCTTCTGCGCCGAACCACGGATCTGCGTGCCGACCGACAAGGCTTCCTTGTCGCCGACCTTGCGGGGGGACTGAGGCTTGCTCATCAGCGCTTGCCCTTCTTGTCAGCCGCGTGACCCGGGAAATAACGGGTCGGCGCGAACTCGCCGAGCTTCATGCCGACCATGTCCTCGTTGACCGAGACGGGCACGAACTTGCGGCCATTGTAGACGGAGAACGTGAGACCCACGAACGACGGCAGGATGGTGGAGCGGCGCGACCAGGTCTTGATCGGCGCGCGGCCACCGGCGTCCTGCGCGGCTTCGGCCTTCTTGAGCAGGCTCAGTTCGACGAACGGGCCCTTCCAGACGGAGCGCGCCATTACTTCTTCCTCGCGTGACGGCTACGGATAATCATCTTGTCCGTCGCCTTGTTGTGGCGCGTGCGCGCACCCTTGGTCGGCTTGCCCCACGGCGTGACCGGGTGACGGCCGCCCGAGGTCCGGCCTTCACCACCGCCGTGCGGGTGGTCGACCGGGTTTTTCGCAACACCGCGCGTCAGCGGGCGCTTGCCCATCCAGCGCGAACGGCCCGCCTTGCCGAGGTTCTGGTTCTGGTTGTCCGGGTTGGACACCGCCCCCACGGTCGCCATGCAATCGGCGTGGATATAGCGCTGCTCGCCCGAGTTCAGGCGGACCATCACCATGCCCTTGTCGCGACCGACGACCTGCACGTAGGTGCCGGCCGACCGCGCGATCTGACCACCCTTGCCCGGCTTCATCTCCACGTTGTGGACGATGGTGCCGACGGGGACCTGGCCGATCTCCATCGCGTTGCCCGGCTTGGTGTCGGCCTTCTTCGCCGCGATCACCTTGTCGCCCGGCGCCAGCCGCTGCGGCGCGATGATATACGCCTGCTCGCCGTCCGGGTACGACACCAGCGCGATGAACGCGGTGCGGTTCGGATCATACTCCAGCCGCTCGACGGTGCCCTCGACGTCCCACTTGCGACGCTTGAAGTCGACGTAGCGGTACTTCTGCTTGTGGCCGCCCGCGATGCCGCGGCTGGTCACATGGCCCTTGTTGTTGCGGCCGCCGGTCTTGTTCTTGCCCTCGGTCAGCGCCTTGACGGGCTTGCCCTTCCACAGCGACGACTTGTCGACGAGGATGAGGCCGCGCTGCGCGGGCGAGGTCGGATTGTAATGCTTGAGTGCCATGTTACTTGGCCCCCTCGGTAACGTCGATCGACTGGCCTTCGCCCAGCGTCACGATCGCCTTCTTGACGTCGGAGCGACGGTAGGGCGCACCCTTCCAGCGCTTGGTCTTGCCCTTCTGGACGATGGTGTTCACGCCGACGACGCGCACGTCGAACAGCGCTTCCACCGCCGCCTTGATCTCGGGCTTGGTCGCCTTGTTGGCGACCTTGAAGACCACCGCATTCTGCTCGGAGAGCAGGGTCGCCTTCTCGGTGATGTGCGGCGCGACAATCACGTCGTAATGACGGTTGTCGATCGCCTTTGCCGGCTTAGCCATTGAAGCGCGCCTCCAGCTTCTCGACCGCCGCGCGCGTCAGCACCAGCGTGTCTGCCTTGATGATGTCGTAGACGTTCGCACCGACCGCGGGCAGCAGGTCCACGCCCGGCAGGTTGCGACCGGCGCGGAAGCTCTCGCCCGCCTCGCCGTCGATCACCAGCGTGCGCTTGCCCGTGTTCAGCGTGGCGAAGTGACCCTTCAGGTCCTTCGTCTTCTGCACCTCGAACCCGTCGAGCACGATCAGCGAGCCGGCCTTCGCATGGCTGCTGAGCGCCATCTTCAGACCGAGCGCGCGGATCTTCTTGTTCAGACCCGGATTGAAGTCGCGGACGCGGGCGCCGTGCGCCTTGCCGCCGCCGATGAACACCGGCGCGCGGCGATCGCCGTGACGGGCCACGCCGCCGCCCTTCTGGCGACCGAGCTTCTTGCCCGAGCGCGCGACGTCCGAACGCTCGCGGGTGCCGCGCGCGGTGGCGCGACGCTTCTCGAGCTGCCAGGTCACGACGCGGTGCAGGATGTCGGCGCGCGGATCGAGGCCGAAGACCTCGTCGTTGAGCTCGATGTCCGCTGCGTCGGTGCCGGCAAAGGAGGAAACCTTGACCTTCACTTCTTAGCCCTCCTGGCCGTCGGTCGCGGTCGCGTCCGCCGAAGTCTCGGCCGGCGTATCCGCTGCGGTGTTGCTGTTGGCCGCCTGCTTCAGGCTGGCCGGGTACGGAGCGTCCGCGTGGCGATCGAGCTTGACCGCATCCTTCACGAACAGCCAGCCGCCCTTCGAACCGGGGACCGAACCCTTCACGAAGATCAGACCGCGCTCGACGTCGGTGCCGACGATCTCGAGGTTCTGCTGCGTGCGGTTCTTGTCGCCCATGTGGCCGGCCATCTTCTTGTTCTTGAAGACGCGACCCGGATCCTGGCGGTTGCCGGTCGAACCGTGCGAACGGTGGCTGACCGAAACGCCGTGCGTCGCGCGCAGACCGCCGAAGTTCCAGCGCTTCATGGCGCCGGCGAAGCCCTTGCCCTGCGTGCGACCCTGGATGTCGACGTACTGGCCGGCGACGAAATGGTCCGCCGACAACTCGGCGCCGACGTCGAGGAGGTTGTCCTCGCTCACGCGGAACTCGTGGACGATCGCCTTGGGCTCCACCTCGGCCTTGCCGAAGTGGCCGCGCTGCGGCTTGGCGACATTCTTTGCCTTGGCGACACCGGCGCCAAGCTGGACGGCGGTATAGCCGTCACGATCCATCTCGCGGCGGGCGACGACCTGAAGCGCCTCGATCTGCAGGACGGTGACCGGCACGTGCCGACCGTCATCCTGGAACAGGCGGGTCATCCCCATTTTCTTCGCGATCACGCCAGTACGCATGACCTCGTGCTCCTTGACAGAGGCACCCACGGGCCCATCCCATGGGTGCTTGTGACCACCGGCTCGCGCCGGCGATCGGTTCAGCCCGGAAATGCGAAGCGTGCCCCCGTCCCGGGCTGGGCGCTCCCCACGACGGGAAGCAGACGGGAGACGCTGTCCCGGCAGCCCGAAGGCGGCCGGCGGTATCTCTATTGTCGCCATGCCGGCGTCGTGGCCGGCATCTCATCGGGTCCGGCGATACGCCCGTTCCCGCAAAGATCCCGCCGGACGACGGGATGACGCGAAGGGGACGAGACTCACCCCTCGCGAGAAGCCGCGCGTTTAGGCCAACCTGTTGACGCAGTCAACAGGGACCCCGGCCTTCGCCGGGGCCAAAGGCAAGCTTGCTTCAAGCAAGCTTGATCTCGACGTCAACACCGGCCGCCAGGTCGAGCTTCATCAGCGCGTCGACGGTCTGCGGGGTCGGCTGCACGATGTCGAGCATGCGCTTGTAGGTGCGCACCTCGAACTGCTCGCGCGACTTCTTGTCGATGTGCGGACCGCGGTTGACGGTGAACTTCTCGATGCGGGTCGGCAGCGGGATCGGGCCGCGGATGAGCGCGCCGGTACGGCGTGCGGTGTCGGCGATGTCGCCGGTCGCCTGGTCGAGCACGCGATGGTCGAACGCCTTCAGGCGGATGCGGATGTTGCTGTCCATATTCCCTACCGATAACTGCGGTCACGACCCCGGCCGTTACCCCGGGCCGAAGACCGGAGACTCGCGCCGCAGGTGGAAGCACCGGCGGGATGAGATCCCCCTCGCAAGGCCTGGGCCTCCAAGGAAGAAACGGAGAAAGAGCCGCAACTCGAATTTCGAAGGGGCGCCAATAACGGCGCCCTCATAAAAAGGCAACGCCCGCCGCACAAAAAACGTGCGGCGGGCGGAACCTTTTGCGGTGGGCCGCCGAGGCGGCCCGCCGGACCAGCTTACTTCGAGATCGCGCTGACCACGCCCGCACCCACGGTGCGGCCACCCTCGCGGATGGTGAAGCGCTGGCCGACGTCCATCGCGATCGGGGCGATCAGCTTGATGCCGAGCGCCACGTTGTCGCCGGGCATGACCATCTCGGTGCCCTCGGGCAGCTCGACGGTGCCGGTCACGTCGGTCGTGCGGAAGTAGAACTGCGGGCGATAGTTGGCGAAGAACGGCGTGTGACGGCCACCCTCGTCCTTCGACAGCACGTACACCTCCGACGAGAAGTCGGTGTGCGGCTTGATCGAGCCGGGCTTGCAGAGCACCTGGCCGCGCTCGACCTCGTCACGCGCCACGCCGCGGATCAGCGCACCGACGTTGTCGCCGGCCTGGCCCTGGTCGAGCAGCTTGCGGAACATCTCGACGCCGGTGACGGTGGTCTTGCGGACGGTCGGGTGGATACCGACGATCTCGACTTCCTCGCCGACCTTCACGATGCCGGTCTCGACACGGCCGGTGACGACGGTGCCGCGACCCGAGATCGAGAACACGTCCTCGATCGGCATCATGAACGGCTTGTCGAGCGGACGCTCCGGCTGCGGGATGTAGTCGTCGACCGCCTGCATCAGCTCCATCACCGCGTCGGTGCCGAGCTTCTGGTTCGAACCCGACAGCGCGCAGGTGGCCGAGCCCTTGATGATCGGAATGTCGTCGCCCGGGAACTCGTACGAGCTCAGCAGCTCGCGGACTTCCAGCTCGACCAGCTCGAGGATTTCCTCGTCGTCGACCAGATCGACCTTGTTCATGAACACGACCATCGCCGGCACGCCGACCTGGCGCGCGAGCAGGATGTGCTCGCGGGTCTGCGGCATCGGGCCGTCGGTGGCCGACACGACCAGGATCGCGCCGTCCATCTGCGCCGCGCCGGTGATCATGTTCTTCACATAATCGGCGTGGCCGGGGCAGTCGACGTGCGCATAGTGGCGGTTCGCCGTCTCGTACTCGACGTGCGCGGTCGAGATCGTGATGCCGCGCTCGCGCTCTTCCGGCGCCTTGTCGATGTTCGCGAAGTCGACCGCGGCGTTGCCCGCGACGTTCTCCGCCAGCACCTTCGTGATCGCTGCGGTCAGCGAGGTCTTGCCATGGTCGACGTGACCGATGGTGCCGATGTTGAGGTGCGGCTTGGTCCGCTCAAACTTAGCCTTGGCCATTGTTTCCCTACCTTCTTGGATTCGTCTTCGCGAACGGAGCCGCGCCAGAACGCGGCCCCATAGCGAACCGTTTTCGATATTGCTACCCCGTCATGCCGGCCTTGAGCCGGCATCCCGCTTCTTTCGCCCACGAAGAGGAAGCGGGACCCCGGCTCGAGGCCGGGGTGACGGTCATCTCATCAGGCGAGCTTCGCCTTGACTTCATCGGCCACGTTCTGCGGCACTTCGTCATAGTGCGAGAACTGCATCGAGTAGCTCGCGCGGCCCTGCGTGAACGACCGCAGCGAGTTGACGTAGCCGAACATGTTGGCGAGCGGCACCATCGCGGTCACCGCCTGCGCGTTGCCGCGCGTGTCGGTGCCCTGGATCTGGCCACGGCGCGAGTTCATGTCGCCGATGACATCGCCCAGATAGTCCTCCGGGGTGACGACCTCGACCTTCATGACCGGCTCGAGCAGGGTGATGCCCGACTTCTGCGCGGCCTCGCGCATCGCGCCGCGCGCGGTGATCTCGAACGCCAGCGCCGACGAGTCGACGTCGTGATACGCACCGTCATAGAGCGTGATCTCGAAGTCGATGATCGGGAAGCCGACCAGCGAGCCGGTCGCCGCCGTCTCGCGGAAGCCCTTCTCGATCGCGGGGATATATTCCTTCGGAATGTTACCGCCCTTGATCTCGTCCTTGAAGATGATGCCCGCGCCGCGCTCGCCCGGGGTCAGCTTCACCTTCACGCGGCCAAACTGGCCGGTGCCGCCCGACTGCTTCTTGTGCGTGTAGTCGATGTCGACCGGCTTCTTGAGGTACTCGCGATACGCCACCTGCGGCGCACCGACGTTCGCCTCGACCTTGAACTCGCGCTTCATGCGGTCGACCAGGATCTCGAGGTGGAGCTCGCCCATCCCCTTGATGATGGTCTGGCCCGATTCGTGGTCGGTCGACACGCGGAACGAGGGATCCTCGGCGGCCAGGCGGTTGAGCGCGATGCCCATCTTCTCCTGGTCGGCCTTGGTCTTGGGCTCCACCGACAGCTCGATCACGGGCTCGGGGAATTCCATCCGCTCCAGGATGATCGGGTGCGCCGGGTCGCACAGCGTGTCGCCTGTCGTCGTCTCCTTCAGGCCCGCGATCGCGACGATGTCGCCCGCACGCGCCTCGTCGATGTCCTCACGCGAGTTCGCGTGCATGAGGAGCATGCGGCCGATCTTTTCCTTCTTGTCCTTCACCGAGTTCAGGTAGCCGCCCTTCACCAGGACGCCCGAATAGATGCGCGCGAAGGTCAGCGAGCCGACGAAGGGATCGTTCATGATCTTGAACGCCAGCGCCGAGAACGGCGCCTCGTCCGAGGACGGACGCTCGTCCGGCGTCTCGCCGTCGAGCTTCACGCCCTTGATCGCCGGCACGTCGAGCGGCGACGGCAGGAAGTCTACCACCGCGTCGAGCAGCGGCTGGACGCCCTTGTTCTTGAACGCCGAGCCGCAGACGACCGGCACGAACGACATGTTGAGCGTGCCCTTGCGGATCAGCGCCTTCAGCGTCTTCGTGTCGGGCTCGTTGCCCTCCAGATACGCCTCCATCGCCTCGTCGTCCTGCTCGACGGCGAGCTCGATCAGGTCGTTGCGATACTTCGCCGCCTTCTCGGCCATGTCGTCGGGGATCGGCTGATATTCGAACTTCGCGCCCAGCGACTCCTCAAGCCAGATGATCGCGCGGTTCTCGACCAGGTCGACCAGGCCCTTGAACCCGCCCTCGATACCGATCGGCAGGTACAGCACCGCCGGCTTCGCCCCCAGGCGATCGATGATCGACTGGACGCAGAAGTAGAAATCGGCGCCGGTGCGGTCGAGCTTGTTGACGAAGCACATGCGCGGCACGCCGTACTTGTCGGCCTGACGCCACACCGTCTCGGACTGCGGCTCCACGCCGGCGACGCCGTCGAAGCACGCCACCGCGCCGTCGAGCACGCGCAGCGAACGCTCGACCTCGATCGTGAAGTCGACGTGGCCCGGCGTGTCGATGATGTTGATGAGGTGCTCGGGCCCCTTGCCCTCCTCGGCCTTCCACTTGCAGGTGGTGGCAGCCGAGGTGATCGTGATCCCGCGCTCCTGCTCCTGCTCCATCCAGTCCATCGTCGCGGTGCCTTCGTGCACTTCGCCGATCTTGTAGGACTTGCCGGTGTAATAGAGGATGCGCTCGGTCGTCGTCGTCTTGCCGGCGTCGATGTGCGCCATGATGCCGATATTGCGATACAGTTCGAGCGGATGGCTGCGGGCCATGATCGTGGTCCTTGCGTTGGATTGTCTGCGCGCCCGGCGGACCGGGATATTAGGGGAAGAACAGCTTTGCGATCGCCGCACCTGCACCCAGCAGACCGGCGATGGCGATCAGGCCCTGGAACACCGTCGCAAACGGAACGGCCTTCGTTTCGGCGCCGACCTTGTTGGCCCCGGCCAGCAGCTTCCGCGTCTCCGCCGACATCTTCTCGACTTCCTCGATCGCGCGCACAATCCTCATGCGCTGCTCCTCGAAGTCGAGATTGCCGGTCGGTTGGGTCGCCACTGGCCTAGCCTCCAAGCCTTATATAGCGCTTACCAGCGATAATGCGAGAACGCGCGGTTCGCTTCCGCCATGCGGTGCGTGTCCTCGCGCTTCTTCACCGCGTTGCCGCGGTTGTTGGCGGCATCCATCAGCTCGCCCGACAGGCGCGCCGACATGGTGTTCTCGCTGCGGCCGCGCGCCGCGGAGATCAGCCAGCGGATCGCCAGCGCCTGTGCACGCTCGGGACGCACCTCGACCGGCACCTGGTAGGTCGCACCGCCGACGCGGCGCGAACGGACCTCGATGCCCGGCTTGATGTTGTTCAGCGCATCGTGGAACACGCCGATCGGCTCGCGCTTGGCGCGGGTCTCGACCGTGTTGAGCGCGGAATAGACGATGCCTTCGGCGACGGACTTCTTGCCGTCCAGCATCACCGAATTCATGAACTTGGAGAGAACCTCATCACCATAGACGGGGTCCGGCAGAATTTCCCGCTTTTCGGGGCGACGACGACGAGCCATCTCAGATTTCCTTCTTGAACTTCAGCGAACCCGGAACACGTCCGGCGCTTACTCTGGCTGAATTACTTCGGACGCTTCGCGCCGTACTTCGAGCGGCTCTGCTTGCGGTCCTTCACGCCCTGCGTGTCGAGGACGCCGCGCAGCACGTGGTAGCGCACGCCGGGAAGGTCGCGCACACGGCCGCCGCGGATCAGCACCACCGAGTGCTCCTGCAGGTTGTGGCCTTCGCCCGGGATGTAGCTGATGACCTCGCGCTGGTTGGTCAGGCGGACCTTGGCCACCTTGCGCAGCGCCGAGTTCGGCTTCTTCGGGGTCGTGGTGTAGACACGGGTGCAGACGCCGCGCTTCTGCGGGTTCTGCTCCATCGCAGGAACCTTGCTCTTGGCCTTCTGCGGGTCGCGGCCCTTGCGGACCAGCTGGTTGATCGTCGGCATTGAAGCCTTCACCTTTCTTGAGGTTACTTTGCTGGAGCCATCACAAGCTATACGGAATACGAAAAGGACCATCGGCCACCGTCGCCGGCGCCTTCGGCCCTTAATGCATCCAGCAATGTTCAAGCGTCGCGGCGGGAGTCGCTCCCGTCGGACCGGCGCGCTATACCTACCACCGCCCCCGCGGTCAATCCGCGCTACTTTTGGGGCCTTTGCAAAAAAGGTGCAACGGCACCCAGCCCACGCCGTGCTCCTGCGCAGGCAGGAGCCCCAGGCCAGGCGGAACAACGCCTTATGGGACCTGCAACTCCGGGCTCCTGCCTGCGCAGGAGCACGGCGTCGCCTTTGACAAAGGTCCCGCTACTTTTCGGGGTCGTGGCCCCAGTTCATCAGCGAATAGCGCCAGTCGGAATGCGCCGCGTCCTTCTTCGGCCCGCCCTGCGCCAGATGACGGTGCACATAGCTCACCACCTTCTTCATATGCGCATAATCGTCGTCGGTGAGATCGACCTTCTTCTTGCGCTTGATCGCGACGATGCGGCGGCCGGACTGGTGGCCGACGCTTTCACCCTTTCCGTCGCCGCCCTCGCCCTTCCAGCCGACCCGCTTGCTGTCGTCGGTGTCGAGCCACTTTTCCAGGTCGGCCGGCGCCATGTTGACCGCCTCGGCAAAGTCCTTCGCGATCGCATCGTGGTCGTCGGCCATGCCCTGTCTCCTCTGCCCCGTCCAAAGCGCGAGCGGGCGACGGGTTCAATTCCCGTCGCTTGCCGCTATCACGCGGCGCCATGGCCCTCCCCCTCGAGCTCGATCGCCCCGCGCGTGCCGCCCTGCTGCTGGCGCTGGTCGCCGTCGCCGCGCGCATCGCGATGTGGGGAAACCCCGCGACCGGCTTCGACGAGCAATATTACCTGCTGGTCGGCGACCGGATGCTCCACGGCGCGCTGGTCTATGTCGACATCTGGGATCGCAAGCCGATCGGGCTGTTCCTGATCTTCGCCGCGATCCGCCTGCTGGGCGGCGACGGGGTGCTGCACTACCAGGTCGTCGCGACCCTCGCCGCCTGGGCGACCGCGTGCGTCCTCTACCGCGTGGCGCGGCGCGGCACCGGCGCGGCGGGGGCCCTCGCCGCCGGCGCCGCCTATCTGCTGTGGCTCGACTTCACCGAGGGGGAGGGCGGACAGTCCGCGGTGTTCTACAACCTGCCGATGGCGATCGCCGCGGCGCTGGTGCTGCGCCACGTGACCGGGCGCCCCCGCCGCCCGACCGCCGAGGGTGTCACCGCGATGCTGCTGGTCGGCATCGCGTTGCAGATCAAATATTCGGTGGTGTTCGAGGGCATGTTCTTCGGCCTCGCACTGCTCTGGACCGCATGGCGGCGGGGCACGCACCTGCCGGCGCTCGCCGGCCATGCGCTGGCGCTCGTCGCCGCGGCGCTGCTGCCGACCGCGATCGCGGTCGCGGCCTATTGGCGGGCGGGCGCGCTCGACGCCTTCGTGTTCGCCAATTTCCTGTCGATCCTGGGCAAGGAGGGCGGCGCGCTGGCGGACAAGGCGACGGGCTGGCTGCTCGCGCTGGCGATCCTGGCGCCGCTGTGGATCGCCGCCTTGCTCGCGCCGCGCGGGGCGAACGCCGATCCGGCGCGGCGCTTTGCCTGGGGCTGGCTCGCCGCGGCGATCGTCGGGCTGATCCCGTTCGTCAACGGGCCCAATCCCAATGCGCTGCCGCCCGCGCTGCTGCCGCTGGCGCTGCTCGCCGCGCCGGGGCTGGACCGGCGGCCCGGGCGGACGCTGGCGCTGCTGGCCACGATCTTCGTCGTCGGACAGGTGGTGCTTCAGCTCAACACGCGGGTGAAGGGGACGCGCGCGCAGGCCTATGCCTTCGCCGCCGCCGCGACGCCGCGGCAGGGCTGCCTCTATGTCTATGACGGCTATCCGGTGCTGTACCATCTGACGCACACGTGCCTGCCGACGCGCTACGCCTTCCCCGGGCTGCTCAATACGCGGTCGGAGGACAATGCCGCGGCGCTGGGCGTGGATCCGGCCGCGGAGGTGCGCCGCATCCTGGCGACGCGGCCGGAGAAGATCGCCGACGTCCTGCCCGCGTTCGGCGGCGGCAACCCGCGCACCCGCGCGCTGGTCGAGGCGGCGCTGGCGCGGGACTACCGCGCGACGTTCGAGATGCGCACGGGCGGCGGGCGGCGGATCGTCTATACGCGGCGGGATGCGGTGCGGTAAGTACCAAGCACCGCCCCCGCTCCCCGTTCGTGCTGAGCGAAGTCGAAGCACAGCCGCCGTCCCGCATGGCCTTCGACTTCGCTCAGGCTGAACGGAGGTGGCGCCCCCTCACTCTACCCGCACGCCGCCCTTGATGACCGCGACCGGCCGCTCCAGCACCGTCACGTCCGCGGTCGGATCGCCCTTCACCGCGACCATGTCGCCCCAGCGGCCGACCGCGATCGCGCCGACGTCGTCGCGCCCCAGCGCCAGCGCCGCCTGCGAGGTGGCGGCACGGATCGCCTGAAGCGGGGTCATCCCCCATTGCACCATCTTCGCGAACTGCTTCGCATTGTCGCCGTGCGGATAGACGCCCGCATCGGTCCCGAACGTCATCGGCACGCCCATGCGCACCGCGCGCTGGAAGGTCTGGCGCTGCTTCAGCCCGATCGCCTTTTCCTTGTCGAGGCTCTCCTGCTCGGTGCCGTTCGCGGTCCCGGTCGCCAGGATGTAGTCGTCGTTGTAGATATCCATGTCGAACCAGGTCCTGTGCTGGATCGCGAGCTTCATCGCCTCGTCGGAGGCCAGGCTGACATGCTCGATCGTGTCGATGCCGGCGACGATCGCGGCCTTGATCCCCTCGTCGCCGTGCGCGTGCGCCGCGACCTTGAGGTGGAGCATGTGCGCCTCGTCCGCGATCGCCTTCATCTCCTCGACGCTCAGCTGCTGCCCGCCGACCGAATCGCCCAGCGAGAAGACGCCGCCCGTCGCGCAGATCTTGATGACCTGCGCGCCGTATTTGTGGAGCCAGCGCACCTTGGCGCGCGCTTCCGCAGGCGAGTTCACCACGCTGGGCAGCGTCTTGTCATAGGAGGGCGGCAGCGCATTGTCGTCGCAATGCCCGCCGGTCGCGCCGATCGCATAGCCCGCGGGGACGATCCGCGGGCCGATCACCCAGCCGCCGTCGATCGCCTCCTTCAGCCCGACGTCCTGGAAATCCGCCGCGCCGACGTTGCGCACGGTGGTGAAGCCCGCGCGCAGCGTCTTCGCCGCATTGGCCACGCCCACCGCACCCCAGAAGCTGTCGGTATATTTCAGCGTCTGATAGCCGCCGATCTCCGCCAGACTGGTCAGGTGGACGTGCATGTCGATCAGCCCGGGCACCAGCGTCACGTCGCCCAGGTCGACGCGCTTCGCGTCCGCAGGGGCGTCGCCGCCGCCGGTGGAGACGATCTTCCCGTCGGTCACGACGATCGTCGGGCGATCGACCATGCGTCCGCTGTCGACGTCCAGCATCCGTGCCGCGGTGACCACGACCGTCTCCGCCGTCGCCGGCGCACTCCCCATCGCCAGCGCCATCAGCGCCCAGCCCGCTACCTTCATGCCGTGATCCCCCGATGCCCGTGTGTCCGTGGCGGGGAACCATGGCGCGCGCGCGTCAGTCGCGCAACCGCTCGCTCAGGAACGCGATCAGCCGCTCGACCCGTGCCGGGCGCAGCGCGCTGGGCGGCGTCAGCAGATGGAGCCCGATGGGCGGAGGCGCCCATTCGCGCAGGATCTCCACCACCCGTCCGTCGCCCAGCGCATCGCCCAGGATGAACGCCGGCAGCCGTGCGATCCCCAGCCCCGCGACCAGCGCCGGCATCAGCGCGTCGCCGCTGTTCGCCGCCAGCGGCCCCTGCGCCTTGACCGACAGGTCGGTGCCGTCGCGCCCGCGGAAGCGCCACGGCCCGGTGACGTTGGTGTAGGACAGCAGGCGATGCTCCCCCAGCTGCGCGGGGTGCGTCGGCGTGCCGTGGCGCGCCAGATAGGCGGGGGCGGCGACCAGATGCGTCGCCACGCCGCACAATCGCCGCGCGCGCAGCGAACTGTCGGGCAGGTCCGCAATGCGCAGCGCGACGTCATACCCCTCCGCGACGATGTCGACCCGCGCATCGGACAGGTGCAGCTCGATCTCCACCGCGGGATGCGCGACCAGGAACTCCGCCACCAGCGGCGCGACGTTGCTGACCCCGAAGGTCATCGGCGCCGCCAGCCGGACGCGTCCCGCCGGCGCGCTCGCCCCCTGCCGCGCGGCCTCCTCCGCCGCCTGCGCCTCGACGACGATGCGCGCGGCGTGCTCCGCCAGCGGCCGCCCCGCCTCGGTCAGCGCAAGCCGGCGCGAGGTGCGATGGAACAGCGACAGCCCCAGATGCGCTTCCAGCCGCGACACGCCCTTGGAGACCGTCGCCTTGCTGAGTCCGATCGCATCCGCCGCGCCGCTGAACGAGCGATGCTCCGCGACGGCAGCGAAGATCGCCCAGGCTTCCAGATCGGGTAACCGCATCGCGCGATGCTATCGATCGAAACGATCCGTTTCAATCGTTTCCGTTTTCGCGCGACGCTCGCCGTCCTATCTCCGCTCCATCACAGGAGGCAGATCATGACCACCGATACCATCGCCCGCGTCGAACGCCGCCCCTTCGTCACGCTGGGTCATGCCGATCACGGCTGGCTCGACGCGCGCCACCATTTCTCGTTCGCGAACTATCACGATCCGGCCCGCATGAGCTGGGGCGCGATCCGCGTCTGGAACGACGACCGGATCGCCCCCAACAGCGGCTTTCCGCCGCATCCGCACCGCGACATGGAGATCGTCACCTACGTCCGCTCGGGCGCGATCACGCACCAGGATTCGATGGGCAACACCGGCCGGACCGAGGCGGGCGACGTGCAGGTGATGAGCGCCGGCAGCGGCGTGCGCCACGCGGAATACAATCTGGAGGCCGAGCCGACGACGCTCTTCCAGATCTGGATCGAGCCGACGCGCCGCGGCGGCAGCCCCAGCTGGGGCGCCAAGCCCTTTCCCAAGGGCGATCGCTCGGGCCGGTTCGTGACGCTGGCCAGCGGCTATGACGCCGACCTGACCGGCGAACAGCCCGCGCTGCCGATCCGCGCCGAGGCGCGGGTGCTGGCGGCGACGCTGAAGGCGGGCGAGACGCTGACCCACACGGTGGGCGACGGCCGGCACGCCTATCTCGTCCCCGCGACGGGTGCGATCCTGATCGATGGCCAGCCGTTCGCCGCGCGCGACGGCGCCGCCATTGCCGCGGGCACCGTCACCATCACCGCGACGCAGGACGCCGAACTCGTCCTGGTCGACGCCGAATAACGATCACGAAAAGGAGCTGAACATGACCAAGGTCCTCGTCCTCTATTACTCCTCCTACGGCCATATCGAGAAGATGGCGGATGCCGTCGCCGAAGGTGCGCGCGAGGGCGGCGCGCAGGTCGACATCCGCCGCGTCGCCGAGACCGCACCGGCGGAGGTGGTCAAGGCCGCCGGGTTCAAGACCGACACCGCGCACCCGGAGATCGAGGGGCCGGACGCGCTCGCCAATTATGATGCGATCATCGTCGGCGCACCGACGCGATACGGCCGGATGCCCAGCCAGATGGCGGCGTTCTGGGACACCACCGGCGGGCTGTGGATGAAGGGCGCGCTGGTCGGCAAGGTCGGCGGCGCGTTCACCTCCACCGCCAGCCAGCACGGCGGGCAGGAGACGACGCTGTTCTCGATCATCACCAACCTGCTCCACCACGGCATGGCCATCGTCGGGCTGGACTATGGCTATCAGGGCCAGATGGGGGTGAAGGAGGTCCACGGCGGCACGCCGTACGGCGCCAGCACGCTGGCCGACGGCGACGGCAGCCGCCAGCCGAGCCAGGTCGACTTGGACGGCGCGCGCTATCAGGGCCGCCGCATCGCGCAGACCGCAGCGAAGCTGGCGGGGTAAGGACGCCATTGGTCATGCCGGACGTGTTCCGGCATCCACCGTTCCGCAAACCGTCACTCCGGCGTGGGCGCGGAACAGTGGGACCGTTGCGAAAGTCTTCGTCCCCCCGGCGAAGGCGGGACCTGTGCCAAAGGCGACACCGTGCTCCTGCGCAGGCAGGAGCCCAGAGTTGCGGGTCCCATAAGGCGTTGTTCTGTTTGGCCCTGGGCTCCTGCCTGCGCAGGAGCACGGCGTGGGCTCGGGGCTGTTGCGCCCGATTTTGCAAAGGTCCCGCGAAGGCCGGGGCTCGGAAAAGGGGTTTGCAGAGGCCGCGATCAGGTCCGGGGTGACGCGTTACTTCCGTTTAGCCTTCGCCACCCTGCACTTCCCCTTGCGGCATTCCGGCGGCGGGATTGCCTCCATATACACCGGCGGCGGCGCTACGTCGCGGATCACCAGCGCGTCGGGCGCCACCGCCGGGTTCGCCGGAAACGCGGCGCGCGCGCGCGCGAACACCGCGCGTGCCCGCCCTGCCCCCGGCGCATCGCCGCTCGCACCGACCCAGCGCCAGTGCCACGGCTCCCATTTCACCCGCTGCCGGTTGCCCGCGGGGAACGACATCTCGAACCCGAACCGCGTCGCATTCGCCGCCAGCCAGCGGAACGCCGGCGTCGCGGCGACGCACGCCTCCGCATCGGGGCAATCGTTGACGCGCGGGCGGAACGCGAAGTCGAGCGCGAAGCCCGTCGCATGCTCGCTGTGCCCCGGGGGTGCCACCGACTGCGCACGGTCGTCGACCGCCGAATTGGCCTCGCGGCAGAAGACCGACTGCTGATAGCCGAGCGAGCGGTGACACGACAGCGTCAGGATCCGCCCGCCGACCGCCGGATCGCCCGCCGCCGCCGTGAGCAACCGCAACAGGTCGGGCAGCATGTCGCGCCGCACCAGGCACGCGCCGCCCGCATTCCACGGCGCCGGGACCGGGACCAGTTCGCCCGGCGCGACGTCGCCGTAAGGCAGATGTCCCAGCACGCGACCGTCCGCCGCCACGGCGGGCTGCCGCCCGTCGGCGCACAATTGCGCGTGCGCGGGGAGCGACACGGTCATCATCACGAAAACGGCAAGCAGGCGGCGCAGCATGACGCCCTCTGGCCAGCCGGGCGCCATGATGGCAAGGGCCGTCGCCATGCTGGGTGACCGAGTGCTCTTCCTCGACGGCGAGGCGTTGGTGATCGACAAGCCCGCGGGCCTGCCGGTGGACAGGCCGCGCGACGGCGCGATCAGTCTGGAGAATCACCTCGAATCGCTGCGGCTGGGGTTCAGGCGCTGGCCGATGGCGGTGCACCGGCTGGATCGCGACACCAGCGGCTGCCTGCTGCTGTCGCGCAACCCGAAGGCGCATGCCCGCTTCCAGCAGGCGTTCGAACAGGGACTGGTCGCGAAGCGCTATGTCGCGATCCTCGACGCGGTGCCGCGCGCGACCGCGGGTCTGATCGACCTGCCGCTCGCCAAGATCTCCAGCGCCGAGCAGGGCTGGCGGATGACCGGCGATCCGCGCGGCAAATCGGCGCGCACCGCCTGGACGCTGCTGGCCGAGAAGGACGGCCGCGCGCTGGTCGAGTTCCGCCCGGAGACGGGACGCACCCATCAGATCCGCGTCCATGCGCGCGAGGGGCTGGGCGCGGCGGTCACCGGCGATGCCGTCTATGGCGCGGCGCATCCCGCGGGGATGATGCTCCACGCCGCCGCGCTGACCGTCCCGCGCGCCGGCAAGCCCGATGTCGCCGCCGAGGCGCCCTGGCCGGAGCGATTCGCCGCGGCCGGGTTCGACCATGGCTGACGTGCCCGAGGATGCGGTCGAGGAGCGCTTCCTCGCCGCCACGGGGCCGGGCGGGCAGAACGTCAACAAGGTCGCCACCGCCTGCCAGTTGCGCGTCGACGTGTTCCGGCTGGGACTGTCGCCGGAGACCTATCGCCGGCTGAAGGCGATCGCGGGCAGCCGCCTGACCGCGTCGGGGACGCTGGTGCTGACCGCCAGGCGGTACCGCACGCAGGACGCCAACAGGCAGGACGCGCGCGCGCGCCTGGCGGAGATGCTGGCCGAGGCGGAGAAGCGCGAGGCGCGGCGCGTGAAGACCAAGCCGTCGCGCGCGGCGAAGGCGAAGCGCGTCGACGAGAAGAAGGGCCGCGCGCAGGTGAAGGCGGGGCGGGGCAAGGTGCGGCTGGAATAGCGCGAACGCCCGACGTCTCCCACGGTGCTCCTGCGCAGGCAGGAGCCCAGCGTTGTCGTTCCCACAAGGCGTTACCATGCCTGGCTCTGGGCTCCTGCGTTCGCAGGAGCACGGTGTGGGATTGGCACCGCCACCCGCCCCACCTACCTACGCCGGCATGTACGCCTTCGACATCGCCGCCGGCTCCAGGCAGGAGCTGTACCGCGACCTTCACGCCGCGCTCGACGCGCTGACCGCGGACGAGCCCGACGCCATCGCCAACATGGCCAATGCCGCCGCACTGATCGCGCAGTATCTGCCCGACCTGAACTGGTCCGGCTTCTACCGGCTGGTCGACGGCGAACTGGTGCTCGGCCCGTTCCAGGGCAAGGCGGCGTGCATCCGCATCCCGCTGGGCAAGGGCGTGTGCGGCACCGCCGCAGCCGAGCGGCGCACGCAGCTGGTGGAGGACGTCCACGCCTTTCCTGGCCATATCGCGTGCGATGCGGCGAGCCGCTCGGAACTGGTCGTCCCGATCCTCGCGGGCGAGCGGCTGATCGGGGTGCTCGACCTCGACAGCCCCTCGCCCGCGCGCTTCGACGACGAGGATGCGCGCGGGTGCGAGGCGTTGATGGCGCTGCTCGCGCCGCGGCTCTAGAACGCCCGCCCGACCGTCCCGCTCCTCCCGTTTCGGGACAGGCGGGACGCTGGTTGCGTGTCCGTGACGATGGTACGGCAACTCTCATCAGGATGCGGGCGTTGCCGCGCGCAGTCCACGAACAGGGGAGTTATCCGTGCCCATCCGCACGCTGCTGATCGCCACCGCCGCCCTTGCCGGGTCCCTCGCCGCCACCGCCGCCGCGGCACAGGCCCCCGTGTCGCATGGCTGGAACGGCACCCGCTGGAGCAATGCCGGCACCGGGGGCGGTGCCTGGAACGGCACGCGCGGGCGCTGGGGCGAGCGGATCGGCGGCCGCTGGTGGGGCGGCGTGCGCGCGCCGGGCGGCTGGGGCGCGTATCGCCGCCCGGTCCGCGGCTGGGTGCTGCCGCGCTACTGGGTCGCGCCGACTTGGTACGTCAACGACTGGTCGTCCTACGGCCTGCCGCAGCCGCCGCAGGGCTATGTCTGGTCGCGCTATTACGACGATGCGGTGCTGATCGACGGCCGCGGCAGCGTCTATGACAGCGTCGGCGGCGTCGCCTGGGATCAGGGCGACCCGGGCTATGCGTATGACGAGCGCGGTTACGGACCCGCCTATGGCGCACCGCAGCTGCCCTATCCGACCCGCGATGCCGACGACGGGCTGGGCGGCGCGGCGACCGGCGCGGTGGTCGGCGGCGTGGCGGGCAACGTCATCGCCGGGCGCGGCAACCGGCTGGGCGGCACCTTGCTGGGCGCGGGCGCAGGTGCGCTGGCGGGCATGGCGATCGACCGCTCGGATCGCGCCGGCCGCGTCCCCGTCGCGCCGCCGCCCGCCTATGGCGCCGGCTATGCCCCGCCGCCCGCGTACGGCGCGGGTTACGCGCCGCCGCCCGCTTACGGCGCAGGCTACGCACCGCCCCCGCCGTACCGCGCCGGGGGAGCGCCGGTGGTCGCCTATCAGCAGGGCAGCTACGGCGGCGATTATGCGGGCACCACCTATTCGGGCACGACCTATTACGGCCCCGCGCCGCAGCCAGCGCCCGCGCTGGTCGCGCAGCCTTACGGCTATGGCGCGCCGGCGACCGTCTACGGCGCCGACGGGACGGTCGTGACGACCTCCACCACGCAGGGCAGCGCGGGCTATGTCGCGGGCGGCTGGTATTATCCCGGCACCACGGTCACGACCGTCACCGTCCAGTCGGGCAGCAGCGCCGCCGCGGAGGTGTTCGAGGAGCAGGCGGTCGCCTACAAGGGCGGCTATCGCGGGCGCCGCTTCACCAAGGGCCGCTGCCGCTGCTGAGCGGGTCGGGGGACAAGCGCGCATCGGCGCCGTCGAAACAGGAAAGGGTCCAGACCGCTACAAAGGTCGCGCACCGTTCGACATAGCAGCCGTTCCCCGGCGAAGGCCGGGGGCCAGATGGCATGGCTCCTCAGCATCTCGCCGCCGTCCCCCAACTGGGCCCCGGCCGTCGCGGGACGTTTGCAAAACAGGTGCAGCGGCATCGGGCCCACGCCGTGATCCTGCGCAGGCAGGAGCGCAACGCCTTAAGGGACCTGCAACTCCGGGCTCCTGCCTGCGCAGGAGCACGGTGTCGCCTTTGGCACAGGTTCCGCCTTCGCCGGGGAACGGGCAGGCGACTGTCGAAGCGGCTTCGAACCGGCCGGGGCGACCGACCCGCGGTGCAGGCGAGGATCGCGGACCGACGTCCTGCCCGCCCGTCCGCTACTTCCTCTCCTTGCCCGCGAAGGTGACGAGGCTTTCGCTGCCGTCGCCGGCCAGCGCCGCGACGCCGAAGAAATGGTCGTCCACCGCCACCGCCGGCACGTCCAGCATCGTCGCGGTCGTGTCGCGCGACTGCTGCCAGTCCTGCGCGTCCGTGCGGCGCCAATAGACGCGGTACCCCGTCGCGCCCGGCACCGCCGGCCACGTCACCCTGGTATCATAGGACAAGGCGCCCGAGATCGCCGCGCCGGCGGGCGCGGCGGGGGCGGCCGCCAGCCGGGCGATGGTGGCGACGTTGATCGCGGTCACCTTCGCCAGATAGGCGAAGTCCATCCCCTCGATCGTGTCGCCGTAGACGCGCCCGTTCTCCTGGCGCAGATCCTGATGCTGGCGATCCCAATTCTCCGCCGCGACGGTGAAGCGCACCGCGGGGAAGCCCAACGCCAGGAAGGGCTCGTGATCGCCGCCGCGCCCGAAACGATCGGGGCGGCGGTCGACGAACACGTCGAACCCGCCCGGCAGCGTCGCCGCCACCTTGTCCACCGCCTTCGCCAGCGCGCGACTCTGGCCATCGTCCTCGCCGCCGATCGCGCGGCGGTCCATCGCCTGCACCAGCGACTCGCTCGCGCGGATACCCTCGGAGAAGACGCGGACATGGCCGTCCATCACGACGCCGCCCTGCCCGGCCGAATTGCCGACGATGTCGTTGTTGAGCATCGCATCGACCTGCCACCCGCGCGCCCTGGCGGTGTCCGCCAGCAACGTCGCGCCCAGCAGCCCCTGCTCCTCGCCGGAAAAGGCGACATAGACGATGTTCGCGGCGAACGTTTCGCGCGAGAGGATACGCGCCGCCTCCAGCACCAGCGACACGCCGCTGGCATCGTCGTTCGCCCCCGGCGCATCGGCGGTGGCGTTCATCACGTCGGTCACGCGGCTGTCGATATGCGCGCCGACGATGATGTAGCGGTCGGGGTCGCTTCCCTTCTGGATGCCCAGCACGTCCTCGATCATCACGCCCTGCGGTGCGCGCGCGTTGACGAAGCGGCGCCGCGGGCGCTCGACCGCGATGCACCCGCCGCACGTCCGCGACAGCCGGGCGAATTCGCCCGCCACCCAGTCGCGCGCCGCGCCGATCCCCCGCTTCGGGTCGGTCGCGGACGAGAGCGAATGGCGCGTGCCGAAGGATACCAGCTTCTCGACATTGGCGCGCAACCGCGGCTGCGACGGCGCGTCGCGCGCGAAGGCGGGGGTGGCGAGGAGCGTGGAGGCGGCGAGCAGGGTGCGCAGGATCATGCCGCGGTGATGGCGCAAGAAACGCGGGCGCTCAACCACTTGCCGTACCGCCGCCCGCGCGCGGGCGGGGATCCGGCAGCGCCGCTCAGCTCAGCTCAGCCGGTCGATCGCGTCCGCGTCCAGCCCGCCCGGCACGATCATCAGCGGCACCGGCAGCGTCCCGGCCTCCGCGGCGAAGTGGCTGACCAGCACGCCCGGCGCGCCGCTCGCCGCCGCTCCCAGGACGAGCGCGGCGATGCTGGGGTTGTCCGCGATCATCTCGCGGATCACCCGGGGCCCGTCGCCTTCGCGCACCGTCAGCGACGGGCGCACGCCCGATTCCTCCAGGATCGTGCCGGCGGCGCGCGCCACCAGGCCCTCGGCATGCTGGCGCTGCTCCTGCTCGATCGTCGCCTGCACGCCGCCGAAGGGGATGAATTCCTGCGGCGGCAGCAGCGCCAGTATCTCCACGCCGCCCCCCGTCTTCACCGCGCGCCGCGCCGCGAACCGCAGCGCGCTCAGCGCCTCGGGAGTGTCGTCGATCACGGTCAGATAGATGCGCATCGCGCCTGTGTACGCCTCCGCCACGCCGTCGCCAAGGCGCGCGCACTTGACCCTACGGCGTCCGTCCGCAAGAGACGCGACTTCCCCAGGAGCCTTTCGAGGATCACGATGCCCATCGAAATCAAGATGCCTGCGCTGTCGCCGACGATGGAGGAAGGCACGCTCGCCAAATGGCTCGTCAAGGAAGGCGACACCGTCAGGTCCGGCGACATCATGGCCGAGATCGAGACCGACAAGGCGACGATGGAGTTCGAGGCGGTCGACGAGGGCGTGATCGCGAAGATCGTCGTGGCCGAGGGTAGCGACGGCGTGAAGGTGGGCGAGGTGATCGCGCTGCTCCAGGGCGAGGACGAGGAAGCGGGCGAGAGCACGCCCGCCCCCGCCGCCAGGGAGAGCGAGGCCAAGCCCTCGCCCGAGGATCCCAACAAGACCGGCACCGAGGCGAAGCCCGCGAAGGAAGACGTCGAGGATCACGGCAAGCCCGCCGACCGGCAGGTGGCGAAGGAAGAGACGCCGGCCGCCGCCCCCGCGCATCGGGACGGCGCGAGGGAGCACGGCCGCGTGAAGGCCAGCCCGCTGGCGCGCCGCATCGCCGCGGACAAGGGCGTCGACCTGTCCGCGGTGCAGGGCTCCGGCCCCAACGGCCGCATCGTGAAGGCCGACATCGAGAACGCACAGCCGGGCGCCGCACCCGCCGCCGCCGGATCGAGCGACACCCCCGCCGCCGCCGCCGTCGCGCCGGCCCCCGCCCCGGCGAAACCCGCCGCGATTCCCGACATCCCGCACGAGCTCACGAAGCTCAGCAACATGCGCAAGACGATCGCGCGCCGCCTGACCGAATCGAAGCAGCAGGTGCCGCACATCTACCTCACGGTCGACGTGCGCCTCGACAAGCTGCTGAAGCTGCGCGGCGAGCTGAACGCCGGGCTGGAGGCGCGCGGCGTCAAGCTGTCGGTCAACGACCTGATGATAAAGGCGCTGGCGGTGGCGCTGATCCAGGTGCCCAAGTGCAACGTGATGTTCACCCCCGACCAGCTGGTCAGCTTCGCGCGCGCCGACATCTCGGTCGCGGTGTCGACGCCCGAGGGCCTCATCACCCCGGTCATCACCGAGGCGGACAGCGCCTCGCTGTCGAGCATCTCCACCCGGATGAAGGACCTGGCCGCGCGCGCCCGCGACAAGAAGCTGAAGCCGGAGGAATTCACCGGCGGCACCGCCTCGATCAGCAACATGGGCATGTACGGGATCAAGCAGTTCGAGGCGGTCATCAACCCGCCGCAGGGCATGATCCTGGCGATCGGCGCGGGCGAGAAGCGCCCGTGGGTGATGGAGGACGGCCAGCTGGGCGTCGCCAGCATCATGAGCGCGACCGGCAGCTTCGACCACCGCGCGATCGACGGTGCGGACGGCGCGGAGCTGATGCAGGCGTTCAAGACGCTGGTCGAGAACCCGCTGTCGATGCTCGCCTGAGGCGGGCGTCGCGATGGCACAGATGCAGCTGCCCGAGGTGTGGCGCGAGGTGGCGTGGGGGCTGCTCGGCCTCGGCTTCACCGCGCTCGCCTTCCACGGCGCGGCATGGAGCTATCCGCAGGGGTATGAGACGATCTGGGCGATCGGCGGCCTGACCCTGGCCGCGGTCGCGATCCTGAGCGGGCGGGAGGTGATGCGCGTGCACGCCGCCTCCCCCGCCGATACCAAGGACATTCATCATGGCTGACACCTACGACCTCATCGTGCTCGGCTCCGGTCCGGGCGGTTACGTGGCGGCGATCCGCGCATCGCAGCTGGGCCTGAAGGTCGCGATCGTCGAGCGCGAGCGGCTGGGCGGCATCTGCCTCAACTGGGGCTGCATCCCGACCAAGGCGCTGCTGCGCACGTCGGAGATCTATCATTACATGACCCACGCCGCCGACTACGGGCTGAAGGCGGAGAAGATCGGCTTCGACCTCCCCAAGATCGTCGAGCGCAGTCGCAAGGTGTCCGGGCAGCTGAACGCCGGCGTGAAGTCGCTGATGAAGAAGAACAAGGTGACGGTGGTCGAGGGTGTCGGCGCACTGGCCGGAAAGGGCAAGCTGTCCGTCAGGCAGGGCAACGGCACGGTCGAGCTGGAGGCGAAGCACATCATGGTCGCGACCGGCGCGCGCGCGCGCGACCTGCCGTTTGCGAAGGCGGACGGCAAGCGCATCTGGACCTATCGCCACGCGATGGTGCCCGAGGAGATGCCGACGAAGCTGCTGGTCATCGGATCGGGCGCGATCGGGGTGGAGTTCGCCAGCTTCTACAACGACATGGGCGCCGACGTGACGATCGTCGAGATGCTGCCGCGCATCCTGCCGGTCGAGGACGAGGAGGTCAGCGCCTTCATGGAGAAGCGCCTGGGCAAGGACGGGATCAGGATCGTCACCGGCGCGGGCGTGGAGAAGATCGACAGCGACGCGAAGGGCGTGAAGGCGACGATCAAGGGCAAGGACGGCAAGTCCACCACCGAGGATTACAGCCACGTCATCGTCGCGATCGGCATCGTGCCGAACACCGAGGAGATCGGGCTGGAGACACTGGGCGTCGAGACCGAGCGCGGGCATATCAAGGTCGACGGCTTCGGGCGAACCAATGTCGAGGGCATCTACGCGATTGGCGACGTCACCGGCGCGCCGTGGCTGGCGCACAAGGCGAGCCATGAGGGCGTGGTGTGCGTCGAGAAGATCGCGGGCGAGGATCCGCATCCGTTCGAGACGTGGAACATTCCGGGCTGCACCTATTCGCGCCCGCAGGTGGCGTCGGTCGGGCTGACCGAGGCGAAGGCGAAGGAGCAGGGCCGCGACGTGAAGGTCGGCAAGTTTCCCTTCATCGGCAACGGCAAGGCGATCGCGCTGGGCGAGGCGGACGGTTTCATCAAGACCGTGTTCGACGCCGGGACCGGCGAACTGCTCGGCGCGCATATGGTCGGGGCGGAAGTGACCGAGCTGATCCAGGGCTATGTCGTCGCGCGTCAGCTGGAGACGACGGAAGCCGAGCTGATGGAGACGGTGTTCGCGCACCCGACGCTCAGCGAGATGATGCACGAGAGCGTGCTCGGCGCCTACGGCCGCGCGCTGCATTTCTAGGCGGTTGCCGCCCCCCCCTTCCGGGGGCGGGGCGCGCCCGCCGGGCATGAGCCGGCTCGCAGATTGTTGATGGTGGACAGCGGCTTAACCGCGTCCGTTCGTAAGTTCTTCCGCTGTTCCCGGCATCTTTCGGGATATGAAGAACGCGAGCCGCCTCTCCCTTTCGCGAGTCGCCGTCCTGATGACGGCGGCGGCGCTGACCGTCGCGGCCGAGGCCCGCGCCGACGATCTCCCGGCCGATGGTGCCGGACGCGCGATGTCCGCGCTGGAGGCGGTCGTGTCGCGACAGGGCGGCGCCCCCGCCCGCGTCGCCGCCGTGACGACGCCGCCGCGCGGTTCGTGGCGGGCCGGCGCGTCCGATCGTTACGGCCTAGCGTCGGTTCCTTTCGCGACCGTTAACCGCGACGCGCCCGATGTGTTCGGGTCCACCTCGCTGCGGGTCGGACGCACCCCGCTCGACCAGCGGTGGCAGCGGGTGTCGGTGGGCGCGGCGCGGGCGCTGGACGCCTCCGCCCGCCGCTTCGTCGCCTCGATCCGCCATCTCGACCGGCGCGCGCAGGTCGATGCGGTCAACGGCTGGGTGAACGCGCGCGTCACCTTCCGGTCCGACCGCGAGGGTCACGACATATGGGCCGATGCCGCGCAGACGCTGCGCACCGGCCGCGGCGATTGCGAGGATTATGCGATCGCGAAGATGCAGCTGCTGCGCGCGCTGGGCCATCCCGCCACCAGCCTGTATTTCGTGGTGGCGCAGGATCTGGTCCGGCGGCAGGGTCACGCCGTCCTGGTCGTCCGCCACCAGGGCACGATGCTGATGCTCGACAGCAGCAGCGACCGCATCCAGGACGCGACCCGCCGCGCCGATTACCGGCCGATCCTGTCCTTCTCGGCGGACCGGGCATGGATCCACGGCTATGCCGGCGAGGGAATCGCGACGCGAATGGCCAGCACGGGGAACCCCGACCCGGGTGTGTCATTATGACCGCATATTCGTGGTTAACGCGCAGAAAGTTGTAAATTCGGCCGTAACCTCGTTGACCTTTTCGCCCCCTCGCGCGCTTTAATGCGAGCGAGAGTACGGGAGCGTCATCCATGGTCAGCGTTCGTGTTGCCGAGTCGTCGGCGCCGCTGGTTCAGACCCGCTCGGGCCCGGGCGTTGCGCCGGCGCCCGTGTCGGCCAGCGATGTTCAGGTGGTGCAGGGTCAGGGCGGCGGCATCATGCGCATCGCCGTGCCGGTGGACGGCGTGGTGCAGCTGCCCGCCGGCACCGATCTGGGCACGATCGTCGCGGACGGACGCGACCTGATCGTCGCGCTGCCCGACGGGACGAAGCTGGTCATCGTCGACGGCGCGGTGTTCGTCCCCGACCTGGTCGTCGGCACGGTCGAGGTGCCTCCCTCCACGCTGGTCGCGCTGCTGATCGGGCATGAGCCGCAGACCGCGGCCGGCCCGCCGTCCAGCTCGGGCGGCAATTTCGCGGTGCCGGTCGGCTCGCTGGGCGATGCCTTCGCGATCGGCGACCTGCTGCCGCCCACCGCGCTCGCCTTCACCGTGCCCACGTTCGAGGATATCGACGTGCGCCCGCGCAACATCGTCGACAACCTGTTCCCCGACATCACGATCACCACGCCGCAGACCCCCGGCGGCGCGATCGATGCGGTGGCGACCGTGTCGGAGGCCGGGCTGCCCGCGCGCGGCAATGAGCCCGCGGGGACGAACCCGACCTCCAATCTGGAGACGACCACCGGATCGGTGCAATACGATCCGGGCGACGCCCCCGCGGTCGTCGCCGTGGACGGCAATGCGATCACGACGGTCGGCCAGACCATCACCACCCAGTTCGGCGTGGTCACGATCACCGCGGTGCGCGCGGACGGGTTCGACTATAGCTACACGCTCAGCGACAATACGTCGGGCCAGAACGTCCGCGAGGTGCTGAACCTCACCGTCACCGATCGCGACGGCGACCGGGCGACCGGCACGCTGACGGTGACGATCATCGACGATGCGCCGATCGCGCGCGCCGACATCGACAGCGTCGCCGCCCCCACCGGCCCGGCGGCGTCCAGCGCCACGGTCGGGGTCGATTTCACCGACGCCGCCTTCTGGTCGGGCGTGCCCGCGGGGAGCACCTCGGTCGCGCTGAACGGGGCGACGCTGTCGTCGATCAACGGCGCGCTCGGCTTCTACCTGGGCGCCAGCGTCTTCTCGCCCGGCGACGGCCGTCCGGGCCAGTCGTGGACCAACGAGGTCGACGCCTTCAACGACCAGCCCGAGGGGCTGCGCATCACCTTCGCCACCGCACAGTCGAACGTGCGGCTGGCGCTGGGACAGCTGTACCAGGAGCGGCTGTTCAGCCCGACGCCGGACGCGGAGCGCGTGACGGTGGAGGTCACGCTGGCGGACGGCACGACGCAGACGCGCACCGTCACCGCGGTGGCGACGTCGCAGCCCGGGTTGCTGAACGTGTCGCTCGCCGCGTCCGATTTCGGCGGCGTCGCGATCACGTCGGTGGTGCTGACCCCCGATCTGTCGCTGGCGCCCGTACCCGCGGGGGTGACGCCGGCCAGCAACGCGCTGCTGCCCTATTCGGAGTTCGTGCTGCGCGGCATCAGCTACGACGTCGCCTCCTTCGTGCCGCCCACCGCACCGTTCGCGGACGGCAACGTCCTGACCGGCGTCGGCGGGACCGATGCCAACACCACCGATGGCGTGGCCGATACGCAGGGCGCGGACGGCGCGACCGTGACCGGCGTGGTCGCGGGCGTCGCGACCAGCGCCAGCGGCAACCTGGGCACCGCGGTCGCGGGCACCTACGGCACGCTGACGCTGACGGCGGACGGCAGCTACCGCTACGTCCCCTCGTCCACCAATGCGGAGCTGCGCGCGCTGATCCCCGGCGAGACGCGGACCGACACCTTCACCTACACGCTGACCGACGGCGACGGCAGCACCGCCACGACCACGCTGACGATCACCATCGACGGCACCGACGATCCCGTGGCGCTGACCGGGCTGACCCCCGCGATCACCGGCGGCGACGTGATCGTGGCGGAGGCGAACCTGGCGAACGGCACCGCGCCGGACGCGACCGCACTGTCGCCGCAGGGCGACTTCACGATCGTGGCGCCGGACGGCTACGGCAATTTGAGCATCGCGGGCCAGACCGTGATGACGGGGGGCGCCTTCACCGCGACGACGATCACCACGCCGCTCGGCAACACGCTGGCGATCACCGGCTTCGACGCCGCGACGGGGCGCGTCACCTATCAGTACACGCTGAACGGCCCGGTCGATTCCGGCGGCACCCTGGGCGACCGCGTGACGGAGACGTTCAACGTCGTCGCCACCGACCGCAACGGGTCGAGCACGCAGGGGTCGCTGGTCGCGACGATCGTCGACGACGCGCCGATCCTGTCCGCCGATGCCGACCGCGTGACCGTGGGCACGCCCGCGACGCAGCAGAGCAGCACGACCGTGGTCGATTTCACCGACGCCGGCCTGTGGAACGGCGTTCCCGCGGGCAGCACGCAGGCCGGCTTCGGCGGCGGCGGCGTCACCTTGTCCTCGATCAACGGCGCGCTGGGTTACTATCTCGGCGCCAGCGTCTTTTCCCCCAGCGACGGCCAGCCGCGGCAGGCGTGGACCAACGAGGTCGACGCCTATAACGATCAGCCCGAGGGCCTGGTGCTGTCGTTCGCGCAGGCGCAGTCGACGGTGCGGATCACGCTCGGGCAATTGTATGTCGAGCGCCAGTTCAACTTCGCGCCCGACGCCGAGAAGGTCGACGTCACGGTCACGCTGGCGGACGGTTCCACCGCGACCCGCATCGTCACCGCCTCGCCCACGGCGGTGGGCGGCCAGGCGACGGTGACGTTGACGTCGGCGGACTTCGGCGGGCAGGCCATCCGCTCGGTCGCGCTGACCCCCGACCTGTCACCGCCCGCGCCGCCGGCGAACGGCGCGACGGGGCCGACGCTGAACACCCCGTTCTCGGAGTTCGTGCTGCGTGGTGTCGAGTTCCAGACGACGAGCGACACCCCGCAGTCGCGCTCCTTCGCGGACGGCAACGTGCTGACCGGCGTCGGCGGGACCGATGCCAACACCACCGACGGGGTGGCCGATCGGCTGGGGGCGGACGGCGGACAGGTCACCGGCGTCGGGCTGGGGTATCAGACCGTCACCGGCGGCGTGGGGACGCCGCTGACCGGCACCTACGGCACGCTGACGCTGACGGCGGACGGCTCCTATACCTATGTCCTCAACAACGACCTGCCCGCGGTCCAGCGGCTGTCGGGGTCGAACACGCTCGTCGATCGCTTCACCTATACGGTGACCGACGGCGACGGGGATCGCGCCTCGACCCAGCTGACGATCACGATCCAGCCGCAGAGCGCCGCCGCGCGCTTCTCCGCATCGGCCGGGCCGGTGATGGCGGCGGAGGATACCGCCGCGCTGCATCTGTCGCGCGCGACGGAGACGACGACCGGCACCACCACGCTGACCGCGGCGCTGCTGACCGCGGCGGTGGTGGCGGGCGAGCCGGCGCATGCCCGCTCGCCGGCACCCGAGGCCGCGGCGACGCACACCGATGCGGACGCGACCGGACAGGCCGCCACGACGCATGCCGCCGCCGCCGCGATCGAGCCGGTGCATCAGGCCGCGGCGACGGAGCCGGCCACGACCCAGCCCGCTGCCACGACCACCACCACCCCGACCCATGCGTCGGCCACGGCGGAGCCGGTCACGACGACCGATCATGCGGGCGTCGCCGGCAGCCACGCCGCGTCCGCGTCGGAACCCGCGCACGACACCGCCCCCCATGCCGACGCGACGCCCGTCGCCGCCGCGCCAGTGGCGGCGCTGGCGGAGGGGATCGCCATCCCCGCCGCGCTGGCCCCCGCCGCCCAGGTCGCGGAGGCGCCCGCCGCCGCGAACGCGACGCAGGCGGCGCAGGTACTGGCCGATGTGCTGCACGGTGGCGCGCCCGCGCATGCGGCAGGGATCGATACCCTGCTGTCCGCGTTACCCCAGGATCAGGGGGTTTCGGACAATAGCATCCACGCCGCATCCGCTCCGGCCTATGTCGCCGCCAACGATACCGGCGCTGCGGAGGCGATGTCGGCGGCCTGGAACGCGATGGCGGCCGCCCATGCACAGGCCGCCGCCGCGGTGACGGCGCACGACGGGGTGATGGTGGTCGCTCACTCCGCCTGACGAGACGTTCGACGATAGCGCGGCGATCCGCGCGCCAACCGCAGCATAGCGGGGCGCGGGTCGCGGCAACGGGGAGTAGAGGGATGAAAAGGGGTTTGGGCGTCGCCGTGGCGGCGCTGGCGGCGGCGACCGCGGCACCGGCGCTCGCACAGGGTGCATCGGTCGGCGAGCTGCGCGCGGAGATGACGCGCAACTACGACGCCGCGCTGGCGATGACGCTGCGCCGCGATGTCGTGGCGGCGGACGACAGCCGGTACATCTGGGCGTCGGAGGCCAAGGTCGCGTGCGGGATCGCGATCGGCTATCTGAAGACGCGCACGATCGACGACGAGACGATCGCACGCTGCCGCTCCATGTCCGGCCTGATGACGAACACCGCGGTCGCGCCGCCGGTGGCCGACACGCTCCCCCCGCCTCCCCCGCCCCCGGCGATGGCGCAACCCCTGCCGCCGCCCCCGGCGCCCGCCGCCTGCCCGGTCGCGCTGCCGGCGGAGGTGCATTTCGACTGGGCGGTCGCGACCCCGCTGCCCGACAGCAGCGCGATCATCGAATCGATCGCGTCGTCCGCCGCGGCCTGCGGCGTGCGCGCGGTGGCGGTGGTGGGACACGCCGATCGCTCGGGCAGCGCAGGCTTCAACCAGCGCCTCTCGCAGCGCCGCGCCGAAGCGGTCGCCGCCGCGCTGGTCGCGGAGGGGATGCCGCGATCCGCGGTGAGCGTGCGCGCGGTGGGTGAGCGCGATCCCGCGGTGCCGACCGCGGACGGCGTCCGCGAACCGGCGAACCGCCGCGTCGCGATCAGCCGCAACGACCGATAAGAAAAGGGAGGAGCCACCTCATGCGTATCATCCGTGCGTCGCTCGGCGCGATCGCGGCCGTCCTTGCCGCCTCCGCCGCGGGTGCCACCGACCTGCGCACCGCCATCGCCAGCGCGATGGAGAGCAATCCCGAGATCAACCAGGCGGTCCAGAACAAGGAAGCGATCGAGTTCGAGCGCGAGCAGGCGCAGGGCCTGTGGCGCCCGCGCATCTCGGTCGAGGCCGCAGGCGGCGTGCGCCGCGTCGACAGCCCGACGCGCCGCGCGATCCAGGCCGACCGCGACGCGCTCGCCACGCGCGAGGCGAGCGTGTTCGCCGACCAGACGCTGTTCGATTCGGGCCGCCGCCGCTCGGAATTGCAGCGTCAGGCCGCGCGCACCGACGGCGCCGCCAGCCGGGTGCAGGAACGCTCGCAGTTCATCGCGCTGGAGGTCGCGCGCCGCTACATCGACTACCTGCTCCAGCAGCGCGTGCTCGCCGCGGCGGCGGACAACGTCTCCTTCCATCAGAAGCTCGCCGGTGATCTGGGTCAGGGCGTGCGGGGCGGCTCGGTCAGCATCGCCGACCAGCAGCAGGCGCAGGAGCGGCTGCAATCCGCGATGGCGCGCCGTACCGAGGCGCAGGAGGAGCTGGAAAACGCCGCGATCAGCTTTCGCACGCTGACCGGCCTGACGCTCGACAACGCCACGCTGCCGCCCGAGCTGACCGCGAAGATGCCGCCGTCGCTGTCGGAGGCGATCGCGCTGGCGCGCACCGACAACCCCCGCGTGCGCGAGGCGGTGGCGGACGTCGATGCGGCATACGGGGTCCTGGGCGTGGCGAAGGCCGCGCTGGGCCCGCGCGTCAACCTGGAGGGTCGCGCGCGCTACGGCGAGGATGTCGACGGCTTCCGCGGCTATACCAGCGACCTTCAGGCGCGCGTCGTGCTGCGCTGGGACCTCTACACCGGCGGAGTGAACCAGGCCGCGGTGCAGGAGAACGTCCGCCGCGCGAGCGAGGCGCGCTACCGCCTCCACCAGATGGAGCGCGAGGCGGAGAACGACGTGCGCACGTCGTGGAACCGCCTGCAGCAGCAGACCAAGCTGGTCGGCGAGCTGGATACGCAGGCGGGCGTCTCGGGCGACCTGATCCTGTCCTATCGCGAGCAGTTCAACGTCGGGCGGCGCTCGCTGCTGGACCTGCTGGATGCGCAGAACACGCGTTACAACGTGGTCGTCCAGGCGGAAACCGCGCGGCTGGCGCAGCTGTTCGCGCAATATCGCGTGCTCGCCGCCACCAACCAGCTGATCGAGGCGGTGGGCGTCACCCCGCAGAAGGCCGCGATCGGCGACGCGCGCAAGCGCTACGACGTGCCGATGATCCCGCCGGCCGAATTGATGGACCGCCGCTATCCCGGCAAGTGACGCGAACCGATGAGCATCGGTGACTGGTATGGCGACTGGACGCGCGAGCGCGATCCGGTGCTGGCGTGCATGGTCCGCCTGGCGGTGCTGCACGATCGACCGGCCGCGCCCGCGCGGATCCTGACCGGCATCGCGCTCGACGACGACGGCCGCCTCCCCTTCCATCAGGTGGAGGCGGTCGCCGAACAGCTGGGGATGAACGCGCACCCGCTGACGCGCCCCTTCGCGCGCTGGCCGGTCGACGCCGCGCCCGCGCTGCTCGCCACGCAGGGCGACCGTGCGATCCTGCTGCTGGAGCTGACCCAGACCGACGCGTTGGTCTTCGTCCCCGGCCGAGACGACCCGTTCTGGACCCCGCGCGCCGCGCTCGCGCCGTTTCTGACCGGCGCGGCGGTACGTATCGACCCCGATCCGACCGCCGAGCGCGATGCCGAGCGGCCGTGGGAGCGCGCGGTGCGCCGCCACTGGTTCTGGAGCGAGGCGTGGAAGATGCGCGGCGCGCTGTGGTACGTCGTCCTCGCCGCCGCGGTCATCAACCTGCTGGGTTTCGCGGTCCCGCTGTTCACGATGAACGTGTACGACCGCGTCATCCCCAATCGCGCCGCCGCCAGCCTGTGGGTGCTGGCGATCGGGGCGGTGCTGGCGCTGGGGATGGAGCTGACGCTGCGGCTGGCGCGGGCGCGGCTGATCGACGAGGTCGGCCGGCGGCTCGACGCGCGATTGTCGCAGAAGCTGTTCGAGAAACTCCTCAACCTGCCGCTGTCGCAGAAGCAGGGCAGCACCGGCGCGCTGGCGAAGCGCGTGTCGGATTACGAGCAGGTGCGCGACTTCTTCGCCTCCACCACCGTGGTGCTGACGGTCGACATCAGCTTCCTGCTGCTGTTCCTCGTCATGATCGCGGTACTGGCGGGATGGCTGGTGCTGGTGCCCGTCGTCGGCATCGTCGCGATGCTGGTCGCGGGCTGGCTGCTGCAGCGCGCGATGGGGCGCGTCGCGCTCGACGCGCAGGCGGATTCGGGGCTGCAACATTCCGCGCTGGTCGAATCGATCGGCGCGCTGGAGACGCTGAAGGCGGTCCACGGCGAGGGGCGGATGCTCGGCCGCTGGCGCCGCCACGCGCAGTCCAGCGCGATGACGCAGGAGCGGTTCCGCCGCCTGACCGCGATCAGCGTCAACCTCGCCACCTTCTGCCAGCAGGCGATCACGATCGGGCTGGTGGTCGGCGGCTTCTACCTCTTTTCCGCCGGCACGATCTCGATGGGCGGGATCATCGGCATCGCGATGATCGCGGGGCGCGCGCTGGCGCCGATCGGGCAGTTCGCATTCCTGATGACGCGCGCGCGACAGGCGCTGCTGACGATGGCGACGCTCCAGCGGATGATGGAGCAGCCCGACGAACGCAGCGAGGGCGCGCGCACCATCGCGCCGACGATCGCGGCGGGCTCGCTGGTGCTCGACCATGTCGGCTTCGCCTATCCCGGCAGCGGGCGCGCCTCGCTCAGCGACGTATCGCTGACGATCCGGCCCGGCGAGCGGATCGCGATCATCGGCCGCGTCGCCTCGGGCAAGTCGACGCTCGGCAAGCTGCTGTGCGGCCTCCATGCGCCGGGCGAGGGCAGCTACCTGATCGACGACATCGACAGCCGCCAGTACCAGCCGCATGCGATCCGCGAGACGTTCCGCTACGTCGGCCAGGATGCCGAGCTTTTCAGCGGCACGGTACGCGACAATCTGACGCTCGCCGCCAACGGCGCGGACGACGCGCAGCTGATCGAGGCCACGCGCAAGGCGGGTGCGGACAGCTTCCTGGCGCGCGATGCCGCCGGGTTCGACCTGTTGGTGGGGGAGCGCGGCGCGCGGCTGTCGGGCGGGCAGCGCAGCTTCCTGGTCCTCGCGCGCGCCTTCGCCGCGCCCGCCAAGCTGCTGTTCCTCGACGAGCCGACCGGGGCGATGGATACCGCGAGCGAGGCGCTGTTCGTCCAGCGGATGCGTGACGCGATGCGGCCCGACCAGACCGTGATCGTCTCCACCCACCGCCACGCGCTGCTGGCGCTGGTCGACCGGCTGATCGTGATCGACCAGGGGCGTATCGTCGCCGACGGCGCGCGCGACGCGGTGCTGGCGCAACTCGCCGCGATGGGAGCGCCGAAATGACGGCCCGGACGACATGGCGCGATCGCTGGGATGCGCTGGACGGCACGCGCCGCATCATCCTCGTCACCGGGGTGGGCTTCTTCCTGCTGCTGCTATGGGCCGCGCTCGCCCCGATCGACGAGGTGACGCGCGGCGAGGGCCGCGTGATCCCGTCGAGCAAGGTGCAGGTGGTGCAGGCGTCCGAGGCGTCGAGCGTGCGCCAGATCCTGGTCCGCTCGGGCCAGCAGGTGAAGAAGGGCCAGCTGCTGGTCCGCATGGACGACACCGAATCCGCCGCCGCGCGCGGGCAGATCGAGGCTGAGCGCCAGTCGCTCGCCGCGCGCTCCGAACGGTTGGCGGGCGAGGTGTCCGGCCGCAGCGCCGACTGTCCGCCCGGCACGCCGCAGTCGCTGTGCAACAGCGAGGCGCAGCTGGCCGACCTGCGCGCCGCGACGCTGCGCAGCAAGCTGTCCGGGCTCGGCTCCGCGATCGAGCAGCGCCGCCGCGAACTGGGCGAGGCACAGGCGACCGTCGCCTCGCTGCGCAGCAGCGTCGCGCTGGCGCAGAAGAACGTCGACATGCTCGCCCCGCTCGCGGCGAAGTCGATCGTCCCGCAGACCGAGCTGCTGGCAGCGCAACGCGACGTCAACGACCAGCGCGGGCGGCTCGCGGCGGCGCAGCAGACCGTGTCGCGCGCGATGGCCGCGGTCCGCGAGGCGCAGGCGCAGGCCTCCGAGGCGAACCTGCAATTCCGGCAGGAGGCGCTCAACGAGCAGAGCCAGCTGAATGCGAAGATCGCGGTCAGCGACCAGTCGCTGCGCGGCGCGACCGGCAAGCTGGCGCGCTCCGAAATCCGCTCGCCGCTGGCGGGCGTCGTCAACGACGTGCAGGTGACGACGATCGGCGCATTCCTGAACCCGGGGCAGAAGATCATGGAGGTGGTGCCGCTGGGCGACCGCCTGCTGGTCGAGACGCGCGTCACGCCCAAGGACATCGCCTTCATCAAGGTGGGCGATGCCGCGACCGTGAAGGTCACCGCCTACGATTTCTCGATCTACGGCGGGCTCGACGCGCGCGTGGTGCAGGTGTCGCCCGACAGCATCTACGACGAGGTGAAGCGCGAGCCGTATTTCTCGGTCATGGTGGAGACGCGTCGCTCGTACCTGACGATGGGCGACCGCCGCCTGCCGATCACGCCGGGGATGCTGTGCGACGTGGAGATCGTCACCGGCCACAAGACGGTGCTGAGCTACCTGCTGAAGCCGGTGCTCAAGGCGCGCAGCGAGGCGCTGCGGGAGAAGTAAGGCTTTCCGTCACGCGGCCTTGAGCGGGGCCTTTGCAAAACAGGTGCAACGGCACCCAGCCCACGCCGTGCTCCTGCGCAGGCAGGAGCTCCGAGCCAAGCAGAACAACGCCTTATGTGACCTGCAACTCTGGGCTCCTGCCTGCGCAGGAGCACGATGTAGCCTTTTGCAAAGGTCTCGCCTTGAGCCGGGGTCCCGCTTCTTCTTCTCTCATCGAGGTAAAAAGCGGGACCCCGGGTCAGGCCCGGGGTGACGATAAGGACCGATCTACTCCGCCAATACCCCGCGCACCTTCGCCGCGAATGCCTCCATCGCGAAGGGCTTCGTCAGCAGCGCCATGTTCGGCGCCAGCTGCCCGTTGCCGATCACCGCATTCTCCGCATAGCCGGTGATGAACAGCACGCGCAGGTCCGGGATCAGCGCCAGCGCGGCGTCCGCCACCTGCCGCCCGTTCATCTGCCCCGGCAGGCCGACGTCGGTCACGAGCAAGTCGGGGCGCACCCCGCTCGCCAGCAATCGCAGCGCCGCGGTGCCGTCGCCCGCCTCCAGCGTGGTATAGCCCAGCTCCGACAGCACCTCGATCGCCAGCATCCGGATCGTCGGCTCGTCATCGACCACCAGGACCATGCGCGCGCCGTCCGAATGCGGCGCGCGGTCGAGCGACACCGCGGGCGCCTCGTCCGGCAGCGCGCTGCCGTAATGGCGCGGCAGGTAGATGCACAGCGTCGTCCCCTGCCCCGGCTCGCTGTAGATGCGCACCTGCCCCCCCGACTGGCGCGCGAAGCCGTAGATCATCGACAGCCCCAGCCCGGTTCCCTCGCCCAGCGGCTTGGTGGTGTAGAAGGGGTCGAACGCGCGCGCCTGTACCTCGGGCGTCATGCCGGTGCCGGTATCGGTCACGCACAGCGACAGATATTGCCCCGCATCCAGATCGCGCTCCTTCGCCGCGCGTTCGTCGAGCCAGCGGTTGGCGGTCTCGATCGTGATCCGCCCGCCGTCGGGCATCGCGTCGCGGGCGTTGATGCACAGGTTGAGCAGCGCATTTTCCAGCTGGTTGGGATCGACCAGCGCGTCCCACAGCCCCGCCGCGCCGACCACCTCGACCGCGATCGCCGGACCGACGGTGCGGCGGATCAGATCCTCCATCCCCTGGACCAGCCGGTTGACGTCGGTCGGGCGCGGGTCGAGCGTCTGGCGGCGCGAGAAGGCGAGCAGCCGATGCGTCAGCGCCGCCGCGCGCCGCGTCGCCCCCTGCGCCGCGGTGACATAGCGGTCGAGATCGCCGACCCGCCCCTGCGCCACGCGGACCTGGATCATCTCCAGCGCGCCGGAGATGCCGGTCAGCAGATTGTTGAAATCGTGCGCCAGCCCGCCGGTCAACTGGCCGACCGCCTCCATCTTCTGCGCCTGGCGCAGATGCTCCTCGGCGACCATCAGCTCGGCGCTGCGCGCCTCCACCTCCTGCTCCAGCCGTTCGTTGAGCGCCGCCAGTTCGGTTTCCGCCCGGCGCCGCTCCACCGCATCGCGCGTCCGCTCCGCCACCTCGCGGACGAAGGCCAGCTCCTCCTGCGTCCACCGGCGCGGCTCGGCATGGTTCAGGTACAGCAGCGCGACGAAGCCACCCTGCTCGGTCACGGGCATGTTGATGAACGACATCGCCGACAACCGGCGCAGCGCCTCCGCGGTGTCGCGGGTGCGATCGTCCTCGCGCACGTCGGCGATCGCGACGGTGACACCGTTCTTCAGATCCTCGATGTACGAGCCGTAGTCGCGGAAGTGGAGGATCGGCGGCAGCGCGGCGATCCCCCCTGCGCAATAGGCGCGTTCGGTCACGATCGTCTCCGCCGCCGGATCGACGATGCCATAGCCGACGCGGCTGACGTCCAGCGCGCGCCCCAGCACGGTCGCCGCCGCCAGCGCCAGATCGCCGGCGTCGCCCGGCTGGCGCAGCCGGTCGCCCAGCTCGACCAGCGCGGCCAGCCGCAGCTCGGCCCGCTTGCGGGTGTCGATGTCGAAGCTGATCCCGGGGAAGTGCACCGCGCGCCCCGCCTCGTCACGGTCGAGCCGCCCCTGCGCGGCGAGCCAGCGCGTCTGCCCGTCGCGCCCGACCACGCGATATTCCGCCTCGAACGCGGCGCCGGTCGCCAGCGTATGCGCGATGGCGGCGCGGACGCGCGGCAGGTCGTCCCGGTGGATACCGCCGAAAAAGGCGTCGATCGGCGCGCCGCCGGCGGCATCGGCGGGCGCGACGCCGTACAGTTCGGCGAACCCGGCGTCGGCGGTCACGCGATCGGCCAGGACATCCCAGTCCCATCGCCCGACACTGGGGGCATCGGCATGGCGGCGGTGGGGGTCGGTCGTGATCGGGTCGGTCATGTCAGTGCGCCAACGATAGACGCGGCAAAAGGTGTCTTCATTGTGTGTATTGGTGTCATATCAATACGATAGCGCCGCCATCTTGACGTTTTGCAGTGCAGCGGTCATATCGCCGCCATCGGGACGTCGGCAGCGTGATCGGGCTCATCGCCCAGGCTCCGTCCCGGTCAGTTTGTTCACGGGCTTCCCAAGTCACGCGGGGTGTCATTTTTCCCCCGCCCCTCGTACGCCATGCCGCGTGCGAGCCCGGCATCGTACAGGATTACCATTTCATGCCATTCGCTTCTCTCGGCCTCGCCGATACCCTCGTGCGTGCTCTCGCCGCCAAGGGCTATAACGAACCCACCCCGATCCAGCGCGACAGCATCCCGCAGCTGCTGGAGGGCCGCGACCTGCTCGGCATCGCGCAGACCGGCACCGGCAAGACCGCGGCGTTCGTGCTGCCGTCGATCCAGAACCTGGTCGCCGCGAACAAGCGCGTCCTGCCGACGCATTGCCGCATGCTGGTGCTGGCGCCGACGCGCGAGCTGGCCGGGCAGATCGCCGACAATGCGCGCGCCTATGCGCAATTCTCGAAGCTGTCGGTCGCGACGATCTTCGGCGGCACCAGCATCGCGAAGAACCGCAACGACGTGGCGCGCGGCGTCGACATCCTGGTGGCGACGCCGGGTCGCCTGATCGACGTGGTCGAGCAGGGCTATCTGAACCTGTCGATGATCGAGATCCTGGTGCTGGACGAGGCCGACCAGATGCTCGACCTGGGCTTCATCCACGCGCTCAGGAAGATCGTGCGGATGCTGCCGCGCAAGCGCCAGACGCTGTTCTTCTCCGCCACCATGCCGCCGTCGATCCGCCAGCTGGCCGACCAGTTCCTGACCGATCCGGTCACCGTGTCGGTCGTGCCGCAATCGACCACCGCGGAGCGCGTCGACCAGTCGGTGATCTTCTGCAACCAGACCGAAAAGCAGGCGCTGCTGACGATCATGCTGCGCGATCTGCCCATCGACCGCGCGCTGGTGTTCACCCGCACCAAGCACGGCGCGGACCGCGTCGTGAAGCTGCTGGCGGGCAACGGCCAGGGCGCGGTCGCGATCCACGGCAACAAGAGCCAGCCGCAGCGCGAGCGTGCGCTGGCCGCGTTCAAGTCGGGCGAGGTCAAGGTACTGGTCGCGACCGACATCGCCGCGCGCGGCATCGACGTCTCGGGCGTCAGCCACGTGTTCAACTTCGAGCTGCCCAACGTGCCGGAGCAATATGTCCACCGCATCGGCCGCACCGCGCGCGCGGGCGCCAGCGGCGAGGCGATCGCCTTCTGCGCGGACGACGAGAAGCCATACCTGAAGGACATCGAGAAGCTGACGCGGCAGAAGGTCGCGGTGGCGCCGCTGCCCGACGACTTCCTGCGTCAGGCCGATAAGATCAAGGCCGAGCGCGTCAAGGCGATCGGTGCCGACCCCGCCCCGCGCGAGGATCGCCCCCGTCAGCAGCGCGGCCCCGCGCGCCCCAAGGCTAGCCACGCGCCGCGCGCGACGAGCGGCAGCCCGCAGGACCGCAACTACGCCAACGCCAGCCGCCGCGGCGGCGGCAATGGCGGCGGCAGCGGTGGCGGTCGCCGCCGCGGCGGCGGCGGTGGCCGCCCGCAGGCGCAGGCCGGGCGGTAACGCCTCCCCGTCATGCCGGGCTCGTCCCGGCATCCGCGGTGCCGCGCGCCACAAGCCGTGGGGCGCGCGGAGCCGTGGACCCCGGAACACGTCGAGACTTTTGCGAAACGGGCGGAACGGCGCGACGTCCACGCCCGCAAAGGTCCGGAACAAGTCCGGAGCGTCATCCCCGGCTCAACCGCGGACCCAACCGCGCGCGATCGGCTATCGAAGCGGGCTCGCAGAAGGAACACGCCTCCCCGTCATGCCGGGCTCGTCCCGGCATCCAGGGTGCCGTGCTCCACAAGCCGTGAAGCGCGGAACCCTGGACCCCGGAACACGTCCGGGGTGACGACGGAAATTCGGGAGGGTATCGACCGAAACGACGGTGGCGTTACCCCAACGCGCTCATGCGCAGGCAGGAGCCCAGGGTTGTCGGATCCATCGGACGTTGCTCACCGGGCTCCTGCCGTCGCAGGAACGCCATCCCGTCACCGCGTCGCGTTATACTTCAGCTGGTCGTCGGTCAGCTGGAACCCCACCAGCGCCTCGAACGAGGCGGAGAGCACCGCCTGACGCACCGCCGGATCGGCGAGCGGGTCGGTGGCGGCGTCCTCGTCGCCGGCCTTGCGCTTGCGCGTCAGGCGGTCGCGCACCTCCTGCGGCACCGTCGCCGCCGCGCGCGCGACCGCGCTGGTCGCCTCGGCATTGGCGGTCGCGATCGGCTGGCCCGCGTCGAAGTGCAGCTGCACCTGTCCCAACCGCTTGGCCACCACCTCGCTGCCGCCGCGCGTGATCGCGATGAAATAGGGCAAGGTCACGTCGCGCGCGCCATCGGTCCGCGTCCGCCGCGCCCTCACGTCGAAGGTGACGCGCGTCACCACGTCCGACCCCTGATCGTCGCAGGTCGAGCGCACGTTGCTGATCGCGGCGGAGACGTCGATCGCGCTCGCGTCGCGGCTGGCGGGCGGGTCGAACAAGGTCACGTCGCCGGTCCCCGCGGGCACGCCCACGGTCGGGCAGGCGGTCCGCACCGCGGTGATCCCGACCCCCTGCGACACGTCGATATCGCCGCTCTTGGCACACCCCGCGATCAGCAGCAGGGCGAGCGGGGCGGCGGCAAGCATGGCGGGGGCAAGCGGGCGAGCGATCAACGTAGGCATCCCGGACAATTGGGCACACGCGATACGGGGCCGCCCGGCACTCTGGCCGGGTACGGCCCCGTCACGCCGCGCCACCATAGGAACCGACTATCGCGGCGGCAAGCATTCGCGTAAGTGCTGCGCCATGGCCGAACCTGCATCCGACCGCCGCCCGCTGGAACTGCTGATCGCCGCGCCGCGCGGGTTCTGTGCCGGGGTGGACCGCGCGATCCGCATCGTCGAGCTGGCGATCGAGAAGCACGGCGCCCCCGTCTATGTCCGGCACGAGATCGTCCACAACAGGTTCGTGGTCGACGCGCTGAAGGCGAAGGGCGCGGTCTTCGTCGAGGAACTGGACGAGGTGCCGGACGGCGCCCCGGTCGTCTTCTCCGCGCACGGCGTGCCCAAGTCGGTCCCGGCCGCGGCGCAGGACCGCGGGCTCGACTATCTCGACGCGACCTGCCCGCTGGTCTCCAAGGTGCACCGCCAGGCCGAGCGGCTGGTCGCCGCGGGGCGCCACATCCTCTTCATCGGCCATGCCGGTCATCCGGAGGTGATCGGCACCTTCGGACAGGTGCCGGCCGGCGCGATGTCGCTGATCGAGACGGTGGAGGACGTCGCGACACTTTCGGTGCCCGACGAGGCCAACCTGGCCTTCCTGACGCAGACCACGCTGTCGGTCGACGATACCGCCGCGATCGTCGCCGCGCTCCAGGCGCGCTTCCCGCTGGTGCAGGCGCCGCGCGGCGAGGACATCTGCTACGCCACCTCCAACCGGCAGGCCGCGGTGAAGGCGATCGCCGCCGCGTGCGATGCGGTGCTGGTGATCGGCGCGCCCAATTCCTCCAACTCGGTGCGGCTGGTCGAGGTCGCCGAGCGGCAGGGCGTGCGCGCCGCGCTGATCCAGCGCGCGGCCGATCTCGACTGGTTGTTCCTCGACGGCGTCGGCACGCTCGGCATCACCGCGGGCGCCAGCGCGCCCGAGCTGCTGGTGCGCGAGCTGGTCGACCTGCTCGCCACCCGCTTCGATGTGACCGAGCGCGAGGAGGAGACCACGCGCGAGACGATCGCCTTCAAGCTGCCGCGCGGGCTCGACGCCGCCGCCTGAGCCCCCGTCGCCCCGGCCCTGAGCCGGGGTCCCGCTTCCCTGCCACCCTTGCGGAGGAAGCAGCGGGATCCCGGATCGCGTCCGGGATGACGAAGAATTTCACACCGCTTCTTGCACGCCGGACACGACCATGGCCGTCTACACACAGGTTTCCGCCGAGGCGCTGGCCGCCTTCCTCACGCGCTACGACGCCGGCGCGCTCGTCTCCGCGAAGGGCATCGCCGAGGGGGTGGAGAACAGCAACTATCTGGTCGACACCACCAGCGCGCGCTTCATCCTGACGCTGTACGAGAAGCGCGTGGCCGCGGAGGACCTGCCGTTCTTCATGGCGCTGCTGGCCCATCTCGACGCGCGCGGGCTGCCGGTGCCGCCCGCGATCAAGGACCGCACGGGCACCGAGATACAGGAGCTGGCCGGTCGCCCCGCCTGCCTCATCAAGTTCCTGACCGGCGTGTCGCTGTCCGATCCCACCCCGGCGCAGGCACGAAGCGCCGCGCGCGCGATGGCGGCGATGCACGAGGCGCTCGCCGACTTCGCGCCGACGCGCGACAATTCGATGGGCGTCGCGACATGGCGTCCGCTGCTGGAGCGCTGCGGGCGCGCGGCGATGGACACGATCCGCCCCGGACTGTTCGACCGCGTCGACGCGGCGCTGGCGCAGGTCGAGGCGGCATGGCCCGCCGACCTGCCGGTCAGCGCGATCCACGCCGACCTGTTCCCCGACAACGTGCTGATGCTGGGTGACGCGGTCACCGGGTTGATCGACTTCTATTTCGCCTGCACCGACCTGCGCGCCTACGACCTGGCGATCATGCACACCGCGTGGATGTTCGATGCCCGGGGGCTGAACCCGCGGACCGCGGTGGGCGCCGCCTTGCTGGAGGGCTATGGCGACGGCCTGACCGCGGCGGAACGGGCCGCGCTGCCGGTGCTGGCGAAGGGGGCGTGCATCCGCTTCCTGCTCAGCCGCGCCTGGGACTGGATCCACACGCCCGCGGACGCGCTGGTCGTGCGCAAGGACCCGCTCGCCTATCTCAACCGCCTCGACTGGTACGAGGCGAACCCGGACGCCTTCGCATGACCGCCGAACTCACGACCGTGGAGATCGCCACCGACGGCGCGTGCAAGGGCAATCCCGGCCCCGGCGGCTGGGGCGTCCTGATCCGCTCGGGCACGCACGAGAAGGAAATGTCGGGAGGCGAGCCGCTGACCACCAACAACCGCATGGAGCTGACCGCGGCGATCGAGGGGCTGAACGCGCTGACCCGCCCGTGCCGCGTCCTGCTGTCGACCGACAGCCGCTATGTCATGGACGGCCTGACCAAGTGGATCCACGGCTGGCAGAAGAACGGCTGGAAGACCGCCGACAGGAAGCCGGTGAAGAACGCCGAGCTGTGGCAGGCGCTGCTCGCCGCCGCGAAGCCGCACCGGGTCGAGTGGAAATGGGTGAAGGGCCACGCCGGCCACCCCGACAACGAACGCGCCGACCGCCTCGCCAGCGATGCCGCGGTCGCGGCGGGGAAGCGGCGTTAAGACGCAGATGTGCTCCTGCGCAGGCAGGAGCCCGGGGTTGCCGATCCCAAAGGCGTCGTTCTTCCCGGCTCCGGGCTACTGCGGGACGTTTGCAAAAGGCTACACCGTGCTCCTGCGAAGGCAGGAGCCCAGGGTTCCAGGTCACATAAGGCGTTGTTCTGCTTGGCGCTGGGCTCCTGCCTGCGCAGGAGCACGGTGTGGGCTCGGTGCCGATGCACCCGTTTTGCAAAGGCCCCGCTCCTGCCTGCGCAGGAGAACCGGCTTACCCGAATCGCCCCGCGGCGTACCGATCCGCGTCCAGCCCCGTCGGTACCGCATCGTCCAGCAGCAACGCCGCCCCCAGCGCCGCCGCGGCGGGTGCGGTCTGGATGCCGAAGCCGCCCTGCCCCGCGAACCAGAAGAAGCCGGAGATGCGGGGGTCCGCGCCGAAGACCGGCAGCCGGTCGGGCGCGAAGGAGCGCAATCCCGCCCACGACCGCTCCACCCGCTTCACCCGCCAGTCGACCGCCCGTTCGAAGCGGTCGATCGCGATCGCCACGTCGATTTCCTCCGGCGCGACGTCGTGCGCGGCGACCGGGTGCTCGTCATGCGGGCTCAGCCACAGCCGCCCGCCGGCCTCCGGCTTGAAGTAGAAGCCGCCCGCCAGATCGACCACGAACGGCATCCCCGCGGGCGCGCCGGGGTCCGTCTCCAGCTGCACCATCGTGCGCCGGTACGGCTGGATGCCCAGCGGCCGTGCACCCGCGACCGCGGCGACCGGGTCCGCCCACGCCCCCGCCGCATTCACCAGCACCTCCGCCGCGAAGCGCGCGCCGTCCCGCACGGTCAGCTGCCACGCGCCATCCGCGCGCACCGCCTCCGCCAGCGCCGCGCCCGCCACGATCGTCGCGCCCGCGCGCCGCGCTTGTGCCAGACAGTCGCCGTGCAGCCGCGCGGCATCGATATAGGCGCAGGTCGGCTCGCTGACCCCCAGCGTCCATTCGGGGCGCAGCCCAGGGATCAGCGCGGCGGGCGTCACCCGCTCCAGCGCGACCGGCGTGCCCGCGAATTCGTCGAGCAGCGCCGCCATCGCCGCACCGTCGCCCGCGCGCCCGATGTGCACCGCACCCAGCGGATCGAGATAGCCGCCGTCGCGCAGCGCCGGGCCCGATGCGGTGGTCAGCGGCTGGATCCCCGCGCCGCCGTAGGTTTCCGACCAGAAGGCCGCGGATCGCCCGGTCGCATGATAGCCGGGCTGCGCCTCCGCCTCCAGCAGCAGCACGCGCGCCCGGTCGCCGATCGCCGCCGCCAGGCTGGCGCCCGCGATGCCCCCGCCCACGATCGCGATGTCGTGGCGCGTCACCCCGCGCGTTCCGCCAGAAACGCGTCGATCGCGGCCAGCGCGCGGTCGCGCACCGGGTCCGCCTCGCGCAGGATCTCGTGCGCCGACTCCGCCCCGAACCGCACCAGCCGCGCATCGGGCAGTCGGCGCACGACCGCCGCCGCCGCCTGCGGGTCGACCAGCCGGTCGTGATCCGCCACCAGCGTCAGCACCGGGGTGCGCATCGTCGCCAGCCGCGCGTCGGCGCGCAGCCGCGCCGTCGCTGCGAACGCCTCCGCCAGCCACGCCCAGCTCGGCGGACCCAGCCGCAATGCCGGGTCGGCGCGGTAGAAGAAGTCCTCGTCGTCGTAGCGATCGGCATCCGCGGTCAGCAGCAGGCGGCGATCGGGCGCACCGGGGCGCTCATGCCCCTTCCACGCCGCACGCGCCGGGTCGCCCAGCGCGCGCATCAGCGCCGCGACCTTGCCCCCCAGCCACGCCCCCACCGGGCTGCGCAGCCCCAGCATCGGCGCGATCAGCACCGCCGCATCGGCGTCGATCGCGCCCTCCACCAGCGCCCGCAGCGTCAGATACCCGCCCATCGAGTGCCCCATCGCCACGCGCGGGCGCGCGCGCGGCGCCTCCCACTCACCCCACAATTGCGCCAGATCCGCGATCCAGGGGGTGAAATCGGCGCAATGCCCGACGTTGGGATCGGCGCTCAGCCGCCCCGAGCCGCCCTGCCCGCGCCAGTCGAACGCGCTGACCGACCAGCCCTGCCGATGCCAATAGGCGAATGTTTCCAGATACTTCTCGAAAATGTCACCGCGCCCGGCCTGGAACAGGATCGCGCCCCGCCCGCCCCCCGGCCAGTCGAACCGCCGCAGCGGCCAGCCATCGGCCGCCCGCCAATGGGTCACCCGCGCATCCGGGGGCAGCGTTCGGCGGTCGATGGTCATCGCGCGTGGTTACGGTTTCTCAAACCCTTCCGTCTAGCGGCGATGGCATGGGATGGAACATTCTCACCTTTCTGCTGCCCGCGGCTTTGGGCGTCCTGCTGGTATCGGCGGGCATCCAGGACATCCGCATGCGCGAGATATCCAATGCGAAGAACGCCGCGATCGCGCTGATGGCGCCGTTGTGGTGGGTGTCGATCGGGCTGGCGCCATGGCCCGGCATGGCGATCCAGCTGGGCGTCGCGCTGATCGTCTTCGCGCTGTTCATCGGCGCGTTCGCGCTGGGGCAGATGGGCGGCGGCGACGTGAAGCTGATCGGCGCGCTGTCGCTGTGGCTGACCCCGCTCAAGCTGCTCGACATGCTGACGGCGATGGCGATCGCGGGCGGCGTGCTGACGCTGCTCTTCCTGATCGACCGGCGCTGGCACCGTCGCGAGGGCCCGGTGGAGGTGCCCTACGGCGTCGCCATCGCGGTCGCCGGGCTGCTCGCGCTTCGCGAACCGCTTCTTAACCAATTTACCCAATAACCAGCCGACGAGAACGGCCTGACGCGCGTCCGAGGGGCGCGCATCCGAGGGACACGGACAATATGGACAGTCGCAAGGTGATGATGCTGGTGGGGGCGCTGTTGGTGGCGGCCGTCACCGCCTTTGCCGCCCGCTCGCTGATCGCAGGCGCCGCCGCCCCGCAGGCGCAGGCCGCCGCCGCGACCCCTGCCCCCGTCGTGATCGACGGACCGGAGGTGCTGGTCGCCACCCGCGCGCTGCCGGTCGGCACGATCCTGGACGCCACCGCGCTGAAGTTCCAGCCGTGGCCCAAGGAACTGGTCGAGAACGCCTATTTCCAGAAGCAGACGACCGATATGTCGAAGCTGCTCGGCACCGTCGTGCGCCTGCCGATCACCGCGGGGCAGCCGGTCACGCAGGGCGTGCTGGTGAAGCCCGGCGACCGCGGCTTCCTGGCCGCGGCCCTCGGGCCGGGGATGCGCGCGGTGACGGTGCCGGTGTCGGCGCAGACGTCGGTCGCGGGCTTCGTCTTCCCCGGCGATCACATCGACCTGCTGCTCACCCAGTCGGTCGGCGGCACCAACGACGGCCCCGCGCTGAAGGCGACCGAGACCGTGGTGCGCAACCTGCGCGTGCTGGCGACCGACCAGCGCACCAGCGACAACAAGGACGAGGCGGGCAACACGATCGTCCAGACCTTCTCCAACGTAACCGTGGAGGCGACGCCGCGCATCGCCGAGCAGATCGCGGTCGCGCAGACGATCGGCACGCTGTCGCTGTCGCTGCGCTCGATCGCGGACAATGCCTCCGAGCTGGAGCAGGCCATCGCCTCGGGCGCGGTCAGCGTCGGCGACGGCAAGGATCCGGGCGCCGAGAAGGCGATGCTGGCGAAGGCCTCCGCCATGCCGCAGGCGGGCAATTCCACCTATGTCGTCGGTGCCGACGTGTCGCGTTTCCAGCGCCGCACCGTGCCCGCGATGACCGACAACAACGCACCGGCCGCGATGGGCGCCGCGCCCGGCGCCGCGATGGGGATCGCCGCCGCTCCCACCCGACCCGCCGGTCCGGTGGTGCGCATCGCGCGCGGCAACAACGTGACCGAGGTTCCGGTCGGAGGAAAGTTCTGATGCGTATCTCGTCCACGATGGCGGTGTCGCTGGCAGCGCTGACGCTGTCCGCGACCTCGGCCTCCGCCCCGGCGCAGATGGCCCCGGAGACCGCAGCGGTCGCGGCGCCTTCCGGGCAGACGTTCCAGGTCGCGACCAACCGCGGTCGCCTCATCAAGCTGGCGCGCCCGATGAGCGACCTGTTCGTCGCCAATCCGGACATCGCCGATGTCCAGGTCCGCTCGCCCACATTGCTCTACGTCTTCGGCAAGAAGCCGGGCGAGACGACCGTCTCCGCCACCGCGAAGGGCGGCGCGGTGGTCTATGCCAGCACGGTCCGGGTGGGGAACAACTTCGATTCGATCCAGCAGATGCTGAACCTGGCGCTGCCCGATGCGCAGATCGTCTCAACTCCGATGAACGGGCTGATCCTGCTGACCGGCACCGTCCACGGGCCGGAGGACGGCGCGGAGGCCGAGCGGCTGGTGAAGGCCTTCGTCGGCGAGGACGTGAAGGTGCTCAGCCGCCTGCGCACCGCGACCCCGCTGCAGGTCAACCTGCAGGTGAGGTTCGCGGAGGTCAGCCGTACCTTCCTGAAGAACATCGGTGCGAACCTCGCCTCGGTAGACGGCACCGGCGGGTTCCAGTTCGGACTGACGCGCGGTCGCGGCGGCGGCAGCCAGTATACGCCGGGCGGACCGCTCGGCGTCGGCTTCACCTCGGCACCGGCGGGCGGCACCGTCGTGTCGCAGGGGACGTCGAACACGACGCTGGGCCTCGCGGGCAAGCTGCTCGGGCTGAACCTGCTGGGCGCGATCGATCTGGGCGAGACGATGGGTCAGGTGACGACGCTCGCCAATCCCAACCTGACCGCGCTGTCGGGCGAGACGGGCACGTTCCTGGCCGGTGGCGAGATCCCGGTGCCGATCGCGCAGGCGCTCGGCACCAATTCGATCGAGTACAAGCAGTTCGGCGTCAGCCTGGCCTATACGCCCACGGTGCTGTCGGACGGGCGCATCTCGCTGCGCGTCCGCCCGGAGGTATCGCAGCTGGATTACGCCAACGCGATCACGGTCAGCGGCGGGCGCGTCCCCGCGCTCACCACGCGCCGCGCGGAGACGACGGTCGAGCTGGGCTCGGGCCAGAGCTTCATGATCGCGGGGCTGATGCAGAACTCGCACAACAACAGCTACGACAAGACCCCCGGGCTGGGCGACGTTCCCGTACTGGGCGCGCTGTTCAAGTCGAATGCGTTCCAGCGCAACGAAACCGAGCTGGTCATCGTCATCACCCCGTATCTGGTGAAGCCGGTGAACGGGAACGACATCCGCCTGCCGACCGACAATTACCGCCAGCCCGGCGACCTGGAACGCATCCTGCTCGGGCCGATCGACGACGGATCGCGCGGTGCCACCCGGCCGAAGCCGACGATGCAGGTGACGCAGCCCGCCGCGGCGCCCGCGGTCGGCGCGGTCGCCCCCGCGCCGCTCGCCCCGGTGCCGGCCGCACCCGCCGATCGCAAGGCGACCAGGGCCGCCGTCCGCAAGGGAGCCGCCCCGGCCCCCGGTTTCTCGATCAACTGACGCGCGCGAAGGTTCACGACCATGACGCATCCCTCCTCCTTCCGGCGCCCGCTCCTGCTGGTCGCGCTCGCCGCCGCCCTCCCGCTCGGCGGGTGCGGTGCGGTCAACCGCGGAGTCGAATCGGTCAACCAGCCGGTCGTCACCCGCACCGACTATGCCTTCGACGTGCAGGCCGGCCCCGGTGGCCTCGCCGCCGGAGAGGCGCAGCGGCTGCGCGGCTGGCTCGATGCGTTGCGGCTGGGCTATGGCGACAGCGTCGCGATCGACGATCCCGCCGGCACCGGCACCGCCGCCCGCGCCGACGTGGCGGCGGCGGCGGCGCGCTACGGCCTGCTGCTGGCGGGCGATACGCCCGTCACCGGCGCCCCGGTCGCGCCCGGCACGCTGCGCGTGGTGGTCAGCCGTTCGCGCGCCTCGGTACCCAGCTGTACCGACGGCCGCCGCAACGTGGAGCCCGCGTTCGAGCACAACAACACGACCGATTACGGCTGCGCGATCAACACCAACCTGGCGGCGATGATCGCCAATCCGGCCGATCTGGTGCGCGGTGCGTCGACCGACGGCAACTACGATGCGCAATGGGGCACCCGCGCGATCACCACACTGCGCGATGCCAAGCCGACCGGCGGCGGCGGCACCTCGCTCAAGGGTCAGTCCGAATCCACGGGGAGCAAGTGACATGAACGCGCCCTGGAAACCCGGCAGCACCGGCACGCGCACGCCGTTCCTCGCCTTCGCCTGCGACGACGCCTCCGTCGAGCAGCTGCGCCCGATCGCGGCCGAGCTCGGCTGGCCGGTCGACAACGTCTACAAGGGCGGCGTGCGCAACGCGGTGCAGACGCTGTCGGTGACGTCCAGCCCGCACGTGCTGTTCGTCGACCTCGCCGAATCGGGTGATCCGCTGGGCGACATCAACAGCCTGGCCGAGGTGTGCGAACCCGGCACGATCGTGATCGCCGCGGGGCAGGTCAACGACGTGCGGCTGTACCGCGACCTGCTGGCCAGCGGCATCCAGGACTATCTGCTCAAGCCGCTGGGCGCCGATGCGCTGCGCGATGCCTTCGCGCAGGCGCACAACGTGATGAACGCGCCCAAGGTGTCGGACATGGCGATGAACCGCCCGCATTGCGGCGTGGCGGTGATCGGCACGCGCGGCGGCGCGGGCGCATCGACGCTGGCGACGTCGCTGGCATGGCTGATGAGCGAGCGCGGCAAGCGCACCACCGCGCTGCTCGACCTCGACGTGCATTTCGGCACCGGCGCGCTCGCGCTCGACCTGGAGCCGGGCCGGGGGCTGACCGACGCGATCGAGAACCCCAGCCGCATCGACGGGCTGTTCATCGAACGCGCGATGGTGAAGGCGTCGGAGAAACTGTCGGTGCTATCGGCCGAGGCGCCGATCAGCAATCCGATCGTGACCGACGGCGCCGCCTATCACCAGCTGCACGAGGAGATGCGCAACGCGTTCGAGTGCAGCGTGCTCGACCTGCCGCGCGCGATGCTGGTGCAGCACCCGCACCTGCTGTCAGACGTCAATGCGATCGTGCTGGTGACCGAGCTGACGCTGGCCGCCGCGCGCGATACCATCCGCCTGCTGTCGTGGCTGCGCACGCACGCGCCGCAGGCCACGGTGACGCTGGCCGTCAATCGCATGCATCCCGGCGCACAAGCGGAGATCACGCGCAAGGATTTCGAGACCTCGATCGAGCGCAAGGTCGATGTCGCGATCCCGTTCGACCAGAAGCTGGCCGCGCAATCGGCGAAGCTGGGGAAGCCGCTGGCGGAGACCGGCAAGGTGTCCAAGACCGTGGCGCCGCTCGCGGATCTGGCGGACCGGCTGCTCAGCGCGGCCGACGACGGCGGCGACGGCGGTGCGACGGGCGCGCGCAAGGGCGCATCGCTCATGGCGCGCTTCACCGACCTGAAGGGGCTGGTGGCCCGGAAGAAATAGGCCCCCTTCCCCCTCTCCTCCTGCCGGACCGCCTCCTTCCATGCCCATGCTCCCGCTCCTGCTGATCGCGCTCGGTGCCCTGATGGCGCTGGGCATGATCCTGTTCGCGCTCGCCGGCCCCTCGGCGCAGAAGGCGGGCACGCGTCGGCTGGCGGCGGTGCGCGAACGGCACACCGCGTCGCCCGGCAGCGCGATCGAGGCGCAGATGCGCCGCATCACGGGGCGCAGCGCGACCAAGGCCGATCTCGCGGCGATGCGGCTCCTGCCCAATGTCGAGCAGTTGCAGAAGCGGCTGAACATGACGGGCAAGGCATGGACGGTGGGCCAGTACGGCTTCGCCACCGTCGGCATCGCGCTGTTCGCCGCGGTCGCGCTAATGCTGAAGGGGGCGCCGCTGCTGCTCGCGCTGCTGCTCGGCCTCGCACTGGGCGCGGGCATCCCGCACGTGGTGGTGGGCAAGGTCATCAAGCGCCGCGTCGCGAAGTTCACCGCCAAATTCCCCGATGCGATCGAGCTGCTGGTCCGCGGCCTGCGCTCCGGCCTCCCGATCTCCGAGACGATGCAGGTGGTCGGCGCGGAAGTGCCCGGCCCGGTCGGCGAGGAATTCCGCTCGGTGTCGGACAAGATGAAGATCGGCCGCTCGATGGACGTCGCGCTTCAGGAGACCGCGGACCGCCTCGGCACGCCCGAATTCCAGTTCTTCGTCATCACCATCGCGATCCAGCGCGAGACCGGCGGCAATCTGGCGGAGACGCTCCAGAACCTGGCCACCGTGCTGCGCCAGCGCGGTCAGATGAAGCTGAAGATCAAGGCGATGTCGTCCGAATCCAAGGCATCGGCCTATATCATCGGGGCGCTGCCGTTCATCGTCTTCGCGCTGATCTACATGATAAACCCGCCCTACATGGCCGGCTTCTTCAGCGACGTGCGCCTGATGACGGTCGGCGGCGGCGGGTTCGTCTGGATGGGGATCGGCGCCTTCATCATGTCCAAGATGATCAGCTTCGAGATCTGACCCATGGAACCCGCACGCGCCACCTTCATGGGATTCGACGTCGTCACGCTGGCGACCATGCTGTCGGGCATCGCCGCCGCGGCGGTGTTCCTGGCGATCTATGCCGCGCTCGGCGTGCGCGATCCGATGGCGCGCCGCGTCAAGGCGCTCAACGACCGGCGCGAGCAGCTGAAGGCGGGCATCACCGCCTCCACCAGCAAGCGCCGCGCGAAGCTGGTGCAGAAGAACGAGACCGCCGACCGGCTGCGCACGTTCCTGTCGTCGCTGCGCGTGCTGCAGGACGAGCAGGTGAAGGTCGCGCAGCTCAAGCTGCTCCAGGCCGGCATCCGCAAGAAGGAGTGGGCGGTCGCGGTCATCTTCGGCCGGCTGGTGATGCCCGTCGTCTTCGGCGGGCTGATGATCGTCTATGTCTATGCGATGGATTCCTTCCCCGACTGGAATCCGCTGAAGCGCTATGCGCTGGTCGCGGTGACGCTGGTCCTCTCCTACAAGTCGCCCGACCTGTACCTGAAGAACAAGATCAACAAGCGCAGCGATGCGATCCGCAAGGGGCTGCCCGACGCGCTCGACCTGCTGGTGATCTGCGCCGAGGCCGGCCTGACCGTCGACGCCGCGTTCCACCGCGTGTCGAAGGAGCTGGGGCGCGCCTATCCCGAACTGGGCGAGGAATTCGCGCTGACCGCGATCGAGCTCGGCTTCCTGACCGACCGGCGCCAGGCGTTCGAGAATCTCGCCACCCGCGTCGATCTGGACGCGGTGAAGGGCGTCGTCACGACGATGATCCAGACCGAGAAATACGGCACCCCGCTCGCCAGCGCGCTGCGCGTGCTGTCGGCCGAATTCCGCAACGAGCGCATGATGCGCGCCGAGGAAAAGGCCGCGCGCCTGCCCGCGATCATGACGGTGCCGCTGATCCTGTTCATCCTGCCGGTGCTGTTCGTCGTCATCCTCGGCCCCGCGGCGTGCTCGATCAACGACAGCTTCATCCAGGGCGGCCCGAAGTAACGTCGCCTCGCTGCGGCGGGGAACGGCCCCGCCCTCCTGTCGTTGAGACGGCGTAACAGGAGGGTCGCACAATGCTGTTCACCACGCCGACGCAATATATCGCGGTGGCGATCGCGCTGATCGCGGGCTGGCTGTTCGGGCTGGCGAGCCACCCCGGCGGCAAGAAGTGGAAGGCGCGCTACGCCGCCGAGCGCGACGCGCACGCCGCCACCAGCAAGCGCGTCGCCGAGCTGGAACGCGAGAATGCGCGGCTGGTGAAGGAGCGCCCCGTCGTCGAGGAGCGCGTGGTGGAACGCCCGGTGGTGGGCGACCGCGTGGTCCACGACGACCACGTCACCGCGCGGTCCGCCGCGGAGCCGGCGCACCGGAGCGATCGCTCGCCGATCTGATCCGGCCGGTAGCACCGCCGCCGCATCAGCTCGAAAACCCTTCGTTCCCCGAAGACGGGTCCTTTGCAAAGGTCCCGCGAAGGCCGGGGCCCGGTTGGGGCGCCTCACGGCATGTCGCGAGCGCGCCGGTGCTGGGCCCGGCCTCCGCCGGGGCGGGGCAAACAGGCTTTGCGGCGCTATCGTGAGGGCGGGCATTCAGTGGCGCTGGTCTGTCGGGATCAAACCCCTCGCCGCGCGGATTACGGAGCCATCCGGGAGCGTCGCACGCCGGGCCCCGGATCGCGTCGCCCCGCCCGCGATGACGGGCGAGACGACGCCGGACGATTCAGCCCGTCAGAACAGCCCGTCGTCGTCGTCGAACGACACCGCGGCGGGGGCCGGCGGCGCCGCCGCTTCCATCCCCGGCAGCACGAACAGCGCGTGGACGTCACGCTCGCACGCCATCGTGTAGAGCCGCGCGATCCACGGCAGCAGCTCGCGCAACGCTTCCTCGTCGTCCGCGGTCAGCTCGGCGCCGTCCGCCGTCGCCGACTGGAGCGACAGCCGGTCGGCGACCGTCAGCAGCATCTGCGTGAACGACTGCTGGTCGCCCAGGTCGCTGGCGCTCGCCTGAAGCATCGCGATGATGCCCTGCGCCTCGTCGCCGCCGCGCGTCATCGCCGCGCCGGAACTGTCGCAGGCGCTGCGGACCACCGCCAGCGCTTCGTTCAGCACCAGCCCGCCGTCGTCCGCCCCGCCGTCCTGGACGAGGTCGATCGTGCCCAGCGCCTCGATCTGATGCGTGACCGCGACGCGCAGCTTGTCGAGGTTCGTGGCACACGGCGCCACCTCCTTGGCGATCACCGCGACCGCGCGCCCCTTCTCGCCGTGACGGCGCGACAGCAGCCGCGTGTTGGTGGAGATGTCCTGCACGTCCACCGCGATATGCTGGATCCGCTCCAGTCCCTGCGCCAGCTCGCCCAGCGTCTGCGTGACGAACCCGGTCAGCGAGGCCAGATGCGCATCCGCCTCGCACAATTGCGCGGTGACGGTGCCCAGCTTCGCGATATCCTGCTCCAGCATCTCCAGGATCCGCCCATCGCCGCCACCGCCGTGCGACGCGATCAGCTCCCCCAGCTGCCCGGCCAGCGGCGCCAGACGATCGAGCGAGCGGACGATCGCGTCGATCTCCTGCTGGAAATCGCCCGCCATCGCGCGCAGCTGCGCCTCGACCAGCCGCTCGATATGCGCGCGCGCGGCCGGCATCAGCCCGGCCTGCGGATCGTAGATGCGCTGAAGGATGGTGACGCAATGCTCGGCGCGCTGGCGCACGCTGTCGCCGATCTGGATCGCGCCCAGCACGCGCGCGACCTCGGCCTGCACCGTCCGCACGATCGTGCCGACGCGGTCGGTCATCCGCACCACCGCGTCGACATGCTCCTGCAGCGCGCCCGCGTTCGCGGTCAGCTGATCGGGGACGTGGCTGCCGGCGCGGGCGCCCTCTTCGGACAGCAGGCGGTCGGCCTTGCGCACGTCGCCCACCACGCCGTTGAACTGGTCCAGCTCCCGCGTCAGCCGCGCGATCTCGCGCCGCCCGCTTTCCAGCTTGCCGTCCATGCCCGTCACGAAGTCGACGAACGCCGCCTCGCCCGACGAGGTGATCTTGATGTTCATCCCGTAGATGCCGAGCAGGTCGAGGATCGTGCGGATCTCCGCCAGCATGGCGCGCAGCTCGCGCGTGCGCGTCGTCAGCGTGTCGATCTCGTCCGCCCGTCGCCGCTGCGCATCGGGCAGCGTGCGCAGGCGATGCGCCACCCGGCGCAACCGCTCCACCGCCGCCCCCGCGGTTTCGGGCGCCAGCGAGCGCCGGATCTCGTCGAGTCCCGAGGCCATGCGGTCGATCGTGCCGATCGACGCCGCCAGGGACTCGCCGACGGTGCGGAAGCACGTCTCCAGCCCCGCCATGCTGGTATCCAGATGGCGCGCCGCATCGCCGGCGGACACCAGTTCCGCCCCCTCGCCTGCGCCCGCGATCCTGCTCATGTCCATCGTTCGATCTCCTAGCGCGCGGTCGCCTGAAGCAGCTCGCGGGCGACGCCGGCGAGCGGGATGACCCGGTCCGCCGCGCCGCGCGCGATCGCTTCCTTGGGCATGCCGAACACCACCGAGGATGCCTCGTCCTGCGCGAAGGTCCGCGCGCCCGCCTCCTTCATCTCCAGCAGCCCGCGCGCGCCGTCGTCGCCCATCCCGGTCAGGATGATGCCGACCGCATTGGCGCCTGCGTTGCGCGCGGCGGAGCGGAACAGCACGTCCACCGACGGACGGTGCCGCGATACCAGCGGCCCCTCGCGCACCGATACGACGTACCGCGCGCCCTGCCGCTCCAGCATCGTGTGGCGCAGCCCGCCCGGCGCAATCAGCACGCGCCCGCGCATCACGGTGTCGCCGTCCTCGGCCTCCTTCACGTCGACCTGGCACAGTCCGTCGAGCCGCTTGGCGAAGGCGCGGGTGAAGCTTTCCGGCATGTGCTGCACGATGACGATGCCCGGCGAGTTGGCGGGCAGCGCCTCCAGCACCTCGCGCAGCGCCTCGGTCCCGCCGGTCGATGCGCCGATGCAGACCACCATCTCGGTCGTGCGGCTCATCGCGCGGCCGGTGGGCGGCGGCAGGACGGCGTCCGCGGTCAGCTTCTGCGCGGGCGCGGCGGCACGCGCCGCGCGGCGCGCGCCGATCCGCGCGTCGGCCGCACCCTTCACCGTCTCGCGGATCATCAGATGCGCCTCCGCCAGATGATCGGCGACGCCCACGCGCGGCTTCAGGATGACGTCGACCGCGCCGGCCTCCAGCGCCTGGAGCAGCGTCTCCGACCCCTCCTCCACCAGCGACGAGCACATCACGACCGGGATCGGCCGCTGGCTCATCAGCTTGCGCAGGAAGGTGATGCCGTCCATCCGCGGCATCTCCACGTCCAGCGTGATGACGTCGGGGATCTCGTTCTGGATGTGACGCGCGGCGGCGAACGGATCGGCGGCGGCCGCGATCACCTCGATCTGCGGATCGGCGGACAGGATCGCGGTCATCGCCTGGCGCACGCTGGCGCTGTCGTCGATGATGAGCACACGGATCTTCTTCATCGTCACGTCCTTGCGAAGACGGTGTTCGCCACCGTGGTGAGCGGCAGGTCGAAGCCCGTGATCGATTCCGAATGGCCCAGGAACAGCAGCCCGCCCGGGCGCAGGCAGTCGGCGAGCCGCCGCACCACCTTCTCCTGCGTCGGCTTGTCGAAGTAGATCAGCACGTTGCGGCAGAAGATGATGTCCATCGGATCGCCCACCGGATAGCGCTCGTCCATCAGGTTCATCTGCGCGAAGCCGACCGAGGCGCGCAGCTCCGGCACGATCCGCACCTCGCTGCGCTTCGGATCGGTCGCGCGCAGCGAATAGCGCGCGCGCATCGACGCCGGCACGGGATCCAGCATCGAGGCGGGATAGACCCCGCGCCGCGCGGTGCGCAGCACCTCGCTGTCCAGGTCGGTCGCCAGGATGGCGTAGTCGGGGCCGCGCTGATCCCTGGCGAAGGCATCCAGCACCATCGCCAGCGTGTACGGCTCCGCACCCGTCGAACACGCCGCGCTCCACACCCGCAGCCGCGACTTCCCCTCGCTGCGCAGCCTGGGCAGCGCGGTCTCGACCATATAGTCGAAGTGCTTGGGCTCGCGGAAGAAATCGGTCTTGTTGGTGGTGACCGCGTTGATGAGGTGCTCGCTCTCGATCTCGAGATGATCGCCCTCGAACAGCCAGGCGCAATAGTCGCGCAGGCTCGACATCCCGTTGGCGCGGACGCGGCGGCGCAGGCGCCCCTCGATCATCGTCAGCTTGGCCGGGGGCAGCCGGATGCCCGCCTTGTCATAGATATACGCAGACAGACGGTCGAAGTCGCGGCGCGACAGCACATCGTCGTTGATCGGCACACGGGCGGCGTTGCGCAACGGGTATCTCCTGCTAGCCCTGCGGGCGCAGAGGCCGGCCGACCGTCGCGGGATCGCGACGGTCGGCCGGTCGGTTCAGGCGGCGAGCGACAGTGCGGCGATGGCGTCGCCCGCACCGGCGGTGCCGAACAGGCGGTCGACGTCCAGCAGCGCGACGAAGCCGGCGCCGCGGCGCAGGATCGCGTCGATCTGTTCGGAGCGCCAGCGCCCGCCCAGGTCGGGCGCGCGCTCGACCGCGTCGGGGCCGAAGGTGCTGACGTCGGACACGCGGTCCACGACCAGCCCCAGCGCCAGCGGCTCGCCGCGATCGGCAGCGACGTCGACGACCAGGACGCGCGTCGCCAGCGTCGCCTCCGCCGGGCGCATGCCCAGCCGGACGCGCAGGTCCACCATCGGCACCGACAGGCCGCGCACGTCGGTCAGCCCCAGGAACCATGCGGGCGCATCGGGCACGCGATAGGCGGGGCGGTGGTCCAGGATTTCGCGGACCGAGGCGACGGGGAGGCCGAATTCCTCCTCCCCGAGCCCGAAGACCACGACCTGGATGTCCTGGCCGGCGGTCGTCATGCGGCGCGTCCGAATTCGGCGTCCTCGCCGTCCGGGCCGCCGTTGGTCAGGTCGAGCGCGAAGCCCCGCACGCGCGCCTGCTGATCGGCGACCGAGTTCGCCTTCGCCGCCGGCTTCTTCGCCGCCGGCCTGGTCGCGGCGGCCGGACGGCTGGCGGGCTTGCGCACCGCGGCCTTCGGCTTGCCATGGCCCACGCCGTCGACGCGGAAGTAGGCGATGCCCTCCTGCAGCTCCTCGGCCTGGCTCGACAGTTCCTCGGAGGTGGAGGAGATCTGCTCGGAGGCCGACGCATTCTGCTGCGTCACCTTGTCGAGCTGCTGGATCGCCTCGTTGATCTGCACCGCGCCGATGTCCTGCTCGCGGCAGGCCGCGCTGATCTCGGACACCAGCTCGGCGGTGCGGCGGATGTCGGGCACCAGCTTCGTCAGCATCTCGCCCGCCTCGGTCGCGGCCGACACGGTGTCGGACGACATGCCGCTGATCTCCGCCGCGGCGGTCTGGCTGCGCTCGGCCAGCTTGCGCACCTCAGCGGCGACGACGGCGAAGCCGCGGCCATGCTCCCCGGCGCGCGCCGCCTCGACCGCGGCGTTCAGCGCCAGCAGGTCGGTCTGACGCGCGATCTCCTGCACGATGCCGATCTTCTCGGCGATGGTGCGCATCGCGACGACCGCCTTCTGCACCGCCTGGCCGCTGATTTCGGCGTCCTGCGACGACTGGCGCGCGATCTTCTCGGTCTGGGTCGCGTTATCGGCGTTCTGCTTGATGTTGGCCGCCATCTGCTCCATCGACGCGGACGCTTCCTCGGCGGCGGCGGCCTGCTCGGTCGCACCCTGCGACACCTGCTCCGAGGAGGACGACAGCTGCTGGCTGCCCGCCGCGACGTTCTGTGCCGCGATCGTGGTGTCGCCGACGACGCCGCGCAGGCGCTCGACCATCGACACCAGCGCATGGCCCAGCATGTCCTTGTCCGACAGCGGCTGGTGCTCGACCGTCAGGTCGCCGCTCGCGATCGTATCGGCCAGCTGCGCGGTCTGGCGCAGGTTGGCGGTCATGCGGTTGACCGTATCGACCAGATCCTTGATCTCGTCGTTGGTCGTGACCTTCACGTCCTGCTCCAGGTCGCCGATGGCGACCGCCTCGATCGCGACCGACGCGACCTTCAGCCCGCGCGACACGATGCGCGAGATCCAGAAGGCACCGGCGATCGCGACCAGCAGCGCCAGCGCGGCCGTGCCCAGCAGGATGTTGCGGCTGGACTCGTACAGGGCGGTGGTCTGCTCGTCGGTATCCGCCATCACCCTGGCCTGCAGCGCCTTCAGGGCATCGATGTCGCGCTGGAACTTGTCCAGGAGCTTCGTCTGCGTCGCGTTGCTCAGCCGGGTCGCCTCTTCGTTCTGGTTGGCGAAGCCGAGTTCGCGGATCTGGTCGAACGTCGGCTTGGTCTCAGCCCAGGTACGCTTGACGGCTTCCCATGCCGGGCGATCCCGGTCGATGGACAGCGCCAGGCCCTGGTCCATCAGCTTTTCCATGTCGGCTTCCTCGCTGGCCACCCGGTCGCGATAGGTGCGCATCAGCGACGGATCGGTGTTCAGGATCAGCGACTGCTGGTCGGCCAGCGACTGGCTCTGCTGGGTGTCGACCGCCTGCGCGATCGACAGCCGCTTGGCCGGACCCGCGATCACTTCGGAAATCGCGCTGTTCAGCGCCCCCATTTTGCTGATGCCGACGCCGACGACGGCCAGCAGCAGCAGGATGACGACGGCGAAACTCGCCGCCAGCTTCATTTTGATCGTAGCTCGCATGTTAAATCCTCCCCAGAGGGCGTGATATTGATGACAGGATGGACCCGGCACCGGCGCACCGGCGCGGTCGAATGTTCAGTGCAACGTGACCGGATCGTCCGCGCGGCCGGTCAGCCGGGCGAAGAGGTGCGGCAGGTCGGGCAGGACGACCACGTCGCCCGCGCGCCGCACCAGGCACCGGACATGCTCGCGCGGCCAGCGGATGCCGATGACCGGCGCCTCCTCCGCATCGCCCGCATGGAGCACCGTCACCTCGTTGACGCGGTCGGCGGCCAGCCCGATCAGGGTGGGATCGCCGTCCAGCTCCAGTTCGATGACGATGATGCGGCTGTCGGCGGTGGTGGCGTGCGCCTCCATGCCGAACGATCCGCGCAGATCCGCCAGCGGCACGATGCGCCCGCGGAAATTGATGACCGCCGCGGCCAGCGGATCGGCGCCGGGCACCCGGGTGATCGGCTGCACGTCCAGGATCTCCTGCACGATGCCGGCCTCCAGCGCGAAGGTCTCTCCGCCCAGGCCGAAGGTCAGCACCTCCAGCCCGCGCTCCGGCGTCCAGTTCGGTATCTTGCTGTATGGCATCGGCTTATCCAGCGGCGAGGCGCCGCTCCTCCCGTGGCTGGCCCAGCGCGACGAGCTGGGCGATGTCGAGGATCAGCGCGACCGAGCCGTCGCCCAGGATCGTGGCGCCGGCGAAGGACGCGACACCCCGGTGCAGCGGCGACATCGCCTTGATGACGGTCTGGTGGTTGCCGATGATCTGGTCGACGACCAGCCCGACCCGCTCGGCCCCGGTGCCGACGACCACGATCTTCTGATAGGTATCGGGGCGGGTGCCGGTATCGAACACCTCGCGCAGCCGCAGGAACGGGATCAGGCGCTCCCGAAGGGTGATGATGCTGCGCCCGCGCGAGCGCAGGTCCTCCTCCAGCGACAGCTCCAGGCATTCCTCGACCGCGGACAGCGGGATGACGTAGCGCCCCTCGCCCACCCGCACGAGCAGCCCCTCGATGATCGCCAGCGTCAGCGGGATGCGCAGCGTGATCGTCGATCCGGCGCCGTCGACGCTCTTCACCACGATCGATCCGCGCAGGCTCTCGATCGTGCGCTTCACCACGTCCATGCCGACGCCGCGCCCGGACAGGTTCGTCACCTGCGCCGCGGTCGAGAAACCGGGGTGGAAGATCAGCCCCAGCAGCTCGTCGTCCGACATTGGCTGGCCCGGCGTGATGAGGCCGTTGGCCTCCGCCTTCGCGCGGATACGGTCGCGCGCGATGCCGCGGCCGTCGTCGGTGATGGTGATGAGGACCTCGCCACCGGCCTGATGCGCGCTGAGGCGGATCAGCCCGGTGCCCGGCTTGCCCGCCGCGATACGATCCCCGGCCGTCTCCAGCCCGTGGTCGCAGGAGTTGCGGATGATGTGGACCAGCGGATCGAACAGCCGCTCGATCACGGTCTTGTCGACCTCGGTCGTCTCGCCCTCGGTCACCAGTTCGATCGACTTGCCGGTCTCGATCGCCAGATCGTGGATCAGGCGGCGGAAGCGGCCGAACAGCGTCGACACCGGCACCATGCGCAGCACCATCATGGTGTCGCGCATCTCGCCGGCCAGCCGCTCGATCTCCTCGGACACGGAGCGCAGCGCCAGGTCCTGGCCATGCCCGGCCAGCTGCGACAGCCGGCTCTGCGCGATGACCAGTTCGCCGACGCGGTCCATCAGCGCGTCCAGCCGCTCGGCGGGCACGCGGACATGCTCGCCCTGCGCGCGCGCCGCGGCGGCGGGCTGCCGGTTGCCGGCATCGTTGGCCGCGACGGGCGGCGCGACGACGTCGGCCGCCGGCCCGGGCGCCGCCTCGGGCGCCGGGTCGATGGCCTCCACCTGGCTGGCGAGCGGGGCGATCGTGATCTCCATGTCGTCCATGACGAACAGGAACACGTCCTCGATCGCATCGCGGGTGATGTCGCCGATCAGCGTGCAGTCCCAGCCGACGAAGCAATGGTTGGGCACCAGTTCGTCCAGCGTCGGGATCGCATCGGTGCGCGCGACGATCGTCGCCTCGCCCAGTTCGCGCAGTTCGTCGAGCAGCGCCAGCGGGTTGGTGCCGTTCGCCATCGCATCGGGCGGCAGCGTGAAGGTCAGCGTCCAGCCCTGCGTCGCGGCCGGCGCGACGGCAGCGGCGGCGGCGCCCGGTGCATCGACCCCGGCGGCGGCGTCGACCGCCGCGGCGAGCCGGTCGAGGATCGCCTGCCCCTCGGCCGGCGAGGCGGCACCGTCGACCAGCGCGCGCATGTGATCGCCCGCGGACAGGATGACGTCGACCAGCTCGGGCGTGGCGCGCACGTCGCCCTTGCGGACGCGGTCGAACGCGGTTTCGCAATGATGGGTGAACCCCGCCAGCGCGTCGAACCCGAACATCGCGCCCGAGCCCTTCAGCGTGTGGAGACCGCGGAAGACCGCGTTCACCAGGCCCAGGTCGCCCAGCCGGTCGCGCAGGTCCAGCAGCCCCTGCTCGACCTGTTCGAGAAGCTCCCCCGCCTCGATGCGGAATGCGGCTGTCGGATCCTCGCTCACCGCGCCAGCACCTTCTGCGCGACGCGGATCAGCTGCTCGGGCTGGAACGGCTTCACCAGCCAGCCCGTGGCCCCCGCGGCCTTGGCCTGCGCCTTCATCGAATCGTCCGATTCGGTGGTCAGGAAGATGATCGGCACGCCCGCCTGCGCCGGCTGCTGCCGCAGCGCGCGGATCATCTCCAGCCCGTCCATGTTCGGCATGTTCAGGTCGGTGACGATCAGGTCGAAGCGCGACGCGGTCGCCTTCGCCAGGCCCTCGGCGCCGTCGGCGGCCTCGGTCACGGCATAGCCCGCGCCGGTCAGGGCGATGCGGATCGCCATCCGCAGGCTCGCGCTGTCGTCGACGGTCAGGATGGAAGCGGTCATTGCGCGGTATCTCCGTGGAACCAGAATTCGCTGTCTGCGGTGGAAAGTCGGGTCAGGAAGCCGGCGCGCTCCAGCACGGCGCGCAAGGCGGCGCCGGCGGGCGCGGTCAGGGTCAGCGCCCCGCCGGCCTGCGCCGCGGTGGCGCGCGCCGATTGCACCAGTTGCAGCACGCTGAGGTCCGGCGCCGCGACCCCCGACAGGTCCAGCCGGACCGACGCGCCGGCGGTCAGCGCGTCGCGCAGCGTCTGCGCCAGCGTGCCGATCGTCGGCAGACACAGGTCCTCGGCTGCGGTCACCGTAGTGATCGGCATCTTGTTACCCCTCAGATGTAGAACCGTCGTCGCGAAGACGCTGCGATGACGATGTCGAATCTCACCAACGGACGGTGGACTGTCGCCATTCGGCGCCCATCCCCTCCCAGGCCACGATAGGTAGCCGGAACAGGTGAAACATAGATTAACTCTGCCGACATCTTGGCGGACTTTATACAGATGGCGGACGAACCCCCGCTTCTACCCTTGTTTCATCGACGCCAGCCGATTGGTCACCCGCGACCATCATCCGCGCCGGCGCCTGCCCCTCGCCCTGCGCCGCGGTCCGCGATAGGGAGGGTTCGTCATGCCGATGAAACTGGCCGATCTCGCTGCGATCGCGGGTGTCTCCACCGCCACGGTGTCGCGCGCGCTGTCGGGCCATCCCGCGGTCAGCAAGGCGACGCAGGAGCGAATCGTCGCGCTGGCGCGCGAACACGACGTCCGCCCGAATCAGCTGGCGCGCAACCTGCGGATGCGCAGCACCGGGGCGATCGGGCTGGCGATGCCGCTCGGCCATGCGCGGCGGCAGCATCTGACGGACCCCTTCTTCCTGTCGCTGCTGGGGTTCCTGGCCGACCTGCTGGTCGAGCGCGGCTACGACATCCTGCTCTCACGCGTGCTGCCCGACGGATCGGACTGGCTGAAGCATCTGGTCGACGGCGGGCGGATCGACGGGCTGCTGCTGATCGGTCAGTCCGACCAATATGACGCGATCGAGCGGACGGCGGAGCGCTATCGCCCGCTGGTCGTCTGGGGATCGCACCGCCCCGGGCAGCGCCACGTCACGATCGGAACCGACAATATCGCGGGCGGCGCGATGGCGGCGGCGCATCTGCTGGAGCGCGGTCGACGCCGGCTGCTGTTCGTCGGCGACCCCGCCCCGCCCGAATTCGCGGATCGCTGGACCGGCTTTCGCGACGCGGCGGGCGGACGCGGCGTCGAGCCCGAACTGCTGGCCTGCGCGATGGAGCCCGACGCGGTCCACGCCGCCGCCGCCGCGCGCTTCGCCGCGGGCGACGCGCCGGACGGCATCTTCGCCGCGTCGGACGTCGCCGCGATGAGCGTGATGCGCGCGGCGGCGGCGGCGGGTCTGGCGGTTCCCGGCGACCTTGCCGTCATCGGCTTCGACGACGTCACGCTGGCGGCGCAGATGTCGCCCCCGCTCACCACCATCCGCCAGGATCTGGTGCAGGGTTCCGCCCTGATGGTCGACCGCCTGCTGCGCCGCATCGGCGGGGAGGATGCGCCCTGCGCGATCATCCCCCCCGAACTGATCGTCCGCGCCTCGACCTGAGCGCGGCTCAGAAGCGGAAGCTGATCCACCCCGCCAGGAAGTCGGAGCTGCGATAGCCCGCCCTGGTCAGCGACGGTCCCGCGACGAAATGCTCGTACCGCCCCGTCATCGACAGCCGCGGCGAGATCGACCAGATCGCCTGCAACCGCGCGACATCGGCGATCTTCGCATCGCGCACGTTTTGCGTCCCCGCGAACGGCTGGCCGTTGGCGCGGTACACCGCATCGCGCACGTCGTCGCGCCACGCCAGCTGATATTCCGCGGTCACGCGCAGCCGCTTCGTCGGCGACACGGTGACGTTGGGCGCCACCGCGATCAGGTTCGACGGCGTCAGGAACAGCCCGTAGCTGTAATAGATGTTGTTGCCGAACGGGGCATAGGCGTTGCGCAGCTTGCCGTCGCCGTATCCGCCGCCGCCGCTCGCATAATCGGCGTGGAAGCCGACGCGCACCGCCTGCGGCGAAGCGCCCAGGCGATAGGTCTGCGCCATGAACACCTGCCACGCATCGACCTGCTGGTCGATATAGGTGCCCCATTGGTGGTTCGCGGACCAGTCGATCGTCCATCGCCCCGCATCACCCCACAGCCGCGCCCCGGCGTAATAGCGCGTCGCCGGGCCGATCCGCCCGCCCCACGCGCCCACCGCATTGCGCCGCCGCCACAGGAAGGGGTCGAAATACAGCTTCGACCCGCCCAGCCACGTCCGGGGCACCACCAGCCCCAGCGTCATGCCGGAGAAGCGGCGCGCGGGGTCGATCACGTCGTCGTCCGCGCCCAGGTCGCCGTATTGCGTCGGTTTCAGGTCGAACAGGTCGACGCGCATCGTCGCGGTGCGCGCCCAGCCGCGCCAGCCGTTCAGCGTGTAGCGGATGGTGTTGTTGTCGCGTTGCGAGACGAGCAGGTTCGGGCCGTCGGTGAACTCCTGCCGGCCGTAGCGCACGCCCAGCTCCGCCCCGGCGACTTCCGCGCCCACCTCGGCGAACGCCTGCTGCACCACCAGGTCGTTGCGCAGCGCGGCGGAGGGCACGCCCAGCGCGATACCGGAGATGCCGCCGTGCGCCACCTCGACGAATCCGCGCAGGTGCGGTCCGACATGCACGTCCGCGCCCAGCACCAGCCGGCGGATGTCCTGCCGCTGCGCGCGCGTCTCGCGCAGATTGGGATTGGTGGTCAGGTTGACGCGCGCGCGCGCCTCGCCCGACAGCGTGACATAGACGTCGCCGTCCTCGTCCGCCGGGATGAACTTCAGCGCGTCGAGCGCATCGCGGCGCTTGGCCGGGTCGCGCAATGCACTCCAGTCCTCGGCCCAGCGCGACAGGTTGTAGCCGTTGGTATTGGCCCCGTCGCCCGCCGCCGCCTGCGGATAGGAGGTGACGGTCGGCGTCGCGGGATTGCGCGTACCCCCCGCCTCGCTCGGCGCCACCTGCTGCGCCGCCGCGGCATGCGCCATCACGAGCGCTGCGGTGGCCCCCGCAGCGCGAAACGTCGTCATCATCATTCCCCCTCAACCCGCCGAAACCGCATCCGCATCCCGTTGGTCGACCCGTGCGGCGCGGCCCGCCAATGCCGCATCGAACTGTGCGCGGTCCAGTTTTCCTTCCCAGCGCGAGACGACGACGGTGGCCACCGCGTTGCCGATGAAGTTGGTGAGGCTGCGGCATTCGCTCATGAAGCGGTCAACGCCCAGGATCAGCGCCATGCCCGCGACCGGCACGCTGGGGACGATCGACAGCGTGGCGGCCAGCGTGATGAACCCCGCGCCGGTCACCCCCGCGGCCCCCTTCGACGACAGCATCGCGACCCCCAGCAGCAACAGCTGCTGCCCCAGCGTCAGCTCGACGTTGCACGCCTGCGCGATGAACAGCGCCGCCAGCGTCATGTAGATGTTGGTACCGTCCAGGTTGAACGAATAGCCCGTCGGCACCACCAGCCCGACGATCGACTTCGGGCAACCCGCGCGCTCCATCTTCTCGATCAGGCTCGGCAGCGCGCTTTCCGACGAGGACGTCCCCAGCACCAGCAGCAGTTCCGCCTTCAGATAGGCGATCAGCTTCAGGATCGAGAAGCCGCACAACCGCGCCACCGCGCCCAGCACGACGATCACGAACAGCAGCGAGGTGAGGTAGAAGGTGCCGACCAGCGCGGCGAGGTTGGCGAGCGTGCCGACGCCGTACTTGCCGATGGTGAACGCCATCGCGCCGAACGCGCCGATCGGCGCGGCCTTCATCAGGATCGCCACCACCTTGAACACCGCCAGCGACAGGTCCTCCAGCGCGTGGAGCACCCGCGCGCCGCGCTCGCCGATCATCGCGAGGCCGATGCCGAACAGGATCGCGACGAACAGCGTCTGGAGGATGTTGCCCCCGGTCAGCCCCGACAGGAAGCTGTCGGGGATGACCCCCAGCAGGAAGCCGGTCAGCGTGCTGTCGTGCGCCTTGGCGGCATAATCCGCGACCTTGCCCGCATCGAGCGTGGCCGGATCGATGTTCAGCCCCGCCCCCGGCCGCACCACGTTGGCGACGACCAGCCCGACGATCAGCGCCAGCGTCGAGAAGAACAGGAAATAGCCGAACGCCTTGGCCGCGACGCGTCCCACCGCGGCCAGGTCGCGCATCCCCGCAATCCCGGTCACGATCGTCAGGAAGATCACCGGCGCGATAATCATCTTCACCAGCTTGATGAACGCATCGCCCAAAGGCTTCAGCGCCTCCCCCGTGGCCGGCGCGAAATGCCCCAGCAGCACCCCCGCCGCGATCGCGACCAGCACCTGGACGTAGAGGTGCCGATACCATGGCGGCGGCGCGACCGGCGGCGCGTCGGCGGCGGGCGGGGGGAAATGAGCCATGATCGCGATCCTCGTTCCGGCATGACGCTACGGTATCCGCGGACCGTTGCCCACCGGCGTCGCGATCGCCAACCAGAAACTGCCCGGCCCCGCGCACGACATCGCATTTTTCGCCCGCACCGGCCCGATCCCGCGCGCGACCCAGCGCGCGATCCTCGCACGCCACCGCACGATTGTGCCGGAAACGCCGCAGGAAGCGGCCATCGCCCCCTCTGGCGCGGCCGCCATGACTTCTGTTATGCCGCCGTCGATAGCGGTTTGCAGGAGAGCGATGCGATGACGTTCGACGATGATTACGCGATGCTGATCGGTGGCGAGCGCGTGCGCGGCACGGCGACCTTCGACGTCGTCAATCCCGCGACCGAGGAAGTGATTGCACGGGTGCCCGACGCCACGCGCGAGGATCTGGATCGGGCCGTCGACGCCGCGCGTGCCGCCTTTCCCGCCTGGGCCGCGACCCCGATTGCGGAGCGCAAGGCCAAGCTGATGGCGCTGGGCCAGGCGGTGATGGCGCAGGCGGATCCCTTCATGCGCCTGCTGACGCAGGAACAGGGCAAGCCGCACGCCGAGGCGCAGGGCGAGGTGATGGGCGCGGGCTATTGGCTGATGGGCGCGTCGCAGCTCGACCTGCCGGTGACGGTGAACGAGGATTCGGCCGACCGCTACAGCGAGACGCGGCACGTGCCGCTCGGCGTCGTGGGGGCGATCTCGCCGTGGAACTTCCCGTTGATCCTGGCGATGTTCAAGGTCGGCCCGGCGCTGCTGGCGGGCAATACGATGGTGCTCAAGCCGTCGCCCTTCACCCCGCTGACCACGCTGAAGTTCGGTGAGATCGCCGCCGGTATCCTGCCGGCGGGCGTGCTCAACATCGTCACCGGCGGCGACGATCTGGGTCCGTGGATGACCAGCCACCCCGGCTTCGACAAGATCAGCTTCACCGGCTCCACCGCGACCGGCCGGCGCGTGATGCAGTCCGCGGCGCCGACGCTGAAGCGCGTCACGCTGGAGCTGGGCGGCAACGACGCCGCGATCGTCATGCCCGACGTCGATGTCGAAAAGGTCGCCGAGGAGCTGTTCTGGGCCGCGTTCCGCAACAACGGCCAGATCTGCATCGCGACCAAGCGGATGTACGTCCACGAGGACATCTACGAGCCGCTGAAGGAGGCGCTGGTCGCCTATGCGAAGACCGTGAAGGTCGGCGACGGCGCGGAGCAGGGCACGCAGATCGGCCCGCTCAACAACAAGCAGCAGTACGACCGCGTGCTCGACCTGATCCAGGACGCCAAGGACAAGGGCTATCAGTTCCTGGTCGGCGGCGAGAAGGCCGACGTACCGGGCTATTTCATCCCCGTCACCATCCTCGACAACCCGCCGGAGGACAGCCGCATCGTGCAGGAGGAGCAGTTCGGCCCCGTCCTGCCGCTGCTGAAGTTCGACGATCTGGAGGACGTCGTGCGCCGCGCCAACGCCACGGACTATGGCCTGGGCGGCTCGGTCTGGGGCAATGACGAGGACAAGGCGCTGGAGATCGCGCAGCGCATCGCCAGCGGCACCGTCTGGGTCAACGAAACGCAGCACCTGTCGCCGACCGCGGCGTTCGGCGGCATGAAGCAGTCGGGCGTCGGCGTCGAGGGCGGGGTCGAGGGCCTGCTGGAATATACCAACGCGCAGACGATCGTGCGCAAGAAGAGGGCGCCGGTGGCGGCATAAGAGCACACTTCCCCAACGCGTCACCCCGGGTCTGACCCGGGGCGGCACCTTTGCAAAACGGGCGCAACAGCACCGAGCGCATGCCGTGCTCCTGCGCAGGCAGGAGCCCAGGGCCAAGCAGAACAACGCCTTATGGGACCTGCAACTCTGGGCCCCGGCCTTCGCCGGGGAACAGGCAGGAAGTCTCGCGGCGGCCTCGCTCAAGCCGGGGTGACGAAGCGGTCCCCGGGGGGCACCGTCAGGCGTCTTCCGCCTCAGCCAGCACCGCGCGCACCGCGTCCTCGGTCACGCCGAACACCGTCGCCAGCCCCGCCACCGTCGCCCCGCGCCGCGCCAGCTCCACCATGCGCGCGTGATCCACGTTGGTCGTATAGCCGCGCACGTCGCGCTCCACCCGCGCCTCGCCGGTCCGCGCCAGCGCGCCCGTCGACGCGCGCCGCCTCGGCCGCGCGTCGCGCTCCTCGACCCGCCCCTCTACCCTGGCGCTGCGCCGCTGCTCCTCCTCGATTCGACGCGCCTCGCGCGCCTGTTCGCGGGAGCGCATCCCCGCCTCGCGCTCTTCCTGCCGGCGCGCGGTGCGCGCCTCTGCGGCGGCGATCCGCTCCTGCGCGCGGCGTTCGCGGTCGGCGGCGCGCTGCGCCTCGCGATCAGACACCCAGCCGCGCCAGCACCGGCGACAGCACGCGCGCCATCGCGTCATAGCCCTCGGCGGTCGGGTGGACGCCATCGGACGCCAGCCCCGGCTTCATCGCGCCCGCCGCATCCGCCAGCGCGGGCGTATAGTCGACGAAGGTCGCGCCCATCGCGGGCGCGCTCCGCCGCAGCCAGGCGTTGATCGTGCGGATCGGCGTCAGCACGTCCAGCCCCGGCCGCCACGGGAAGTTCGCCGCGGGCGGCACCGACGCGACCAGCACCCGGATGCCGTTGGCGCGCGCCAGCTGGACCATCGCGGTCAGATTGTCCTGCGTCTGCGCCACCGTCATCGGCCCGGTATTGCCCGCAATGTCGTTGGTCCCCGCCATCAGGTGCATCACCTTCGGCTTCAGCGCGACGACGTCCGCCATCATGCGGCACAGCATTTGCGGCGTGGTCTGCCCGCCGATCCCGCGGTCGACACGCCCCGCGGTAAAGAAGGCGGGTCGCTTGTCGATCCACCCCTGCGTGATCGAATCGCCCATGAAGACGATGCCGGTACCCGCGCCCGACGCGATCAGCCGCCGGTTGTCCTCGGCATAACGTCCCAGCCACGGCCAGTCGGTCTTGAGCCTCGCCTCCGCCGCGTCGTCGGCCCGCGCGGCGGTGGCGGCCAGACCCGCGAGCGCCGCCGCGCCGAAGAGGGTACGCCGATCGATCATAGCTTGTCCGTCCATTGGCAGATGTCCGCGCGCAGCCCGCTCGCCGGCCGCGCCCCCGTCGTGTCGAGCGCCAGATAGGCCCCCTGCGCCCCATAGGCGGGCCATGCCGGCAGCGCCTCGCTGTTGGGGTCGCCCGTCTTCACGAAGTTCGCCCAATAGTCCATCAGGTGCAGCGCCCCCAGCCGCTTGTCGCCGTAGAGATACGGTATCTCCGCGGCGTGATGCGTCATCGGGCCGCCGGGTGCCTCGTCGAACTCGTAGCTCCACACCCGGCCGCCCTGGCGCGCGACCAGCCGCGCCATGCGCTGCGCGGGGCAGCGGAACGTGGCGTCGGTCGCGATCTGCTGGTCGCGCGTCCCCATCCGCGCGTCCGGCGCGGGGTCGGGCTCGTCCAGCCGGTAGAAGGCGCGCGCCCTCGCCTCGTTCGCGCCGAACGCGGTCGCGACGAACGCGTCGCGCCGCGTCCGCCCGCCGGGCAGGTCCAGCTCGAACCGATCGGTCCCGATCAAGAGGTCGAGCGCGGGCCGCGCCGCGATCAGCCGCTCGGGCGTATCGGGCAGCACCGCGCCGTCGATCGTGGTGCGCAGCCAGCGATAGTCGTCCGCGGTCAGGACGGGATCGTGCAGCTGCTCGCCCGCCGCGATCGCCGCGCCCGGCGCGGCGCGGCGCAGATCGGCGGGTGCGACCTTCATCAGCGCGTCGAACTGGTCCCCCATCCGCCACGCCTCCTCCCGGCTGCGCCACGGCAGCCCGAACCCGGGCGTCCCGCTGCCCATGATCGCGCGGCGGAACAGCCCGCGCGCGGCGGGCGCGGCGATCAGCACGCCGACGTCCTGCGCGCCCGCGCTCTCGCCCGCGATCGTCACCATGTCCGGGTCGCCGCCGAAGCGCGCGACATTGGCGCGTACCCAGCGCAGCGCCGCGATCTGGTCCTGCACGCCCAGATTGCCGCCGCTGCCGTCGCGACGATGCAGGAAGCCGAGCGCGCCGAGGCGATAGCGCACCGCGACCACGACGACGCCCTTGGCGACCATCGCGGTCTCGACCATGTCCCCCGGCGACCCGGCGTAATTGCCGCCGCCGTGGATCCACACCAGCACCGGGCGCCGGCCCGTCAGCGACGTCGTGCCGACGTCCAGCGTCAGGCAATCCTCCGACTGAAACGCATAATCGCCGTGGTTCCAGCCATAATCCGCCTGCGGGCAGCTGTTCGCGGGGGCGGTCGCATCGCGCACCCCCTTCCATCGCACCGGCGCGGCGGGCGGCGACCAGCGCCGCTGTGCCACCGGCGGGGCGGCGAAGGGGATGCCGCGAAACACGACATGTCCCCCCGCGACCGTACCGCGCACCGCCCCCGCCTCGGTCGCGGCCACCGGCTGGACCGACGCGAGCGCCGCGGCGAGCAACGCGGCGATCATCGCGCCGCCACCTTCGCCTCGGCGACGTTCCACCCGCGCAGCGTCAGCGCGGGGGTCGCGGCGACCGTCGCGGGATAGCGCACCGTCACCGCCTTCGTCTCGCCCGGCAGCAGCGCGACGTAATTGTCGCTGTAATAGGCGGGCAGGATGCGCTTCCCCGCGCCGTCGACCAGCGTCAGCTTCGCGTTCAGCGCCGGGACCGTACCCGTGTTCGCCAGCGTCACCGTCACCACCTTGTCGGCCCCGTCCGTCACCGGCGCGGCGGCGCTGGCGGTCAGCGTCGCCGGCGCCATCGCCTCCAGCGCGCGGTAGGAGGCGGTGTCGCGCCCGCGCCAGTAGAAGTTCTCCGACACCGGCTTGCCCGCGGCATCGACCAGCTTCAGGCTGACCAGCACCATCGGGTTCGCCGCGAACAACGTGTCGAGTGGCACCGCCGCCAGCGGCGTCGCGGCATTGGCCGCGGCATCGACCGTGTCGGTGCGCGTGAACAGCTCGCGATTGTCGAGGCCCACGACCCGCACCGTCGCGCGCATCCCCGGCATCGCGACCTGCGTGGTGTTCAGCACCACCAGCTCGTTCCCCGGCAGGTTCAGCTGGACGTGGAGCGGCTCGGTCGCCTTCTTCGCCCCGTAATAGGCGGCATGGGTGTCATAGTCCCACGAATAGATCTGCCACGCGTTCGACGGCCACGCCGGGTGCGTCATCCACAGCAGCCGCCCGCTGTTCTTCGTCCACAGATGCCCCAGGAACCCCTCGTACATCGCCTTGTGGGTTTCCAGGTTCATCATCTGCGCCTTGCGCTCGAAATCGGCGAAGTCGCGGCCGGGGCCGAACATCGTCGACAGCGTCTGCATGAACGTCTTCGTGTCGCCGTTCCCGGCGAAGTGCCAGTCGTGGTACGCCAGCACGTCGCCCAGCGGCCAGCGGTCGCCCGCGGGCACGTAGCTGGCGATCGACTCCGCGGTCGACAGCGACGGCGTTCCCGTCTCGACCGAGAAGCCGGTGGCGAGGTCGGTGAAATAGCCGACCGGCGGGCGGTAGTTGTACGGCCCCGACCCCTGCAGATTCACGACGTTGCTGCTGCCGGTGAACCAGCGCGTGCCGTCCAGCTCGAACACGGCGTCGTCCAGCCCCTCGTTCAGCGTCGGATAGGGCACGCCCTCGTTGCGCCCGAACCACAGGATGATCGACGGGTGGTTGCGATAGCGCGCGATCGTGTCGCGCGCGTTCGCCAGGAACAGCGCGGCATCGTCGGGCTCGACCTGGAAGTTCTGCGTCGACTGCCAGAAGTCGTTCAGGACCATCATGCCGTTCTCGTCGGCCAGGTCGTAGAACTCGTCCTCGCTGTTGTTGCCCATCCAGTTGCGGATGATGTTCATATGCGCCTCCTTCTGAAGGCGGAAGAACGGCGCGAGCCAGTCGTAGCTGACGCGCTTCATCGCGTCGTCCATGCCCCAGTTGCCGCCGCGCGCGGCGATCCTGACGCCGTTGACGCGGATCGTCATATGCGGCTCGGGCAGGGTCTGGGTGATCGCGGTCACCGCCCTCGACACCTCGCCCGCCGGGGTCAGCGATTCCGCCCAGCCGGTCGGGGTCTGCTTGATCGCCTGATGGCGCACGTCGATCAGCTTGGTCCCCGCCAGCGCGCCGTCGGTGGTCTGCACGTTGACGCGCCGCGCCTGCCCCTTCGCATCGAACAGCGACAGGTCGTAGCTGACCTCGCGGATGCCGAACCGCCCCGCCTTGCTGTCGGACACGCCCGACGCGTCGCTGACCTGATAGGTCGCGTTATACAGATGCGCCTCGCCATAGCCGTTGGGCCACCACAGTTTCGGGTTGGCGACCTTCAATTGCGCGAACTCGGTCGGGGTGAACTTCACCTCGCTGCGGCCCGTGGGCGCGGTGACCGTCTTCTCCGCCGTCACGCCCTCAAACGCGACCTTCACCGTCACCGGCGCGGCGGCACCGGCATTGTCGATCGGCACCGTGACGTAGACGTCGGCGCTGTCGGTGCGCGGCAGCGGCAGGTCGGTGACGACATGCGGATCGAGGATGCGGACGTTGCCGTGCGCCACCAGCTCGACCGGGCGCCACAGCCCCGTGTTGCGGTCGCGGATGCCGGGGATCCAGTCCCACCCCTCGGTCGCGACGAAGGTCGGGCCGTCGATCGCCAGCTGCCCGCCGTTCTCGCCCACGCCCGCCTTCACCGATTGCTCGTGCGGGATGCCGGGGTGCGGCGGCGGCGATACCTTCACCGCGATGACGTTCTCGCCCGCGACCGGCACGAAATCGAACTGCCCGCGGATGAACGCGCCGCGCGTCGTGCCCAGCGGCGCGCCGTTGGCCCACATCTCCGCGGCGTAATTCACCCCGCCGAAGACGAGCGTCAGCCTCCTGCCCGCGGCTTCGGCGGGCACGGTGAAGGTGGTGCGGTACCAATAATCCTGCCGCGCCAGGCTTTCGGGGATCCTGAGGTTGTTCAGCCCGTAATAGGGATCGGGATAGACGCCGCGATCGACCAAGGTCTGGAGCACCGTGCCCGGCACCGTCGCTGCGCGCCACGTCCCGCCCGCGCGGCCGGGCCGCGACAGCGCCGCGCCGCCCGCCGCCACCTCGGGTGCGGCGGCCAGCTGCCAGCCGTTGATCTGCCACCGCCCCGGCGCCAGCGCCTGGGTCGCGGGCTTCGCCACCACCGGCTTGGCGACCGGCGCGGTATAGGCATTGTCCCTCGACTGCGGCAGCGTCCACGCATCCTGCTGCTGCGTCAGGCCGATGTTCGCCTGCTTCTGGAACGGCCAGCCGACGCCGACCTGCCACAGCTGGACGTTGGCGAAGTCGGGGCGGGTAGCCGCCGCCTGCGCGATGCGGCGCGCGTCCAGCGCGGCGGCATCCACGGTCGCGCCGACCAGCGTCCCGCCGAAATGCGGCTGCCCCGGCGTCGCGCGCGCCACGGTCACCACCGGCGTCGTCGCCGCCGAGCGCGCCGCGCCCGACGCCACGCGCCGCCCGTCGACGTACAGCGCGACGCGCGCGCCGTCCGACACCGCCGCGACATGCGTCCACCGCGCGGGCGCGATCGCCGCGCCACCGATGCGCGTCGCGCCGTCGACCAGCGTCAGGCGCCCGTCCGCCAGCACCAGCTCGCGCGCGGCACCGATACCGATCAGCGGCACCACGCCCGCCTGCTTCGCGTCCGGCTTCACCCAGGCGGACAGCGTGTAGGGCGCGCCCTCCGCCGCCAGCGCGGTGCCCGCCGCACCCTCGATCGCGCGTTCCGCCCCGATGCCGCCGGGGAGCACGCTGACGTTGTACGGACCGCCGTTGACCGGCACGTCCGCCAGGGCCGGCATCCACGCCGCCGTCGCGAGCAGCAATGCCGCCACCTTCGTCAAAGCCTTCACGCGATCCTCCCGTTCCGATAAGCCCCCGCGCCGCGGCGGCGATTGGCGCTATGCACGCACGGTGATTAATGCCATCATATTTCGTAATTCGGCAAGGGCCGATGTGACAGGGTTGGGGAGGAAGATGACGACCACGCGCACCACTCGAATGGCGTTCGTCGCGGTGACGACGCTGTTCCTCGCCTGGGGGTTCATCACCTCGCTGCTCGACCCGCTGGTCGCCGCGGTGAAGGGCGTGTTCACGCTCACCGACCTTCAGGCGCAGCTGAGCGCCTCGGCCTTCTTCCTCGCCTACGGCCTCGTCTCGCTGCCCGCGGCGGTGCTGGTGTCGCGGCGCCGCCCGGTGCCCGCGATCCTGATCGCGCTGACGATGATGGTCGGCGGGTGCCTCGTCATGCTCGCCGCCGCGAATCTCGCCATTTATGCGCTGGTGCTGGCGGGGCTGTTCCTGCTGGCGAGCGGGATCACCATCCTGCAGGTCGCGGCCAACCCGCTCGCCGCGGCGCTCGGCGAACAGCGGCTCAGCCACTTCCGCCTGACGCTGGCGCAGGCGTTCAACTCCTTCGGCACCTTCGTCGGCCCGTATCTCGGCGCGGCGCTGTTCCTGGAGGGGCTGGAGACGAAGGACGGCGCCGCGGTGTCGGCGGCGGCGCGTGCGCAGGCGCTGGTCGGCATCGACCGCGCCTTCTTCTGGATCGCGGGGCTGATCGTCCTGCTGCTCGCCTTCTTCTTCGCCGCGCGCAAGCGGGTGGAGGCGGCCGCGCCCGTCCTGCCCGCTCACGGAAGCGGCGGCGTCGGCGCGATGCTGCGCGACGCCACCTCGTCGCGCTGGGCGATGATCGGCGCGGGCGCGATCTTCCTCTATGTCGGCGCGGAGGTGTCGATCGGCACGCAGATGGCGTTCTTCCTCAACAGCGACGCGATCTGGGGCGCGTCGCAGGCGCCCGCCGCCTTCGCCCCGCTCGCGCACTTCCTCCAGCTCGACGCCACGCCCGGCGTGTCGTTGCAGGAGGCGGGCCGCGCGGTGTCGCTCTACTGGGGCGGCGCGATGGTCGGCCGCATCATCGGCGCCGCGCTGCTGTCGCGCGTCAACGCCGCGCGCCTGCTGATGACCGTCACCGCGATCGCGGCGGCGATGTGCCTGTTCGTCGCCTTCGTCGGCGGCCCGGTCGCGGGCTTCGTCGCGCTGGCGATCGGGCTGGTCAACGCGGTGATGTTCCCGATCATCTTCACGCTGACGCTGGAGCGCTCGACCGCCAGCGCGGAGGCGACCTCGGGGCTGCTGTGCACCGCGATCGTCGGCGGCGCCGCGCTGCCGCCGCTGGTCGGGGCGGTGTCGGGATCGGTCGGCTATGCGACGGCGCTGGTCGTCCCCGCCGCCTGCTACGCCGCGCTCAGCCTCTTCGCCGCCGCCGCCCGCCGCGCGCCCGTGCACCAGATCGCGACGGGCAATTCGGCGCATTGATTCGCTAACGGAGCCGCCCGCGGTGGCTCTAGGGAATTTCACGCGAAGCCGCGAAGCCGCGAAGAGGTGGGTCCCTGACGCAATCCCTTCGCGTCTTCGCGTGAATCATCGCAGCGCTGACATGGTCGACACTTGGGATATGCCCCCCGTCACCCCGAACTTGTTCCGGGGTCCAGGGTTCCACGCACCCAGCGATGGCAAGGCGCACTGAACCCTGGATGCCGGAACAAGTCCGGCATGACGACGAGGATCGGGCACGCGCCGAGCCTACGCCAGCGCCAGCGCGATCGGCCCCAGCGGCCCGGCCTTCGTGCCCAGCCCCGGCGCGACGATGAAGTCCTCGGCCGGCAGCGTCAGGTAATCGCCGATCAGCGCGCGCACCCGCGCATCCACCTGCGCGATCAGCTCGGGCCGCTGCGCCAGCACGCCGCCACCCAGCAGGAAGCGGCGCGGCGCGGTGCTGCTCACCAGCGCCTGCACCATCTGCGCCAGCGCATCCGCGACCAGCCCCCACACCGCATGATCCGCCGCCACCGCCTCCCCCGCGACGCCCAGCCGCTTCAGGATCGCCGGTCCCGCCGCCAGCCCCTCGACGCAATCGCCGTGATAGGGGCACGCCCCCGCGAACGTATCGCCGGGCACCCGCGCCACGCGCATATGCCCCGCCTCGCAATGCCCCAGGCCACGCGTCGCGCGACCGTTGACGATCAGTCCGACGCCGACGCCGGTCCCCACCGTCACATAGGCGAAATCGTCCAGCCCCCGCGCCGCGCCCCAGCGCCCCTCCGCCAGTGCCGCGCCGTTGACGTCGGTATCGAACGCGGCGGGCACGTCATAGCGCTCGCGCAGCGGCCCCAGCACCGCCGTATCCCGCCAGCCCGGCTTCGCGGTGGCGGTGATATGGCCATAATCGGGTGCCGCCGGATCGAGCCGCACCGGCCCGAACGATGCGACGCCCAGCGCATCGAACCCGCCGTCCCGCCACCATCCGTCCAGGATCAGCGACAATTCCGCCAGCGCGCGCGACGGCGCGTCGCCGGTCGCGACCGGGCGCTGGTCCAGGATGGCGCCCTCCGGAGTGGCGAGCACCGCGATACATTTCGTCCCCCCGAGCTCCACGCCCGCGACCCGACCGCTACGCCCCATGTAGTCCCCCTTAGAATTGCGAAGGCGCGTCAGCCGACCGCCGACAGCACGCGCCGCGACGCCCCCGCGTCGGCCGGCAGCAGCAGGTCGCCGAAGGACAGCAGCGCCGCCCCCACCGCCGGTGAATCCTCCGCCAGCGCCGCCGCCTGCACCGGCGCCAGCGCGGGCGCGTGCCGCCCGTGCAGCCGCACCAGCGTGTTCGTGCGCTGCGCCAGCTCGTCGACCAGCGCGATCGGCAGCCGCCCGCCGATCAGCACCGCGCCGGGATTGAGCAGGCAGCTGACCGCGATCAGCGGCTCCGCCAGCGCCTGCGCCGCGCGCGCGACCCATTCGTGCGCCACCGCCGCGACGCGCGCATTGCGCATGTCGGGCTGGCGCACGCTGACGTCGGTCAGCCCGGCCTCGGCAAAAGCGCGCGACAGGCCCGCCAGCGAGACGATATTCTGTAACTGCGTCCGCCCGCCCTGCCCGTCGTCGACGATCAGGAACCCGATCTCGCCGCTGCGCCCGTTGGCGCCGTGGTCGTACAGCGAATTGACGACCACCCCGCCGCCCAGCCCGAACGCGACCAGCAGGTAGAAGAAGCTGGCGTGATGCTGCCCCATGCCGAACTGCATCTCGCCGATCGCCGCCGCCGCGGCGTCGTTCTGCACGACGACAGGCGCATCGATCGGCGCCGCGAACAGCGATGCGATGTCGATCGTCGCCCATACGTCATAGCCCGCGGGCCGCCCCGGCAGCACCACCGCGCCCAGATCGTCGGGCAGCGCCACGCCGATCCCGCTGATCGCATCCTCCGCGATCCCCGCATCGGCGAGCAATCCGCGCACATAGCCGCGATAGAAATCGCGCACGTCGTCGGGCATCGGAAACGCCATCTCGCGGCTGATCCGCGCGCGCACCACCCCGCCGAAATCGACCGCCACCATGGTCAGGTGATCGCGGTCGATGTTCACCCCGATCGCGAACGCGCCGCCCGGACTGACGACCAGCCGCGTCGCCGGCTGTCCGCGTCCGCCGCGCCGCTGCCCCGCGGGCTGCAACAGCCCCGTCTCCAGCAGCCGGTTGGTGATGTTGGACACCGTCGCCGGGGTCAGCCCGGTGACCTGTGCGATCTCCGCGCGGGTCGCCGCGCCCGCGACGCGGATCGCGTGCAGCACCACGCGCTGGTTATGCTGGCCGGCGTGTTCGATATTGGCGCCGGTCAGCCGCGGTCGCGATCGCAACGGGGTGTCAGCGCTTTCCATAACGCCTCCTTCTTACGGCGTGGACAGAATAGATCAATCGTTTTACGCTTTTGTTCGAAACGTTGGTTCGGGAGAGTGATGATGCGCGCACGGATGGTGTTGCTGGCCGGGATCGCCAGCCTGGCCGGGGCAGGGGCGAACCCCGCGATCGCGCAACAGGCGCCCGCCGATACGCTGGGCGTCGAGACCGTTCACCCGGCCGAGTGGCCCTCCCCGCGCTGGCCCTATCCGCGCGACGCCGCGGTGGAGGCGAAGGTCGCCGACATGCTGAAGCGGATGACCGTCGCGGAAAAGGTCGCGCAGGTCATCCAGCCCGACATCGCGCACGTCACCCCCGCCGACATGCGCAAATATCATTTCGGCTCGATCCTGAACGGCGGCAATTCCGCGCCGAACAACGACGAATTCGCCCCCGCGGCCGAATGGCTGAAGCTGGCCGACGCCTTCTACGACGCCTCGGTCGATCGCACGGACGGCGGGGTCGGCGTGCCGATGATCTGGGGGACGGACGCGGTCCACGGCCATTCCAACATCGTCGGCGCGACGCTGTTCCCGCACAACATCGGGCTGGGCGCGACCCGCGACCCCGCGCTGATCCAGCGGATCGGCGCCGCCACGGCGGAGGAGATCCGCGCCACCGGCATGGAATGGACCTTCGCCCCCACCGTCACCGTGCCGCAGGACTATCGCTGGGGCCGCGCCTATGAGGGCTATTCGTCCGATCCCACGCTGGTGTCCGGCTATGTCGGCGCGATGATCCGCGGGCTTCAGGGCGCACCCGGGGCGGAGCCGATCCTGAAGGGCCCGCACGTCATCGCCAGCACCAAGCATTTCCTGGCGGACGGCGGCACGAAGAACGGCGTCGATCAGGGCGATGCGCAGATCGACGAGACGACGCTGCGCACGATCCACGGCGCACCCTACGTCCCCGCGATCGAGAACGGGGTCGAGACGGTGATGGCCAGCTTCTCCAGCTGGAACGGGCGCAAGCTGACCGGGCACAAGGGGCTGCTGACCGACGTGCTCAAGGAGCGGATGAATTTCGGCGGGCTGATCGTGTCGGACTGGAACGCGCACGGCCAGGTCGCGGGCTGCACCAACGCCAGCTGCCCCACCGCGCTGCTGGCGGGCATCGACCTGTATATGGCGCCCGACAGCTGGAAGCCGCTGTACGATTCGCTGCTGGCGCAGGTGAAGGCGGGACAGGTGCCGATGTCGCGGCTCGACGATGCGGTGTCGCGCATCCTGCGGGTGAAGGCGCGGATGGGGCTGTTCGAGGCGGGCCGCCCGTCGTCGCGCCCGCTCGCCGGGCAGTTCGACCTGCTCGGCAGCCCCGCGCACCGCGCCGTCGCGCGCGAGGCGGTGGCGAAGTCGCTCGTCCTCCTGAAGCAGCAGGGCAGCGTCCTGCCGATCCGCCCCGGCGCGAAGGTGCTGGTCGCGGGCGACGGCATGGACGACGTCGCGCGTCAGTCGGGCGGCTGGACGCTGACGTGGCAGGGCACCGGCGTCGATGCCTCGCGCTTCCCCGGCGCCACCACGATCTGGAAGGGGCTGGACGAGGCCGTGACGGCGGCGGGCGGCACCGCGACGCTCTCACCCGACGGCAGCTTCGCCGCGAAGCCAGACGTCGCGATCGTCGTCTTCGGCGAGACGCCCTATGCGGAATTCCAGGGCGACCTGAAGGCGCTCCAGCTCGCCCCCGAACTGCGCGCACCCTGGGCGACGATGGCGGCGCTGAAGGCGAAGGGGGTGCCCGTCGTCGCGGTGATGCTGACCGGCCGCCCGCTCTACGTGAACCCCGCGCTCAACACCGCCGATGCCTTCGTGGTCGCGTGGCTGCCGGGGTCGGAGGGGGGCGGCATCGCCGATGTGCTGGTCGCGGGGAAGGACGGCAAGGCGAAGCGCGGCTTCTCCGGCAGGCTGCCGACCGCGTGGCCGGTCAGCGCCGCGCCCGGTGCCGCGACGCTCTTCCCGCTGGGCTACGGCCTGACGGGCGCGACGACCTGGACGCGCCTGCCAGAGGTGGCGGGCGTGCCCGACGCCGCGACCGAGGGGGTGTATCTCGACCGCGGCACGCCCAGCGCCGCCTGGTCGCTGGAGGTGGGCGCGCCCGGCGGCTCGGCGACGCGCATCACCACCGTGCCGGCGAGCGCCGCCGCAGGCCATGTCACCGTGACCGCGACCGACCACGTCGTGCAGGAGGGCGCGCGCCGCTTCGCCGTCGCGCAGGGGAAGGCGACCATCGCGCTCGCGACGCAGGTGCCGGTCGACGTCACCCGCCAGTCGAACGGCGACGTCACCCTCGTCATGACCGTCCGCCGCGACGCCGCGGTGTCGGGCACGCCCACGATCGGCGTGCGGGCGGGCGCGACCGTCACCGAACTGCCCGTCCCCGAACTCGCCGCGCTGCCGCAGGGCCAGTGGAAGACGCTGTCGGTCCCGCTGAAATGCTTCGCGAAGGCGGGCGCGGACCTGTCGAAGCTCGACGTCCCCTTCGCGCTGACGCTGACCGGACCGACCACGATCAGCCTGTCGCGCGTCGCGCTGGGGATGGTCGCGGACCAGACGGTGAGGTGCGCGAAGTAGGCCCAACCGCCCGTCACCCCGGACTTGATCCGGGGTCCCGCTTCCTTCCGACCTGGGCGAAGAAGCGGGACCCCGGGTCAAGCCCGGGGTGACGAAATCCTACCCCCCCACCACCCGCGCCAGAAACGCCGCATGGGGCTCGGCATGGCGCAGCGTCCCCGCCACCGCCTCGCGCATCCGCGCCAGTATCTCGCGCAGCTCCGCCTCGTCGAACTGATCCGCCAGCACCGAATGGCGCGCCGGCCAGTCCTCGAACCCGGCATACATGCTCAGCCAGCTGGGATCCTGGAACGTATCCCACTCATTGCGGACGAACTCGCCGCCCGCGCGCCACGCATCCAGCTTGATCCGCAACCCCTCGGTCGGCGGCACCGACCGCATATGGTCCCAGAACGGCTCCCCGACGCGTCCGTTGGCGCGGTAATGCAGCAGCAGGAAGTCGCGGATCCGCTCGAACTCCAGCACCGACTGGCGATTGTACGTCGCCGCCAGCCGCGCGTCGCACGCGCGATCCGGGAACAGCGCGACGAACCGCTCCAGCCCCGACTGGATCAGCGTGATGCTGGTCGATTCCAGCGGCTCCAGGAACCCCGACGCCAGCCCCAGCGCGACGACATTCTTCTCCCAGAAGCGCGCGCGATGCCCGGTGGTGAAGCGCAGCCGGTTGGGCGCCGCCAGCGCCTCCCCCTCCAGCGACGCCGTCAGCACCCCCTCCGCCGCGTCGTCGCTGGTGAAATCCGAGCAATAGACATAGCCGTTGCCGATCCGGTGGCGCAGCGGGATGTGCCATTGCCACCCGGCCTCCCGCGCGGTCGCGGTGGTCAGCGGCGGCGGCGCGCGGTCGCCCGCACGGCAGGGGATCGCGATCGCGCGGTCGCACGGCAGCCATTGCCGCCAGTCGATGTACGGCACCCCCAGCGCGTCGCCCAGCAACAGGCTGCGGAAGCCCGAGCAATCGACGAACAGGTCGCCCGCGATCCGCCGCCCGTCGTCCAGCACCACCGCCGCGACCGCGCCGTTCTCCGCCGACAGGTCGACGCGCGCGATCCGCGCATCGACATGACGCACGCCGTTGGCGGTCGCCAGTCGCCGCAGCAGCGCGGCGAACTTCGACGCATCGAAATGCACCGCGAAGTTGAACACGCCCAGATCGTTCGCGGGCCGGTCGCTCGGCGGCAGGAACAGCCCGCGCTCCGCCAGTTGCGTCGCCAGGCAATAGTCCGACAGCGGCGCCGTCTCCCCCGCCGCGCGCATCTTCAGCCAATATTGATGGAACGGCACCCCGCGTGCGGGCACGCCGTACAGCCCGAACGGGTGGAAGAAGCGCTCGCCCGGCGCCTTCCATCCGTCGAAGCGGATGCCGAACTTGATCGTCCCCTCGGTCTCGCGCAGCACGTCGGGCTCGCCCAGCTCGACCGCGGCGAAGAAGTCGCGGATCGCGGGCACCGTCGCCTCGCCCACGCCGACCGTCCCGATCGCGGAACTCTCCACGACCGTGATGTCGAGCCTGAGGTGCGCGAGCCGCCGCGCCAGATAGGTCGCCGCCATCCACCCCGCGGTGCCCCCGCCCACGATCACGATCGAGCGGATCGGTTGTGCGTTTGTCATTGATCCTCCCCAATCCCGTCATCCCCGCGCAGGCGGGAATGACGAACTCGTCGATACATAGAAAAACCGCCGCCCCGACCCAAGGATCGAAGCGGCGGCAGGTGGTCGTGGCTCAGGGGGCCGACGGACTTAGAACTTGACGCGCGCGCCCGCGATGAAGCGCCGCTCGAAGATGTTCTCGTTCAACACCTGGCTCGGGAAGGTGAGATAGAAGCGCTCGGTCTCGCCGGTCAGGTTGGAGGCCTGGCCGTACAGCGTCAGGAACGGCGTCACGTCATACGACACCGACGCATCGACGTAGTTGGTCGGCGCCTGATACTGCGCCAGCCCGCTGATGCCGCCGTAATCCGACGATGCCAGACGCTTCGAGCGGTAGTTGTACGCCACGCGCGCCTGGAAGCCGTATTGCTCGTACCACAGCGCCGCGTTCACCTGGTGCTTGGAATTGTCCTGGAACGGCTGCTTGTTGCCGGCCAGGTCGACACGGCCGGTCTCGCCCAGCGACAACGTGTAGTTGGCGTCGACGCCGAAGCCGCCGAACAGCCCGTTCACGCCGTAATCCGCCAGCGACTGCCGTGCCGAGGCCTCGATCCCCTTCAGCGTGCCGCCCTCGCCCTGGACCGCGGTGTTGGTCGGCACCACGCGCCGGATGACGCCGTCGTTGTCCGGGATGTCGGTGCGGTTGATCGTCGCATTGGCGATGAAGCTGTCGACCGAGATGTAGAAGGCGCCGACCGACACCAGGCTGGAACGCCCGGTGTAATATTCCAGGCTCGCCTCCACGTTGGTCGCGCGCCACGGATCGAGGTTCGGGTTGCCGCGCGAGTCCGCGGTGCTCGCCTCGAAGCGGTTGGGCTGGATCTGCGTGTTGATCGCATAATTGACGTTCAGGCCACCGCCCCATTGCAGGAAGTCGAGCAGCGTCATCGTGCGCGAGAAGGCGGCGCGCGCGCGAAGCTTCTGCGTGACGTCGAAGGCGACGTTCACCGACGGCAGGAAGTCGGTGAACTCGCGGTTCGTCACGAAATCGCCCGCATCCACGCCCGACACGCCATAGGGCTGCGGCGCGCCGACGATGTTCTGCCGCACGTTCAGCCGGGTGTTGACCACCTGCAACCCGCCGTTGGCGCGGAACGCCATTCCCAGCAGCTCACCCTCGCCCGACACCTGGCCGTAGCCGGAGATCTGGCGCACGTTGACCGAGAAGCTGTCGGCCGGGTTCACGTTGTTGCGGCTGCCCGGGTAGAACTTGTTCTGCCACGCCTCGCTGTCGTCCATCGCCTTGGGATCGAGCACGAAGATCGACGGCGTACCGGCGGCGGGCAGCTGATACTGGCGCACCAGCCCGGCGAAGACAGGATCGTTCGCCAGCCGGGTATAGCCCGCGGTATAGGCGTTGCCCTGCGCGTCCAGCACGCTGCACTTGCTGTCGTTCAGGTTGACGTCGAACGCCTTCCACTTGACCAGGCAGCCGTTGGCCGGGTTCGCCGCATTGTCGCGGTTGCCGGCGTAGAAGGGCGACACGCGCTCGAAGGTGAACTGGTCGACGCTGCGCTCGCCGTAGCGCGCGCCGAAGGCGACCTTGACCTGGTCGTTGGCCTGCCACTCGGCATCGCCGCGCAGCGCCCACAGGTCGCCGTTCTGATAGACGTTGCCCTCCGACGAGATCGTCTTGAGACCGTAGCGCGACGGATCGCTCGCCTGCGCCAGGAAGGCCGGCGAGAAGCCGAACACCGGCGCGCCGCTGGAATAGTCGACCAGCGCCTTCTGGCTGTACGGCTGGTAGCCGTTCTGGTTGAAGCGCACGTCCCCGCCCAGCGACGCGGGATAGTTGCCGACGCCGTTGTACGCCCATTGCGTGCCGTTGGTCAGGCTGAACTGGGTGTAGCTCTGGTCGCGGTTGCGATACGCCTTGCCGTAGATGCCGCGCACCGTCGCCTTGAACGTGTCGCTGGGCGTCCAGTCGAGCTGCAGGTTGTAGTTCTGCGACTCGCTCCTGGTGCGGAACGTCTCCGAATAGCTGTCGAAATTGGGCAGGTCGTAGTTATAGGCCTGCACCGTGTTCAGGCTCAGGTCGCGGTTCACGTTGCTGCCCGCGCCGCCATCCACGCCGCGCGACACGGTCGCGCCGGTATCGGTCGACTTGGTCGGGATGAAGGGCGACGACTGCCAGTCGATCGCCTGCAACTGGAAGCCCGCGGTCCGCTCGAACTGGGTCTGGCGGGTGTAGAAGGCGTCCGCCGTCAGCCGCAGCGCATCGTTCACCTCGAACTGGAGCGAGGCGTTGGCGCCGAAGCGCTCGCGGTTGGTGACACGGTTCCACGCGGTGTGCGACTGCGGCGTGATGAACGCATCGTTGGCGTCGCCATCGCCGTTCACGTCATAACCGACGATGCGGCCGTTCTCCGTGATGGGCGTGCCACGCGACTGACCCGCGGGCAGCCCGACGCCGAAGTCGCGCTGGACGTTACCGTCGCCGTCCAGGTAGTTGCGCTCCTGCCGGGTGCGAACGCCGAAGTCCTGGATCCCGCGGAAGCTGTTGCCCAGCGTCAGGTCGCTGTACGCCGCCGACACCAGCACGCCGACGCGCTCGCCGCGGAACGAAAGCAGGCCGTTGGCGGACGGGCTCCACTTCTTGGTGTTGTCGCCATACTGACCCTCCGCGGCCGCGGAGACGGTCAGCCCGTCCTTCAGGTCGAACGGACGCCGCGTCAGCAGGTCGACGGTGCCCGACAGGCCCGCCTGCTGGAGCGAGGCGGTCGGCGACTTGAACACGGTCGCGCCGCTGAACAGCTGCGACGGGATGTCGGTGAAGTTCGGCTGCACCGTGGTCACCGAATTGGCGCCCAGGAACTGCTCGCCGTTCAGCAGCGTCGTCACCTGCGGCAGGCCGCGGATGTTGACCGCGCCGCCCTCGCCCGCGTCGCGGCGGATCTGCACGCCGGGGATGCGCTGCAGCGAGTCGGAGATGGTGACGTCGGGCAGCTTGCCGATGTCCTGTGCGCTGATCGCCTCGACCACGCTGTCGGCGTTGCGCTTCACCTCGATCGCGCGCGCCTGCGATGCGCGGATGCCGGTGACGACGATGTCTTCCGAGGTGTCGGCCTGCTGCGACGGCGCGGCCACCGCATCGGCGGGCGTCGCATTCACGTCGGGCGTGTTGCCGACCGGCGTCTGCGCCAGCGCGGCGGCGGGCAGCAGCCCGGCCACGATCACCACCGACGATGCCGCTGCCAGCAGCTTCGAACGAACCAACGGCTCGCGACCGTAACGCATCGTAATCCCCTCCCTGTCGAACGTTCGGCCGCGGTTAGCGCTGGCGGAACCAGTAATCAATTTGATTTATTCATTCGATCGCACGTCTGTCAAGCGCTGTCACTTTCGGGCAACATCTCTGCGGACGGGGCAGTCGGGGTCAGTCGAGCGGCAGCGCGGTGGTCGACTTGATCTCCTGCATCGCGAAGGAGGAGCTGACGTCGTGGAGCGGCGCGACCTTCGTCAGCTTGCGATAGATGCGGTCGTAATCCGCGATGTCGCGCGCCACGATCTTCAGCAGATAATCTATGTCGCCGCTCATGCGATAGAATTCGACGACCTCCGGGATGCGCGACACGCCTTCCGCGAACGTCTGGAGCCAGTCGTCGCTGTGATGCGCGGTCCGCACCCCGACGATCACCGTCACCCCCAGCCCCAGCCGGTCGCGGTCGAGCACCGCGACGCGGCGCGCGATCACGCCGTCGCGCTCCAGCCGCTTGATCCGCTTCCAGCACGCGGTCTGCGACACCCCCGCCCGCTCGCCGATATCGGCGATCGCGACGGTCGCATCCTCCTGAAGGATCGCGAGGATACGCCGATCGATCGCATCGAGAACCAGTTTCTCCACGACGCCCCCTTCATGGAACCTGCTTCACCGATATAGCCGCTTCGCCGCCGGATTGAGAACCCGTTTTCGCGTGCGGGCCGCTATCCTCCGTCCATCACCTCTCACGGAGCGCCACGATGCTGAACCGCCTGTTCGTCGACCATCCCCGCAGCGTCGGAGAGAGCTATGTCGCGCATCTGCTGGTCGCGACGCGGTTCGGCGTGACCATGATCGGGGCCGGGATCGCCTGCCTCGTCCACGGGCTGGTGCCCGGGCTGTTCGCATCCACCGGCAGCCGCGCGATCGGCGACCTGCACCAGCGGATGGTCACGCACCGCCGCCGCTGACGCCCGCGCCGCGGAATAAATCATGCGCCGGAACGCGATCCGGCGCCATGAAACGAAAAGAATTCGCACCGCCCCGACCTATTGTGGCTGTGATCGGATCGCCTCCTGAGAAGGCGGACGCGCTCGCAGGGATACGCAGCCAGGTTATTTCGGGGGAAGACATGCGTCACGGTTTCACGATTTCGCTCCGCGCGGGGATGATGCTCACCACCGCCGGCGCCGCGATGCTCGCCGGCATCGCGCCCGCCATGGCGCAGACCGCCGCCGCGGCGCCCCCGGAAACCACGATCGCGTCGGGCAGTATCGAGGCTGCCGCCGCCGATGAGGGCAATGCGGACAAGGACATCATCGTCACCGGCTCGCGCATCCGCCGTGCCGCCACCGACACCACCACGCCGGTCGCCGTCATCGACCCGCAGACGATCAGCGACCGCGGCTTCGTCAGCGTCGGCGACGCGCTGAACAACCAGCCCTCGCTCAACGCGCAACTCGCGCAGGCCAGCGGCAGCGGCACGTCGAGCGGCAGCGGCATCAACGCACCGTCGCTGTTCGGCCTCGGCACGGGCCGCACGCTGACGCTGGTCAACGGCCGTCGCATGGTCACCACGTCGAGCGGGCTCGGCGATTCGCAGGTCGATGCGAACATCGTCCCCGTCGGGCTGCTCCAGCGGGTGGAGGTCGTGCAGGGCGGCGCCGCCGCGGTCTACGGCTCCGATGCGATCGCCGGCGTCGTGAACTACATCCTGCGGAAGGACTTTCAGGGCGTGGAGGGCGACGTCCAGGGCGGCGTGACCGAGCGCGGCGACCGCCCGACCTACAGCGCCCGCCTGACCGCGGGGCACAATTTCGGCGACGGTCGCGGCAACATCGCCGCCAACGTCGAATGGTCGAGGGTCGCGGCCCTCGCCTACGACACGCGTCCGCGCACCCAGCTGGGCCGCCTGACCGTGCCCAACAGCGCCAACACCTCGTCGACCGACGGCATCCCCTCCACGCGCGAGATCTTCGACGCGCGCTTCTGGGAGTTCAACGCCGACGGCGTGATCTTCACCACGCCGGCCCCGGTGTCGCGCTTCCTGCTGGGGCGCCAGTTCCAGCCCGACGGCAGCATCGCGAACTTCAACCTCGGCACGCAATACGGCGTCCCCTTCGCCGCGGGCGGCGACGGCTTCCCCTATGCGAAGCTGGTCGGCACGCTGCGCACCGGGGTGGAGCGCGTCACCGCCAACGTGCTGGGGCATTACGACCTGACCGACGGCGTCACGCTGTCGACCGAGCTGCTGTACGCGCGCACCGACGCGACCGAGGGGTTGCAGGTCCGCTCCAACACGATCCTGGGATCGAGCGCGCTGGGCACCGGCCCGATCGCCTTCACCCGCACCAATCCGTACCTGACCGCCGGCGCGGTCACCGCGCTCAGCGCGCTGTCGCCGACCTTCGCCGCGGGCGGGCCGCTGTTCCTGTCGAAGGTGTTCAACGACCTGACGCCGGACAACGACCAGACCTATCGCACGGAGACGTACCGCGGGCTGCTGGCGCTGGACGGCCGGTTCGACGTCGCGGGGCGCCGCTTCGACTGGAGCGTCTCGGGCAGCTATGCGCGCGTCGACGGGCGGCAACAGGCATGGGGCGTCAATCTGGCGCGCTACAACAATGCCATCTCCGCCGCGCGCAACGCCTCGGGCGCGATCGTCTGCGGGATCAACGCCGATGCCGTCACCACCAACGACGACGCGGCCTGCGCGCCGATCAACCCGTTCGGCAACGGCAACGTGTCGCAGGCCGCGCGCGACTATGTCTCGGTCCGCACCGGCAACCGCTATCGCAACGAGCAGGTCGATCTGCTGGCCACGCTCAGCGGCGCGGTGCTGACGCTGCCCGCCGGCGACGTAAAGGTCGCCGCCGCCTATGAGCACCGCGACGAGACCGCGCGCTTCACCCCCTTCGCCGCGGACCAGTCCGGCATCCTCGGCACCGCGCCCGTGGTGCCGCAGCGCGGGCGCTACAATACCGACGAGGTCTCCGGCGAAATCCTGGTCCCGCTGGTCGGCGGCGACGTCCGCCTGCCGCTGGTCAACGCGCTGGAGCTGTCGGGCGCCTATCGCTTCGTCAACAATTCGGTCGTGGGCGACGAGCAAGTGTGGAACGTCGGCGCCCGGTGGGAGCCGGTCGAGGGGATCGGCCTGCGCGCCAACCGCAGCCGCAACTTCCGCGCGCCGACGCTGACGCAGCTGATCTCGCCGTCGGTGCAGAACCTGCAGGGCGGCAACCAGGATCCCTGCGATGCCGACCGCATTTCCGGCGGCCCCAATCCGACGCAGCGCCGCGCCGCCTGCCTCGCGCTGTTCCAGGCGAACCCGACCTATGGCACCGGCGGGCCCGGCGGCGCCGCGGTCGGCGCGTCGGCCGCCGATCGCCTCGCCGCGTTCCAGAATTCGGGCGAGAATTTCAGCACCACGTTGGTCACGACCGGCGGCAACCGCGCGCTGCGCAACGAGGTGGCGAAGACCTGGACCTACGGCGTCGTCGCGCAGCCGCGCTTCATCCCCGGCCTGACGATCACCGCCGACCGGATCGAGATCGATCTGACCGACGGCCTCGTCCCCTTCACGACGCAGGATTTCGCCGCGGCGTGCTATGACGACGTCGCTCCGGCCGCCGGCGTGTGCGACGCGTTCACCCGCCTCTCCACCGCCACCACGGCCAGCCAGGCCGGATCGTTCGCGACCGGGCGCACCACGACGTTCAACGCGGGCATCATCCGCTATCGCGGCGAAACCTACGACATCAGCTACGTCCTGCCGCTCGGCGCCGATGCGGGCCGGGTGGAGTTCGAGGTGGCGGCCACCCACACCGGGTTGCTGACGAGCTCGCTGACGGGGGCGGTGTTCACCCGCTCCGACAATACCGCCAACAGCCCGATCACCGGCGTGGCGCAGCCCGACTGGGCGGGCCGCTTCGACCTGCGCTACAGCAACGGGCCGTTCCGCTTCACCTACCAGGCCTTCTACCTCAGCCCGGTGCTGGCCGCGCCGAACGCGTCGATCGAGAACAACCCGAACCCGAACATCGCGGGCAACACGACGCACAGCATCTCGTTCGCCTATGACATCGGCACGTTCGCGTTCCGCTTCGGCGTCAACAACCTGACCGACAAGGAGCCGTCCTACCCGACGATCAGCTACGGCGACATCATCGGCCGCAGCTTCTTCGCCGGCGCGCGGTTCCGCTTCTGATGCCGGGCGCCGCGCTCCTCCTCGCGCTGGCCGCCCCCGCCGCGGCGCCGGCGGTGGAGATCGTGCTGGCGCCCCATGCAGAGCGCGGTGCGATCGACCGTCTCACGGTGACGCTGCGCCTGCGCGGCGTCGCCGCGGCGGCGGGCGCCCCCGTGCTGCGGCTGCCGCTGGTGGCGAGCAACGTCGATACCGTCGCGCGCACGATCACCACGATCGCGGCGCGCGACGCGCGCGGTACGGTGACGCTGCGCCCCCGCGACGTCGACCTGCCGACCGCCGCCGCGCGCGATGCGGAGGCCGGCGGCCCCTCGCGCGAGTGGATCGCGGATCGCGCGATCGCCGGCCCGCTGACGGTCCGCTACGCCTTCCCCGTCGCCTCCGACCTGCCCGTGCGCGGGTCGGGCCCGCCCTTCGCCTTCCGCACCGATGACGGCGCGGTATCGGGCGCGGGCCACGTCTTCCTCGCGCTGCCGCCGGGCGACGCGGCCTATCGCACCACCATCGCCTGGGACCTGTCCGCGCTGCCGAAGGGCGCGCGCGGCGTCAGTTCGCTGGGCGAGGGGCGCCGCACCGCCGCCGAGCCGCTGACCGCCGGACAGATCCGCATGGGCTTCTTCATGGCCGGGCGCGTCGCCACCTGGCCCGCCACCCCGCCCGCGACCGGCTTCTTCTCCGCGCTTCAGGGCCGGCCGCCGTTCGACGGGATCGCGCTGATGCGCTGGACCGGCACGCTCTACGGCCATTACGCGCGCTTCTTCCGCCAGAAATCGCCCCCGCCCTACGGGGTCTTCATGCGCTTCAACCCGATCAACGCCGGCGGCGGGGTCGGGCTCTACCATTCCTTCGTCGCCACCTATGGCCGCCCCGGCGGCCCCGGCAGCGATCCCGCGGAGCTGCAATTCACGCTCGCGCATGAGATGTTCCACACCTTCCAGCCGTTCATCGAACGGCCCGCGGGTCTGGAATCGTCGTGGTTCGGCGAAGGACTGGCGACCCTCTACCAGCGCCGCCTGCCGCTGCGCTTCGGCATGGTGTCGCCCGCCTCCTTCCTGATCGATCTCAACACCCATGCCGGGCGCTATTACACCAGCGCGAAGGCGACCGCGCCGAACCGCGACATCGCCCCCAATTTCTGGCGCGACACCCGGCTTCGCACGCTGCCCTACGATCGCGGGATGCTGTATTTCGCCGACCTCGACGACAGGCTGCGCAAGGCGTCCGGCGGCCGGCGCTCGCTCGACGACCTGATGTTCGCGATGCTGGCGCTGCGCGGTCCGACGACCAACGCCGATTGGGAAGCGCTGCTGCGCCGCGACCTCGGCGACCGCGCCGTCACCGACTTCCGCGCCTTCCTGGACGGCGCGATGCCGCTGCCCGCCTCCGACGCGTTCGGCCCGTGCTTCCGCCGCGTGGCACGGCCGCTGCGCCGGTTCGAACCCGGCTTCGACGCCGCGATCCTCGCCACGCCGTCACGGATCGTGACGGGCGTCGTCCCGGGCTCCGCCGCGGCACGCGCCGGATTGCGCGACGGCGACGCGATCGTGACATGGACGCCGCAGGACTATCTCCAGGGCGAGCAGACCGCATTGATGAAGCTGACGATCCGGCGCGACGATCGTGTCATCCCGCTCGAATACCTCCCCCGCGGCGAGACGGTCGACGCGTGGCAATGGGAACGCGTCGCGGGCGTCCCCGACACGGCCTGCGCGCTGTGAGGCGCGTGCTCCTCGCGCTCCTGCTCACCGCCTCGCCTGCGCTGGCGGAGACGGAGAAGCTATCGATCGTCGCGAACGGCGAGGTCGTCGGCAGCGTGGTCGCGGAGACGAGCGGCAACCGCACCCACGTCGACTACCGCGTCGACGACAACGGCCGCGGACCGAAGCACCGCGAGGACATCGTGCTCGGCGCGCGCGGCGTGCCCGTGGAATGGACCGTAGCGGGCACCTCGCTGATGGGCGGCCCCGTCGACGAGCGCTTCCGCTGGAGCGCCGGTCGCGCCGCCTGGGAAAGCCAGGCCGACAGGGGCGACGCCGCCGCCGCGACGCCCGCGCTCTACATCCTCAACGACGACAGCCCCTATGCCGCCGGCATCTACGCCCGTGCCGCGCTGGCGGCGGGCGGCAGCATCGCGACGCTGCCCGGCGGGCGCGTCACCGCGACGAAGGTGCGCACGATGCGCATCGGCGCGACGCCGGTCACCGTCGTCCGGCTCGACGGCATCCAGCTGTCACCCGACTACCTGATGCTCGACGCGCGGCAGCGGCTCTTCGCGACCTTCAGCGCCACCGGCGTCGCGATCCGCGCCGGGCAGGAGAGCGAGGCGCCCGCGCTGCTGAAGCTGGGGGCGGAACTGGAGGGCGAGCGCGTCCGCGCGATCAGCGCGCGGGTCGCGCACCGCTACGACGTGCCGGTGCGCATCCGCAACGTCCGCATCCTCGATCCCCGCACGGGGACGCTGGGCGCGGTCTCGACCGTCGTCGTCATGCGCGACCGCATCACGCAGGTCCTGCCCGGCGACACCGGCCCCGCGCCCGCCGACCAGCTCGTGATCGATGGCCAGGGCGGCACGCTGATGCCCGGCCTGGCGGACATGCACTCGCACACCTCGCTCGACAGCGGGCTGTTCTACCTCGCCGCCGGCGTCACGCTGACGCGCGACATGGGCAACAAGAACGATTTTCTGCTCGACCTGCTGCCGCGGGTCGAGGCGGGCGAGATCGCCGGCCCGCACATCGTCCCCGACGGCTTCATCGAGGGGCGCAGCCCCTATTCGGCGCGCAACGGCTTCATTCCCGACACGCTGGCCGACGCGATGAAGGCGGTGCATTGGTATGCCGACCGCGGCTACCGCGAGATCAAGATCTACAACAGCCTCGACCCCGATTGGGTGAAGCCCGTCGCCGCTGAGGCGCACCGCCTCGGGCTCGGCGTGACCGGGCACGTTCCCGCCTTCTCCTCGCCCGACCGCGTGATCGCGGACGGCTACGACACGATCGCGCACATCAACCAGCTGATGCTCGGCTGGCTGCTCGATCCCCGGGACGATACGCGCACTCCGCTGCGCCTCACCGGCATGGCGCGCGCCGCCGACCTGGACCTCGCGTCCCCGCGCGTGCGGCGCACCGTCGCGCTGATGAAGGCGCACCGCACGTCGCTCGATACCACCGCGGTGATCCTGGAACGCCTGATGCTCAGCCGCGCCGGCACCGTGGCGGAGGGCGATGCGGCTTATCTCTCGCACATGCCGATCGGTTATCGCCGCTACCGCCAGCGCACCTTCGTCCCGCTGAAGGACGCCGCCGAGGATCGGCGTTACCACGCCGCCTTCGCGACGCTGTTGGACACGATGAAGCTGCTCCACGCGCAGGGCATCCGCCTGTTGCCCGGCACCGACGACGCCACCGGCTTCACCGTCCAGCGCGAGGTGGAGCTGTATGCCAAGGCCGGCATCCCCGTCGCCGACGCGCTGCGCCTCGCCACCTGGGGTGCGGCCGATTACCTCGGCGATACCGCGTCGCGCGGGTCGATCGAGCGCGGCAAGACCGCCGAGTTCGTCCTGCTCGCCGGCGATCCGACGCGCGACGTCGCCGCGATCCGCACGCCCCGCATGGTGATGCGCGCGGGCGCGATCTACTATCCGGCGGAAATCTATCGCGCGCTGGCGATCGAGCCGTTCGCAGCACCGCCCCCGGTCACGCTGCCCACCGCGACGACACCCGCCGCCCTGGGCCATGCCGGCACCGCCTATTTCGGCGCGGCGGCGCATGACCATGTCGACTGAGCCGCACCTGACCCGCGGCGTCGGGCTGACCGGCGTCGTCATGTTCGGCGCGGGCACCGCGATCGGCGTCTCGATCTTCTCGGTCCTGCAACCCGCCGCGCAGGTGGCCGGCTCCGGGCTGCTGATCGCGATCGCGCTCGGCGTCGTGCCGATGCTGCTGTTCGCGACCGTCTATGCCTGGCTCGCCTCCGCGCTGCCGGTGTCGGGCGCGTCCTACGAATGGCCGCGCCGCTTCCTGGGGCCGTTCGCGGGCTTTTCGATCGCCTGGCTGCGCATCATCAGCAACGTCGGCGCGACCGTGGTGCTGGCGCGCGTGCTGGTCAATTACCTCGGCATGGCGATCGCGCTGCCCGGGACGCCCGTCGTGGCGGCCGCGATCACGCTCGTCTTCGTGCTCAACTATGTCGGCGTCACCGTCGCCGCGCGCGTGCAGACCGTGCTGATGCTGCTGCTGATCGCGGTGCTCGCGGCCTTCGTCGCGACCGGCGCGCCGCGGGCGTCCGCCGCGACGATCGGCCCGCTCGTCGCCAACGGCGTACCTGCGATCCTCGCCGCGCTGCCGCTCCTCATCAGCCTGTTCCTCGGCATCGAATCCGCGGTCGAGATCGGCGACGAGGTGCGCGATCCGCAGCGCACCATCCCGCGCGGCATCGCGCTCGCCATCCTGCTCACCGCGCTCGTCTACGGCGCGGTCGCGGCCACCGCGCTCGGCCTCGTCGGTGCGCCCGCGCTCGCCGCGAGCAAGGCGCCGCTGCTGACCGCCGCACAGGTGCCGCTCGGCGCGCTCGCGCTGCCGCTGGTGGTCGGCGCGGCGACCGTCTCGATCCTGAAGACGATGAACGCCACCGCGCTCGTCTTCTCGCGCAGCCTGTTCGCGATGGCGCGCCGCGCCGCGTTGCCGCCCGCGCTCGCCGCGATCCACCCGCGCTTCGGCACCCCGCACCGCGCGATCCTGCTCGCCTATGTCTGCGCGATGGCCGGGCTGCTGATGCCCGACAGCCTCGTCTTCCTGCTGCTGGCGGTGAACCTGCCGACGATGCTGAAATACATCGCCTGCTCGCTCTGCGCGATCCGCGTGGCGAAGGGCGCGCAAGGGGTGGCGGCGGGCGCGTGGCTGCGGATCGCGCCGCGCCGGATGGTCGCGATCGGCTGGTGGGCGGTGGTCGCCGCCGCGATCATCATCGTCGCCGGGCTGGAGGCGGACGGGCGCCCCTATGCGCTGGTCGGCGGCTGGCTGGCGATCGGCACGCTCTACTATCTCGCCTATGCGCGCCGCGCCGCGCGCTGACCGGCAAGGTTATGCACCCGCGCCCGCGCCGCTCCGCCACTTCGGATAACGTTGCCGCCGCCGGCAGCTACAATCCGGCGTCAAGGGGGACTCGACACCGGATGACCGACATATTGGAAGCGGACAGCTACGCGCTGTGGATCCGGCGAACGCTGTCGCGCGCCCGGTCCGCCGGCGGTCGCATCGTCCCGCTGTTCGACAGCTCGGTTCCCGAACCCGCCGACCTGCTGACCGCCGCCGTCGCGCGCGCGTTCGCCGCCCCCGTCACCGACCGCTACGTCAGCGCGTTCAGCGGCGGCAACCCGCATGTCGTCGCGCATCTCAAGCGCCGCTACGGCGTCGCCGCGGATCAGGTGCTGTGCACCACCGGCGCCACCGCCGCGCTGTCGATGCTCTACCGCGCGCTGCTGCGCCCCGGACAGCGCATCGCGGTCGAGACGCCCGGCTTCGACCTGTTCGGCGGGATCGCCGCGCTCCACGGCATCGCCGCCGACACGTTCCCGCGCCCCGCCCCCGATTTCGCGCTCGACCTCGACCGCCTCGCCGCCGCGATCCGCCCGGCGACGCGGATGGTCGTCGTCTCCAATCTCCACAATCCGTCCAGCGCGGTGATCCCGCACGATCAGCTGGTGGCGCTCGCCCGTTTCGCGGAGGAGCGCGACCTGCTGGTGGTGGTGGACGAGGTGTACGGCGACTATGCCGATGCCGCCACCCGGCCCTGCGCCGCGGCCTCGCTGTCGCCGCGCTTCGTCACGATCAGCAGCCTGACCAAGATCTTCGGCCTGTCGTCGCTGCGTTGCGGCTGGATCGTCGGCGACGCGGGCGTCGTCGCACGGGTCCGCGCGCTGGCCGACCGCTTCGAATTCGGCGTGTCCAACCTGTCGCACGCCGCCGCCGCGCTGGTGCTCGACGACGCCGCGACCTTCACCGCGCGCACGCATCGGGTGATCGACGCCGCACGCCCCGTCGCCGCCGCCGCCTTCGCCGACTGGCAGGCCGACGGGCTGATCGCGGGCGACCTGCCGCGTTTCGGCTGCGTCGCCTTCCCCCGGCTGGTCGGGGTGGAGGATACCGCCGGCTTCGCCGAATGGCTGGGCGAGCGATCGGGCGTCGTCGTCGCACCCGGCGAGTATTTCGGCGCCCCCGGCCACATCCGCATCGGCTTCGCCCAGCCTCCTGCCCTGCTCGCCGCCGGGCTGGACGCGCTGGGCGAGGGGTTGCGCGTCTGGCGCGCCGATCCGCAGCGGCGTCGCGCGCGCGGTTGACCTGCTTCGCCGCGGACCGATAGGGGGCCGGGCGTGCCCGCCGCCTTCGCCACGCCTGCCGCCTTCCTCGACGCGCTCGACCGGCTTCCCGCGTCGGATGCCGCGGCGCGCGACGCCGCGACCGCGCGCCAGGCGCAGCTGACCAAGCCCGCCGGCTCGCTCGGCCGGCTGGAGGAGATCGCGATCTTCATGGCCGGGTGGCAGGGACGCCCGCGCCCGCAGCTGCATCGCGGGCGGATCGCGGTGTTCGCGGGCAATCACGGCGTCGCCGCGCGCGGGGTCAGTGCCTTCCCGGCCGACGTGACGGCGCAGATGGTCGCCAATTTCGAGCGTGGCGGCGCGGCGATCAATGCGCTCGCCCGGGCCGCGGGGCTGGAATTGGCGGTCGTCCCGCTCGACCTCGATCGCCCCACCGCCGACATCGCCGCCGCCCCCGCGATGGA